>CAMDXA010000006.1 GCA_945878065.1 Bordetella parapertussis | reverse complement strand
ATGAACGAAGTCAAAGTCGGCAAGCTGCCCGGGTTTGAAAAAGGTTTTCGCTTTGCCACGCTGGCCGAGATTGACGAGCACTTCGGCTGCAAGCCCGGTTACTTAGGGCCACTGAAATTGCACAAGCCTTTGAAAATCGTGGCCGACCGCGACGTGGCGGTGATGAGCAACTGGATTTGCGGTGCCAACCAGCCTGACCACCACATCACCGGCGTCAATTGGGGCCGCGATTTGTCCGAACCGGACATGGTGGCCGACATACGCAATGTGGTCGAAGGCGATGCCTCACCTGACGGTAAAGGCGTGTTGGCAATAGAGCGCGGTATTGAAGTCGGGCATATTTTTTACCTGGGCACCAAATACAGCGCGGCCATGAACGCCACGTTTTTGGCCGAAGACGGCAAGCCCCGGCATTTCGAAATGGGTTGCTACGGCATAGGCATCACACGTTTGCCTGCTGCAGCCATCGAACAAAACCACGATGCCAAAGGCATCATCTGGCCGGATGCGTTAGCACCCTTCACTGTGGTGATTTGCCCCATCGGACCGGACCGCAGTCCCGAGGTGAAAGCCGCCGCCGAGGCTTTGTATGCCGAGTTGCTGCAAGCCGGTGTCGACGTGATGCTGGACGACCGGGGCGAGCGCCCCGGCGCGATGTTCGCCGACTGGGAGTTGATCGGCGTGCCACACCGCGTCACCATCGGCGACCGCGGTTTGAAAGAAGGCCAAGTCGAGTACCAGCACCGCAGAGACGTCGAACCGACCAAGGTGGCGCTGGCGGAGGTGGCGGGCTTGATCAAGGGCAAACTCTCTTAATACATGCGCTTGCGGTCCGCTCTATGTGCGCTGCTTATTGCAGCTCAACAGGCCCACTCCGGCCCGCAACGCGAAGAGCACTTGGCCGATTCGGTGCGCTCGGCACTCAGCGTGGCCGTGGCTGGCATGCCGCCGCCACAGCCATATTTGCCCACCGCCGCCGACAAACAGGCATATGAACAATGGCTGCAACGCAATTTACAAACATTGAATGCGCGTTTGCGCCAAATGCACGGCGCTGCCGGATTGCCGGAATTGGCAACGCCAGAGTTACAACGAATGTTTTTACAGATGGTCTGGTATGAAAGCAGTCGCGCCGCTTTGGATCCGACTTTGGTGCTGGGTTTGATAGAGGTGGAAAGCGGTTTTCGCAAATACGCCATCAGCAGCGCAGGCGCCATGGGCGTGATGCAAGTCATGCCTTTTTGGACACGCGTGTTGGGCCAAGGCGAAGCGACTATGTTGTTTCAGTGGCAAACCAATTTGCGGTTTGGTTGTGTCATCTTGCGACACTATTTAAAGTTGGAAGACGGCCATTTGGCCATGGCGCTGGGCCGCTACAACGGCAGCCGCGGGCAAAACGCTTATCCGCAAGCTGTACTGGCTGCACAGCAGCGATGGCAGCCTTGAACAGAAACTGTTTTTGGATAAGACCGAAAGCTCAGTGGCCCAGTACCTTGGTGAGTTCGCCGGATTCGTACATCTCGGTCATGATGTCCGAGCCGCCGATGAATTCGCCCTTGACGTAAAGCTGGGGAATGGTCGGCCAGTTGCTGTATTCCTTGATACCTTGGCGGATATCAGCGTCGTCCAGCACATTGATGGTGGTCAGGGTTTTGGTGTCCACGCCGCTGGCTTTGAGCAATTGAATGGCACGACCTGAAAAACCGCACATCGGGAAATTCGCGTTGCCTTTCATGAACAAGACTACGTCGTTGTCTTTGACCAGTTGCTCGATACGTTGTTGAACATCACTCATAAAAACTCCCAAATTGCAAAAATGCTGAATAGGCGGATTATTTCACTTCCGCGCGCATACCCCCGCTGCAACGCGCGATGCCCGCGAGGTCGTTGCGGCTTTGCACCTGAGTGAAGCCTTTTTGCCGCAGTAAGTCGCATACCGCTGTCGCTTGGTTGTAGCCGTGTTCCAGCAGCAGCCAGCCTTGCGGTTTCAAGTAGGACGAGGCTTGGCCGATGATGGCCTGTAAATCGTCCAGGCCCTGCGGGCCGCTGACCAGCGCGCTTTGCGGCTCATACACCAAGCTCGGCAAATGCGGGTCGCCTTGGGCGATGTAGGGCGGGTTGGCAACTATCAAATCGAACTTGGCTTGAACTTGGCCGAGCCAATCACTTTGCGTGAAAGCCACTTCCAGTTGCAAACGCTGTGCATTCGCTTGCGCCACGGCCAAGGCTTTGGCGCTTTGGTCCACCGCATGCACTCTCCAAGAAGGACGCTGATGTTTCACAGCCAGCGCAATCGCGCCGCTGCCGGTGCCCAAGTCCAGCACCCAGGCTTGCTCTGGGCCAACCGCCAAAGCCCAATCAACCAAAGTTTCTGTGTCGGCACGCGGCACCAGTACATCGGGCGTGACTTGCAAGTCCAGACCGTGAAACGCCTGTACACCCGTAAGGTAGGCGAGAGGCATGTTGTCCAGCAGTTGTTGCAGTGCTAGTTGGTAGCGTGTTTGCTGCTCGCTGGTCAGTTCAAGCGTGTCATTCAATAGCAACCAGGCGCGTTCGTGCAAAGGGCGTTGCAAGACATGCAGCAACAGGGTTTGCGCTTCCATTGGTTCAATGTCCAGTGAGCGGGCGTGTTGCAATGCCTGTTTGGTGTTATTCATCAGATTTCACAGACTTTTTCCCTTGAACCAGAACGGTTACCAGACCAACCAAGGTGCCGCCGCCGATCACACAGGCGACGGTTGCCTGATCATTCAAAGCCAGAAAAATAGCAGCGCCCATACCAAGGCAAGAAATAAGTGTGCCGGCCACCAAGCCTGCAACTGCTCTAACTGTGCCACGGGAAGCACCGGACTGTCGGTTTCATGCTGGGTAAGCTGAAGACTGTTTCCGTTTGGATTTTGAGCTTTGACTTGGGTATGTTTGGCCATAGAGCGGTTTCACTTTTTGAAGTGATGCCCTGAGATCCGCGCCCAGCATTTGAATATCGCCGGAAAGGCTTTTGGCATCAGCAGAAAAACCGCTTTGGTCAGACAAATAGGTGCGTGAATCTGTGTAGGTTTTGCCTACGAGACGAAATCCACCAAGCCATTTGTTGATCAAGTTCACAGTTTTTCCTTTGCGCTAAATATAGACATGCCGGTGAAGCAAAAGCGTGATTGACTGTAACAAAAATAATGTGCACTGATATTTTGATGCACAACAAATTTTGCTATGAGAACCAGCCCAATTTTTTTCTAAGAGATTTAAACCGCATCTTCCAAGGCCGCCAATTGATGCGCCGCTTCATAAGCTTGCAAGGCTTCAACCACATCGCCTAAATCGCCTTCCATAATGGCCAGCAGTTTGTACAAAGTCAGGTTGATGCGGTGGTCGGTGAAACGGCCTTGCGGAAAGTTGTAGGTGCGAATGCGGTCGCTGCGGTCGCCGCTGCCGATCAGGCTTTTGCGCTCGGCCGCGTCTTTCGCGGCGCGTTCGCTGCGGTCTTTTTCTTGAATCCGCGCAGTGAGTACGCGCAGCGCTTGTGCCTTGTTGCTGTGCTGGCTACGCCCGTCCTGACACTCAGCCACGATGCCGGTGGGCAAATGCGTGATGCGCACGGCTGAGTCGGTTTTGTTGATGTGCTGACCACCGGCGCCGCTGGCGCGGAAAGTGTCTATGCGTAAATCGGAGGGGTTGATTTTGATAGCCTCGGCTTCATCCGGTTCGGCCAAGACCGCCACGGTGCAGGCGCTGGTGTGTATGCGGCCCTGTGTTTCGGTGACTGGCACGCGCTGCACACGGTGACCGCCGGACTCGAATTTCAAACAGCCGTAAACGCCGCTGCCCTCGATGCGCACCACCACTTCTTTGTAGCCGCCCAATTCGCTGGGCGACTCGCTGACCACCTCCACGCGCCAGCCGCGCTCAGCGCAAAAGCGCGTGTACATACGCAGCAAATCACCGGCGAACAAGGTCGATTCATCGCCGCCTGTACCTGCGCGGATTTCCAGAAATGCGTTGCGTGCATCGTCCGGGTCTTTGGGCAGCAGCATGCGTTGCAGTTGTGCCAGCAAAGCCTCGGTCTGAACAGTGGCAGATGCAATTTCCTCTTGCGCCATGGCTTGCACACCCGGGTCGCTGTCTTGCAGCATGGTGTGCGCCGAATCGCTGTCATGCGTCAATTGCAACCAGCGTTGGTAAGGCGTGACCAGAGCGGCCACCTCGGCGTGTTCGCGCGAAAGCGCCAGAAACTGCGTCATGTCTTTCATGATGTCTTCACGCGACAGCAGAAAGTCCAGTTCGGACAAGCGTTGCACATTGCGCTCGAGTTGAGCGCGCATAAACGGCTTCATAGGGAGGACGCCTTTAGCTAACGGCCAGCGCGTAAAAAGAATTGCTCAATGGCTTGGCGGGCTGATTGGCGGGCTTGTGCATCGTCGGCATGTAATTCAGCCATGGCGCCATGCAGCATTTTTTGTGTGAGACTTTTCGCCAAGCTTTCCATGACTGCCTCGACTGGCTCGCCCTTGGCCAGCAGTTTTTGGGCGCGTGCCAACTCAGTGCTACGCCAAGCCTCGGCCTGCTGGTTGAGTTGCTGAATCAGCGGCACATCTGAACGCTGGTCCAGCCAATGCACAAAACTTTGCACGCCGGCGTCGATGATGACCTCGGCTTCAGCCACTGCCGCCTGGCGGCTGGCTTGGCCGGTTTGCACCACCTGCGATAAATCGTCCACCGTATACAAATACACGTCGCGCAAAGACTTGACTTCGGGCTCGATATCGCGCGGTACCGCCAAGTCCACCATGAACATCGGGCTGTTGCGGCGTTTTTTCAGCGCACGTTCCACCGCGCCCAAGCCGATCAGCGGCAAGGTGCTGGCGGTGCAACTGATGACGGCATCGAACTCGTGCAAGCGGTCTGGCAGATCTGCCAAGCGCATCACCCCCGCGCTGAATTGCTTGGCCAATACCTCGCCGCGCTCCATGGTGCGGTTAGCGACTGTCATGCCGCGCGGGTTTTTGGCGGCGAAGTGCGTCGCGCAAAGCTCAATCATTTCACCTGCGCCGACAAACAGCACATTGATTTTGCTCAGGTCTTCAAACAGCTGACCCGCCAATCGCACGGAGGCCGCCGACATGCTGATGCTGTGCGCGCCGATTTCGGTGGTGCTGCGGACCTGTTTGGCGACGGCAAACGAGCGCTGGAACATTTGGTGCAAGGTAGAGCCCAACGCGCCGACTTCGCGCGCGGCGCGCACGGCGTCTTTCATTTGCCCCAGGATTTGCGGCTCGCCCAAAACCATCGAGTCCAAGCCACTGGCCACGCGAAACGCATGCCGCGCCGCTTGCTCATCCACCAGTGTGTAAATGTGTTGGTGCAAGCTGTCGGTGCTGACGCCGCCGGACTCAGCCAACCAGGCCATGGTGTTGGGCATGAGTATTTCGTTGGAGGCGCAGTAAATTTCGGTGCGGTTGCAGGTCGAGAGAATGGCGGCTTCAGTCTGGCCACCAACCGCCTGGCGAAAACCGTCCAACACCGGACCCATGTGTTCGACAGCAAAGGCGAAGCGACCCCGCAAATCGAGTGGTGCGGTGGTGTGGTTGAGACCGAGCGCCCAAACAGACATAAGCAAGATTATAAAATTTGAATCTATGGATGTTATGTCGCTTCTGCTTCATCTGCTCAATTTTGTCGCTCCGGCCTGTGCGGTTGCGGCGTGGATGGCCTTGGTCAGCCCCCTGTTAGTGGGTAATTACCCCAGATGGCGGTCATGGCGGCGACAGTTCATGGTCAACAGCATCATTGGCATCACCGTGCTCTTATTAGGCCTGCTGTGGTTTGGCAACGATGGCAAGGTCATGACTTATGCGGCCATGGTGTTGGCGTGTGCCAGCACCCAATGGTTGTTAACCCTTTGAGCTTGGCGCCGAAGGGCGCTGGGTTACCATTGCAAACTTATTTATGAATGCACCCGCTCCTCTCGCCTCGTTGATGACCCCGGTCGAAGGCGGCCAACGTTTGCGGGAAATCCCCTACAACTACACCTCATTTTCGGACCGCGAGATTGTCTGTCGTCTCTTGGGGGATGAGGCTTGGGGCCTGTTGCAGCAATTACGCAACGAAAGACGCACTGGGCGCTCGGCCCGTATGCTCTTTGAGGTGCTCGGCGATATTTGGGTGGTGCAGCGCAACCCCTATTTGCAAGACGATTTGCTGGACAACCCAGCGCGTCGGCGTTTGCTGGTCGAAGCCTTGCGTCACCGGTTGGACGATGTGCAGGCCAGGCGGCAAAAACATGAACCGCCGGACGGTGAAAAAGACGCCTTGGTGGGCCGTTTGCTGGATGCAGCGCAAGTTGCGGTAGACCAATTTGCCCAGCAATTCGAGCGACAGCAAGGGCTACGAAAAAAAGCTCAGAAAGTGTTGCGTAAATGCACCGCTCACGACAATATCAAGTTCGATGCCATGAGCCGTGTATCGCATGTGACCGATGCCACCGACTGGCGTGTCGAATACCCGTTTGTGGTGCTCACCCCGGACAGCGAAGCCGAAATGGCGCGATTGGTGAAAGCCTGTATTGAGCTGGGCTTGACCATCGTGCCGCGCGGCGGCGGCACCGGTTACACCGGCGGCGCGATTCCTTTGACTTGGCAAAGCGTGGTGATCAACACCGAAAAACTCACCGCCATGCACGCCGTGGAAACGGTGGTCTTGCCGGGCTTGGCGCAAGCCACGCCCACCTTGTGGACCGAAGCCGGTGTGGTCACTCAGCGAGTCGCTGATGCCGCCGAAGCCGCAGGCTGGGTGTTTGCGGTCGACCCGACCTCTGCTGAAGCGTCTTGCATTGGCGGCAATATCGCCATGAACGCTGGCGGCAAAAAAGCGGTACTCTGGGGCACGGCGCTGGACAATTTGGCCAGCTGGCGCATGGTCACGCCGGACGCGCTGTGGCTGGAGGTGGTGCGTATCAACCACAACCTGGGCAAGATCCACGATGCCGACATGGCCAGTTTCGAGTTGCATTACTTTGAGGCCGACGGCGTCACACCTTTGCGCACCGAGCGTCTGGATATTCCGGGGGGCAGTTTTCGCAAAGCCGGTTTGGGCAAAGACGTCACCGACAAATTTTTAAGCGGTTTGCCCGGCGTGCAAAAAGAAGGCTGCGACGGTTTGATCACCAGCGCGCGCTGGATCTTGCACCGCATGCCGGCACACACCCGCACCGTCTGCTTGGAGTTTTTCGGCCCGGCACACCAGGCCGTGCCCAGTATTGTCGAGATCAAGGACTATATGTTCGAGGTCGCCAAACAAACCGGCACCTTGCTGGCAGGCTTGGAACATTTGGACAATCGCTATTTGAAAGCGGTGGGATACACCACCAAATCCAAGCGCGGCGGTTTGCCGAAAATGGTGTTGTTCGGCGATATCGCCGGTGACGATGCCGACGACGTGGCACGCGTCACCTCGGAAGTGGTGCGCTTGGCCAACGCACGCAGCGGTGAAGGCTTTGTCGCGGTCAGTGCCGAGGCGCGCAAAAAATTCTGGTTAGACCGCAAACGCACGGCGGCCATCAGCAGGCACACCAATGCGTTCAAGATCAACGAAGACGTGGTCATTCCGCTGCCGCGCATGGCCGAGTACACCGACGGCATTGAGCGCATCAACATCGAGCTGTCCTTGCGCAACAAAATTTCCCTGTGTGATGCCTTGCAGGATTTGCTCAGCAACGGCCAACTGCCCATGGCAGCGGTGGACGATGAGCTTGACAGTCCGTCGCCGGAGCTGCTGCAAGAGCGGGTGGAGCAAGCCTTGTTGTTGATCGCGGATGTCCGTGGTTTGTGGCAGTCATGGTTGAGCGGTATAGATCAACTTCAGTTGCAATTGCAGACCCACGAATTGCGTGCCAGTTGGAAAACACAGCTTCGCGCTGAGCTTCACAACCTGTTCAGTGGTGCGGCGTTTGCACCTTTGCGTCGCGAGTTCGACAAAGTGCACCAACAGGTGCTCAAAGGCCGGGTCTGGGCCGCGCTGCACATGCACGCGGGCGACGGCAATGTGCACACCAATTTGCCTGTCAACAGTGACGATTACGACATGCTGCAAACCGCGCATCAGGCGGTCGATCGCATCATGGCGCTGGCGCGTTCGCTCGATGGCGTCATCTCAGGTGAGCATGGGATTGGCATCACCAAACTGGAATATTTGACGGATGCAGAGTTGCAACCGTTTGCGGATTACAAGTCGCGCATCGACCCTAAGGGACATTTCAACAAAGGCAAATTGCTGCGCCGGCCCACACAAGCGGATGACCAGGTGCGACACGCAGACCTGAGCCAAGCCTATACGCCCAGTTTCGGTTTGATGGGGCATGAATCTTTGATCATGCAGCAGTCTGACATTGGCGCCATTTCGGACTCCATCAAAGATTGCTTGCGCTGCGGCAAATGCAAACCGGTGTGCGCCACACATGTGCCGCGCGCCAATTTGCTCTACAGCCCGCGCGACAAAATTCTGGCCACTTCATTGCTGATTGAAGCCTTCTTGTATGAGGAGCAAACCCGTCGCGGTGTGTCCATCAAGCATTGGGAAGAATTTGAAGACGTGGCCGACCATTGCACCCTGTGCCACAAATGCGCCACACCGTGCCCGGTCAATATCGACTTTGGCGAAGTCAGCATGAACATGCGCAATTTGTTGCGCAAAATGGGTCAGCAAAGTTTCAGACCGGCATCTGCGTTTCAGTCCTGGCTGGTCGGCACGGTCAACCCGCAAGCGATTCAAATTGGCCACCAACTCACGCGCCTGGGCATGCAAGCGCAACGCATTGCCAACGGTGTATTCACGACTTTGGCACGCAAACAAACCCGTCAGCCACCAGCCTCTATTGGTGCAGCTGGTATCAAAGCGCAGGTGATTCATTTTGTGAACAAAAAAATGCCGGCCGGTTTGCCGAATAAAACCGCGCGAGCTTTGTTGGATATGGAAGACCGCGACTACGTGCCGATCATCCGTAACCCGCAGACCACCAGTGCGGATGCCGAGGCGGTGTTTTACTTTCCCGGTTGCGGCTCGGAGCGTTTGTTCAGCCAAGTGGGTCTGGCCACGCAAGCCATGTTGTGGCACGCCGGTGTGCAAACCGTATTGCCGCCGGGTTATTTGTGCTGCGGTTATCCGCAGCGCGGCTCGGGCCAGCAGGACAAGGCCGACAAAATCATCACCGATAACAGGGTGTTGTTCCACCGTGTCGCCAACACGCTGAATTATTTGGACATCAAAACCGTGGTGGTCAGTTGCGGCACCTGTTTTGATCAACTGCAAGGTTATGAATTCGACAAGATTTTCCCCGGCTCCCGCATCGTAGACATCCATGAATTTTTGTTAGAAAAAGGCGTGACTTTGCCGGGACAGCAGGCCTACCTGTACCATGATCCTTGTCACAGTCCCATGAAACAGCAAGCCCCCATGAAAACCGTCAAAGCTTTGTTGGGCGAACAGGTGGTAGAGAGCAAAAGATGCTGCGGTGAAAGCGGCGGCTTGGCCTATGCCCGCCCAGACATCTCTACCCAAATCCGTTTTCGCAAAGAGCAAGAAATCCTTGCGGGCGAGACCGAGTTGCGCGAGAAGGGCTGGGTCGCGCCCAAGGACAATGTGAAAGTATTGACCTCGTGCCCGAGTTGCATGATTGGCTTGAACCGTTTTCAGGACGATTTGCAAAACGGTTTACTCGAAGCCGATTACATCGTGGTTGAAATGGCCAAAAAAATCCTGGGTGACAACTGGATGTCCGAGTATGTACAAGTCGCTAACAATGGCGGCATCGAACGCGTATTGGTTTAAATCATGGCTGGTCTGCAATCCACCACCCCTCAACCCACAGACATTGTTTTACACAGCCTGTCAAAAACCCTTGAAGTGTCTTTCGACAACGGGCAGTCGTTTCGTCTGCCGTTCGAATTACTGCGGGTATTGAGTCCGTCAGCCGAAGTGCAAGGCCACGGACCCGGTCAGGAAGTGCTGCAAACTGGCAAACGCCATGTCGGCATACTCAGCTTGGAGCCGGTGGGCAATTACGGCGTGCAGCCGTCGTTCAGCGATGGCCACAACAGCGGCATCTTCTCTTGGGACTACCTGCACTTTCTGGGTGTCAATCAAGAAAATTTGTGGACCCAGTATGAACAGCGTTTGCAGCAAGCTGGCGTCAGCCGGGATGCTCCCATGGCCGCGCGCGGCGGCTCTGCCTGCCAAACATAAGGACCAGACAAGCACATGGCCACCACAGATTTCGGTTTTAAGACAGTCGACGAGCAAGAAAAAGCGCGCCGAGTGCGTGGCGTATTTGATTCAGTGGCATCCAAATACGACATCATGAACGATTTGATGTCGCTCGGGCTGCACCGCGCATGGAAGGCCTACACGGTCATGGTTGCCAATGTGAAGCCCGGACAAAAGGTGCTGGACATTGCCGGGGGAACGGGTGACATGGCCATAGCGTTTGCCGGCAAGGTGGGCACACGGGGGCAGGTGGTACACACCGACATCAATCTGGCCATGCTCAAACAAGGCCGTGACCGATTGACCGACAAAGGTATTTTGTTGCCCACCACCGTCTGCGATGCCGAGCATCTGCCTTTTGCAGATGCCCACTTTGACTTGGTGTGCGTGGCTTTTGGCTTGCGCAACATGACCCACAAAGACCGCGCTTTGCAAGAAATGGCGCGTGTGCTCAAACCCGGCGGCAAGTTGCTGGTGCTGGAATTTTCCAAAATCGCACCGCCTTTGGCCAAAGCCTACGACTGGTATTCATTTGAAATCTTGCCGCGATTAGGCAAAATGGTGGCGGGCGACGACGCGAGTTACCGCTATCTGGCCGAGTCGATCCGCATGCATCCAGATCAGCAGGTGCTCAAAGCCCTTATGCAAGATAGTGGTTTTGGCCATGTGGATATACACAACCTCAGTTTGGGGGTTGTCGCACTTCATGTTGCAATACGGTGTTGATGTGTGTCAGCGTATCTTGGGGAGTTCCAGTCTTATGAAATTCATCAGTGTTGTTTTAGTTTTGTTCATGGCCATGGCCAGTACGCATGCAGACGCCGCTAAGCGCATGGGCGGAGGCAAATCCTTTGGCAAACAATCGGGCAATGTGACCCAGCGTGATGCCGCTCGTCCTGCCCCGGGTGCGTCGCCCAATGCGGCACCTTCCCAATCAGCAGCGGCTGCTGCTCCACGTCGTCCTTGGGGCGCGATGCTGGGCGGTTTGGCCGCTGGTCTTGGCTTGGCTTGGTTGGCCCATTCCTTGGGTTTTGGTTCCGAATTCGGTCAAATCCTGATGTTCGGTTTGCTCGCTATGTTGGCCGTGGGGGTGATCGGCTACTTCATGCGCCGCCGTGCAACTCCGGCTCCCAGCCCTTATGCCTATGGCGGCGGCAGTGGGTCGTCCATCAACCCCGGCAATATGCCGCAATACAACCCTGCCAAAGTGGGTAACGATGCCTCTGCCAGACCGTGGGAGCAGACCAGCACCTCTTTTGACAGTTCTGCTGCACCGCGTGCAGGTGTGCGTATTGGCTCATCTTTGGTCGGAGGAAGCCAGAATTGGTTCATTCCTTCAGACTTCGACGTGCAGGGCTTTGTCTCTGCCGCCAAACAAAACTTCATCAGCTTGCAAGCGGCTTGGGACCATGCAGACATTCCTGCATTGCGCGCCATGATGACGGACAGCATGTTGCATGAAATTCAAACCCAATTGGCTGAAAGAGGCCAGTTGGTGCAAGGCCCTAATTCCACTGAAGTGGTGATGCTTGAGGCCCAATTGCTGGGTATTGAGGATCTGGGTGAGGGCTATATGGCCAGCATTGAGTTCTCCGGCATGATCCGTGAAGAGCCCCATGCAGCCCCCAATCCATTCCGTGAGGTGTGGAACATGACCAAGCCAAAAGCAGGCGATGCAGGTTGGTTGGTAGCAGGGGTACAAGCCCTGCAATAACCCGGATCTGGTGCTTGCAACCCCGCCCGCCCACTTGAGGGGCGGTTTTTTTAGCAGGGGTGCAAGCCTTGTAATAATCCGGTTTGTCAGTCTTTTCAACAGCACACCGGACTTTTCAATGGCTATTGCTTCTTCTCTCGCAGACGTGTCTGCCCGTTTGTCCGGTTTTATGCTGGCGTTTCGTTTGCCGGATTGGCTGCTGCATGAGTTACAGGACAAACTGGTATTGCTGCTCAACCATGTCCTTGGTCAGGAGCCGGCAGCCACAGAACGATTGCGCAGACAACAAGGGCAGTGCATTCAAGTCAGTTGGCGAGACTACCGATTGCAATGGCTGATCACCCCCGCGGGTTTGTTGACCCGCGCCGAAGCCGATGTCGCCGCCGATTTGCATTTGCATATCAACCAAGACCAACCGCTGTCATTGCTACAAACCTTGGCTAAAGGTGAAAAACCGACCATGCGAATTGATGGCGATGTGATGCTGGCCGCCGATATCAATTGGCTCGTCGACCATGTGCGCTGGGACATGGAAGAAGATTTATCGCGCGTGTTCGGTGACGCTGCCGCGCATCACATGGCGACTTTGTTCAAACGTATCGCCACCGCCTTGCGCGAGTTTGCCGCCAAATGACCCGTTTATACCGCGGCGTTTTCATCGTCTGGATAGTTTTGCGTTTTGGTCTGGATGAGTTGTTACTCTCCGGCTTCAAGCAACCTTGGTTGATCCGGGCAACTCGGGTGCTGACCATTGGCCGCAACCTCTCCGCACCGCGCGGACAACGATTGCGCCAGGCACTTGAACACCTCGGCCCCGTGTTTGTGAAACTGGGTCAGGTGCTGTCTACCCGTCGAGATTTGCTGCCCAGCGATATTGCCGACGAGTTGGCCAAATTGCAAGACCAGGTGCCGCCATTCCCTTCTGAGGTGGCGGTTGCATCTATCGAGCGGGCGTTGAGGCGTCCGGTCGACGAAATTTTCAGCCGATTTGACCGCGTGCCAGTGGCCAGTGCCTCCATCGCCCAGGTGCATTTTGCGAGTTTGCGCAATAGCGCCGGGCAAGAGCGAGAGGTGGCGGTGAAAGTGTTGCGCCCCGGCATGCTGGAAGTGATCGACAAAGACGTCGAGTTGATGCGCACCATGGCTGTCTGGCTGGAGCGCTTGTCGCACGACGGCAGACGACTCAAGCCGCGCGAGGTCGTGGCCGAGTTCGATAAATATTTGCACGATGAACTAGACCTGGTGCGCGAAGCCTCCAACGCCACGCAACTGCGTCGCAACATGTCCGGCTTGAACCTGGTGCTGATTCCTGAAATGGTGTGGGATTACTGTACCCGCGATGTCATCGTCATGGAGCGTATGCATGGTGTTCCGATCAGCCAAGTGTCTGCATTGCGTCAGGCCGGGGTAGATATTCCTAAGTTGGCCCGTGATGGTGTGACCATTTTTTTCACCCAGGTGTTTCGCGATGGGTTTTTCCATGCCGACATGCACCCCGGCAATATTCAGGTCAGTTTGGCGCCGGCTACGTTTGGCCAATATGTGTCATTGGATTTTGGCATTGTCGGTACGCTGACCGAATTTGACAAAGAGTACCTGGCGCAAAATTTCACAGCTTTTTTCAGGCGCGATTACAAGCGGGTTGCCGAATTGCATATCGAGTCAGGCTGGGTGCCCGCCCATACCCGGGTTGACGAGCTCGAGTCAGCGATCCGCGCCGTCTGCGAACCGTATTTCGATCGGCCGCTGAAAGAAATTTCTTTGGGCATGGTGTTGATGCGACTGTTTCAGACCTCGCGCCGTTTCCAAGTTGAAATACAACCCCAATTGGTCTTGTTGCAAAAAACCCTGCTCAATATTGAAGGCTTGGGGCGTCAACTCGACCCAGAGCTGGATTTGTGGAGCACGGCCAAACCGTTTTTAGAGAAATGGATGCTCGAACAGGTTGGGCCGCAGCGGCTGTGGAAGCAACTCAAAGACGAAGCGCCGCGGCTTGCCAAAATGCTGCCCGAGTTGCCACGCTTGGTGCATGCGTTTTTACAGCGTGACCACGAGGAAGAAAACCGTCAATTGCGTGAATTGATACGCATGCAACAGCGCACCAACCGTACATTGCAAGCCATATTGTTGTTGGCTCTGGGTTTCTTTGCGGGTTTGGTCGTTACCGCGCTCTTAGGCCTGTGGAGCCTGGGCCAAGCTTGATCACTCCTGCGGCAAACGTTGGCTCAGACGTGCTTGCCGCGCGGTGTGCACCCCATAAATGATCACTGCAATAGTGACGACCAACATCAATAAACTCGCAGCGGCATAAATGGAAGGGTTGACGCCACGCCGTGCGTAATTGAAGATGACTTGTGGCAAGGTGGTCACGCCCGGACCTGCTAAAAATTCAGAGATCACCACGTCATCGAAGGACAGCGTGAAGGTCAGCAACCACGCCGCGATCAAGGCTTGCGACATATTGGGCAATGTGACCAAAAAAAACACTTGAAAGGGTCTGCAACCCAGGTCAAGTGCCGCCTCTTCAATCGAACGGTCCATGTCTTTGAGGCGCGATTGAATCACGACACTGGCATACGCCATGCCCAGTAACGCATGCCCCAGCACAATCGTCAAAGTGCCCCGTCCGGGTGGCCAACCCAGCAAACGTTCCATGCCGACAAACAGCAGCAGCAAGGACATGCCGATGATGACTTCAGGCATGACCAGCGGGGAAGCAAGCATGGCGTTGAACAAACTGCGACCGCGAAAAGCACCGAAGCGAACCAGTGCATAGGCCGCCAGCGTCGCCAGCACCGTGCCAAGTGTGGCGCTTAGAAAAGCCACCTTCAGCGAGAGAAAAAATCCGTCTACCAAGCGGCTGTCGTTGACCAATGCCTGGTACCAGCGCAGAGAAAAACCGGTGAATACGCTGTCTTGGCGCGTGCTGTTGAAAGAAAACACCACCAAAAAAGCCAAAGGCAAATAAAAGAACCCATAAACACCCGCGAGCCAGAATTTGCCCAAGTGTTGACGCCACCAAGCCAAGCTCATGTGGGTAATTCCAGTTCGGATTTGCGCACCACACGTTGGTTGTACCAAGCCAGCGGCATGACCACGCAGACAATCATCACAATGGCCAAGGCGCAGGCGCGCGGCCAGTTGTTGCTGCTGAACATTTCGTCCCAGACCACGCGTCCGATCATCAGGTTTTCAGCGCCGCCCAACAACGAAGGAATCACGAATTCGCCCAGGCAAGGAATGAACACCAGCATCGAACCAGCGACGATGCCAGAGCGGCTGAGCGGTACGGTGACCAACCAAAACGTCTGCCACGGGGTCGCCCCCAGATCTTGCGAGGCTTCTAGCAGCCTGCCGTCAAGTTTGACCAAATTTGCATACAAGGGCAGCACCATGAATGGCATATAGACATAGGTCATGCCCACCAGCATAGACACATCGTTGTAAAGCAATTGCAGCGGCTCATTCACCAAACCGACCGCCATCAGCAGGTGATTGATGATGCCTTGCTCGGTCAGCAGTCCTTTCCATGCATAAACACGCAGCAAAAAAGAAGTCCAAAACGGCAGCATGACCATCAACAGCAGCAAGGGGCGCACAGCGGCTGGACTGCGCGCCAGAAAATAAGCAAAAGGGTAACCAAAGAACAGACACAGCAGTGTGGTCCACAAGGCGTACTTCAAAGACAGTAGGTAAGAGTCGGTATAAAGCGTTTGCAACCAGTTGCCCGTGTCAACGTCTTGCAAAAGAGTCAGGTAATTGGCAAGCTTCAAGTGAAGCAATAGATGGCCGTCGCGAATTTCCGCCAAGGGAGCGAAAGGGTCTAAGCCTTCGCCCATATCTGTGACGCTGATACGCAACAAAATGAAAAAAGGCACCGCAAAAAACAGCAGCAGCCAAAACCACGGCACGGCCAGCAGCATATTGCGTCCATGACGCAATGCAAACTGGTGCCAAGAAACCACTTGGGTTGTCACGAACTGGCCAAGACGGCAACAGTACGGCAGCGGCGGATCATGTGTATGCGATGCACCGCTGCCTTAGTCTCACTTGCCTTTTTTGAAGCTGGTGTAGACCGATGTCATGGACTCGCGGGTGGCATTGCCCAGAGCTTCGGGTGCAACCATCAGAGCCAAGTTGGCGTCGTCTGGAAAAACAGCTTTGTTTTGTGCCACTTCCGGGGCGACCAGAGGCACGCTGGCTTTGGTGGCAGTGGGGTAGCCCAGTTCGTTGGTTTGCGAAGCAGACACCTCGGCCTTGAGGTAGTAGTTGATAAAGGCCATGGCGTTGTTCGGGTGCTTGGCATCTGCAGGCACTGCAATGGTGTCAAAGAAGATCAAGCCTCCGGTTTTTGGCAGCAACACTTCAATTTCAACGCCGCTCTTGTTTTCAGCAGCACGGTTGGCGGCTTGGATGAAGTCACCTGCCCAACCGAGGGCGACACAGGCTTTTGCGCCAGCCAAGTCGTCAATCATGGTGCTGGAGAACAAGCGAATGTCTTTGCGCACTTTGGCGAGCATCTCGCCCGCGGCTTTGTGGTCAGCCCCATCTTCTGAATAAGCTTTTTTGCCGATGTAGTGCAATGCCGGCGGCAGGACTTCGGTGGGTGAGTCCAGAAAAGCAATACCGCAGGATTTGAGTTTGCTGGTGTAGGTGGGGTTGAATACCAAATCCCAAGCGTTATCGGGCATGGGCGTGCTGCCCAGGGCTTTGGCTACTTTTGCTTTGTTGATGGCAACAGTGGTGAAACTCCATGCCCAAGGGATGACATATTCATTGCCGGGGTCAACGCTGACCAATTTACCCATCAGGTTGGAATCCAGGTTTTTGTAATTGGGGATTTGTGATTTGTCGAGTTTCTTGAGCAAGCCCGCATCGATTTGGGCTTTGACAAAGACGGATCCGGGCACCACGATGTCATAGCCGGTGTTGCCGGCGACCAGTTTGGCTTGCAGGCCTTCGTTGTTTTCGAAGGTCTGGTAATTCACTTTGATACCGGTTTCTTTTTCGAAATTTGCGACCAAGTCATTGGCAACATAGTCAGGCCAGTTGTAAATATTGAGCACTTTTTCTTCGGCATTGACAGCGACGGCGGGTGCGGCAGCTTTGGGCTCTTCTTTCTTTCCGCAAGCGGCAACAGCCAAAACAGCGACGAGTACCAGTGAAAAACGATGAATCATGATGACTTTGACTCCAGAAAGATAGGTGGGTGGTCAGAACTGAACCTGCACAACATGCAGGAATCCCTAGTATATGTAAATCGTTGCAGACCCCTTGGGCAAAATCCCTTTAAGCAAACGCAAAAGCTTACAATTCACGGCTTTGCCCACCCAGTACAAAACCCTGCGGTCACACCATGCCAATTTATGCCTATAAATGCGGAGCCTGCGGTTTTGCAAAAGACCATTTGCAAAAAATTTCAGACCCTGCGCTGACCGTTTGCCCCCAATGCGGCAAACCTAGCTTTTCCAAGCAGTTGTCTGCGCCAGGTTTTCAGCTCAAGGGATCGGGATGGTATGCCACAGACTTCAAAAGCGGCACCCCTTCTGGCGCGCCCGCCACAGCAGACGCCGTGAGTGCCCCGGCCAGCGATGCCCCAGCGAGCAGCGAACCCGCCAAATCGGACAAACCTGCAGCCAGTGCCAGCGCCTGCGCCCCCTCTTGTGCCTGCCATTAATTCTTATTTCTGATTGCCATGAACATCAAAAAGTACATATTCGCTGGGTTGCTGGTGTGGCTGCCATTGGCCATCACCTTGTGGGTGCTGAGTTGGTTGGTGGGCGCCATGGATGGCATTTTTGCCAATGTGCTGTTTGGTTTGAGCAGCGTATTGCCCCAAAGCATCGGCGACTCCTTTCAGCATTTGCTGCAAATTCGCGGTCTTGGTGTGGTCTTGGTGTTCGCGGTGTTGGTCGCCACCGGTGCGTTTGCCTCGAATGTGGCCGGGCGCTGGTTGGTGAACCAATGGGACAAGCTGTTCACCCATATCCCCATCGTCAAATCCATTTACACCAGCGTCAAAAAAGTTTCCGACACCTTGTTTTCCAGCAATGGCAATGCATTTCGTCAAGCGGTGCTGATCCAATACCCGCGCCAAGGCACCTGGACCATTGCGTTTCAAACAGGAACACCCAGCGGCGAGGTGACGGTTCACCTCGGCGAGGGGTTTATCAACGTATATGTGCCCACCACACCCAACCCGACCAGCGGTTTTTTTCTGGTGGTGCCCTCTGCTGATGTGATTGAACTTGACATGAGTGTTGACCAAGCATTGACCTACGTGATTTCCATGGGGGCAGTGTCCTTGGACCAACTGCCTGCGGCCAAACTCCCTTCCTGAGCGGATTCATGGCCTAGCGACCCTTATTTTTAGAAACCAATAACGAAAGAATTTTTACCATGGCAATGCGATCTCATTACTGCGGCTTGGTGACCGAAGCGCTTCAAGGTCAAACCGTCACCTTGTGCGGTTGGGTCAATCGCAGACGCGACCACGGCGGCGTGATTTTTGTCGACTTGCGTGACCGCGAAGGTTATGTGCAAGTGGTGTGCGACCCGGACCGCGCCGACATGTTCAAGCAAGCCGAAGAACTGCGCAACGAGTTTTGTATCCAGATCAAAGGCTTGGTGCGTTTGCGCCCGGATGGCACCAGCAACGACAACTTAAAAAGCGGCAAGATTGAAGTGCTGTGCCATGAACTCGTGGTGTTGAACCCGTCTGTCACACCGCCGTTCCAGTTGGATGATGACAACCTGTCCGAGACCACACGCCTGACTCACCGCGTGCTCGATTTGCGCCGTCCTTACATGCAGAAAAACCTGATGCTGCGCTACAAAGTGGCGATGGCGGTGCGCAAGTTTTTGGACGCCAATGGCTTTGTCGATATTGAAACGCCCATGCTGACCAAGAGCACGCCCGAAGGTGCGCGTGATTACCTGGTGCCCAGCCGTGTGCACGATGGTCACTTTTTCGCACTGCCACAGTCGCCTCAGTTATTCAAACAATTGTTGATGGTTTCGGGTTTTGACCGCTACTACCAGATCACCAAATGCTTCCGTGACGAAGACTTGCGTGCTGATCGCCAGCCCGAATTCACCCAGATCGATATTGAAACTTCGTTCATGGACGAAGAAGAAATCCGCGCCTTGTTCCAAAACATGATCAAAGGCGTGTTCGTTGAAACATTGGGCATTGAACTCGGCGACTTCCCCATCATGGCTTACAGCGAAGCCATGCACCGTTTCGGCTCTGACAAGCCTGACTTGCGCGTCAAGCTCGAGTTCACCGAATTAACCGACGTCATGGCCGATGTGGACTTCAAAGTCTTCAGCGCACCGGCCACCACACCCGGTGGTCGCGTGGTCGCGTTGCGTGTACCGAACGGCGGCGAAATGAGCCGCGGTGAGATCGACAGCTACACCGAGTTTGTGAAAATTTATGGTGCCAAGGGTTTGGCGTGGATCAAGGTCAACGATGTGGCCGCAGGCCGCGACGGCTTACAGTCGCCCATCGTGAAAAATATCCACGATGCCGCCATTGCCGAAATCTTGAAACGCACCGGCGCACAAAATGGCGACTTGCTGTTCTTCGGCGCTGACAAAGCCAAGGTGGTGAACGACGCCATCGGCGCACTGCGCTTGAAAGTCGGCCACAGCGAGTTCGGCAAAAAGCAAGGTTTGCTGGAAAACCGCTGGGCACCATTGTGGGTGGTCGACTTCCCCATGTTCGAGTACGACGAAGAAGCCCAGCGTTACAACGCGGTGCACCACCCGTTCACCGCACCCAAAGACGGCCACGAAGACTGGATGGTCACTGCGCCTGAAAAATGCGTGGCCAAGGGCTATGACATGGTGTTGAACGGCTGGGAAATCGGTGGCGGCTCGGTGCGTATCCACCGCGCTGACGTGCAACAAAAAGTTTTTGATGCTTTGAAAATCACGCCCGAAGAAGCGCAGGTCAAATTCGGCTTTTTGCTCGACGCTTTGCAATACGGCGCACCGCCCCACGGCGGCTTGGCCTTTGGCCTGGACCGCATCGTCACCTTGATGACCGGTGCCGATTCCATCCGCGATGTGATCGCCTTCCCCAAAACCCAGCGCGCCCAATGTTTGCTCACCCAAGCACCGTCGCTGGTGGATGAAAAACAGCTGCGCGAACTGCACATCCGTTTGCGTAACCTCGACGTCAAAGTGGCTTAAAACCATGAGCAAATCTTCAGCAGACCAAGGCGTGCCTGTCTCCGTCAAAATCCGCGAGCGGGTGCTGGCGTCCAAGCAACGTTTTCATGCAAATGACAATATCGCCGAGTTCATTCAACCCGGTGAACTCGAAGCCTTGCTGGATGAAGTTGAAGACAAAATGAAAGCCGTGCTCGAGAGCTTGGTGATTGACACAGCCAATGACCACAACACCACCGACACCGCCAAGCGCCTGGCCAAGATGTACGTCAAGGAAGTGTTTAAAGGGCGCTATGTGACTTCACCGGAAATCACAGAGTTCCCCAACGCCGAGCGTTTGAACGAACTCATGATTGTGGGTCCGATCACGGTACGCAGTGCGTGCAGTCACCATTTCTGCCCCATCATCGGCAAAATCTGGATTGGCATACTGCCGAACAAAACCACCAACGTCATCGGTTTGTCCAAATACGCCAGACTCGCCGAATGGGTGATGGGCAGACCGCAAATTCAAGAAGAGGCCGTCGTGCAACTTGCGGACCTGATACAGCAAAAGACCCGACCCGACGGGCTGGCATTGGTGATGGAAGCCTCGCATTTCTGCATGGCCTGGCGCGGCGTCAAAGACTTGGACAGCCTCATGATCAACTCGGTCATGCGCGGTGCATTTTTAAAAGATCCGATTTTGCGGCGTGAATTTCTTGCGCTGCTTCCGAAAAAAAATTAATGCATGACGGGCTTGTCAGCCTTTGAACGCCGCCTATGACACGCTTGCTTGGCTGCGATTTCAGCAGCAGCCCATCTCAACGCAAACCGATTGTGGTGGCTTGGGGAGAATTTGCTGGCGACCGCGTGGTACTCAAGGCGCTTGAGCGCTTCCCCACCTTGCCAGCATTTGGTGAGTGCTTGCAAGTCAACAGCGAATGGGTAGGCGGGTTTGACTTGCCATTTGGTTTGCCGCGTGAATTGGTGCACAGCTTGGGTTGGCCCACGGAATGGCTGGCCTGCATGCAACACTATGCGCAACTCAGCCGCGAAGACATACGCGCGCAATTTGCAGCGTTTTGCAATCAGCGTCCGGTCGGTGGAAAGTTCGCGCACCGCGCCACCGATTTTTCAGCGGGCTCGAGTCCTTCCATGAAATGGGTGAACCCGCCGGTGGCATTCATGATGCACGCCGGTGTGCCTTTGTTGATTCAAGCCGGTGTGCACATGCCCGGACTGCATGACGGCGATCTGCAACGCGTGGCGCTGGAAACCTACCCCGGCATGTGGGCGCGGCGGGTGCTGCAACGGCAAAGTTACAAAAACGATGCCACCGCCAAACAAACCGGCGAACGTTGGCTGGCACGTAAAAATTTATTGCATGCCTTGGTCTGGGGCCACGACGATGTACCGATGCGTTTGAAGCTGAGCTCGGCCATGGCAGACAAGCTGGTGGATGACGCCAGCGGCGACAGTCTGGATGCGGTGCTGTGCATGATGCAAGCGGCTTGGGCGCAACAGCGGTTTGAACAAGGCGATCCGCTATACGGTTTGCCGCATGACATGGACCGGCTGGAAGGCTGGATCGTCAACGCATGAATGAAGCGGTGTTTGCCCAATCCTTGCAAACGTCCCGCATGTGGTTGCGCTGTCCACTGCCCGGTGAAGGCGTGTTGTTGTACCAAGCCGTGGCGTCCACCTTGGACCAACTGCGACAGTGGCCAGACTCGCTGCCCTGGGCACAACAAGCGCAGTCAGCAGATATCTCAGAAGACTACTGTCAGACGTGTTATGCCGCTTGGGTGATGGGCTTGCGCTGGCCGTTGCTGATGTGGGATGCCGACAGTGGTCGTTTGGTGGGCAGCATCGGATTTCACCGCATGGACCATGACAGCCACACTTGGGAATTGGGGTATTGGTGTTGCCAAGCCTTTCAAGGGCAGGGTCGCACCGTGGAAGCGGTGCAAGCATTGACCACGTATGTGCTGCAACATTGGTCACAGGTGCGCATGCTGTGCCGCATAGACAGCCGCAACTCAGCCAGCATCAGGGTGGCGATCAACGCCGGCTTTGTGTGTGAAAAACAAGAAACCTTGCTGTCTGACAGCGGCGGGTATTTTCAGGTCCAGCACTATGTGCTGGGACGTTGACTGCACACTGGGCAATCGGACTGACGCTGTAAACGCATTTCGGTCCAGCTTAAATCGTGACCGTCCAGCAACTGCAAGCGCCCGGCCAGAGAGTCGCCGATTCCTGCCAGCAATTTCAGGGCTTCCGCCGCCTGCAGGCTGCCAATCACGCCAACCAGGGGCGCGAGCACACCCATGGTGGCGCAACTGACTTCTTCAGGCGCGTCATCTGGTGGAAATACACAGGCATAACAGGGGGACAGCGGATGGCGTGTGTCATAGGTGGTGAGTTGTCCATCAAAGCGGATCACCGCACCACTGACCAATGGCACGGCATGCGCCACACAGGCTGCATTCAATGCATGACGGGTGTTGAAATTGTCGGTGCAGTCCAGCGCCACATCCGCGTGGGCGACTTGTTGGTGCAACCAATTTGCATCCGCGCGTTGCGTAAACACTTGGACATCGATATGCGGGTTGAGTGCCAACATGGACAGACGCGCTGACTCCACCTTGGGATGACCGATACGCGCAGTGGTGTGGGCGATTTGGCGTTGCAAGTTGGTGAGGTCCACCAGATCATGGTCTACCAAGGTGATGCGCCCGACCCCGGAGGCTGCCAAATACAGCGCTGCAGCACTGCCCAAACCGCCTGCGCCTAAGACCAAGGCATGGCTGTTGAGCAGCTTTTCTTGCCCGGTGTCGCCGAGCTCATTGAGCAGGATGTGGCGCGAATAACGCAGCAGTTGGGCGTCATTCACCCCTTACTGTTCCTTTTTTTCTACCGGGCGTTCGGTCTGGGTCTTGCTGATTTTGACCGGCTGGCGCTTCAAATGGTTGAGCGCCTGTTGCAACTGGAAGTCTTCAGCGCTACCGAACTCGGGTGTTTTGCGTTCATTGGCGGGCTTTTTGGATTCTTCTTCCAAGCGTTTTAGGGCTTCTTCGCGGGCTTTTTCACGGCCCGGGTCTTTGACTTCTGCGCCTTGGCCGCTGTTGAGGTGTTTTTCTAAATCGGCTTCGCGCGTGCGTAAAGCGGCATAAGGACTGCCCTCAGCGGTATCGTCCACCAACAAATCGGGAATGATGCCTTTGGCCTGTATCGAACGACCATTGGGTGTGTAGTAACGGGCCGTGGTGATTTTCAGTGCCGTGTCCGCACCGAGTTGCCGGATGGTTTGGACCGATCCTTTGCCAAATGTTTGACTGCCCAGCAGCACCGCGCGCTTGTGGTCTTGCAATGCGCCCGCGACGATTTCGCTGGCAGAGGCCGAGCCTTCATTGACCAGCACGACCAAGGGTACTTTTTTGTAGAAGTTTTGTGTTTTTCTGGCCAATGTGGTGACCGTGTCTTGGCCGCCTCGGCGCAGGTAAAAGTCAGGTGCAGCCTTGAAGGTGAACTTGCTTTCTTCTAATTGGCCGTTGGTGGACACCACCGTCACGTTGTCCGGCAAGAACACGGCCGAGATGGCCACGGCAGCGTCGAGCAGGCCGCCCGGGTCGTTGCGGAAGTCAAGAACCAGACCCTTCATTTTGGGGTCTTGTTTGTACAACTCTTCGAGTTTGCGGGTCAGGTCGTCGACCGTGCGTTCTTGGAACTGACTGACACGTACCCAGCCATAACCGTTTTCAATCATTTTGCTTTTGACGCTGACGGTTTTGATTTCTTCGCGAATGATGGAGACTGGGAACGTGCGGTTTTCGTCTTTGCGGAAGATGGTAAGAACGACTTTGGTTTTGGGCTCACCACGCATGCGTTTGACCGCATCGTTGAGCGTCATGCCTTTGACCACAGCGTCGTCAATTTTGGTGATCAAGTCGCCGGGCTTGAGACCGGCGCGGTCTGCAGGCGAACCTTCAATAGGGGAGACGACTTTGACCAGGCCTTCTTCCTGCGAAATTTCAATGCCCACACCGACAAACTTGCCTGTGGTGCCTTCGCGGAATTCTTTGTAGGATTTTTTATCGAAATATTGTGAATGCGGGTCTAGGCTGGACACCATGCCAGAGATGGCATCGTTGATGAGTTTTTTCTCATCGACAGGCTCTACATAGTCTGACTTGACCATGCTGAACACCGCCGCCAGTTGCTGCAGTTCTTCCAGCGGCAACGGCGTCATGTTGGCGCGAGCCACGGTTTGAAGAGAGAACGTGGTGAGCGCGCCAGTCAACGCGCCTACTGTCAACCAACCTGCGATTTTGAGTTTCTGACCCATATATGCCCTGCCCATGTTTAAAAATCGCTGACGTGGCGATTTAGGAAGATAGTTTACTGCCTATGTGGTGCTCATAGCCACCCGGCTAGGCCATAACCCCTGTGCGACGGGACAAACAAGGGCAAGAGAATGCTCACAGGTAGTAATGTTTGAGTGGACGCAAATTCTCGTCTAACTCATATACCAAAGGTATTCCATTCGGGATGTTCAGGCCGACAATATCTTGGTCTGAGACGCCGTCCAAATACTTGACCATGGCGCGGATGGAGTTGCCATGCGCGCTGACCAGCACGCGTTTGCCGCTGCGAATGGCGGGCGCCAGCGAATCGTTCCAAAACGGCATGACCCGAACGATGGTGTCTTTGAGGCATTCGGTGAGCGGCACTTGGTCGGGCTGCAATTTGGCATACCGCAGGTCGTGGCGCTCGCATCTGGCGTCGTCTGCGGTCAATGCCGGGGGCGGCACGTCATAACTGCGGCGCCAAGCAAGCACTTGGGCCTCACCGTATTTTTCAGTGGTTTCAGTTTTGTTCAGGCCTTGCAATGCCCCGTAATGGCGTTCGTTCAAACGCCAGTGGTGGGCAAGCGGTAACCAACTGCGCTCCATGCTGTCCAAGGTGTGCCACATGGTGTGAATGGCTCGTTTGAGCATGCTGGTGTAACCCAAATCGAAATCGTAGCCATGGGCTTTGAGTGTGTGACCGGCTTGTTTGGCTTGCGCCACGCCAGTGTCGGTCAATTCAACATCGGTCCAGCCGGTAAAGCGGTTTTCCAGGTTCCACAGCGATTCACCGTGGCGTATTAATACGAGCTTGTGCATGAGTGAGAAACCTTGCAAATAAATTCAATCCAAAAGGATTCTAGAATGCACCACTGTTAGCAAAGAGGTTAAGTGCGTGAATTTTTTAATCGAAAACTGGATGCTATTGTCTGTTGCTGTGATTTCCGGCACCGCTTTATTGCTTCCTGCACTCAAAGCCATGGGCGCGCCTGGCTTGTCCCCCACACAGGCGGTGCTCTTGATCAACCGCGAAAAAGCCAATGTGGTCGACGTGCGCAGTGTCGAAGAATTCGCCAGTGGCCATTTGATCGGCTCACGCCATGTGGCGGTTGACAAGATCGCCGCCGAGTTGACAAAAACAGTGCCTGACAAAAAACGGCCTTTGTTACTGGTCTGCGCCAGTGGCATGCGGTCCCAAAAAGCCCAGCGTATCGCCCTGCAAATGGGCTATGAAAAAGTCCACAGTTTGGGCGGCGGATTGAAAAACTGGCAGGATGCCAACTTGCCTTTGGAAAAAACAGCCTGAACCAACCCACACATAACGACCATGCCACCCGTCAAGATGTACACCACCGCAGTTTGTCCTTACTGCACCCGCGCCAAACAGATACTCAAAGCGCGTGGCGTGTCACACATCGAAGAAGTGCGTATTGATTTGTCCGACCAAGAGCGTGACCACATGATGGCTTTGACCGGCAGGCGCACTGTGCCCCAGATATTCATTGGCGATTTTCATGTGGGCGGTTGCGACGATTTGATGGCGCTGGACAGCCAAGGTGGTTTGCTGCCTTTGCTTCAAGCAAGCTGAGATAATATTTTTTTAACCTAACCCGCTCAGGCCTTGCCGTACAGCGGGTTTTTCATGTCAGGAAGCCAAAATGGCAGACAACCTCGAACCCGTTTTTCTCATTCAGCGTGTGTACCTTAAAGACCTGTCTTTGGAACAACCCAATTCACCGGCTATTTTGCTGTCCCAAGAACAACCGGCGGTCGATATCCAAATTGGATTGGATTCCGAACAAGTGGCTGATGGCGTCTACGAAATCACAGTCACAGCCACGGTCACTGCCAAAATTACCGATCAAACCATGTTTTTGGTCGAAGCCAAGCAGGCCGGTATTTTTGAAATCCGACACATGCCAGAAGGCCAGTTACAACCGATCACCGGTATTGCTTGTCCCCAAATCATTTATCCCTATTTGCGCAGCAACGTTGCTGACGTGATTCAGCGTGCCGGGTTCCCGCCGGTGCATATGGCCGAGATCAATTTCCAAGCCATGTACGACCAGCAACAGCAAATGAAAGCCGAGCAGCAACTGCAGTGAAATTACTGATCGCCGGGGCAGGCGCATGGGGCACGGCACTGGCCATTCAAGCCAGCCAGCGGCATTCGGTCACTTTGTGGGCCAGACATGCAGACCATGTGCAAGACATGGCGCTGTCGCGTGTCAACCAACGCTATTTGCCCGGTATTCAACTCCCTGATGCACTCGCCCTGAGCAACACGCCATTGGCGCAACTGTTGCCTGCAGCAGATCTGGTGATGTTGGCCGCGCCAATGGCAGGGTTACGCGGGTTGCTGACAGAGATTGCAACAAACGCTGCGCATACGCCTGTGGCTTGGCTGTGCAAAGGCTTTGAAGCCGCACAAACTCCCACCAGTGCAGACGCGCATTCACACGGTTTGCTGGCGCATGAAGTGCAACAGCAAGTGGCGGTTAACCTGCAAGCCGGTGTATTGAGCGGCCCGAGTTTTGCGCAAGAGGTGGCGGCAGGATTACCGGCCGCATTGGTCGCTGCGAGTCGGCATGCCCATGTCCGCGATGCCTTGGTTCAAGCATTTCATGGCGGCAGTTTGCGAATTTATGCCAATGACGATGTCATGGGTGTGGAAATCGGCGGTGCGGTCAAAAATGTCATGGCCATCGCCACCGGATTGTGTGATGGACTTCAGTTGGGCATGAATGCGCGAGCGGCCTTGGTCACGCGCGGACTGGCTGAGATGACGCGTTTGGGCATGGCCATGGGCGCTCGTGCTGACACGTTCATGGGTCTGAGTGGTTTGGGCGATTTGGTGCTCACCGCCACTGGCGATTTGTCGCGCAACCGGCAGGTGGGCATGGGATTGGCGCAAGGCCTTTCATTGCCACAGGTGTTGCATTCGCTGGGACATGTGGCTGAAGGCGTTTACAGCGCACGCACAGTGCTGCAACGGGCCCATGTGTTGGGCGTTGACATGCCGATTGCACAAGCCGTGGTGTCGGTGCTAGAGGGCAAGGCCCATGCCCGCGATGCAGTGGCGGCCCTGATGGGGCGAGGCGCCAAGGGCGAATAAACCAAGCGGGGCAGGTTCAGAGAAACATTGAACGCATCGCATTGGACCCCAAGGCGGGGCTCAGCGCTAAATTTCCACGTTATCAATCAGCCGGGTCTTGCCCAGTTTTGCCGCGCCCAATACCACCATGGCTTGCTCACCCAGGGCGGTCACCGCAGACAAATCATGGCGATGGCGCAAGGTGATGTAGTCGGGTTGCCAGCCTCTGCTGACGAGTGCTTGCATCGCATTTTTTTCGGCAGCATGCACATCAAACAAACCCGCTGCTTTGGCTGCTCGTACAGCTTGCGCCACGCTGTTCAGTGCCACAGACAGTTGCACCGCTTCAACACGCTCTTGTGGACTCAGGTAGCCATTGCGCGAACTCAGGGCCAAACCATCAGGCGCTCGGGTGGTGGCAGCGGTGACGATGTCAATCGGCATGGCAAGTTGCTGCACCATGTGCTTCAAGATCAATTGCTGCTGGTAATCTTTTTGACCGAACACGGCAACCCCAGCACCGCCATTGAACACGCAATGAAACAGCTTTAGTACCACGGTGCAAACACCGGTGAAAAACCCGGGCCTGAATTCACCTTCCAGAATATTTGCCAGCGCCGGGTCAGGGTGTACTTTGAATGTTTGCGGCTGAGGGTAGAGCGTGGACTCATCCGGTGCGAACAGCACATCACAAGCGTGGGCCTGCAATTGCTGGCAATCGTTGTCGAAGGTTCGCGGGTAACTGGCGAAATCTTCGTGGGGCAAAAACTGCAAACGGTTGACAAAAATACTGGCCACCGTCACATCACCCAAAGGCTTGGCCAAGCGCAATAAATTCAAGTGGCCTTCGTGAAGATTGCCCATGGTGGGCACAAAAACAGGCTGTTTAAATGCAGAGATATGGTGACGCAACTCGGCCACCGTGCGCGCTATCAACATGAATGGCTTACCAAGCGTGCAGTTCGTTGACAGGGAAACGTTTTTCTTTGACGGATTGAACAAACGCTTGCATGGCACCCAGCACACTGCCGGTATCAGCCATGAAATTGTGGGCGAATTTGGGGACCTTGCCTTGCGTGACGCCCAGCATGTCGTGCAACACCAAAATTTGCCCTGCGGTATCCACACCCGCACCAATACCAATCGTGGCGCAATGCGTCAGCGCGCGGGTGATCTCGCCAGACAAGGCCGCAGGCACCATTTCCAGCACCAAGGCTTGTGCGCCGGCATTTTGCAGTTGCAATGAATCTTGCATCAGTTGTTGCGCGGCAGATTCGGTGCGCCCTTGCACACGGTAGCCACCCAAGGTGTTGACGCTTTGCGGCGTCAAGCCGATATGGCTACACACAGGAATGCCACGCGTGACCAAAAACTCCACGGTAGGCGCTAACCATGCACCGCCTTCCAGCTTGACCATGTGCGCACCGGCTTGCATCAACACGCTGGCGCTGCGAAACGCTTGTTCCGGCGTGGCGTAAGAGCCGAATGGCATGTCACCCAATACCAACGGGCGACCGTTTTGCTTTTGCAGACCACGCGCCACACATTCGGTGTGGTAGCGCATGTCGTCCAGCGTCACGGGCAGGGTGCTGTTGTGTCCCTGGCAGACCATGCCCAAGGAGTCGCCCACCAAAATAATCTCGATCCCGGCCAAATCGGCGACCGCCGCAAAACTGGCGTCGTAGGCGGTGAGCATGGTGATTTTTTCGCCATCCGCCAGCATTTTCATCAGGCTGTGCAGGGTCATGGCGGGCCGTTTGCCGGCCGGCGGCGCAGAGGGTTGAACGCTCATGGCTGTGTTTCCTTCAGAGGTCAGATGTCAATGGGCTGGCGCGTAGGCCAAACGGACATAAATCGGTGCGTAGGCTTCGGCTTGGGTGATGTCCACCAGCATTTCTTTGGCCAATTCAAGCAAGGCAATAAAGGTCACCAACAGCACCGGTACGCCTTGTGCGGGGTCAAATAATTGCTCGAATTCCACAAAACGTTGGCCTTGGAGTTTTTTCAGCACGAGGCTCATGTGCTCGCGCACCGAGAGTTCTTGGCGGCTGATTTTGTGGTGTTGAACCAATTTGGCGCGACGCAAAATGTCAGACCATGCGGCTTGCAGGTCTGGCACGTCGACATGCGGAAATCGTGGTTGCAATGATTGCTCAATATAAACCTGAGCGCGTAAAAAATCTCGCCCGTGTTGTGGCACTGCATTCAACTGTGCAGCGGCCAGTTTCAGTTGTTCGTATTCCAGCAAGCGACGAACCAACTCGGCACGCGGGTCTTCGGGCTCTGCGCCTTCGGCCACTTTTTTCGGCGGCAGCAGCATGCGCGATTTGATTTCAATCAGCATGGCCGCCATCAACAAATATTCAGCGGCCAATTCCAGATTGGTTTTGCGAATTTCCTCGACGTAGCTGAGGTATTGACGCGTCAGTCCGGCCATGGGGATGTCAAGAATATTGAAATTTTGCTTGCGTATCAAATAGAGCAATAAATCCAGCGGACCTTCAAATGCTTCGAGAAAAATTTGCAGCGCATCCGGCGGGATGTACAAATCTTGGGGCATGGCAAACAGCGGTTCGCCATACAAGCGTGCCACCGCCACATGGTCAATCACCGATGGCATATGCGGTAAATCGGCATTCGGCCCGCTGGGCCAGTGGGACACGGTCGGGGCAGTCACTTGGGGGTCGAACTCAAATAGACATACGGTTTTTGCGACACCCGAGCATCGTTGAATTCAGATTGTTCCTGCCGGTTGACCCGCTTGTCCCACCATATGGCACGTGCTTGGCGTTGCTCGGCCTCGAGCGTGGGCTTGGCAGCTTTGAGTTGCTGCAAAAAATCGGTGGTTTCGGAGGTGTAGGCGGGGCGACTGAACAATGACATGGGGCATTTCCAAGTGAGAGCGAAGATTCTACTCAGTAGCCACCCTAACAGCCGTTTGCCAATCTGACAAGATATTGTGGGCTTCGAGTCGCACCAGCAGGCCGGTGCGTTGCAAAATATCCAGCGGTTGTGGGTTTAGCCCACACAGCATGAGTTGGATCTGTTGTTGTTCACAGGTCAGTAGCAAGTTCCTCAAGGCATCTGCACCGCTGGAATCCACATAAATCAAGCCTTGGGTATCGAGTACCAGTGTGTGGTCAGGCAAGTCATTGGCGATCAGTTCAAGCAAGGCCACCGCACCGAAAAACAGCGCGCCGTTCAATGCCCACACCTGTGTATTTGCCGTGCGGTGTAATAACTCACGGTTCGTCAGACTGGAGATGCGGTAGATGAACGTGAGACACGCAGCGGCCAGGCCCACCGCCATGCCCGTGCTCAGATCAACCAGTACCGTTAGCACAAACACGGCGAGCAACGTGAAACGGTAAGGCCAGCGAAATTGTGATAACTGTGTAAACGCCCGCCAATTACCCATGTTCCAAGCGATAAACAGCAAGAGGGCGCTCAAAACCCCTAGTGGAATATGCGAGACCAGCGGCGCAGCCAGCCACACAATCAACAACAATCCCAGTGCATGCACCATACCGGCCACGGGGCTGGTGGCGCCGTTTTTCACATTGGTGACGGTGCGCGCCAATGCTCCAGTAGCGGGCATGCCGCCGACAAAAGGCATCACCATGTTGGCCAAGCCTTGCGCCATCAACTCCTGGTTCGGGTCATGGCGATCGTCGATCATCTGGTCACTGGCGCGTGCGCACATCAGCGAAGAAATCGCGCCCAATACTGCCAGCGTGACACTGGGCAGCAGTACCGCTTGGAATTGCGCCAGTGACATCACCGGCCAATTCATAGCGGGCAAGCCCGATGGAATGCCGCCAAAGCGGCTGCCTATGGTCGCCACCGGCCAGTCTGTCAGGTATGTGAACACCGTGGCCAACACCATCACCAGCATGGGACCGGGCACCATCGACAGCCGCTGCGAAACTGAAGGCTGTAGCCAACGCGGCATCAGTAGTTGCCAGAACGCCAACACCAGCAAACAGCTGAGCGTGAGCATCAAGGTGGGTAAATCGGTCTGATGTAAATGCGTGCTGATCACACTGACGATACCGAACACATCGGCTGGCATGGTTTGTATGGGCAAGCCGAGAAAGTCCTTGAGTTGCAACATGCCGATCAACACCGCGATGCCGTTGGTGAAACCGGTGATCACGGCCACAGGTGTGAAACGTATCAACACGCCTAAGCGAAGCAAGCCCATGAGCAGCAGCCACATGCCCGACATCAAGGTCGCCAACATCAAGCCGTTGATACCGTGTAGGTGCACAATGCCGTACACCATCACCACAAAGCCGCCAGCCGCGCCGCTGATTTGTACCCGGCTGCCGCCTAAAGCCGCGATCAGAAAACCAGCGACGATGGCGGTGACCAATCCGGCTTCGGGTTGGAGCCCGCAGGCAATCGCAAACGCCATCGAGATGGGCAGGGCCACCATGCTGACCGTCAAACCGGCACCCACATCTTTGACAAAACGCTGGCGGTTGTAGTCACGCAACGCTTCTATCAATTGAGGGTGGAACACCGGGCGCTGCATCAACCCACTATACGCCTGCTTTTCGCGGTAACTGCTGATGAAAATCAACAGCTGCAGGTTTAGCGAATCAGTCAGTCCAAGCTGGAGGCCATTGTAGTTTCATGCCATGTCTATTTTCAAACGCAGTCACATCTTCTGGACGGTCTAAGTCGGTGACAAAGTGCAGGTTTTCGCTTGGTATTTTGTAGGTGCGCGCCGCGTGGCTTTGTCGCCATTCTTTGCAACCGAATTCGCTGTCGCCCGCCAGTATGTCTGCGCGTGCGCCTGCGCTCAGCAACACCGGGTTGCCGGGCTGGCCGTTGACAAACGGGAACAGCATGTCGATATCCGTTGCACGTTGTGCAAACGCTTGTAGCAAGGTGTGAATGTCGTCGGTGGTGACCAGCGGTTGATCGGCCAGCGACATCACCACCGCTTTTGTGTCAGCGTTTAGGGCTTGCAAACCCAGGCGTTGGGACGACACCAGACCTTGGTCCGGGTCAGGGTTGTAGACCTTGTGCACCGGCAGGCCTTGGAGCGGGGCTTCGATATCTGCAGCGTAGTGCCCCAGCACCACCACCAGTTGCGTCACACCAGCGTCCAGCAGTTGGCGGGCGCTGCGCCGTATCAGCGGTTCGCCATTCAGCGCTAACAATGACTTCGGTTTGTGCCCCATGCGCGAACCCGAACCGGCGGCCAGCAACACCGCTGCTGTCGTCATACAGCGTGCTTCAATGGATACGCATGCCAGGCGTTGCGCCCGGCCATGGGTGGAGCACGTGAATGCCGGGTTGCGCTTTTTCGTCAGCATGCGACGCGGCCAGCACCATGCCTTCGGAGATGCCAAATTTCATTTTGCGTAGTGCCAAGTTGGCGACCATGACCGTGAGTTTGCCTATCAGGTCTTCGGGCTTGTATGCGCTGGCAATGCCGCTGAACACGTTGCGCATGCGGCCTTCGCCGACATCCAGCGTCAGGCGTAGCAGCTTGGTGCTGCCTTCCACCGGTTCGCAGTTGACGATCAAGGCGATGCGCAAATCGATTTTGGCAAAGTCGTCGATAGAGATGGTCTCGGCAATCGGCTCGCCGCCGGGGATGGATAAATTGGGGTCAGATAAAGATAAATTGGGGTCAGACACCGATTTCCCAACGGGAAATTCGGGCTCTGACCCCAATTTATCGCCGACCACCGGTGGAGGTTCAAACAAGGCATCCAACATTTTCTCTTCCACGCGTTGCATCAAATGCGTGTAGCTACCGATTTTGTGACCATCTAGTCTTGTTTCAATATCAGTCCAAGTTAAGGGCTGTATTTGCAAAAAATTCTCAACAGCTTCTGCCAATTTGGGAAGAATTGGTTTTAAGTAAAGTGTGAATAACCTGAATGAATCAATAACTGCAGAGCACAAAACATGTAGTTTTTCTCTTTGCACAGAGTCATTACTTTTAGCTAATTCCCATGGCTTGTTTACATCCCAAAAATGATTAACTTCGTCAGCTAGTTTCATAATTGTTCTAGTGACTCGAGCGTAATCTCGGCTTTCGTATAGATCCGCAATTTGGTGGATCTGATCTCTAAAGTTGTTTAAGCAAGGGAAATCAGCAGCTATGACGTGATCATGACTTTGCCATTTTGTTAATGAGTAGTCATTTGAAAGGCGACCATCAAAATTCTTGGCAATAAACCCTGCCGCTCTTGAAGCGATATTGATGTACTTCCCCACCAAATCACTGTTGACCCGCGCCATGAAATCTTCGGCGTTGAAGTCAATGTCTTCATTGCGTCCATTGAGTTTGGCCGCCAGGTAATAGCGCAGCCACTCGGGGTTCATGCCGAGCTTGAGGTATTTCAACGGGTCAAGGCCGGTGCCACGGCTCTTGCTCATCTTCTCGCCGTTGTTCACTGTCAAAAAACCGTGTACAAACACTTTGTCCGGCGTTTTGCGTCCGCTGAATTTCAATATCGCCGGCCAAAACAGCGTGTGAAAGGTGACGATGTCTTTGCCAATGAAATGGTATTGCTCAAGGTCAGGCGCCGCGATGTAGTCGTCGAAACTTTCGCCGCGTTTATCCAATAGGTTTTTTAGCGATGCCAAATAGCCGATGGGCGCATCCAGCCACACATAAAAATACTTGCCGGGTGCGTCCGGTATTTCAATGCCGAAATAAGGCGCATCGCGGCTGATGTCCCAGTCGCCCAAACCTTCGCTGGTCGTGCCGTCGGAGTTGCTGCGCACGCTGAACCATTCCTTCACTTTGTTTGCCACCTCGGGCTGCAAGTGTGTGCCGTTTTGCGTCCAGTCTTGTAAAAACTCTACGCAACGCGCGTCAGACAGTTTAAAGAAAAAATGCTCGGCGTGTTTCAGCACCGGTGTCGCCCCGCTCAAGCCCGAGTACGGGTTTTTCAAATCGGTAGGCGCATACACCGCGCCGCAGTTTTCGCAGTTGTCACCGTACTGGTCTTTGGCCCCGCACTTGGGGCATTCGCCTTTGATGAACCGGTCCGGCAAAAACATGTTTTTCTCGGGATCGAAAAACTGCTCAATGGTTTTGCGCTCTATCAGCGTGCCTCCTTGGTCCGCAGACAAATCGCGCAGATCGCGGTAAATCTGTTGCGCCAGTGCATGGTTTTCCGGTGCGTCGGTGGAATGCCAATTGTCAAAACCGATATGAAAGCCGTCCAGGTACTGCGAACGACCGGCGGCGATGTCAGCGACAAACTGCTGCGGTGTTTTGCCTTCTTTTTCGGCAGCGATCATGATGGGCGCGCCATGCGTGTCGTCGGCACACACAAAATTGACCGCGTGTCCCTGCATACGCTGAAAACGCACCCAGATGTCCGCCTGTATGTATTCCATCATGTGGCCGATGTGGAAATTGCCGTTGGCATAGGGCAAGGCGGTGGTGACAAACAGGCGTCGCTGGCTCATAGATAGTTGAATATACGGGGGAAACAGGGATTTTATGCGGTGTGTTGTGGTGCAGGCGCCCAATCGCCATATGCCCAGACCCTTGCCAACAAAGCGGTCTTGGCTCAAACCACTGCAAGTCCATCACACGCTTGGCTAGACTAGCCCCTTTTCGCATGGAAAGTGTTGGAGTATTTATGGCCGTGACCGAACAAGACATTACCCTCGCCTTGCAAACCGTGGCGGACCCGTTGACTGGCCAAGATTTTGTGGCTGCCAAAGCCATCAAAAACATCAGCATCCAAGCCGGCGCCGTCAGTTTCGATCTGGTGTTGGGCTACCCGGCCAAAAGTTTGTGGGATTCCTACAAGCAGCAACTCGAACACGTGGTGTCGCAAGTGCCCGGTGTGGGTTCTGTGAAGGTGACGGTCAGCAGCCAAGTGGTGGCGCATGCGGCACAACCCGGCGTGGCTTTGTTGCCGCAAGTGAAAAACATTATTGCCGTGGCTTCGGGCAAAGGCGGCGTGGGCAAATCCACCACCGCCGCCAATTTGGCGCTGGCCTTGGCCGCTGAAGGCGCGAGCGTGGGTTTGTTGGACGCCGATATTTACGGCCCCAGCCAACCGATGATGATGGGTTTGTCCGGCAGGCCCGAAAGTGCTGACGGCAAAACCATGCAGCCATTGGAAGCCCATGGCGTGCAAGTCATGTCCATCGGTTTTCTGGTGGCGCAAGACCAGGCCATGGTCTGGCGCGGCCCGATGGCCACGCAAGCCTTAGAACAATTGCTGCGCCAAACCAATTGGCGCGACCTGGATTATTTGATTGTCGATATGCCACCGGGCACAGGCGATATTCAGTTGACCCTCAGCCAACGCGTGCCACTGACCGGCGCGGTCATCGTCACTACACCGCAAGACATTGCCCTGATAGATGCCATGAAAGGCATTCGCATGTTCCAAAAGGTCGGTGTACCGATTTTGGGTATTGTGGAAAACATGGCAGTGCATGTGTGCAGCCAGTGCGGGCACGCGGAACATATCTTCGGGGTTGAGGGCGGCAAGAAAATGGCGCAAGCAGAAGGCATGACTTACCTGGGCGCGTTGCCGCTGAGCATGGCCATTCGGGTGCAAGCCGACAGCGGTCTGCCGAGTGTGGTGGCAGAGCCTGACGGTGAAGTGGCCGGTATTTACAAAGCTGTCGCGCGTCAACTCGCTGTGAAAGTGGCGGCCAGAGCCAAGGATTTTTCCTCGAAATTTCCGACCATCAAGGTGTCTAAGGACACTTAATCCCCCGCAGGTCGGTGCAGGGGTGTTTTCTTTAGAGCGATTTTTTCTCTGTCAGTTTTTCGCCAAGCGGGAGACGCCGTTGTACCGGTTGGCTTGCACAGGAATCACATAACGGTGTGAATGGGTCAGCACATGCAGCAGACCACGGGTAGCCATGGTGAGGCCGTCAGTATTGGCTTGTGTGGAATACATGGTGGCTAAATTAGCTGCAGTCAAATTGAGACCTCGCAGGTCGTTGTTCACGTTGTTGGAACGCAAAACTCGCTGAACCCCTGCCAAGGCAGTGACCAAAATGATAGAAATGATGGCCAGCGCAATGGACAGTTCAATGATGCTGTAGCCTTTTTGTTGACGAAGTGGCGCTTGGTGATTTGACAGCAGGGGGGTCACTGCGGAAGCGGTCATGGATAACTCCAAAATGGTTAAAAGAAAAACCAATAATAGCTATATAGAGTACTAAAAACAATATTTGTTAAACAAATAAATTGAATATTTTTTTATAACAAAGAAATCTTGACTCATAATATGCAATTTAATGCATAAAATTAGAATAATTAATCTTGAAAATACAACAAGATGTATTAAACTGCACGCATGCTGGACCGTTCATCACCCGCCCACTCACCGCTGTTGCAAACCATCGGTCACCAAGTGCGTTGGTGGCGGCAATTGCGCAAATGGACTCGCAAGGAATTGGCGCAAGCCGCGCAAGTGTCCGAGCGACATTTGGCATCGCTCGAATCCGGCACTGGCAACGCATCCATCATGATCTTGTTGCAGGTTTCCCAAGCGTTGGATTGCGAAATCACCGATTTGCTGTCGAACTTCAATATGAAACAGCCTCAGCTTCAGGCGATTCAACAGTTGTTGGTGGACAAAAGCGACACCGAACTCAAAGTGGTGCACAGTTATCTGACGCAGTTGTTGCGCGCCAAAACCACACTCAACCAGCGAAAAATCGCGCTGGTCGGCCTGCGGGGCGCAGGCAAGACTTCCATTGGTCAAAGCATCGCCAAAGATTTGCACATGCATTTTGTGGAACTCAGCCGCGACATTGAAAAGTTGGCGGGCTGTAAAACCCATGAAATTCACAGTTTGTACGGTCCCTTGGCGTACCAGCGCTATCAGTTGCTGGCGCTTGAAAATGCCTTGGCCAGCGAATTGCCCGCCATCATCGCCACCACCGGCGGTATCGTCATGGACATGCGAGCGTGGGAAAAATTGAAAGGGCAATCTTTGACCATTTGGTTGCAAGCCAAGCCTGAAGACCACTTGAACCGTGTCATGGCGCAAGGCGATATGCGGCCCATGGCGGGCAGCACTCAGGCGCTAAAAGACCTCAAACACATATTGAACGAAAGAATGCCCATGTATTCGCAGGCGCACCAAACGTTTGACACCAGCGCTTTTGGCTTGAAAGAAGTTGTCAAACGCCTGTCGCAGGATTTGAAATACGCCATGGCATTGGCGTGAAGACACAGAACACAGAAAGACAGACAGATGAGCCAAACCTTTGCAGTGAATTACGAAACGCAGCCCGATCAATACCGCCACTGGACCTGGCGCATTGAGGGGGAAATAGCCACCTTGTCGCTCGATATTCAGGAAGACGGCGGGATACTGCCCGGCTACAAACTCAAACTCAATTCATACGATTTGGGCGTTGACATTGAATTGAACGACGCGGTGCAGCGTTTGCGCTTTGAGCACCCCGAGGTAAAAACCGTGGTGGTCACCAGTGTGAAGGACCGCATTTTTTGCTCGGGCGCGAATATTTTTATGCTGGGTTTGTCCACGCACGCGTGGAAGGTCAACTTTTGCAAATTCACCAATGAAACACGCAATGGGTTGGAAGACAGCAGCCGCCATGGTGGTTTGAAATTTTTGGCAGCGGTCAATGGCGCGTGTGCTGGTGGCGGCTACGAGTTGGCTTTGGCGTGTGACGAGATATTGCTGGTTGACGACCGCTCCAGCAGCGTGTCATTGCCCGAAGTGCCCTTGCTTGGCGTGTTGCCCGGCACGGGTGGCCTGACCCGCATCACCGACAAGCGCCATGTGCGACACGACCATGCAGATATTTTTTGCACCAGCGTGGAAGGCGTTCGTGGCCAGCGTGCCGTCGATTGGCGCTTGGTGGACGCGATTGCCAAACCGGCGCAATTCACTTCTGCTGTGTCTGAACGTGCAGCACTATTGGCGGCTTCCAGCCATAGAGCAGGTGTTGCTGCAAAAGGCCAAGGCGTGAAACTCAATCCGTTGAACAAAACGGTGACCGCAGACAGCTTGCACTACAGCTATGTGAAGGTAGACATAGACCGCGAAAAACGCACTGCTACGGTTTGCGTGTCTGCACCTGTCGGCAAGTTGTTGACCACACTGGCAGAGATTCAAGCCGCCGGTGACAGCTGGTACCCGCTGCAAATGGCGCGTGAATTGGATGACGCGATTTTGAGTTTGCGCACCAATGAACTCGACATCGGCACTTGGTTGTTGCGCACTGTCGGTGATGCCAAACTGGCTCTCGAATCTGATGCCGTGTTGATGAAGCACCAAGACCATTGGCTGGTGAAAGAAACTTTGGGCTTGCTGCGTCGCACGTTGGCGCGACTGGATGTGTCTTCTCGCTCTATGTTTGCGTTGATTGATGAAGGTTCTTGTTTTGCAGGCACCTTGGCTGAATTGGCATTTGCCGCTGACCGCGCTTACATGCTTTCTCTGCCGGATGCACCAGAGAACGCGCCGCACATTGCCTTGAGTGAAATGAATTTCGGTGTGTTCCCGATGGTGAACCACCAGTCGCGTTTGCAGCGCCGTTTTTACGAAGAGACAGCGCCGATGGAAGCGGTGCGCGTTGTAGTGGGTCAGCAGTTGGATGCAGACAAAGCTTTGGCGCTGGGTCTCGTCACCGCCGCGCCTGACGACATCGACTGGGCGGATGAAATTCGCATCGCCATCGAAGAACGTGCGGCCATGTCGCCCGATTCACTCACCGGCTTGGAAGCCAACTTGCGCTTCAGCCAAAAAGAGTCCATGGAAACACGCATCTTCGGCCGCTTGTCGGCTTGGCAAAACTGGATATTCAACCGCCCGAACGCGGTTGGCGACAAAGGCGCATTGAAGGTGTATGGCAAAGGCGAGAAAGCCGCTTTTGATATGAACCGCGTCTGATTAATTGGTGTAATTGGGGTCAGACTCCAATTAATTCCCTTCACATTTCATCAATGATTAATTGGAGTCTGACCCCAATTAATTTACCTCTTTAAACACTCTGGAGTAAGTCATGTCAGCCATCAACTACAGCGAAAAAATCCCCAACAACGTGGACCTCGGCAGCGACCGTACTTTGCAGCGCGCCCTCGAGCAATGGCAACCGAATTTCATCAACTGGTGGGACGACATGGGCCCCGAAGGCACGACCGACAACGAGGTGTATTTGCGCACCGCCGTCAGCGTCGACCCGCAAGGCTGGGCGCAGTTTGGTCACGTGAAGATGCGCGACTACCGTTGGGGCATTTTCTTGAACCAAGGCGAAGCCGATCGCACGATTCACTTCGGTGACCACAAAGGCGAGAAGGCCTGGCAAGACGTGCCAGGCGAACACCGCGCGAACTTGCGCCGCATCATCGTGACACAAGGCGACACAGAGCCCGCGTCTGTCGAGCAACAGCGTCACTTGGGCAAGACCGCGCCCAGCATGTACGACTTGCGCAATTTGTTTCAAATCAACGTGGAAGAAGGCCGCCACCTGTGGGCCATGGTGTATTTGCTGCACAAACATTTCGGTCGCGATGGCCGCGAAGAAGCTGAGGCCTTGCTTGAGCGTCGCAGCGGCCAGGAAGACAACCCGCGCATTTTGCAAGCCTTCAACGAAGAGACACCCGATTGGCTGAGCTTTTTCATGTTCACCTATTTCACCGACCGCGACGGCAAGTTCCAGTTGTGCGCTTTGGCGGAGAGCAGTTTCGATCCGTTGGCACGCACCACCAAGTTCATGCTGACCGAAGAAGCGCACCACATGTTTGTCGGCGAGTCCGGTATCAGCCGTGTGATTCAACGCACTTGCGCGGCGATGAACGAAATGAAGACTGACGACGTGGGCAAACTGCGTGCCGCCGGTGTGATTGATTTGCCGACGATTCAACGCTATTTGAATTTCCATTTCAGCGTGACGATTGATTTGTTTGGTGCTGACGAATCGAGCAATGCCGCGACGTTTTATTCGACAGGCATCAAAGGTCGCTATGAGGAAACCAAGCGGGACGACGACCATGTGTTGCGTGGCCAGACCTACAAAGTGTTGAACGTGGTGAATGGTCAGTTGCAAGAAAAAGAAGTGCCCATGTTGAATGCGCTGAACGAAGTGCTGCGTGACGACTACATCAAAGATTCGGTCGGTGGTGTGGAGCGTTGGAACCGTGTGATTGAGAAGGCCGGTTTGCCGCACCGCTTGAGCGTGCCGCACAAAGCGTTTCACCGCAACATCGGTGCCTTGTCCGGCTCAAAAGTGTCGCCCGATGGCCGCGTGGTGTCAGAGAACGAATGGAATGCCAAGGTCGGCGATTGGTTGCCCACCGCAGAAGACCGTGCGTTTGTGCAAAGCCTGATGGGCCGCGTGGCAGAGCCTGGCAAATTTGCCAACTGGATCGCGCCGCCTGCCATCGGTATCAACCGTCAGCCGGTGGACTTCGAGTACGTACGTTTCAACTGACATACCATGAGCACTGACACCGCCGAGTTGCTACAGCAACATGTGATCGACCCCGAGGTGTGCATACGCTGCAACACCTGCGAAGCCACGTGCCCCGTGGGTGCGGTAACGCACGACAGCCGCAACTACGTGGTGGATGCAGACAAATGCAACCACTGCATGGCTTGCGTGCCGCCTTGCCCCACAGGTTCGATTGACCATTGGTTGCCGGTGTTGCGTAGCAAGGCGTATTCATTGGCCGATCAACTGTCATGGGATGAATTGCCTGCCGTGCAAGCGGTGGATGCATTGCCTGTCGCTGCACAGTTGTCAGGCAGCACCGCGTTTGAAACAGCGGCCACATCTGTACCTTCGACCACCACTTCTGCAGTGATGCATGCCGCCTCTTTGGGTGCCACTCTGCCGCCATGGTCTGCAGCGCATCCGTACACCAATTTGCACGGCCCCAAGTCACCGATCACCGCGACCGTGGTCGGCAATATGCAAGTGAATGAAGCGGGCACAGACAACGAAACGCACCACATCGTGTTGGACTTCGGCAGCATGCCGTTTCCTGTGCTCGAAGGTCAATCGGTGGGCATTGTGCCGCCCGGCGTGGACGCGAACGGCAAGCCGCACCATGCGCGTCAATATTCTGTTGCCAGCCCGCGCAACGGCGAACGGCCCGGTTACAACAACTTGTCGCTCACGGTGAAACGCGTGGTGCAAGACCACCAAGGCCAAGCCGTCAAAGGTGTCGCTTCCAACTATTTGTGCGATTTGAAAACCGGCGACAGCGTGCAAGTGATTGGCCCGTTCGGCAGCAGCTTTTTGATGCCCAACCACCCGGGAAGCCATATCGTGATGATTTGCACCGGCACCGGCAGCGCACCCATGCGCGGCATGACCGAGTGGCGCAGACGCATACAAGCCAGCGGCAAATTTGCAGGCGGCAAGCTGCTGCTGTTTTTCGGCGCACGCACGCAGCAGGAGTTGCCTTACTTCGGGCCGCTGCAAAAACTGCCCAAAGATTTCATCGATATTCACTTGGCGTTTTCACGCACACCCGGTCAACCGAAGCGCTATGTGCAAGACGCAATGCGCGATGCATCCGCTCAACTGGCCACTTTGCTGCAAGACCCGAAAACGCATTTTTACGTCTGTGGTTTGAAGAGCATGGAAGAAGGCGTGTTGCAGGCCATGCACGACATCGCGGTGGGAGCGGGTTTGGATTGGACGGCGGTTGCTGAGGGTTTGAAGCAAGAGGGTAGGTTGCAGTTGGAGACGTATTGAGGGCAAACACTCTTCAGAAATTCAAGTTATTTCTGTACGTTAAAGGCAGATCGTTGGCGGAGCTGTCAATGAGAATATATTTCTCAAATGCTATACAAGAATCTGAATCCAGAAAAAGCGCTGATTTGGCGCATCATCCACCGCGACAATTTGCCGTGGGTGTTGGCGCATGGCTTGCACTGTGGCAACAGTGCATTGCGAGCACCAAACTGGGTGAGTATTGGAAATTCAGAATTGATTGATAAGCGGGCGCGCCATGCGGTAGGTGTTGTAAAAAGTGCTGCGCTGCTTTGCCTTTGTTTGTAGCGACCTCCGTCAGCCAGATGGCAGTCTCTATCGCTTCAATTTGGCAAAAGAAGGGCCGAACACCGCTGAAATCGTGGTGCCGCCAGTGTTGCAGCAGGCGTGCGGTTTCAGGTGTGACACCCCAGTCGCTGGGCTTAGGAATAGTTCGCCATTTGTCGACTTCGGCACGCACGCCGTTGATGATGGCCGAGTGGTATTGCTGATCTTCGGTGGAAACCTCATCGCCTATGTCTAACTCTGCCTGTGTATGTTCGGCTTTGCGTTTTTTGGGTTTTGGGATGGGAGTGACAAATTTGGCTTGCCTTCGCGTCGCGATGATTTTTTGCGTCGGTTGACCCGTTTCGTCGAGTTCCCAGTGTTGACTGGGATAGTCGTAAGGGGAATTGACAATGGGTTTTTCGAAAAAGAGATGGGTCATCCAAGTCAATGCCAAACATTACATAACTGGCTTTATATTAATACTAATTTATAGCTAAAATATAAGTAATTATCTATACAAAAACATTATTTACTAAATTTGAATGGTATTTAATGAAATCTTTTGAATAAATTGAGAGGCCAATGCATATGAGTAACAGAGAAATCATTGAAACCATCACCGCCCGCGTTCAATCCGAACCCGCCTATGCCCGCGCTTTGTTGCAGCAAGCCACCAGCTTGCTGTTGCAAGGCGAGCCGCACACCGCCAAGTTGTTGTTGCGTGATTTGGTGAATGCGTCCATCGGTTTTGAACAACTCGCCCGCGACATAGACAAGCCGCCTAAAAGTCTGCACCGCATGTGGTCCGCTACCGGTAACCCGACGCTCAGCCATGTGTCGGCCATGCTGGCTGCCATCGCTGCTCACTTAGGTGTGGAGATACAGGCCAAAGTTAAGTTGACGTAATTTATTGACTGTTTGCCACTGTCTGAATGGACAACATTCTGATAGTCGCGCTACCCCGCCACGCCCTGACACACATCCACCCACTGCCCCTGCGTCACTTGCTCAAGCAACGCCACCGATATCCGCACCGCGCTATTGACCGAGCCCGCCGCTGGCAACACTTCGTCATAGGCTTTCAAAGACACATCCAAATAAATGGGCAGAGGCCGCGCCAAGCCGAACGGGCAAACGCCGCCCACCGGGTGGCCGGTGATGTCAGCCACCACATCGGGCGACAACATCTTGCCTTTGCCTAAAGCGATTTTGAATTTCAAGTTATCTATACGTGCATCGCCACGCGCCACTACCAACACATCGCGGCCATCGCTCAGGCGAAACGCCAGCGTCTTGGCGATACGCCCGGGCTCGACGCCGTGTGCAGCAGCGGCCAGCGCCACGGTGGCGGTGTTGGCCTCGGTTTCCAAAATCGGAATATCGAGTTGCAGTGATTGAAAAAATGCTTGGACAGAAGACAGGCTCATGGTGGCAGTGTGTGTGGCGGTTAACATGATTCTCATCTATCTGTTCAAGGCCACGCCATGACCATCGACACCGCACCTAACGCACCAATCGCCACCATCGAGCAACGGCTGGACGCGATTCAAACCGTGCTGCAACGCCAGGGCATGCAGCCTGCCGAATTCATAGACACGTTTGACGAACTCGCGCACGAGCATTGGGTGCCGACCAACGGCGCAGGCCTGATTGCACGCGCTTGGAAGGACCCTGTATTCAACCACTTGCTACTAAAAGATGGCATGGCCGCTATCCGCGAAGCAGGCTTGAGCATGCCGCCGCACCACCGCCATTTCGTCGTGCTGGAAAACACCGCCGACACACACAACGTGATTTGCTGCACGCTGTGTTCATGCACCGCGTTCACCATCATCGGTTTACCACCGGACTGGTACAAGGAACTGGCTTACCGCTCGCGCGTGGTGCGCGAGGCGCGCACGGTGTTGCGTGAAATGGGTTTGGACTTGCCCGCGCAAACGCAAATACGTGTGTGGGACACGACCGCTGACACGCGCTACATGGTGATGCCGCAACGGCCTGCTGGCACTGAAGGTTTGTCCATAGAACAACTCACCGCCCTCATCAGCAAAGACGCGCTGATTGGCGTGGCCCGCATATAAAGGAATACCCATGGACGGCATGCACGACTTGGGCGGTAAACAAGGTTTCGGCAAGGTGCTGCACAGCCGCGACGCGGCGGTGTTTCACGCCAACTGGGAAGTGCGGGCCAACGCCTTGTACAGCCTGGCGGTGAAAAGCGGTGTGTTCAACATGGACGAGTACCGGCACGCGATCGAGCGCATGACGCCGCAGCATTACCTGAGCGCCAGTTATTACGAACGCTCGCTGACCAGTTTGGCGACGCTGTGTGTGGAAAAAGGTTTGGTCACGCGCGAGGAATTGGAACAACTCGCAGGCGGCACTTACCCGTTGGCCATGCCCTCGGCTGTGGGGCGCGGCAACCATGCCAAGCGCACCGCGTTTTTGCCGGGCGACCTTGTGCGTGTGCGCGATGAACATGTGGCAGGCCATGTGCGCATGCCTGCTTACATACGCGGCAAGCACGGCGTGGTGATCAGCCAATCTCCGGTGTATCCGTTTCCGGATGCACATGGTCACGGCATACATGCGGATGACGAGCCTACTTACGATGTGCGTTTTGAAGCCGCGCATTTGTGGCCGCAAGGCGCAGAGGATGCGCTGGTGCATGTGGCGGTGTTTGAAAGTTATTTGGAGTTGAACGCATGAAAGACACAGACAGCACGCTGGCGCAATTCGACCAAGCTGGTGCCGAGCGATTGGAAAAAATTTACCTGACACCCGATGTGGTGCAACAGCGTGAGCAGATTTTTCAGCTGCTCGATGTCAAGCAAGGCATGAACGCTTTAGACATTGGTTGCGGCCCGGGCCTGACCACCCTGTCGCTGGCGCAGGCCGTGGGCCGTGCTGGCCATGTGGATGCGATTGATATCGCGCCGCCCATGTTGCAGTTGGCCGCACGCCGATGTGCCGATGCCAAGCAAGTGGCGTTTCACCAAGCCGATGTGTTGCAGTTGCCGTTTGCAAATGCGAGTTTTGATGTGTCGCTCGCCACGCAGGTGTATGAATACGTGGCCGATGTGGACAGCGCATTGCGAGAACTGTGGCGGGTGATGAAGCCCGGCGCACAGGTGCTGCTGGTGGATACCGATTGGGAGTCTTGCGTGTGGGCGTGCCGCGATGAAACCCGCATGCGCCGCATGATGCAAGGCTGGAGCCAACATATTCCGCATCCGCAATTGCCGCGCACTTTGATCCAACGCATGCAGCGCGCCGGGTTTGCAGATGTGCAAGCGCACACCATTCCTTTGATGAACATGACTTACAGCACCGACACCTTCAGCGGCGGCATGATGGGTTTCATCGCATCATTTGTCAGTGGCTTGCCGGACTATGGCCCGAAACTCGCCGCCGATTGGCAAGCCGATGTGCAAACTATGAAAGACGCAGGCGGGTATTTCTTCAGCTTGAACCGGTTTGTGTTTGTGGCGCGTAAGCCCTTGGCCTGACGCATTCGTTTTTGAAGTTCTACCAATACAGGCTTAAGCAGTCGCAGCACCTGACTGATTTTTCCACCGCCTATAAAGCCACCACACAATCACCATGTTCAACGCGTTCCAAGCCACGCCGTTGATAAACGCTGCATCGTAGGAACCGCTGACATCAAAAATCTTGCCGGATAACCAACCGCCAAGCGCCATGCCGACCAGCGATGCCATGATGATGGTGCCGGTGCTGGCCCCCACATTCGCCGCCGGAAAATGCTCACGCACGATGATGGCGTAAGACGGCACGATGCCGCCTTGAAACAAACCGAACATCGCTGACACCAGATACAGCGGCACCAATCCGTCGAACGGCAAAAACATCAACAGCGCAATGCCTTGCAACACCGAACCGAGCAACAGAGTGCGGATGCCGCCAATGCGGTCGCAAATCGCGCCCGATACCAAACGGCTGACGATGCCGCAGGCCAGCATCAAGGACAGCATTTCCGCGCCGCGTGCCGCGCCGAACCCGAGGTCGCTGCAATAGGCCACGATATGCACTTGCGGCATGGCCATCGCCACACAGCAACCGACCGCGGCCAGGCTCAGCAGCAATTGCGCTTGTGGCACCGACAAACCGAAGGGCCGGTCTGAGGCCACCACGCCGGTGTGGCTGACCGGTGCGTGTTGCAGTTGCGGCGGGCGCTCGCGCATGCGCAACGCCAGCAGGGCCATGCCTATGCCGCAAAACACACCGATGCAGACATAGGTGCTGCGCCAACCGATGTTCGTCACGCCCCATTGCGCGATCGGCGGCCACAAGGTACCGGCCAAATAATTGCCGCTGGCGCACACCGCCACCGCGATGCCGCGACGCCTGTTCCACCATTGACCGGTGTCGGCCAACAGCGGCGCAAACGTGGATGCGATGCCGAGCAAACCTATCAGGCCTTGCGCCAATGCAAAACCGACGATGCTGCCCGACATCCCGGCCCAGACAAAACCACCCGCCACACCGGCCGCACCGACGGCCAGCACACGCGCAATACCGAAACGGTCCGCCCAACGCCCCAGCCACATGCCGCCGAAGCCAAAGCCCAGCATGCACAAGGTGTAAGGGATGGATGCATCCGCGCGGCTGATACCGAACTCGGCTTGCACTGTGGGAAGCACCACCGACACCGCGTACATGCCGCTGTTACCCAGCAGCATAAGCAGCAATGTGGTCAGCAAGCGCCAAGCGGCTTTGCGTGAATCGATGTCGGCGGGGTTGGCGTAAAGAACAGTCATGGGATGGATGCAGTGAAACGAAACCGCTTCACGCCTGATTGAACTGCAACGCCGCCAAGCTGGCATACAAACCGCCTTTGGCCACCAGCTCTGTGTGTGTGCCTTGTTCTACCAAGGTCCCGTGGTCCAGCACCCAGATCACATCGGCTTTTTGCACGGTCGCCAAGCGGTGGGCAATGACCAAGGTGGTGCGCCCTTGCATGGCTTGTTCTAACGCGGCTTGCACCATGCGTTCGCTGTGCGCGTCCAGCGCACTGGTGGCTTCGTCCAGCAACAACAGCGGCGGGTTTTTCAACATGGCGCGGGCGATGGCGATGCGCTGGCGTTGACCGCCAGAGAGGCGAACGCCTTTTTCACCCAGAAACGTGTCGTAGCCTTGCGGCAGTTGCACGATGAATTCATCGGCAAACGCGGATTTGGCCGCGGCCAGTACTTCGTCGTCGCTGGCTTGCGGTTTGCCATATCGGATGTTGTCCATGGCGCTGCCCGAAAAAATCACCGGCTCCTGCGGCACGATGCCTATGCGAGAACGCAAGTCGTGCAAATTCATTTCGTTGATCGCCACGCCGTCCAACACAATGCGCCCGGCTTGCGGGTCATAAAAACGCAGCAGCAAGCCAAACAAAGTGGTTTTGCCAGCACCACTGGGCCCGACCACGGCCACCGTTTGACCAGGGTGAATCTCGCCGCTGAGTCCGGCCAAGGCCAAGGTTTGCGGTCGTGACGGGTAATGAAAATCCAGCGCTTGCAAAGAGACGGACGAACCGCTTTCAGGCCAAGCCGCTTGCAAAGGCTGCGCGGGTGAACTGACCACCGAGCGTGTGTTGAGCAACTCCATCAAGCGCTCGGTGGCTCCGGCGGCACGCAGCAAATCGCCATATACCTCACCCAGCACTGCGAACGCACTGGCAAGCAAAATCACATAGACCACGGTCTGGCCGAGTTCACCGGCGCTCATGCTGCCGTCGCGCACCGCCATCGTCCCTTGGTACAAGCCCCACAACAAGGCCGCGCTGCTGGTCAGAATGATGAAGCCGACCAATACCGAACGCGCCAGTGCGCGGCGCAAAGAGGTCTTCACGGCTTGCTCGGTCGAGTCCACAAAACGTGTGGCTTCACGTTTTTCAGAGGTGTAACTTTGCACCACGGGAATGGCGTTGAGTACCTCGGCGGCCAGCGCGCTGGCGTCTGCCACGCGGTCCTGGCTGGCACGCGAGAGTTTGCGCACACGCCGCCCCAAAGTCACACTGGGCCAGACCACCAATACCAATAGCCCGATCACCTGCACCATCAGCATCGGGTGGTTCCACACCAGCATCAATAAGGCCCCGGTGCCCATCACCAAATTGCGCAAACCCATGGACAGCGATGAACCGACCACGGTTTGCACCAAGGTTGTGTCGTTGGACAAGCGGGACAAGACTTCGCCGGTTTGCGTGGTTTCGAAAAACGCCGGGCTTTGCTCGAGCACATGACCGTAGACCGCGTTGCGCACATCGGCGGTGATGCGTTCGCCCAGCCAAGTGACGGTGTAAAAACGCACCGCCGAAAACACAGCTAGCGATGCCGCCACGCCAAACAATTGCATGAATTGACCGGCCAAACGCTCGGCGCTGTCGGGCCCGGTCAAGCCTTGGTCAATCAATTGCCGCAGCGCCCAGGGAAAGGCCAGCGTGGCGCCCGCAGCCAGCAATAAGAACAAACCGGCCAGCGCGACACGGCCCTTGTAAGGACGAACAAACGGCAACAAGCCGCTGAGGGAAGTGGGACGAGGATTCACGGTGTATTCACCCGCTAAGATGCCTGCTTGATGAACCGATTTGAATCAGAAAAAACACCACAAACCGGTGCATACACCGGTGGTCAGTTGTATGAGGCCGTCGATCAGCGTGCCCACGAGCAACACTGGCAAGCCCAAATACACCAACGCCCACCCGAGTGCCATCCAAGTCAGCCGTGGTTCTGCGATTCGGTGACCCATCACGGTTTGCACCGGATGGCGTTTGAACAATCTTTTCCACATACTCGCATGGTAACCAATACGGAAAGCGTTGTATGAAGGTGGAATGGCGCAGCACTGACATGGATGTCTGGGACCAAGCGCATGCCGCTGCCGCCGGGCCATTGCAGCAGGACTGGGCCTATGGCTCCACCATGGTGTCGCTGGGAGCGCGTGTGCTGCGGGCGCGGGTAGAGGCCGACGGTGTCGCGGTCGCGCAAGCACAATTCATTGTTCGCCAATACAGCAAATTTTTTTCGTTTGCCTTGTGTACGCGCGGCCCGTTGTGGTTGCAACCCCTGGCAGCCCAAGACAAAGCGCAGGTGTACCGCCTCTTGCGTCAAAGCCTGCCTTTGGGCGGTTTGCGTTTCATGGTGGTCACGCCGGATGAAACGCTCAGCAAAGACCTGGGCTTGCCGGGTTTTCGCCGGGTCATGTCGGGTTACAGCACCGTGTTGCTGGACATCTCTCAACCCTTGGATGTGCTGCGTGCCAATCTTGACAGTTGTTGGCGCCAACCCCTGTCTCATGCTGAAAACGCGGGGCTGAATGTACAACGCATGGGCACCAACCCCGGGCAATACCGCTGGTTGCTTGACGCAGAAATGCAGCAGCGGGCTGGGCGAAATATCGATGGCATGCCCATACTCTGGTTTGAACGGTATGCCGAATCGCGCAAGCAACCCGCGCGCAATATGTTGTCATTTCGAGCAGACATGGTGCGCGACCGGTCGGCGGGCATGATGTTTTTGATCCACGGTCAGGCAGCCACCTACCAGATTGGCTGGACCACACAAGCCGGGCGTGATGCAAATGCCCACCATTTGCTGCTGTGGCGTGGCATTGAAGCCTTGCAAGAACGTGGCGTGCGATTGCTGGATTTGGGCGGCGTCAATACCCAGCGCAGTGCCGGTGTGGCGCGTTTCAAGATGGCCACCGGCGGTACGGTCAAGCAATTGGCAGGCAGTTACTTTTTATGAACACGCTTTCATTGCAAGTTCTGCAAGCCAGTGTGCAGCGGGCCGGTCGGCAATTGTTTGCGCCGGTGAGCTTTGAGTTGCAAGCTGGTCAGGCCTTGCATTTGCAGGGGGAAAACGGCTCGGGCAAAACCAGTTTGCTGCGCGCTTTGTGCGGTTTGTCCCCCCTGTCGCAAGGCGTGGTGAATTGGTGCGGCGAGGCGCTGCCTGCGGCCAGACAAGCCTTTGGCAAAGATGTGTTTTACCTGGGCCATGCATTGGGTTTGAAAGATGAACTCTCGGCGTTGGAAAATTTGCAAGCAGCTTGCGCCATTGCCGGTCAGCGCTTGAACACCGACGCCGCTGTGCTGGCATTGCAAGCCCAAGGCTTGCGCAAACGCATGCATTTGCCGCTGCGTGTGTTGTCGCAAGGGCAAAAGCGGCGCGTGGCATTGGCGCGTTTACAGGTGTCAGCGGCGCGTTTGTGGTTGCTGGACGAACCGTGGGTGGCTTTGGACCAGGCTGCGCAATCGGCGCTCTCAGACATGCTGCAAACACATGTGGCGAAAGGCGGATTGTTGCTGTTCACCAGCCACCAGGCGCAGGCCTTGGGTGATGCGGTGAGTGTGCTGAGGCTGCAGCCATGAATATTTTTTTCACCGTGGTGTGGCGCGATTTGCGCTTGGCCATGCGCCGCAAAGCCGAGGTGCTCAATAGCGTGTTTTTCTTTGTCGTGGTGGCTGCATTGTTTCCTTTGGCCATCGGGCCTGAGCCTGAAATGCTGCGCCACATTGGCCCGGGCGTGTTGTGGGTGGGTGCTTTGCTGGCCACCATGCTGGGTTTGTCGCGCATGTTTGAGAGCGACTTTCGTGACGGCAGCCTCGAGCATATGTTGTTGTCCCCGCATTCCTTAGGGCTTATGGTGCTTGGGAAAATCACCGCGCATTGGTTACTGTGCGGGGTGCCCTTGGTAATATTGGCGCCTGTACTGGGTTTGCAGTTTGACCTCAGTGAAGAAGCACTCTGGATGTTGTGCTTGTCGTTGTTGCTGGGCACGCCGGTGTTGTCGTGTGTGGGTGCTATCGGTGCGGCGCTTACCTTGGGCGTTCGTGGTGGCGGTATCTTGATTTCCCTGTTGGTGTTGCCCTTGTATGTGCCGGTGCTGGTGTTTGGTGCCGGGGCAGTGCAAGCCCTTGAGTCTGGTGTGGGTGCGCAAGCCCATGTGTCGATTTTGCTGGCCATGCTGTTGCCTGCCCTGTTTTTCAGCCCTTGGGCTTGCAGCGTCGGTTTACGCATCGCTCTGGAATGAATGAATGGCTATTCGCTGGTTTTATTACGCTGCCCCACAAAATTTTTATGCATTGGCCGGGCGTCTCTGGCCCTGGTTAGCAGTGCTGGCCACGGCATTGGGGGTCGCGGGTCTGTGGGTGGGATTTGCCCTGGCCCCTGAGGATGCGCAGCAAGGCGAGGGCTACCGCATTATTTTTGTCCATGTGCCTGTTTCTTGGATGTCGATGGTGATTTACCTGGCCATGGCGTTTTGGAGCATTTTGGGATTGACCTTCAATACCCGTTTGTCCGGCATGATGACCCGTGCGCTGGCGCCTACCGGCGCGATGTTTACGTTTTTATCGTTGTGGACCGGTGCGTTGTGGGGCAAGCCCATGTGGGGCACATGGTGGGTGTGGGATGCACGCCTGACGTCCGAGCTGATTTTGTTTTTTCTTTACCTGGGTTACATCGCACTGACTTCAGCCATTGATGATGTGCGCAGCGCCGACCGTGCGGGGGCTTTGATCGCCATCGTCGGTGCCATCAATGTGCCCATCATTTATTTTTCGGTGAAATGGTGGAACACCTTGCACCAAGGCGCGTCTGTGTCATTGACTCGCTCGCCCAGCATGGCGCAATTGATGTTGTGGGGCATGTTGCTCATGGCCTTGTCTTTTTGGGTGTATACCTTGGCTATCGTGACTTACCGGGTGCGCAGCCTCATAATTGAGCGTGAGCGCCACACCGCATGGGTGCAGGCCTTGCCTGAGGTTTCTGGAGCAAAAAAATGAGATGGGAAAGCTGGTCCCAGTTTTGGGACATGGGTGGCTATGGCCTGTACGTGTGGGGCAGCATGGCGGTCACCGCGCTGTGTATGGGGCTTGAGGTTTGGCTGGCGCGGCAAGCCCAGCGCCAAGCCTTGGCTTTGGCCTGCACCGAGGCCGAGGCCGAGGAGGCATCATGACACTGAGCCCGCGTCAAAAACGCTTTGGATTGATCGCTGCCGGTGTGCTGGTTTTGTCAATAGCAGCAGCATTTGTGCTGAATGCTTTCAACAGCAATTTGGTGTTTTTCTTTACCCCGACCCAGGTGCTCAACGGTGAAGCGCCGCGCAACAAAATGTTTCGCATCGGCGGCATGGTCAAGGCCGACAGCTTGCAACGTGACGGTACCCAAGTGTCTTTCATGGTCACCGATACGATGCACGACATCACCGTGAATTACATTGGATTGTTGCCCGATTTGTTCAAAGAAGGCAAAGGCGTGGTAGCCCAAGGCCATTTGGCTGAAAACGGTGTCATGACGGCCAAAGAAGTCCTGGCCAAACACGACGAAAATTACATGCCGCCTGAAGCCCAGCACGCGCTGGACAAGGCGGCGCAGGCGCGTGCCGCCCAATCTGTCAAACCCTGAAGGCAAACTTCACATGATTCCTGAAATCGGTCAATTCTCCTTGGTGCTCGCAACGGTCTTGTCTGTTGTGTTGGGTGTGCTGCCTTTGTGGGGCACCATCAACCGAAACACGGTGTGGCAATCGCTGGCACGTCCGACGGCATTGCTTCAATTTGCCATGGTGCTGGTGTCCTTTATTTGCCTGTCCTTGGCTTTTTTGGGCAACGATTTTTCTGTCAAATATGTGGCTGAGCATTCCAACCGTTTGTTGCCCAAGCTCTACCAGTTCTCCGCAGTATGGGGCGGCCATGAAGGCTCCTTGTTGTTATGGGTGTTGATGCTGACCGGCTGGACCGCTGCGGTAGCGGTGTTTTCTCAAAGCCTGCCTTTGAACATGGTGGCGCGGGTGTTGGGCGTGCTGGGTTTGGTGTCGGTGGGCTTCATGGCTTTCATCTTGATCACCTCCAACCCGTTCGACCGCTTGTTTCCTATTCCTGCTGACGGCCGTGATCTCAATCCCTTGTTGCAAGACCCGGGCTTGGTCATCCACCCGCCCATGTTGTACATGGGCTATGTGGGCATGTCGGTGGCCTTTGCATTTGCCATTGCCGCCTTGATTTCCGGCAGGCTGGACGCCGCTTGGGCGCGCTGGTCGCGTCCTTGGACGGTGATTGCTTGGGCATTTCTCACCTTTGGCATTGGTTTGGGTTCTTGGTGGGCGTATTACGAACTGGGCTGGGGCGGTTGGTGGTTTTGGGACCCGGTAGAAAACGCTTCCCTCATGCCTTGGTTGGTGGCCACGGCGCTGATCCATTCCTTGATGGTCACTGAAAAGCGCGGCAGCTTTAAGGCTTGGACCGTATTGTTGGCCATCGCTGCTTTCTCTTTGTCTTTGCTGGGAACCTTTTTGGTTCGTTCAGGCGTACTCACCTCTGTTCACGCATTTGCTACAGACCCGGCGCGTGGTGTGTTCATTCTGTTTTTTTTGGCGGTGGTCGTTGGCGCATCGCTGACCTTGTTTGCCTGGCGCGCGCCTGCGGTCACGCTGGGCGGCAGCATGGGCCTGATATCGCGTGAATCTTTTTTGTTGCTCAACAGTGTGTTGCTGGTGGTGGCCACCGGCGCGGTGTTGTTGGGCACGCTGTACCCGTTGGTGATTGATGCGTTGAATCTGGGCAAACTGTCGGTCGGCCCGCCGTATTTCAACCTGGTGTTCGCGCCCTTGATGGTGCCGCTGTTGTTTGTGTTGGTACCCGGTACGGTGGCGCATTGGCGCGAAGCGCGCTTGAACGACATGCTGTTTCAATTGCGCTGGGTCGGGCTGGGTGCGTTGCTGTTGGCCATTGCGCTGCCGTTCATGTTTGGCGAGTGGTCGGCCGGTACGGCCTTGGGTGTATTTTTGGGCATGTGGGTAGCGCTGGGCAGCTTGCAACACGTGGTCGAGCGTATCCGCAAACCCGGTCGCATCGGCGGATCGTTTTGGGGCATGCATCTGGCGCATTTCGGTTTGGCCGTGGTGGTCTTGGGCATCACCGGTGTCAAGTCGTATGAAGTTGAGCGCGATGTGCGCATGTCTTTGGGCGACACCGTCACCATCGCGCCTTACACCTTCCGATTGGTAGACATGGTGGATGTCAACGGTCCCAATTACAAGGCCACGCAAGCCCATGTCGAAGTGCTCAAAAACGATCGCGTGATCGAAGTGCTGTACCCGGAAAAGCGCCGGTATTTCTCCAGCGCCATGCCGATGACCGAAGCTGCCATTGACTCCGGCTTGCTGCGCGATTTGTATGTGTCATTGGGCGACCCGATTGCGGGTGATACCCCCAGTTGGAGCATGCGGGTGTATTACAAGCCGTTTGTGCCTTGGCTGTGGGCGGGTGTACTGCTGATGGTGTTTGGTGGCGTGCTCGCTTCGCTGGACCGGCGTTACCGTCGCCGTGCCGTGTCACCGATGCAGACGGCCGGTGAAGCCTTGTCTTCTGCCCCTTGAAACCATGAATAAAAAGTTTTTGATCCCCTTGGGGCTGTTCGCTACATTGGTGGTGTTTTTGGCGGTGGGTTTGACCCGCGATCCGAGTGAAATTCCTTCGCCGCTGGTGGGCAAACCCGCGCCCGAATTCAGTTTGCCCATGTTGGTAGGGGACAAACCTTTTAGCCCCAGCGACATGAAAGGCAAGGTCTGGTTGTTCAATGTCTGGGCCACTTGGTGTGTGGCCTGTCGTGAAGAGCATCCGTTGTTGGTGGAGTTCTCCAAACAAAGCCGCATACCCGTGGTCGGCTTGAGTTACAAAGAAATTCAGGCCCAAGACCAGCCCAACGGGCCGCTCAAAGAAGCTGACAAATTGCAGCTGGCACGGGAACGCAGTCTGCGGTTTTTACAGCGACAAGGCGATCCTTACACTTTGTCGGTATTGGATTTGGACGGTAGCGTGGGCATCAATTACGGTGTCTATGGCGTGCCGGAAACCTATTTGATCGACCGTCAAGGTGTGATTCGTTATAAGCGGGTCGGTCCGTTGACGCCGCAAATACTGAAAGACACCTTGCTGCCCTTGATACAAACCTTGGAAGCCTCATGAAGTGGATCTTGTTGTGCTGGATGTTGCTGGCTCCTTGGGCGATGGCGCGGGAAGCACAGCCCATGGCCGAAGACCCGCAGGTCGAAGCCCGATTGGTGGTGATTGCCGATGAGTTGCGTTGTTTGGTGTGTCAAAACGAATCGCTGGCCTCTTCTCATGCCGAATTGGCCGAAGATTTGCGGCGCGAAGTGCGCAAATTGATCCGCGACAACAAATCAGATGCCGAGATCAAAACCTATTTGGTTGAGCGTTACGGCGATTTCGTGTTGTACCGTCCGCAAGTTAAGCCCTTGACATGGCCATTGTGGTTTGGTCCTTTTTTCATGCTGCTGTTGGCCATTTGGGGGTTGTGGCGGTATTTGCGCTTGCGCAAACATGCGCTCGCCATGCAGCACGCCATGTCCACCGATACTTCCCACACTGCCGCGCACAAGGATTGAATGAATAACGTACAACTGTTTTTATTGCTGGCCTTGTTGTTGTCCGTGGTGGTGACACTGGTGTTGGCTTGGGCGGCCAGAAGAGCGGCCAAAGACGCCGCCAGCGGTCATCAGCGTCAGCATGTCATGTCACATGTCAGCGTGTACCGCGAACAATTATCCGAGCTTGACCGTGAGCTCGCCCAAGGCACACTGGACCAAGCAGGCTACGACTTGTCTCAACAAGAATTGAGCCAGCGTTTGATGGAGGACGCGCCTGCACCCGAAGCCGCAAGCACGGCTCCCGCACCCGTTGTTCCGCGCATCAAATGGTTGATCACTGGTTTGTCTTTGCTGGTCCCCGTGGCTGCGTTCAGCTTGTATTTTTATGTCGGCACACCAGTGGCGCTCGACCCGGCATTGGTGGCGCAGGCCAATGGTGAAGAGGAAATCACGCCTCAGAAGTTGCAAACCATGGCCGAGCAACTCAGCCAGCGACTGGAAAAAGAGCCCGAGAACGCCGAAGCCTGGGTGATGCTCGGTCGTATTCAACGTGCCTTGGCGCGATACGACCAAGCCGATGCTGCTTTGCAAAAAGCGCTGGCCTTAGAACGCAATGACGACCTGATGATTGAACGCGCCGAGGTGCTGGCGCAAAAAAACAATGGGGTGTTCAAGGGCGAACCCTGGTCCATCATTAACAGCGTGCTCAAAGCAGATCCGCAAAACGGCAATGCATTGTTGTTGGCGGGCAGCGCCGCTTTCTCGGAAGAACGATTCAAGGATGCGTTGGGGTATTGGGAAAAAGTTCGTGGCTTGTTGCCGCCGTCGTCCCCCGATTTGCCGGCCTTGGCCGAGGCCATTGACAAGGCGCGTGAGCGTTTGGGCTTGCCGCCGCAAGCGCCGCTCAGCGCAGGCAATGCGCCGGCCAGTGCCGGTGTGGCCGCCAAACCCGCCAGCGATGGCACCGAGCGCATCAGTGGACGCGTGGTGTTGTCGCCCGATATTGCGTCTCAAGTGTCAGGCAAAGACACGGTGTTTATTTATGCCAATGCCGCCGAAGGACCACGCATGCCCTTGGCGATTGTTCGAACCACGGTGGACAAATTGCCCTACGACTTTGTGCTGGACGACAGTTTGGCCATGAACCCGCAGATGAAGCTGTCGCAAGTGAATTCGGTGATGGTGAGAGCGCGTATTTCTAAATCCGGCAACGCCATGCCGCAAGCCGGTGACTTTGGCGCCAGTGTCGGGCCGGTCACGCCTGGCAGCTCCGACAAAGTGCAGTTGACCATTTCGCAACCCTTGGCGCCTTGAGCGCCAAGCTTGCCGGGCATCAACCCATCAACAAACCATGGGTGCGCGCAAAGTGCAGGGTTTGTGTGCGGCTTTTCACACCGAGACGGCGAAACAGTCGCCACAAGTGAACCTTGACCGTGTGCTCGCTGATGTTGAGTTCTGCGGCGATGTCGCGGTTGGACAAACCGCGGTCTAGCATCAGAATCAATTGTTTTTGGCGTTTTGACAATTTGATGTCGCCTACCACCACGGCATCCACGTCGACTTCATCTGTGTCTGATTTCAAAATATCTTGGATGGCTGCAGAAATTTCGGCGGTATCGGTGGATTTCTCAATATAAAGGTCTGCGCCTGCTTCTAGACAAGCGTCGCGGGCTTCGCCAGAGGGCATGGCGGACAACACCACCAGTGGTATTTCGGGATACATTTTTTTCACGTCTGAAATGGCTGTGGCGCCTTTGACACCAGGCAGCAGCAAGTCGAGTACAAAAAGTTCGGGTTCGCCGTTTTTGATCAAAGCGGCTTGCAGTTCGCTGAACTTTTCCAATTCCACCACCTTGGAGGCAGGGCGAAGTCGTCGCAAAAGCATGCCAATCATCTGGCGGACCATGGGGTGGTCATCAATCACATATAAGCTCATCGTTGTTCTCCGGTGTCAATAATTTAGGCCCATGGCCTCGCGCACATCGCGCATGGTTTCTTGCGCCGTGGCACGTGCACGCTGTGTTCCAGCGTCAACGATATCACGAACAAGGCGGGGATTGGAAACAAAAGGTTCGGCGCGTTCCAACATAGGTTGCTGTTCTGCAAGGATGGCGTCGATCACAGGTTGCTTGCACTCTAAACAACCAATACCTGCGCGAGTGCATTCGGTTTTCACCCATTCGCGGGTGGCCACAGGTGAATACACCAGATGGAACTGCCACACAGGGCAGCGGTCTGGGTGGCCGGCGTCGGTTCGCTTGACCCGTGCTGGGTCGGTGGGCATGCGTTTGACTTTGGTCTCGATGCTGGCGGCGTCTTCGCGCATGGCTATGGTGTTGTGGTAGCTCTTGCTCATTTTTGCGCCGTCCAAACCGGGTAATTTGCTGGCTTCGGTCAGCAGCGCATGCGGTTCAGTCAACACCGCTTTGCCCGTGCCTTTGAAATAGCCTTCCAAGCGCTCGCGGTCTTTGTCTGTCAATTCAGGGGCGGTTTGTAAATAACCCATGGCGCCTTCCAGCGCTTTGGCGTCACCGGTTTCCTGGAATTGCTTGCGGGACTTTTCAAACCTTTTGAGGCTGTCTTTGGGTAATTTGGCCAGACAGAGTTGCACCAAGGCATCAAAGTTGGGCTCGCGGCCGTACAAATGATTGAAGCGGCGCGCAGCTTCGCGTGTGAGTTCCACATGGCTGGCCTGGTCTTCACCCACCGGCACATGTTTGGCTTTGTAAATCAAGATGTCAGCGGCTTGCAGCAAGGGGTAGCCCAAAAAACCGTAGGTGGTCAGGTCTTTGTCTTTGAGCTTTTCCTGCTGGTCTTTGTAGGTCGGCACGCGTTCTAGCCAACTGATGGGCGTGCCCATGGCCAGCAAAGTAAACAGCTCGGCATGCTCGGGGATGCGGCTTTGCAAAAACAAAGTGCATTTATTCGGGTCCAAACCTGCAGCCAGCCAGTCGATCACCATTTCATAGACATTTTTTTCAATAATTTCACGGCTTTCGTAATGCGTGGTGAGCGCATGCCAGTCAGCCACGAAATAAAAGCATTCCATTTCCGATTGCAGGCGCACCCAGTTTTTCAAGGCGCCGTGGTAATGGCCGAGGTGAAGTGCGCCGGTCGGGCGCATGCCGGAGAGAACGCGATCTGTCATGGGGTGGTCAATAGAAACAAATGGGCCAAGGGCTGCAACAACCACTGGATAGAAACCACAGAGGCGTTCATGATGGGAGTCATCCACAAAGCGTTGACCACGCCGAGCAATACCAAGCCCATGACAATGAAAAACCCGAAACGCTCAACCTGCGCGAAACCGACGGCAAGCCGCCAAGGCAATAAACCCACCACAATGCGTCCGCCATCCATAGGCGGAATGGGAAACAGGTTGAAGGCAAACATGACCAAGTTGGTCAATACACCCGCTTTGGCCATGTCGGTGAAAAAACGCTCTTCGACATCAAAACCGCTGAGGAAATAAATCGCAACCATCCACAAAATGGCTTGCAGCAAGTTGGCCACTGGACCGGCCAAGGCGACCCACACCATGTCGCGTTTGGGGTGACGTAGGCGGGAGACATCTACCGGCACAGGCTTGGCGTAACCAAACAAAAAATTGCCCGCAGTGGCGAAATAAAGAACCAGCGGTATGGCGATGGTGCCCACCAAGTCAATATGCGGAACAGGGTTGAGTGTGACGCGGCCCAAGGCCCAGGCGGTGTTGTCGCCAAAAAGCTTTGCGGCATAGCCGTGCGCCGCCTCATGCAGGGTGATTGCCAGTAATACCGGCAAAGCATAGGTGGTGATTGTTTGAACTATTTCATTGAAATCCACGGTTTCATTCTCTCACTAAACCCGTCAAATTTGATATTGAACCGATAAAACTCAGTAATATTTTTCATTTATCTGATGCGCTAGGGATTGCCCTAAAGGCACGTCTTCAGAGGATTCATAGCCCCAAAAGGCCTACATCGCCAGCGCCTTGTCTGATCAAAAGGGGGGCATCCCCTGTTCCCATGGGGGTTAAGTCAACCACCGTGGTGGCTTGCATGGCGCAGGCCCCGGCGTCGACGACTGCAGCAAGTTGATGTTCGAACCGCTCGCGTATGTCTTGGGCATCGTTCAGCGGTTCGGTTTCCCCCGGGGGGATCAGCGTGGTGGCCAGCAAAGGCGCGCCGTGTAAGGCCAACAATGCCAGCAAGCACAGGTGTTGGGGCACCCGCAAACCAATGGTTTTGCGTTGGGGGTGGGAAACGCGTCGCGGCACTTCCTTGGTGGCTTCCAATATGAAGGTATAGGCACCCGGCGTGGCTGCTTTGAGCAACCGAAACTGGCGGTTGTCCACTTTGGCATACAACGCCAATTCGCTCAAGTCGCGGCACAGCAGGGTCAGATGGTGTTTGTCGTCTACCTCGCGCAAGCGACGCATCTGGTCGACAGCGGCTTTATCGTCCAAGTGACACACCAATGCATAACTGGAATCGGTGGGCACCGCCAGCACCTTGCCTTGTTTGAGCATGTCCACCGCCTGTTTGAGTAAGCGGGGTTGCGGGTTATCAGGATGAACTTGCAGCCATTGGGCCATAGCGAAAACGCACAAGGGCGAAGTTATTGGATGCGGTCTGCCAGCAGTTCCCAGACCGGGGTCAAATTGCCCGGCAGCCAAGGCAGGCTGCCAAGATCGGCGTGGCTTTCATCCGGGCTGTGAAAGTCGCTGCCGCGCGAAGCAGCCAAATCAAACTCGCGCGCCATGTCGGCATAAACAATGGCCTCTTGCGCTGAATGGCTGCCAGTGACCACCTCGACCGCTTGGCCGCCGTGGTTTTTAAATTCAGTGAACAAGGCATATTCCTCGGTGGGCGAGAAACCATACCGTGCGGGATGTGCAATCACTGCAACGCCTTGGCTGTCGCGAATCCAACGGATCGCGTCGCCCAATGCGGCCCAGCGATGCGGCACAAAACCGGGTTTGCCTTCTGTGAGAAAACGGCGGAACACTTCGTGTGTGTCTTTGCACACACCGGTCTCCACCAAAAAACGGGCGAAGTGGGTGCGGGAAATCAAATCGGGATTGCCCGCGTAGGTGAGTGCGCCTTCAAAGCTGCCGTGTATGCCGACCTTGGCCAGCCCAGCGGCCATGTCTTTGGCGCGATCATGCCGGCCGCCGCGTGTGGATTTCAAACCGGCCACTAGGCGCGGGTCATGGATGTCAAAACCCAGACCGACGATGTGCACGGTGTGACCGGCGAAGGAGACGGAAATTTCGGTGCCGCTGAGGTAGCCCATGCCCAAGGCTTTGGCGGCTGTGGCCGCTCGGGTTTGCCCGCCGATTTCGTCATGGTCGGTCAATGCCCATAACTCGACACCATTGGCGTGTGCTCTGGCGGCCAGTGCTTCAGGCGTGAGTGTGCCGTCTGAAATGACGGAGTGGCAGTGCAAATCGGCGTTGAGTATGTTCACGTTTTGATTCTAGGCGGTGCGCATGTTTTCTATGTGCAGTTTCAATTTTCTCTGACCTTGCCAGCTGTCGAGCACCAAACGGTAAGCGAGTTCGGCTTGCGGCGGCAAGGCTTCGGTGCGGCCGAACCAAATGCCGTCAATCGCCTGGCCATGCATTTTCAATTTCAGCGACAAATGTTTCTCACCGACGATGCGTTGGCTGATGACGTCGACCTTGTCTTGGAACAGAGGCGCGGCAAAGCCTTGGCCCCAGACCTGGTCTTGCAAATCGATGGCCACGTCCGGGCGCAAATGCTCTTTCGCCAGCGGACCGTCGGTTTCTTGGGATTGCGCCAGCGTGGCCGCGTCCAGCCATTGGGCGGCGATGTGTTGCAACGCGGCCTCAAACGTGGCGAGATCGTCTTCCAGCAAGGTGCAACCGGCGGCCATGGCGTGACCACCGAAACGCAGCAGCAAACCCGGGTGTAGTTTGACCACCGCGTCCAAGGCATCCCGCAAATGAAAACCGGGGATGGAGCGGCCCGAGCCTTTCAACACCGCTTGCCCCTCAGACTCGCTGGCGGCGAACACAAAGCAAGGCCGGTAGTGCAAATCTTTCAAACGCCCGGCGACGATGCCGACCACACCTTCGTGGAATTCTTCGTCGTAAACGCACAGTGCAGGCGGCGGTTCGTCCTCGCTGTCCATCAGCGATTCGGCGATCATCAACGCCTGCTCGCGCATGCCGGTCTCCAGCGTGCGGCGTTCGCGGTTGATGGCATCGAGTTGTTGCGCGAGTTGCAAGGCCAGCGTGGCGTCGTCGGTGCGCAAACATTCAATGCCCAGCCGCATGTCAGACAATCGCCCGGCGGCGTTGATGCGCGGGCCCAGCGCAAAACCCATGTCCTGGCTGATGGCTTGGGACGGATCGCGCCCGGCCACTTGAAACAGCGCCGACATACCTGCTGGCAACTGGCCGCGGCGCATGCGTTGCAAACCTTGCGCGACCAAGCGCCGGTTGTTGGCGTCGAGTTTGACCACGTCGGCGACCGTGCCCAAAGCCACCAAGGGCAGCAGACTGTCCAGCCGTGGCTCGGTGTCTTTGCTGAACACGCCGCGTTGCCGCAACTCGGCACGCAGCGCCAACAACACGTAAAACATCACGCCGACCCCGGCAATGCATTTACTCTCGAAAGAGCAGCCCGGTTGGTTGGGATTGACCACTGCTTCGGCGGCGGGAATCGCAGGTCCGGGCAAATGGTGGTCGGTGACCAGCACTTGCAAACCCAGTCGCTGTGCCTCGGCCACGCCATCGACGCTGGCAATGCCGTTGTCTACCGTGATCAGCAATTGCGCGCCGCTGGCATGCACCCGTTGCGAAATAGAGGGCGTGAGCCCGTAGCCGTCAACCACGCGGTCCGGCACGATGAAGTCCACGTGTTGCGCACCCAGCAACAACAGCCCGCGCAAAGCCACCGCGCAAGCGGTAGCGCCATCGCAGTCGTAATCAGCGACGATGCAGATGCGTTTTTTCGCAGCGATGGCGTCTGCCAACACAGTGGCGGCTTGTGCCATGCCTTTCATGCCGGACGGTGGCAGCAAATGCGTCAAAGAAACATCCAGGTCTTTGGCATCGTTGACACCGCGCCCGGCATACAAACGCGCCAGCAACGGGTGTATGCCGGCCTGCTCAAGCGTCCAAACGGCTCGCGGCGGGGCGTCGCGCATGATGAGTTTCATGACAAAAGTTTCACCCAAGACTGCGGGCGAATTTTTTGCAAGAACTGTTGCCACAGGGATGGGCTATTGGCTGTGAGGGTCAGGCAGCGATCCGTTCCGCACAACACCAGGCTGTCGCCTTGTTGCAGGGCCGGTGCGATCAGGGTGTGCGCCAGTTCTTCCCAAGCTGCGGCCCATGACGGCGGGTGCTGTTGCAGGAAAGTCTCGCGCAGTGCGGTGTGCACTTGCACCCCGGTGTGGGTGCGCGCTGGCAAGGCCCCGCAACCGCTGACCCAAAACGAATTGATGGCAGGGGAACGGTCAGCGTTGAGGTCGTGTGTGTAGAGCAGCATTTGCATTTCATTTTGCAAACGACGCAGCAAGCGCTGGGCCGAGGTTTGTTCTGACAACTGCTCGACATCGTGCAGTGCGTGTATGTCTTGCAGACAGGCACGTTCCAACGACACACACGGCAAGGCTTGAAACACCCGCGCATGGGCCAAAAAACGACCCGGCGACAACGGGCAAAGATGGATGCCGTCTTCCAGAAAAAATGCTTGCATGGCGTGCATGAACGCCAGTGAGTCATCGTCGCTCAAGTCTTGCGGCTGGCTGATGCGCACACGGCCTTGGTTGAACTCGCAATGGACCAAATCGATGAACGCCCAACCGTGGTCAGCGTCGCAAGCCAAGCCAGATTGCGCGGCTTGCCAAGCAGCCAGGGGCAATTGGTCGGGGCTAACTTGCCAACCCAAGGCTTGTGTCAGCGCCCATTCATGGACACCACACGGGCTGTTCGCAGGCATAGTCAGGGCATGTTGAACCGCCGCGCGGCCGATGGTTTGCAACGACGGCTTCAGGGGCAATGCCTCTAACGCTTGTGCCCAAGGGTTTGCGTTTGCTGAGGCATCGTTTGCCGGGGAAGTCGGCCATAAGGCATAAGCCACCACATGGACTGTTGCGGAATCGCTGGTTGTCATACAAGGGATTGTGCCGCGGTGCCACAATGGCCACCAATGACTCCTATCCAATGGCCCTATGAATGGTTGATCGGCTGGCGCTACACCCGCGCCGGACGTGCCGCCCGCCGCAACCGTTTTATCTCATTTATTTCGTCCGTCTCCATGCTCGGCATTGCGCTGGGCGTGGCCGCGCTCATCATTGTGTTGAGCGTCATGAACGGTTTTCAAAAAGAAGTGCGCGACCGCATGCTCGGCGTGTTGTCACACATAGAAGTGCTGGCCTACACCAGCGCTTCGCTGATAGACGTTCCCGCGTTGGAGAAGCCGTTGGCGCAGCACCCGCAGGTATTGGCGTATGCACCTTTTGTGTTGTCGCAAGTGCTGATGGCGCAAGGTGAAGACATGCGCGGCGCCATGGTGCGCGGCATCGATCCGGCGCAAGAAACCGCGGTGACCGATGCCGTGGCGCAAGTCAGTCCCAGCATATTGGCGCAGTTGCAACCCGATGCGTTTGCGGTGGTGTTGGGCGCAGAGTTGGCCCGCCAGCTTGGGGTCAAGCCCGGCGAACAAGTGACTTTGATCGCGCCCGGGGGACAGGTCACGCCGCTGGGCGTGGTGCCACGTTTGAAGCAGTTGCGTGTGGTCGGGGTGATTGATACCGGCCATTTTGAATACGACGCCAGCTTGGCTTTGATGCACATCAGTGATGCGCAACGCATTTTCAGGCTCGAGGGCCCCACCGGTTTGCGGGTCAAGCTCAAAGACCCGCAGTTGGCTCGCGAAGTGGCGGCAGAACTGGCGCCGGTGTTGGGTGTTGATGTGATGGTGCGTGACTGGACCCGCGCCAACCGCACCTGGTTTGCCGCGGTGCAAATTGAAAAACGCATGATGTTCATCATCCTGACCCTGATTGTTGCGGTCGCTGCGTTCAATCTGGTCAGCACTTTGGTGATGACGGTCACTGACAAGCGCGCCGACATTGCGATCTTGCGAACCTTGGGTGCCAGCCCCGCGAGCATCATGGCCATATTTGTGGTGCAAGGGGCTTTGGTGGGCGTGATTGGCACCTTGTCGGGTTTGTTGCTGGGCCTGTTGGTGGCGTTCAATATTGGCAGCATCGTGCCGGCAATCGAGCAAGCCTTGGGGGCGAGCTTTTTGCCCCGTGACATTTACCTCATCAGCCGTATGCCCAGCGACCCGCAGTGGGCCGACATTGGACCGGTGGTCATCATTGCCTTGGTGTTGGCATTGGCCGCGACGCTTTACCCGAGCTGGCGAGCCAGTCGCATTGACCCGGCGGAGGCACTGCGCTATGAATGAACCCGTGTTGTCTGCGGAACGTTTAGGTCGCCGTTTTCACGAAGGCGACATGGATGTCACAGTGTTGCAAGGCGTGGATTTCCAACTCCATGCCGGTGAAACACTGGCGGTGGTGGGCGCTTCCGGGTCTGGCAAAAGTACCTTGCTGCATTTGCTGGGCGGCTTAGACACACCGACCACAGGCAGTGTGCAGTTGCGCGGCCAGGCTTTGCGCGGCCTGGACGCCACTGCCTTGGGGCGCTTGCGCAACCAGCATTTGGGGTTCATTTACCAGTTCCACCATTTGCTGCCTGAGTTCAATGCGTTAGACAACGTGGCCATGCCGTTGTGGATTCGGCGCATGCCCCGCGCACAGGCTGCACAGCAGGCGCAGGCCATGCTGCATGCGGTGGGTTTGTCAGACCGCATCACACACACGCCTTCCGAATTGTCTGGCGGAGAACGCCAACGGGTAGCGATAGCCCGGGCGCTGGTGACCCGCCCGGCTTGTGTGTTGGCCGATGAGCCCACCGGCAACCTGGACCGCAGCACCGCAGACAAGGTGTTTGCGCTGATGCTGCAATTGGCAAAGCAGCAAGGCACAGCATTTGTATTGGTCACGCATGACGAAACCTTGGCCGCGCGTTGCGATCGGCAGTTGCGCCTGGTCGCGGGGCGGTTACAGCCTTGAAGACGCGTTCAGTCTTTGCCGTGTTGGGGTGAGCGGGGCCCGAACAATATGCCGCCTGGGCGCGGTGTCAACAAACGGGCACTGGTGATTTTGGAAAGACCATAAGCAGGGTTGCCGACCTGGCTTGCCAGTTGGTGAATGACCGAGTTGACCAGCACACCCAACAAGCCTTGATTGTTGTCCCGGCCTTCTGCATCCGATGCGCTGGCTTTGCCTTGCCACAGCAGTGCACCATTGCGGGCATCTACCAAGCGAGCCTCGGCGCTGACAATGGTTTGGCTGTCGATCACCATATAACTGGTGCCGTATTTTTCTAAAGTGATGTAGAGCACGGCATCGGCACCAAAAATACTCTGCAATTTGTTCAAAGGTGCGGCATGTATATCGTCCGGCATGGACAAGCCGTTTTCCTTGAAGGTGGCGTCGACCATGGCCACAGGAAACACGTAATACCCGGCCTCAGCCAAAGGCAGGGTGAGCGTCGAAAAGAAACTGAGGCTGCCGCGAATGTCGGGCGACAGGTTCACAGGTGGCAACACCAAGATGGATTTGGGGTTGCTATTTTTGAAAGCAGATTGGTCCGGCTTGGGCGGTGCGGCACAAGCCACCAGCATCAAAAGCCCGGGCAGCAGGCTGAATTTAAAAAAAGCTGTCAGGCGAGTTGTGGTCATGGTTTGCGCAGTTTGCCAAGGGCGAAATCCATGTAAGCGGTGGATTCCGGAAAACGTGTTTTCTCATCTTCAAAGGCTTTGGCTGCCAAGTCGGTCTGGCCGGTTTGGAAATACAAATAGCCCATGTGCGCCATAAACCCCGGGGGCAGGGCCTTGCCTTTGGACACGGCCCTTTGTTGCTCTTCTTGCAGTTTCTGCAATTGCTTGTCCGCCGAGGTGTTGCCAGATTCGATTTGAAAGCCTTCGTAAACCTGGTCTTGGTAACTGCCCCAGTAATAGAGCATGGTGTCCTTGGAGGCGCAGGCGCTGAGCACCGCCAATGCGGCAATACACCCCAGAGTGCGCATGCTCATGGGCCGCGTTTCCATTTGCCTTGGTCAACCCCAACGACCAGTTTGTTGACGCCTTCGCGAATGGCCAAATCCAGCACTTTGCCCGTGAGCGTGGCGTCATAACTGGAGGTGCCGCCAAAGCCGATCACTTCACGGTTGGAGAGCGCGTATTCACCGGCGCCTTGCACAGAGAACACCACTTCTGAATTGCTGGTGTTCACCACATTGAGGGTGACTTTGGCATAGGTCACTTGGGTTTTGCCGCGGCCCAGCAAGCCGAACAATTGCTGGTCACCGACTTCTTTGCGGCCAAATTCGGTGATGTCCCCCGTGACCAAATAGTCTGCGCTTTTGAGGCTGGGTGCTTTACCTTCAATGTCTTTTTCAAACTTGGCTTCACCGAGGTTGTCGCGGTCCATCACAGAGAACCGGTTGGCTTGTTGCAAATGGCTGATCAAAATGGTTTTGCTTTGGTTGCCCAGCCGGTCAACGCCGTCTGAAAACAGCCCGCGCAAAAAGCTGGAGCGGTTTTCAAATTTGCCAATGGTCAAAGAAAAACGCGGGCCGTTGTAAGTGCTGTCGGCGCTGATCACTTGGGGCGTGGCCAGTGACTTGGAAGTTTCTGTGGCGCAACCCGTCAAAAACAAGAAGCTTGCAAAGCAGACCGAGACGGCTGTTGGAATCGATTTCATGGGAAAACTCCTTGGAAGCTGCAAAAGGCTGTGGCGAAACACCAGGGACCAACGCGGCAGGGTTGTGTCTGAATATAAGTGATTGGTCCGCACTTAATTACCGAACTTACTTTCCACAAGTGGGTGTTTGACAGACTTTTTGATCGGCATGGCTGCATTGGCCACAATGCAGGGATGGGTTGGATAGACAGTCATTGCCATTTAGACGCACATGAATTTGCCGCAGACCGGGATGCGGTATGTGCAGCAGCACGCGCGGCCGGTGTGACTACCTGTGTGATTCCGGCGGTGGAGGCGAGCAACTTTGACACGGTGCGATTGCTGGCGCATCAACATGGCGATGTGTATGCGCTGGGCATACACCCTATGTACACGCCGCAGGCGGCTGAGGCCGACTTGCAAACGCTTGACATGCAACTGCAGCAGCACCGCAGCGACCCGCGCTTGGTGGCTGTCGGGGAAATCGGGCTCGACGGTTTTGTGCCGGGCTTGGACATGGCGCGTCAGCAAGTGTTTTACAAAGCGCAACTCAAACTGGCGCAACAACACGACTTGCCCGTCATCCTGCATGTACGCCGTAGCGCGGATTTGCTGCTGCAAGGCTTGCGGCAAACGCCAGTCATTGGCGGTATCGCGCATGCGTTCAACGGCAGCCTGCAACAAGCAAAGATGTTTGTTGACTTGGGGTTCAAGCTGGGTTTCGGCGGTGCTTTGACCTACGAGCGGGCTTTGCAGTTGCGCCGCTTGGCAACCGAATTACCGCTGGACGCGCTGGTGCTGGAAACCGACTCGCCCGACATACCGCCGCATTGGTTGTATGTGACCGCCAAGCAGCGCGAAGCCGGTGTGGCCCAAGGCCGCAATACGCCAGGCCAAGTGCCGCGCATCGCGCAGGTGCTGGCGGATTTGCGGGGTGTGTCCGTGGAAGAAGTGCGGCAGGTGACGACGCGGAATGTGCAACAAGTTCTTGGGCTGGGCGGTGACTGTCTCAAAGTTTTTTTCGGCAAGTTCCCAGAACTAGCGACAATCCCCCCATGACAGCCACTCCCTCCAAACTCCCGCAAGTGAATATGTCCGAGCACGGCAAGGTGCGCTATTTGCATTTGGGCACGGCTTGGGTGCAAGGGTCAATGTGGCTGAAAAAGCCTAACGACATCGAATTGGAATATGTGCAGCGCATGCAAGCTTGGCTGCTGTTTCACGAGGCTGATGACGTGGGTGATTTGCACGCCATGCAATTCGGTTTGGGCGCAGCGACCTTGACCAAACATTGCTACCGCGTGCTGGATATGCGTACCACCGCCATTGAACTCAACCCGCAAGTGGTGGCCGCTTGCCGCACGTGGTTTGAGTTGCCGCCGGATGACGAGCGTTTAAACGTGGTGCTGGGGGACGCTGCTGAGGTCGCGGCGCACGCACATTGGCAAGGGCAGGTCGATGTGTTGCATGTGGATTTGTACGACGACGAAGCCGCCGCGCCTGTCTTGGATGACCCGGTCTTTTATGGCCATTGCAAAAACCTGTTGACCCAACGCGGGTGCATGGTGGTGAATTTGTTTGGCCGCTCTTCGAGTTTTGACCGGTCGGTGGCGCATATCAGCGAGTCGTTCGGGGCGGATGCCATGTGGGCCTTCAATCCGACCCGCGAAGGCAACACCGTGGTGTTGGCTCAACGTGAGGTATCGCGTCCTGCCCAAGACAGCCTGCAAGCGCGGGCCGCGCAGATACAGGCACGCTGGCGCTTGCCTGCGCCGCAGTGGTTGCGCCATGTCAAACCCATTGCGGCATAGGTGACAATGGCGCTTCTGTGCATCAGAGGGGTCCTCTTGTGTCTATCAAAAGCCAAAAAGATTTTGTGTCCGGGGCGATGTTTACCGTGACCGGTGCGGCATTCGCTTGGAATGCGGCAACCGCCTATACCGTAGGTACGGCGGGACAAATGGGCCCTGGCTATTTCCCCATGGTGCTGGGTTTGGTGCTGGTGTTGTTGGGCAGTTTCATCATGTTTTTTTCGCTCGTGGTGGAAACCCCGGACGGCGGATCGATCGGGGACTTCGCCTGGCGGCCACTGTTTTGTATTTTGGGCGCCAATGTATTGTTTGGCGTGCTGTTGGGCGGCTTGCCCATGTTCGGTTTGCCTTCAATGGGGCTGATGGCGGCTATTTACGCGTTGTGCGGACTGGCTTTGCTCGCCGATGCCAACCGTTTCACACTGCGGCGATGGTTGGTGCTGTCCAGCATATTGGCCACTGGCAGTTACGTGGTTTTCATCAAATTGCTGGGCCTGACCATGCCGGTGTGGCCTTTCTTCATCACTCCCTGATCGGACCGCCATGGATTTGCTCGCCAACCTTGCCACCGGTTTTGCAGTTGCCGGCACACCGATCAATTTGCTCTATGCCTTGATCGGTTGCTTGCTGGGCACCCTGATTGGCGTGTTGCCCGGTATCGGGCCTGTGGCCACCATTGCCATGTTGTTGCCAGTGACTTATGCCTTGCCGCCTGTGTCGGCGCTGATCATGTTGGCGGGTATTTATTACGGTGCGCAATACGGCGGTTCGACCACCGCCATATTGGTCAATTTGCCGGGGGAATCCTCTTCGGTGGTGACCACGCTGGACGGCTACCAGATGGCGCGTCAAGGGCGTGCGGGTCCGGCCTTGGCCGCCGCCGGTATGTCATCCTTCATTGCGGGTTGTGTCGGCACCTTGTTGTTGGCGGCCTTTGCGGCACCGTTGACAGAAGTGGCGTTTGCCTTTGGCCCGGCGGAATATTGCGCTTTGATGGTGGTGGGTTTGATCGGCGCGGTGGTGCTGGCTTCGGGTTCACTGCTCAAGGCCATTGCCATGATTATTTTGGGATTGCTGTTGGGTCTGGTCGGGACTGACATCAACTCTGGCATGGCAAGGTTCACATTCGACATGCCGGAGTTGGCCGATGGCATCGGCTTTGTCGCGGTGGCCATGGGTGTGTTTGGCTACGGCGAAATCATCAGCAACTTGGCCAAAAGTGAAGTGGACCGCGAGGTGTTCACTGCCAAAGTACAAGGCTTGATGCCCACGCGCGAAGACATCCAACACATGATGCCTGCGGTGATGCGGGGCACGGTGCTGGGTTCATTGCTGGGCGTGCTGCCCGGCGGCGGTGCGGTGCTGGCCTCATTTGCCTCCTACACCATCGAGAAAAAAATCAAGCTCAAAGCCGGTGAAGTACCCTTGGGCCAAGGCAATATCCGTGGCGTGGCAGCGCCCGAATCGGCCAACAACGCAGGCGCACAAACATCGTTCATTCCCTTGCTCACCCTGGGTATTCCACCGAACGCGGTGATGGCCTTGATGGTCGGCGCCATGACCATCCACAACATACAGCCTGGTCCGCAGGTGATGACGGTCAACCCCGAACTTTTTTGGGGATTGATTGTGTCCATGTGGATCGGCAACTTGATGTTGATCATCTTGAATTTGCCGATGATCGGCATCTGGATCAAATTGCTGACCGTGCCCTACCACTATTTGTTTCCAGCCATCGTGTTGTTTTGCGCGATCGGGGTCTACACCACCAACAATTCCACCTTCGATATCTGGATGGTTGCCCTGTTTGGTTTGGCGGGTTATTTGTTCACGAAACTGGGCTGTGAACCGGCGCCTTTGCTGCTGGGTTTCATCTTGGGCCCGATGCTGGAGGAATACCTCAAGCGGGCGTTGAAATTGGCACGCGGCGATTGGTCAGTGTTCGTCACCCGCCCCTTGTCTGCCGCTTTGCTGGCCTTAGGTGTTGTGTTGTTGTTGCTGGTGCTGTTGCCAGCCATCAAATCCAAAAGAAAAGAAGCATTTGTAGAAGATTAAGTGGACCGCCATGATTGAACATCCTGCCAGACGCGCGTTGCACAACGAAGTGCATGCGCGTCCCCCTGAACCCATGCAAGCCCCACAGGCAATCAGCCATGTGGTCATGCTAGCTGACGCCCCCGCTCGGGAAGCCAGTCGTGCACATTTGCTGGCGCTTTTGCGCGACCACCATTTGCCAGTGCCGGATGCACACACCAACCATTTGCGACTGGATGTCGGCAACTGGCGCTTGCGCTGGGAGTTGCACACCGAATTTGTCACCTGGACATTCATGGTCGACGCACCTGCGGGCTTACCCAGCCCCGACGATTACGGCATGGCATTGCGCTTACTGCCCCAGCAATGGCTCAGCCAATTGCCGGGTCAATGTTTGGCGCGTATCAATTTATGGGCGAAGTTGACCCAAGACCTGAGCGATCGCGACGAATTGCACCAACAGTTCCGTGAAGATTCATTGGTGGCGTGTCAATTGGCTGAAGGCTCGGCCACCTTGCACACCGATTTCCAGATTGGCCCGGACGGTTGCTCGCGTATGTTGTTGCGTGTGGGGCAGTTGTCGCAGCGTCGCTTAGGCCGCTTGGTGCAGCGTTTGCTGGAAATTGAAACCTACCGCATGATGGCCTTGTTGGGCTTGCCGGTGGCACGCAGTGCCGCGCCTTCGTTGGCGCTGGCCGAACAAGAACTTGCTGATTTGGCCCAAGCCATTCGCAGCGCCAGCCATGATGAAGAAGCGGTGCTGTTAGAGCGCTTGACCCGACTGGCCGGTCAGGTGGAAGGTTTGTATGCGTCGCAACATTCGCGCTTTTCTGCCAGCAAAGCGTATTTCGAATTGGTAGACCGGCGCATACAAGACATACGCGAAACCCGCTTGCCCGGATTTCAGTCGATCGGTGAATTCATGGACCGGCGTTTATCACCAGCGCGCAGCACGTGTGATTGGGTGGCCAAACGCCAAACCGCGTTATCCGAGCGCGTGTCTCGCATGAGCAATTTGTTGCGCACGCGCGTGGACTTTCAGCAAGAACAAAGCAGCCAAGCGTTATTGACTGCCATGAACAAACGGCAAGGCATGCAACTCAAATTACAAACCACCGTAGAAGGTTTGTCGGTGGCGGCCATCACTTATTACATTGCCGGATTGATGCACTATGTCGCCGAAGGCTTCGCCGCCAAAGGTTGGATCAGTGAACCAACGCTTGCCACCGCACTGGCTGTGCCAGTGATCTTGCTGGTGGTGTGGGGGATCACCCGCCGTTTGCATTACAAGGTATTTCGTCCTGACGCATAAATTTTTCCCTCCTCTTGGTGCCGCCATGCGGTGTATTTCTTCCACAACTACAAACCTATGTCTTTCAATTTCAACAATCCCTACAGCAGCACACGCTTGCCTGTGTTTGCCCGCAATATCGTCTCTACTTCACACCCGCTGGCCGCACAAGCCGGTTTGCGCATTCTCTGGCGTGGCGGCAATGCGGTGGACGCGGCCATTGCCGCTGCCGCCGTGTTGACCATCGTCGAGCCGGTCAGTTGCGGCTTGGGCTCGGACGCGTTTTGTATTTTGTGGGACGGCCAACAGTTGCATGGGCTTAACGCATCAGGGCGTGCACCGCAAGCGTGGACACCCGAGTATTTCCAGCGCAAATATGGCGACAGCGCCATGCAACCGCCAAAACGTGGCATCGATTCGGTCACCGTGCCAGGTGCGGTCGCCAGTTGGGTGGCCATGAGCGAGCGATTCGGCAAACTGCCGTTCGAAGAATTGATGCAACCGGCGATTGAAATTGCCGAACGCGGCTTTTTGCTGAGTGTGGTGGTGCAGGAAAAATGGGCAGCGCCCGTGGATGAGCTTAAAGGCCAACCCGGTTTTGCGCAGGCGTTTTTGCCGCGTGGCAGGGCACCGGCAGTGGGCGAATTGTTTCAGTTCCCTGCGGCAGCCAAAGGCTTGCGAGCGATTGGCAAAACCAAAGGCCAGGCGTTTTACGGCGGCGAAATCGCTGAGGCTTTAGAGCGTTTTTCAAATGCCCATGGTGGCGCATTGAAGGCTTCTGACTTCGCGGCTTACCAGGCGGATTGGGTCACACCCATCTCTATGGATTACCGTGGTCACACCCTGCATGAAATTCCGCCTAACGGACAAGGCATTGCTGCGCTGATTGCGTTGGGCATATTGGATAACTTTGATCTGGCTGCGCTGCAACGCGACGGTGTGGATTCTCAGCATGTGCAAATCGAGGCCATGAAACTCGCGTTTGCCGATGTCTACCGCTATGTGGCCGATGAAGCCAGCATGGAAGTCACCGCCGCACAAATGCTGGACAAGTCGTATTTGAAAGAACGCGCCAAGTTGATAGACATGAAGCGTGCACAGGATTTCAAAGCCGGCAACCCGGCCAAGGGCGGCACGATTTACCTCACCGCCGCAGACGAAAAGGGCATGATGGTCAGCTTCATTCAAAGCAATTACATGGGCTTTGGCTCCGGTTGTGTAGAGCCTACCTATGGCGTCAGTTTGCAAAACCGAGGGCACGCATTCGCGGTACGCCCCGGTGGTTTGAACCCGGCCAATCTGGTCGCGCCGGGTAAGCGTCCGTTTCACACCATCATCCCGGCATTCCTCACCAAAGACGGCCAGCCGGTGATGAGCTACGGCGTGATGGGCGCGAACATGCAGCCGCAAGGCCATGTGCAAACCTTGGTGCGGATGTTGGATTACGCGCAAAACCCGCAAGCCGCCTGCGATGCGCCGCGCTGGCGCTACAACGAAGGTCTGGTCATCAATGTGGAGGCCGGTATGGACCCGCACACGGTTCAAGGTTTGCAACAACGCGGTCACGCCATGGAAGTCATCAATGACAGCTACCAAGACTTTGGTTCTGGTCAGTTCATCTGGCGCATGGGCGACCCCAAGGTCGAAGGCTATGTGGCGGCCAGCGATTCACGGCGCGATGGTTTGGCTGCAGGTTTTTAAATCTTGGGGCTAACACCTGTACCCGTGACGCCTTGGTCCGCGCACACCGGTGGCATGGTTCTGGCGCTCGCAGGTGCCATCGCTTTCAGCGGCAAAGCCATCATCGTCAAGCTGTCCTACCGTTACGGTGTGGACGCGGTTACCGTCATCATGTACCGCATGTTGTTTGCGTTGCCGTTTTTCGTGGCCATGGCCTGGTGGGCATCGCGCCAACCGCATGCACTGGCCAATCCGCTCAGCCGACGCGATTTGTTGGCTATTAGCGGGCTCGGATTTTTAGGCTATTACCTGGCCAGTTTCTTGGATTTCCTCGGCTTGCAAACCATCACGGCCAGTCTTGAGCGATTGATTTTGTATTTGAATCCCACCTTGGTCATGTTGCTGAGTGCTGCGATTTACAAACACCGCTTGCAAGCGCGAAGGGTCTGGGCCATGGCCATCAGCTATGGCGGAGTGTTGGTGGTGTTTGCGCACGAGGTGAGTTTCAGTGGCGAAGGCGTGGTGACCGGTTCGGCGTTTGTGCTGGCCAGCGCCTTGAGCTATGCCTTGTATTTGATGTTCAGCGGACAAATGGTCAAGCGTATAGGCGCTTTGCGCTTGGTCGGTCTGGCCTCGATCGTCGCATGTCTGTGTTGTTTATTGCAATTTGCCATACTCAGGCCTTGGGCAGCTGCCGAGGTGCAACAGCAAGTGCTTTGGCTGGCGTTGCTCAACGCCACCGCATGTACTGTCGCACCGGTGGTGTTGGTCATGTTGGCGATTGAGCGTATTGGCGCGGCGCTGACTTCGCAGGTGGGTATGGTGGGTCCCATGGTGACGCTCATGTTGGGCGTGCTGGTGTTGGGAGAACCGTTGAATGGGTGGATTGGCTTGGGCACCTTGCTGGTGCTCGGTGGTGTGTATATGGCTTCGCAAACAGGAGAAAAAACATGGACTTAGGTATCAAAGGCAAATGGGCGCTGGTCGGCGGCGCGAGCAAGGGTTTGGGCTGGGGTTGTGCCAGTGCATTGGCGCAAGCGGGGGTGCATCTGGTGATGGTGTCGCGCGGCGCACCCGCACTTGAAGCAGCAGCGGCCGGACTGCGTCAGTACGGCGTGACCGTGTTGACGGTGGCGCAAGATATCACCACGCCTGCCGGTCGGGAGGCGATTTGGTCTGTTGCGGGTGGCCCTGGCAAGAACTTCGACATTGTGGTGACAAATGCCGGTGGCCCACCCAGTGGCGACTTTCGCGAATGGGACCGCGAGGCATGGATCAAGGCTGTTGACGGCAATATGCTCACCCCCATCGAGCTGATGAAAGCCACCATCGACGGCATGGCTGCTCGGGGTTTTGGGCGCATTGTCAACATCACCTCCAGCGCAGTCAAAGCGCCCATCGACGTGCTGGGTTTGTCCAATGGTGCACGCAGCGGCTTGAGCGGTTTTGTCGCTGGCTTGTCGCGCAACCCAAGCATTGCCAAACACAATGTCACCATCAACAACCTGTTGCCCGGCGCGTTTGACACCGACCGTTTGAAAAGTATTTTGCAGACCACCGCTGAAAAAACAGGCAAAAGCGTGGACGAATTGGCGCAAGCTCGCCGTGCCAGCGCCCCGGCCAATCGCTTTGGCCATCCGGAAGAATTCGGTCAAACCTGCGCGTTTTTGTGCAGTCAGCATGCGGGCTTCATCAACGGTCAAAACATCTTGATTGATGGCGGGGCGTATCCAGGCGCATTCTGATTGAAAGACTTCGCAGCGTTGGGTTGAACGCAACATGGGTGAGACTCAGTTGAGGGCAGCTTCATCTTCCTGCGTTGCGCTCTTGACATGCGTATTCAATGCGTTTTGCAATTCCTGCAATTGCACAGGCTTAGGGATAAACGCATTCACACCGGCGGCGGCCGCGCTTTCGCGTGCTTCTTTGAACACATCGGCTGTCAGAGCAATGATGGGGATGCGTGCATTGCGGTCGCTTCTGGAACGTATGGCGCGAGTGGCTGTCAATCCATCCATCACCGGCATGTGTATGTCCATCAGCACCACATCGAAATCTCCTTTGTCTAAGGTTTGCAGTGCGATTTCACCGTTCTCGCAAAAAGTGGCTTGATGACCCAGACGTTGCAGCAAAAACGCTAAAAATTTTTGATTGACGGGATGGTCTTCGGCGACCAGGATGCGCAGCTTTTCGTTGTCAGTGGTGCTCAGTGGTGCGCTTGGCGGCGCTGCTTCAACTGTCTGCGGTTGATGCGACACCAGCGGCAAACGCACCGTGAAATTCGAACCCTGCCCGGGCTGGCTTTGCACATGGATGTCACCGCCTAGCAAACGCGCGAGTGACAAGGAGATTTCCAAGCCCAGACCGACACCCGAGAATTTGCGCGACAAACCCGAGTCGACTTGGTAGAAGCGCTGAAACAATTTACCCAGCGAGGTTTCGTCTAAACCTATGCCGGTGTCGCGGATGCTGAACTCAAAAAATCGCAAGGACTTGTCGTCGCTTGACTGGCGAAAGTACAGGCTGACCTGACCTTGTTCTGTGAACTTGATGGCGTTGTTCAATAGGTTGAGCAAAATTTGTCGCAAGCGTGTGGCATCCGATTTCACCCAGACGGGCTCTTCGGGCAAGTCTGGCAAGTGAAAACACAATCCTTTTTGTATCGCCATTGGCCGCATGATGGCCTCGACATTCAACATCAATGCGCGCAAGTCAACCGCCTCCGAATGTAAGCTGATCTTGCCGGACTCCAGCGCAGACATGTCCAAAATGTCATTCAACAGTTTCAAAAAATGACCTGCTGAATCGTTCACTGTTTTGACCAAATCTGCTTGTTGGCTGCTCAGTGGCGTGCTGCCCAAAATATTCAAAATGCCTACGATGCCGTTGAAAGGGGTGCGAAGTTCATGGCTCATATTGGCCAGAAACAGGCTTTTGCCCCGACTCGCCGCCTCGGCATCGCGTTGCGCTTGGCGCAGTTGATCATTCAATGCGGTCAACGCGGTTTGTTCGCGTTGCTGTGAGCGGTGCCGCGACAACAGCCCGAAGGCCGCCGCCATCAACAACACCAGTTGCGCCAAAGTCAGCCAAGTGATTTGCTGGTTTTGCCACAGCAATTTCGCATTTTGTTACTCTAACAACAAAGAGGCGAGCAAGTCAGCGGAATAGCTGATCGGGTGATTTTTGGAGGTGAATGCCTGCATGTCATTCAACAATATGCGCAGTTCTTGAAGCTGACTTGGGTCTTGGTCCAACACTTGTTGCGCACGCTGTACATACGTTTGCATCATGTCTAGTGTGGCCATATTCTGTGGGTCTTTGAACATGAAGGCAGAGCCCGGTGACTCGCGCACCACTTCGACTTTGCTGATCAACACATCGAGACGCATTTGCAAGGCATCTTTGGAGACCCGCTGTTGTGTGTACAAATGCAATTCCAGCGCATGTTGAAAACGCTGGAACTCGTTGTCCAAAATAAACGCAGGTGCGGTGAGTGAATCCACTCTGACTGCGTTTTGTTCAAGCAAGACCTGACGCTGTATCAATTCGAAAGCCAACAACACCAACATGGCGGCCGCCATCACCGCAGTGATCACAAACAGCCGGATGCTGTAGGAAATCGAGGAAAGTCTCAGCGGCATGTGCGCTTATTCGATGATCAAGCCTTTGAGCTGCCAGACTGAGCGCTGGTAATACAGCACGCTTTGCAACTCTTTGCGGCTGTCATAGTGGTACACCACAAACAAGGGCCCTTTGTTTTTTGGCCCCATTTGTTTGCCATCCAAAGAGTGCGCCAATATCAAGTCAAATTTCTCGGCATCGCTGAATGGCAGTTTGGCCTTGTACTCATCAAGTGCCACCGCGGTAATGGTGGTGCCTTTCACCTTGGAGGCATTCAACACGTCCCGCAGCAGCGGCCCGGTGAAAGTGACCGGTTTTTTATACCAAGGCGTGTGGGTGGTGAACGTTTGCTGAGGCAGCTGTTTCAAGCCGGCTAGGTCAAACACCCGGAGCAGTTTGGCCGCTTGCGTTTTGTCTGCGGGTTGCTGAAAAATCTCCAGCACTTTGTCGCTTGCCACTGGTTCTTTGGCATGAAGCTGTGAGGGCAGTTGAATGCCCGTTAAAAAGCCAAACAAAATAGCCCACATGGACCAAGCTTGTACATGTTTCATGCATTTAACCTAATTAAAAAGGATTTAAAAGTTTCGAAAAATGCATGTTATGTGTTGATAATTTACCCGTTGAATTTATTGAGGGCAATCTTTGCGGGCATGCCAGTGAATGAGTATTTATAAATACAAATTCAAAATATATTGAAAACTTTAATATATAACCGATTCGCAACAGTTTCAGGGTTTGCGTGAGGACACCCAAATACCACCCACGATCAGCACAAATGCCACCGCATGAAAGCCTTGTGGTGAATCGCCCAAGGTGACAGTGGAAATCAAGGCAGCAAACAAGGGCGTGAGGTTGGCAAAAAAGCCTGCGATGTTCGGCCCTACCCGTTGAATGCCCAGCCCCCAACTGCGATAGGCCAGCAAAGCTGGTCCTAAGGCCACATACAACACGCTGGCAGCCAGCGGCCAGCCCCAATCGATATGCGGGTTGTCGCTGAGCTGCCACTCAGCAGCGGTGAATGCACCGCTCCACAGCAAGCCAAACACCATTTGCGCGGTCAAAAAATACGTCCAGTTGCCGCGAATTTCCGGCGGGTCGACAGGCTGCGCCACCAGCCAGCTGTACCAGGCCCAGCACAGCACGGCAATCAATATGTAGACATCGCCAATCACCAACTGCACCTTTTGCAAGGTATTCCAGTCGCCGCGGCCCAGCACACAAAGAACACCTGCTATTGACAAGACCGCCCCCAACACTTGGCGAGCGCTGACCGATTGTTTGTAAAACAGCGCGCCCAACACCAACATGAACACCGGCACGCTGGCACCGACCAAGGTCACATTGATGGGCGTAGAAGTGTGCAGTGCCAAGTATTGGAAACTGTTGTAGCAACCCACACCCAGCAGGCTCATCAGACCATAGCGTCGCCAGTGCGCCCACATCGGGCTGGACGGTTTGAGCACCGGGTACGACCAGGGCAGCAACAGCGCAAAGGCCAATAGCCATCTGAAAAAATTCAGCGTGATTGGCGGTACCAGGTCGGCCACCACGGCACCCAGTACGCTGTTGCCAGCCCATAACAGCGGGGGCAACAACAACAAACCGGCGGTGGCCAAGTCCAGCGAGGGTTTGCTGGGGGAGGGTGGATTTTCTGGCATGTGGGCGACTCTAACCCAGTTGCGTGGACAATCACGAGACTGGGCCGCTAGACAGGCCCCCGCGATCACAACCCACACAACAGGAGTCAGGCATGAGCAAAGCCATTCAATTCAAACAACCCGGCGGTCCCGAGGTGTTGCAACTTGTCGATGTCACAGTCGGCAACCCCGGCCCCGGCGAAGTGCTTATCGCGCACCAAGCCGTCGGTTTGAACTACATCGATGTTTACCACCGCACCGGTTTGTACCCCTTGCCTATGCCGCATGGCTTGGGCATGGAGGGTGCTGGCGTGATTGAAGCCGTGGGCGAAGGCGTCACCCATTTGAAAGCAGGCGACCGCGCGGCTTATGCCAGCGCCCCGCCCGGAAGCTATTGCGAAGCGCGAGTGATGCCTGCCAAAAACGTCTGCAAACTGCCGGACAACATTTCGTTTGAAACCGCAGCCGGCATGATGCTCAAAGGCATGACCGTGCAGTATTTGCTCAAGCGCACTTTGCCGCAAGCCGGTTTGCAAGCCGGGGACTTGATTTTGTTCCACGCCGCCGCCGGTGGCGTGGGTTTGATTGCTTGTCAGTGGGCCAAGGCGCTGGGTTTGCAACTCATCGGTACCGCAGGCAGCGACGAAAAATGTGCACTGGCCAAAGCCAATGGCGCGGCCCATGTGATCAATTACAACAAAGAAGATTTTGAAGCGCGTGTCAAAGACATCACCCACGGCAAAGGCGTGAAAGTGGTGTACGACTCGGTCGGTAAAGACACCTGGGACAAGTCACTCAACTGCTTGTCACCGTTTGGTTTGATGGCCAGTTTTGGTAACGCCTCCGGTCCGGTCGAGCCGTTTGCCCCGGGTTCATTGGGCGCGAAAGGTTCGATTTATGTCACCCGCCAAACCTTGTTCACCCACATCGCCACGCGCGAAACCAACCAGCAAATGGCCGAGGACTTGTTTGATGTGGTCGGCAGCGGCAAAGTGAAGATTCATATCGAACAGCGTTACCCCTTGGCCGAAGCCGCACAGGCGCACCGCGATTTGGAAGCACGCAAAACCACCGGCAGCACATTGCTGACCGTGTAAACAATCCCTGAAATGGCCGCCGGTGCAAACTGGCGGTTTTTTTATGTCTTTGCAATAGGCCTCGGTGTGAATCACAGTACCAACAAATCTCTTGATCCCGCATTGCGCCCGCACCTGCTGGCCTGGGTGTTGCTGACTTTGCTGGTCAATGCCATTCCTTTGTTCACGCCCATATTGAACGAAGGCGACTCGGTGCTGTATGCCGCCTTGTCACAACACCTGGTGTTGAGTGGCAATTGGAACGACCTGATATTGGATGGTCGCGACTGGTTAGACAAACCGCATTTTCCGTTTTGGTTAGGTGCCTTGTCGTTCAAGTTGTTCGGTGTGAGTGTGTTTGCCTACATGTTGCCTGGCTACCTGTGTCACTTATTGGGCGGCTATTTCACCTATCGGCTGGCGCGCTTGTTCTATGGCCGGGACACCGCGTTGGTTGCTTTGCTGGTCTATGTGTCCGCCTACCATTTGATGTACACCACCACCGCCTTGAAAGCCGAAGCGTTTTTAACCGCCAGCATCATGGGCGCGTGTTATTACTGGCTGCGTTTTGACGCTGACAGTCGCTTGAAATATGTGTTGCTCGGTGCATTGTTCAGCGGCATTTCGGTGATGACCAAAGGCGTGTTCACCTTGATCACTATCAGCTGCGGCTTGGTGTGCATGTGGGCCTACCAAGGGCGCTGGCGCGAGTTGTTCCGTATGAAATGGTTGGCGGCGTTGCTGTTGACGGCGGTGTGTGTGACACCGGAAGTGCTGGCCTTGTACAGACAGTTTGATATGCACCCGGAAAAAACCGTGTTCAATCAAACCGGTGTGTCCGGCATTCGCTTTTTCTTGTGGGACAGCCAGTTCGGGCGGTTCTTCAACACCGGGCCGATCACCAACCAAGCGGGCAACAAGCTGTTTTTTGTGGCGGTGTTTTTGTGGGCATTTTTGCCATGGGTGGCGGCGTTTGCCGGCTCGTGTTGGCAAGCCGGGCGACGTTGGTCCGAATGGCAGGCCACACAACGCGCACAGTGGGTTTTTTTAGCGGCCAGTTTTGGGGTGAGTTTTGTGATGTTCAGCCTGACCAGTTTTCAGCTGGACTACTACACCGTCATCGTCTATCCGTTTGCAGCACTGATGTGTGCGCCTTGGTTGCTGTCCGCCTGTCAGCACACCTCAAACCGGGGTGTGCGTTGGTTGCAAGCAGGCATGGGCTTATTCACCCTTGTGTTAGCGGTGTGGGTGGCGTGGCAAGTGGGTCATGTGCAAATCATGATGGGCCTGACTACGGCTGGGCTGGGCTGGCTGGCCTATGCCGTGTGGCAAAGGCAGCAGCAACATGGGCTCATGGTGTTGGTGCATCCGGTGGCGGCGGTATTGGCGCTGTATGCGGTGCTTGAAGCCATGACGCTGGTGGCGCACACGCGCTACAGCATTCCCTACAACGTGCTGCCTTGGTTGGCCAGTCAGCCTCAATGGCCGGTGATGGTGTATCGCTTGGACCCGCCAGTGGCTTACGAGCTGGGTCTATACCGACAAAGCGCTGCGAGTGTGCGCGTCAACCATGTCAATGAACTGCCGCAGAACGGGCCTTATTTTTTGATAGCCAAAACCAGCGATCTAACAGACTTGCGGGAACTCAACGTGAGCGCTCAGTCGTTGGTACAAGCCCAATGGGTTGACCACAAAACAGGTACTCTGCCTAGGCAAATAGCCTTGGCCGCTGGACGCGCGCCTTTGGAGAGTTTCAGTGTTTACAAAGTGCAGCCGCGCTGACAAATTATGTGCGGCTGCGTCGCACCCGAATCAATTCGTCTGCAATCAGGCAGACCACGCCAACGCTGATGGCGCTGTCAGCCACGTTAAACGCTGGGAAATGTCCTTGGTAAAAAACCGGCGACAACCAAGCCCAGTGGAAATCTAAAAAATCAACCACATGGCCCCACAGTAAGCGGTCCATCACATTGCCAACCGCGCCACCCAGCACCAGTGATAGCGCAAAGCAAAACAAGGTTTGATCAGGATGGCTGCGCAACATCCACACGATATAAACGGCGGCCACCAGGCCGATACCGGTGAAAAACCAGCGTTGCCAACCGGAGGCGGTGGATAAAAATGAAAACGCTGCGCCGCTGTTGTGCACCCGCACCAGGTTGAAAAAAGATGTCACTGGCTGGCTGTCACCCAGTTGCAAACTGCCGATGATCAGCAGTTTGGTGAATTGGTCAAACAGCAGCACCACCAAGGCAATGCCCAGCCATAGCCACAGAGAGCGCGGTGAGTGTTTAGTCATGGTTTGTGTTTCACGTTAGGGTTTTTTTCAAAGCGTGATAGGCTAAAGATATGCGCAGGCCAGCCATTAAGCAAATGCCCGTTGTTCACCGCTGCCGTGCAGGTTGCTGTTGCAGCGCCCGCAAAGGGTAGGGTGCGCGGCAATGCTGCCCACATCCGCGCTGTAATGCCAGCAGCGTTCGCATTTGGTGTGCGCTGAAGGTGTCACCTCAACCGCCAAGTTGTCACCGGCTTTGAGTTGCAACGCAGACACGATGAACACAAACTTCAAGTTACCGCCTAAGCTTTGCAGCAATGCCATGTCAGCCGCGTTCACGGTCAGCACAACCTCGGCTTGCAGCGGCGAGCCGACCAGGCCTTGTGCGCGCACCACTTCAATGTCTTTGTTCACTTGTTCGCGGATCTCACGAATGCGCGACCATTTGTCCAATAACGCTGTATCGGGCGCAGGCAGTTGCACATACCTGTCTTTGAAAATGGTGTTGCCCAAGCCCAGCACGCCCCAAGCCTCTTCGGCGGTGAAGCTTAAAAACGGTGCCATCCAGCGCAACATGGCTTGGGTGATTTGCCACAGCGCAGTTTGCGCACTGCGCCGTGCGTGTGAACCGGCGGCTGTGGTGTACAGCCGGTCTTTGAGCACATCCAAATAAAACGCGCCCAAGTCTTCCGAACAATAAATTTGCAGCTTAGAGACCACCGGATGGAACTCGTAGCGCCCGAAATGCCCGCCTTCAAACACTTGGGTTTGCGGGTTGTAATGGCCGACGATATCGGCTTGCAATTGCGCGGCGCGGCTGATGGCGTAGCGATCAACTTCCAGCATCTCAGACAAAGGCACTGCGTCTTTGGCTATGTCGAAGTCGCTGGTGTTGGCCAACAAAAACTTGAGCGTGTTGCGCACGCGGCGGTAGGTGTCGACCACACGCGCCAAAATTTTGTCGTCGATGTTCAAGTCGCCCGAATAGTCGGTGGACGCTACCCACAGGCGCACGATTTCCGCGCCGAGTTTGTCGGTGACTTCCTGAGGCACCACGGTGTTGCCCAAGCTCTTGCTCATCTTGCGACCTTGGCCGTCGGTGGCAAAACCATGCGTCAACAAACCACGGTAAGGCGCACGGTCATAGAGCGCGCAACCGAGCAACAGCGAACTGTGGAACCAGCCACGGTGTTGGTCGTGGCCTTCCAAATACAAGTCGGCTTCGGGGCCGGTCTCGTGATAAGGCGCGCGGTCGTAAGCATTTTTGTGGCTGCCGCGCAGCACATGCTCGAACGTCGAGCCGGAGTCGAACCAGACTTCCAAAATATCGGTGCTCTTGCTGTAGTCGTCGGCTTGGGCGGTTTGGCCTTTGCCTTGCGCTGTCAACAAAGTTTGAATGTCGTTCACACCGGCGCGGCTCCAGGCTTCGATGCCGCCGTGTTCCACCATGGTCGCTGCAATATCCAATATTTCCATCGTGTCCGGGTGCAATTCACCGCTGTCTTTGTGCAACAAAAACGGCACCGGTACGCCCCAGCTGCGCTGGCGCGAGATGCACCAGTCGGGCCGGTTGGCAATCATGTCGCGCAAACGGGTTTTGCCGTTCTCGGGGTAGAAGTTGGTTTGCTCAATCGCGTCAAGCGCCGATTGACGCAGCGTCTTAGGCGCTTTGTCTTGGGTGAACACGCCCTCGCCTTCGTCCATGCGCACAAACCATTGCGCCGCAGCGCGGTAGATGACCGGGGTTTTGTGTCGCCAGCAATGCGGGTAGCTGTGCGTGATGCCGTGTGTCGCCATCAAACGCCCTGAGTTTTTCAGCGCTTCCAAAATGATGGGTACGGCTTTCCAGATGTGCTGTCCGCCGAACAACGCGAAGTCAGCGGCATACGCGCCGTTGCCTTGCACCGGGTTCAAGATGTCGTCGTAAGCCAAACCATGCGCGACACAGGAGTTGAAGTCATCCACACCGTAAGCAGGTGCGCTGTGCACGATACCCGTGCCGTCTGCGTCGGTGGCGTAGTCCGCCAAATACACAGGGGCAGTGCGCTGATAGGCCGCGTCCACATGCGACAGCGGGTGATGGAATTCGATCAAATCCAGCGATTGGCCTTTGCAAGTTGCTACGGCTTTGCCGCTGAGTTGCCAGCGTTCTAAACATTTGTCCACCAGCGATTCAGCACACACAAAATAACCGCGCTCAGTGTCAACCAAGGCATAGTTCAACTCGGGGTTGAGGTTCAGCGCCTGGTTGGCGGGGATGGTCCAAGCGGTGGTGGTCCAGATGACGGCGAACGCTTCTTTGTCGAGCTTTGACAGTCCAAAGGCTTTGGCCAGTTTTTCAGGCTGCGCACATAAAAACGCCACATCCAGCGTGTCACTTTTTTTATCCGCGTACTCAATTTCAAACTCAGCCAAAGACGAGCCGCAATCGAAACACCAGTACACCGGCTTCAAACCGCGATACACAAAACCGCGCTCAATCACGCGTTTGAACGTGCGGATTTCGCCGGCTTCGTTGGCGAAGTCCATGGTGCGGTAAGGCCGCTCCCAATCACCCAGCACGCCTAAGCGTTTGAAGTCTTCGCGCTGCTGATCGATTTGCTCGGTGGCAAACGCGCGGCTTTTGGCCTGCATATCGTCGCGCGAGAGTTTGCGGCCATGTAGTTTTTCGATGGCGTTTTCAATAGGCAAACCGTGACAGTCCCAGCCGGGAATGTATTGCGCATCAAAGCCAGCCAGTTGGCGGCTTTTGACGATCATGTCTTTCAAGACTTTGTTCAGCGCATGGCCGATATGCAATTTGCCGTTGGCATAAGGCGGGCCGTCGTGCAGCACAAACAGCGGCTGGCCGTGGCGTGCCACGCGCAATTGTTTGTACAAACCTTGCTCGGTCCAGCTTTTGGCCCAGGCCGGTTCGCGTTTGGGCAGGTCGCCGCGCATGGGAAACGGTGTGTCCGGCAGGTTCAGTGTCGCGCGGTAATCGGTGGTGTTTGCGTCGGTCATGTCAATTCAATATCAAGGTATTCGAATGGATTCGTGATTGATGCTGCGGCATCCGGTTCAGCTGTCAGTGGATGTAGGAGACGCGGGGCAAAGTGCGTCATGCAGGCCCTGTCAAATTCGGGCGGCCAGCCAGGCGCGTGCGTCGTCGCAGTCGCGCTGTATGCCCCGGTTCAAGGCGTCCATGCTCTCGTACTTGAGTTCGTCGTGTAATTTATGCAGCAGTTCCACGCGTATGAGTTTACCGTAGCCCCCCTCAGTGCCCAGATGGGCAGGCCAGTCCAGGCAATGGGTTTCCAGCAGCACGCGTCCGCCGTTGACATCGTTCGCGTCCAGTGAGGGGCGCACGCCGAAATTCGCCACGCCGGGCAGCGGTTTCTCACTCAAGCCATGAACAAGTGCCACAAAAATACCGCTGGCCGCAGGTTTGGAATGTGGAAAGCGCAGGTTCAAGGTCGGGCAATTCAATTCACGCCCGAGTTTGCGTCCGTGCACCACGTGCCCCGACAAGGCGTAGGGACGGCCCAGCAGCAACGCCGCCTGACGCATATCGCCATCGGCCAGCGCCTGACGCACCGCCGAGCTGGAGACACGCACGCCGGTCACGCCGGGTTTGTCTGCCGAGGGCGGTTCGGATATTTCATAGCTGTTCATGCGAGCGACTTCAAAGCCCAGCGCTAGGCCACTGCGCGACAACGATGCGTAGTCACCGGCGCGTTTGGCACCGTAGCAAAAATCGTCACCCACCAGCACATAGCGTACGCCCAAGCCTTGCAACAGCATCTGCTGCACAAAATCGTCCGGGCTTAATGCCGCCAGCGTCTGGTTGAATGGCAACACCACGCATTGGGCGATGCCGCAGGCTTGCAATTCAGCCAGCTTGTCGCGCAGCGTGGCGATGCGTGCAGGTGCCATCTCGGGCTTGTTCAATTGCCCGGCAAAAAAATCGCGCGGATGAGGCTCAAATGTCATCACACAAGACGGCACGCCGCGTTGGCGCGCTTCGTTATGTAACAAAGCCAGCATGGCCTGGTGGCCGCGGTGCACGCCATCAAAATTGCCGATGGTCAGTGCGCAGGACGGGGCCAGGCCGGGGTGGTGAATGCCTCTGAAAATTTGCATGGGTACAGGCGTGGTGTCAAAGTGCCGTCTTGGAAACAAGGTATATTGTCACGGATCGACGTCAGTGCTCGCTTATCTCATTGGAGGTGAATGTTGAAGGTCTTGAAGCTGTCTGCCCAAGGGTTGCCGCAATCTTGGATATCGCTCGAACAAGCCGTGACCCATTACGCGGCGGGAGAGGTGCGCTGGGAAGCTGGTGCCGAAGTCGCGGTTTACCGTGGCGGCTACAACGCGGTCACCGGCATACAGTCGAAAATCGTCATCAACAGCATCATCGGCACCAAGGGCGTGCCGCGCATCAACCCCTTCGATTTGAAACCGGGATTGACCAACAGCAAATTGTTTGCCCGCGACCGCAACCTGTGCGCTTACTGCGGCGACGATTTCCACGAAACCGATTTAACCCGCGAGCACATCATCCCCTTTGGCCAGCACGGCCAGGACACTTGGATGAACGTGGTCACCGCCTGCAAAACCTGTAACCACCGCAAAGCCAACCGCACGCCCGAGCAGGCTCGGATGCCTTTGCTGTACACGCCTTACACGCCCACGTTGTGGGAAGACTTTATTTTGCGCAACCGCCGCATATTGGCCGACCAAATGGAATTTTTGATGGCGCATTTGCCGCGCAATTCGAGGCTGGCAGCTTAAAAAACTCAGTTGTTGAGTTTTTGAAATCTGGGTCTATTCACCCCATCCACCACCACCTCTTCGGTGAACATGGCAAACGGCCTGACCCACAGACCTTGTTCGCCATACAGCGCTTTGTAGAGCACCAGCGGTTCCAGCGTCTCACTGTGGCGCACCACGCCTAACACCTCGTAGTCCAGTTGTTTGTAATGCCGGTAGCGCCCGGCAGGCAGGTTGGGTAAGGGCGGCAGGTCGGCGTCAGACATGGGACTTTAAGAATGTTTCTATCGCCTGCGGATACATCACATGTTCTTGCGTGAGCACACGCGCGGCCAAAGTATCTGCCGTGTCATCCGCCAAAACTGGCACCACGGCTTGCGCCAATATCGGACCGTGGTCGAGTTCGGTGGTCACCTGGTGCACGGTGGCACCTGCAAACCGGCAACCAGCATCTATAGCGCGTTGGTGGGTATGCAATCCCGCAAACGCGGGCAACAGCGAGGGGTGGATATTCAGCAAGCGCCCTTCATAGTGCACCACAAAGCCCGGCGTCAGTATGCGCATGAAACCGGCGAGCACCAGCAGCGAGGGTTCATATGCGTCAATCGTCTGGCGCAGCACATCGTCAAATGCGGTGCGCGGGTCCGGTCGGTCAGCAAATGCGGTGTGGTCCACCACTTGTGTGGTCAAACCCATGTCAGCGGCGATCTTCAAACCGCCTGCGTTTGGCCGGTTACTGATGACGGCGGCTATCCGCGCATGCAAAGTCTGTTCCCACTGTTGCTGGACAGCAGCGCGGGCGATGGCCAACATGTTGGAGCCGCCACCGGAGATCAGAATCACAATATTTTTCATTCGGGTCATTATGGCGAAACATGGCCTTGTCTCTTGCTTTACAGCAAAATCGCACGGTCGTGCTAAAACACGGATTGACTTAATTACGGTGGCTAAAGCACCTACGGAGAATTCACATGGATCTGGCCTTCACGCCTGAAGAACAGGCATTTCGCGAAGAAGTCCGCGGCTGGGTGAAAGCCCATTTGCCCGAACAACTTTCACACAAAGTACACAACGCTTTGCGGCTCACGCGTGACGATATGCAGGCGTGGGCGCAAATTCTGGGCAGCAAAGGCTGGCTGGGTTA
>CAMDXA010000005.1 GCA_945878065.1 Bordetella parapertussis | reverse complement strand
GGCAGCAAACTCACACCATAAGCAGACGGGTTCATGCCCACCGGCGAATGCACGGTGCAAGCAAAGCGGTGAAAGAACCCACTGTGTATGCAACCGTTTTCAAACAATTGCCGCACATATTCCAGTGAGTCCACCGTGTCTTGCACGGTTTGGGTGGGAAAGCCATACATCAGGTAAGCGTGCACCAAAACACCTGCGCGTGCAAAGCCTTGTGTGACGCGTGCTACTTGCGCCACGGTCACACCTTTTTGCATCAGCGTGAGCAAACGATCAGAGGCGACTTCCAAGCCGCCCGACATGGCAATGCATCCGCTCTCGGCCAGCAGTTCGCACAAGTCGGGTGTGAAGGTTTTCTCAAAGCGGATATTGCCCCACCATGTGAGTTGCAATTGGCGGCGCAATATTTCTTCGGCCATAGCCTTGAGTGCTTTGGGCGGCGCGGCTTCATCCACAAAATGGAAACCGGTCTGACCGGTTTCTTCGATGATGCGTTCAATCCGGTCCACCAAGGTGGTTGCACTGGCTGCGTCATAGCGCGAGATGTAGTCCAGCGACACATCGCAAAAACTGCATTTCTTCCAATAGCACCCATGCGCCACGGTCAGTTTGTTCCAGCGCCCGTCGCTCCACAGTCGGTGCATGGGGTTGAGCATGTCCAGCAACGACAAATAATCGTGCAGCGGCAAGCCGTCCCAAGTGGGGGTGCCCACATCGTCAAACGCCACATCCGGTTCAGACCAGTTGATGTATTTCACCGCACCATCCACGCGCACAAAACTTCGCACCAGGCGTTGTTGCGAACGGCGGTCTTGCAGGTGTTCTATCAACGACAGCACCGGGCGTTCACCTGCGTCCAGTGTCACTACATCGATGAAGTCAAACAAGCGCGGTTCGGTCAAAGAACGCAATTCGGTATTCACATAACCGCCCCCCAAACAAATCGTCACACCCGGGTGATGTTGCTTGATAGTTTGTGCAATACGCAGCGCAGCATAGACCGCGCCCGGAAACGGCACGGACAACAAGACCAGCGTGGGTTGATGTTGTTGCATGGCTTGCAGCGTGAGTTGTTGCAACAGCGTGTCAATCAAATTCGGCGGCGCGGCCAATGCATGTGCCAGGGCGTCAAAACTCGCTTGGCTGCCAGCCAATGATTCCCCGTAGCGCACAAATTCAAAACGTGCATCTACCGCGTCACGCAACACATCGGCAATGTCGTTCAAGTAAAGCGTGGCCAGATGTCGAGCTCTGTCTTGTTGACCCAATGCACCGAAGGCCCAGCCGAGGGCGTCACCGCTGTCATCGTCAAACGCATCCAGAGACGCAAAGCGCGGGCCTTCAGGCAGAAAACCGCGTCCGGCGATGCGGTGGCACAGCGTGGCATCACGCCCTTGCAAAAACGCAATCGTCGGCGCAATGGTTTGGTGGTAACGCGTGAAATGGTCGAGGAAGGCGTTGACACTGGCGCTGCGTTCAGTTTCGGGCAAAGCCAAAGCCAGTTGCTGGACTTGCGACAAGCACTCTGGTGTCAACAATTGCAACACCAAAGCCAACGCCAAATCCACTTGCTGCGACTCAATGCCACGGCTGCGCAAAAAACCGGTGAGGTATGCGGTAGACGGGTAGGGCGTGTTGAGTTGCGTCATCGGCGGGATGACGCTGAGCACGCGCACCTGTGCGGGTGTAACAGCAGAGGCGGCGTGCAAAGTCAAGCGATCAGACAAACATCAAACAGGCAAATAGCCTTCAACAGATAAATAGCGCTCACCGGTGTCGTAGTTAAAGCCCAGCACTTTCGCGCCGGCGGGCAGTTCGGGCAGCTTTTGCGCAATCGCGGCCAGCGTGGCACCGCTGGAAATTCCAACCAACATGCCTTCTTCGCGGGCGGCGCGGCGGCCAAATTCGCGTGCGTCTTCGGCCTCAACTTGAATCACGCCGTCTACCAATGCCATGTGCAGATTTTTCGGAATAAAGCCCGCACCTATGCCTTGTATCGGGTGCGGTGAGGGCGCACCGCCGGAGATGACCGGTGAGGCTTTGGGCTCGACCGCAAATACTTGCAGCTTCGGCCATTTCTCTTTCAACACTTGCGCACAACCAGTGAGGTGACCGCCGGTGCCCACACCTGTGATGATCGCGTCTAAACCTTCGGGGAAGTCCGCCAGAATTTCCAATGCGGTGGTGCGCACATGCACCGCGATATTGGCCGGGTTCTCAAATTGCTGCGGCATCCACGCGCCGGGGGTGGCATCCACCAATTCCTGCGCGCGGGCAATCGCACCTTTCATGCCTTTTTCACGTGGCGTCAAATCGAACGTCGCGCCATAGGCCAGCATCAAACGGCGGCGCTCAATCGACATGCTGTCGGGCATGACCAGCACAAGCTTGTAGCCTTTGACCGCAGCCACCATGGCCAGACCGACACCGGTGTTGCCGGATGTCGGTTCGATGATGGTGCCACCGGGTTTGAGTACGCCAGATTTCTCGGCATCTTCCACCATGGACAAAGCGATGCGGTCTTTGATGGAACCACCTGGGTTGCTGCGCTCTGACTTGATCCACACATGGTGATTCGCACCGAACAAACGGTTGATGCGTATATGCGGCGTGTGGCCGATGGTTTCCAAAATAGTGTGGGCTTTCATGCGTGTGTTCCTTGTTCAGTGTGAGTGATTTTGCAACAGTTGTATGGCGAGCGCTTCACCCAGCTTGATGCCGTCAACAGCAGCGGACAAAATGCCGCCCGCATAACCCGCACCTTCGCCGCCCGGGTACAGGCCACGCATGTTCGGGCTTTGCAATCCGGCGTCGCGTTCGATGCGCAGTGGTGATGAAGTGCGTGTTTCCACGCCAGTCAGCACTGCATCTGCGCGGTCAAAGCCTTTGATCTTGCGGCCGAACACAGGCAATGCTTCGCGCATCGCATCGATGGCAAAAGCAGGCAACACCTTGTGAAAACTCGTCATGTGCACGCCGGGTTTGTAAGAAGGCTCGACATCGCCTAAAGCCGCTGATGGTTTGCCCGACAGCAAATCGCCCACCAGTTGCGCTGGGGCTTGGTAATTGCTGCCACCGGCCAGATACGCTGCCGATTCAAGCTGGCGTTGCAACACCATACCGGCCAGCGGATGAAAACCGTCGGCAGTGTCGCGCGTGTCCAAGCGCACGGCGTTGCCGAGTTCCTGACCCAGTGTGTCTTCAAACGAAGCAGCATCTGTCGGGTAATCGCCGGGGTCAATGCCGACAACAATGCCTGCGTTTGCGTTGCGCTCATTGCGCGAATACTGGCTCATGCCGTTGGTGACCACGCGTCCAGCTTCGCTGGTGGCCGCGACCACGGTGCCGCCTGGGCACATGCAAAAGCTGTAGACCGCGCGACCGTTGGCCGCGTGGTGCACCAGTTTGTAGTCAGCCGCGCCCAGCATGGGGTGACCGGCGTGCATGCCCCAGCGCGCTTTGTCAATCACACTTTGCGGATGCTCAATGCGTACACCGATAGAAAACGCTTTGGCAGTCATCGCGACACCATGCCTGTGCAACATGGTAAAGCTGTCTCGCGCGCTGTGCCCGAGCGCCATCACCACGTGTTGCGCGTTCAACGTGTAACGCTCGCCGCTGTCTTGTTGCAGTATGTGCAGCGCTTGCATTTGCTTTTGTGCGCCTTGCTGTTCATGCGAAATGTCAACCACGCGCTGGTTGAACCGCACCTCGCCACCGAGCCGGATGATGTGCTCGCGCAAACCTTCAACCACCTTGACCAGTTTGAACGTGCCAATGTGCGGATGCGCGGCCCACAAAATTTCCTCGGGCGCGCCGAAATTGACAAACTCTTGCATCACCTTGCGACCCAGATGACGCGGGTCTTTGATTTGGCTGTAGAGCTTGCCGTCGGAAAACGTGCCCGCGCCGCCTTCGCCGAATTGCACATTGCTCTCGGGTTTCAGCACCGACTTGCGCCACAAGCCCCAAGTGTCTTTGGTGCGTTGGCGCACCGGCGGCCCGCGCTCGATGACGATCGGCTTCAAGCCCATTTGCGCCAGCACCAGCGCAGCAAACATGCCGCAAGGGCCGAAGCCGACCACCACCGGGCGCTGGCCGTCAACCGGACTCCAATCGGCAGGCGCTTGCACAGGTGCACGCCACACCATGTCCGGCGTGGCTTGTATCTGCGGATTCGCGGCGTGCTGTTGCAGCAGTTGTGTTTCTTGCGCAGCACTTTGCAGTGAGATATCGACGATATAGACCACCAGCAGGTTTTGCTTACGCGCATCAAAACTGCGTTTGAACACATTCAATGTGGCGATGTCTTCTTTAGGGATGTCTAGTGCTTGGGCAACCAGTTCGCACAACACAGCATCAGGGTGCGGCAGCAGATGCCGGTCGGCATCGGTTTCGGCGGGGGCGTCGGCGGCGCGGGGCAGTTGCAGCGGCAACGCCGACAAAGGCAGCTTGAGTTCGGATAAGCGGATCATGTGCGGGGCCCGTGGTTATCGGGCAGTGAACGATTCGAAGAAGAGATTTTAGACCGCCAGACACGCGCTGTAAGGCGGATAATGACACTGTGAAGCTCGCTAGGCCGTCGCTGGTGCAATCTGGGAAACCAGGCACTGGAGGAACGTCCGGACTGCACAGGACAGCGCAGGAGGTAACACCTCTCCACCGTGAGGTGAGGATCAGAGCAACAGAGACGAGTCACTTTGTGGCCGCACCGAAGGCGCAAGCCTGAGGTACGAGCCTCAAAGTGGGTGAAACGGGCAATCTCTGCGCGCAGCAATACCAAGTAGGCCAACGTTGAGGCGGTCCGCTGAGTTGGCGGGTAGGTAGCACCGAGCCGGGCAGGCGACTCCCGGCCCAGAGGAATGACGGTCACGCGCCGGGCAACCGGCGTGCACAGAATCCGGCGTATCGGTGAGCTTCACACTTTTAAATATTAGGCTTGAATTTTTATTAAGCAGATGGCTTGGCCAAATCGGTTTCTAAAAGCATGCGTACGTAGCGTGTGTATGGAATGCCTTTGGCTTTTGCACGGATTTTGAGTGCACTTAGCAAGGACTGCGGAAGCCTTAAATTGAGTGCAGCAGATTTGGCTTCAATTTCAAATTTCATGGGTTTGAATCCGGACAAATCGTACTTGGATAAATCCGAAGAGGATACAAAATCCTCCGCTGAGTCATCGTTTTTGAGCGTAGGCATAGATTTAGATTTTGTTTTCATAATGGTCTATTTCCTTTTGATGCATAAAGCGTGCGCTTATGGGTCTTAAAAAAAGTTGATCGTCGAATTTGCGAACCCTAAATACCAAAAAGACGTAGCGCCCTGCAAATGTCTTTCCGATAGCTCTCATGCGAGGTTCTTCAGGATGCGGATCCGGCATTACCGCAGGTGTGTTGAGCAGCACATCTTCAATTTCTGCGCGCGACACACCGTGTTTGCCGCACTTGGGCCAATTCCCATCGTCCCAATCAAATCCGGCAGTCTTCATGCATTTAATATACACAAATGTGTATACAAATTCAAGTGCTCACTGATTTTCCTGGATGTACGCCACATGCGCCAACAGCGAGCGCATAGCCACGGGCCACAACTGCGGCGGCACATCGTCATAAGCCTGCGGCAACCAACTGTCGGGGTTGCCATCCGGCATGGCTTGCATGACACGGCGCACTTTGGCGTCACGCGTTAACCGGTGTGCTTTCAAACGTGCAATGCAATCTATCGCGCTGTAGGGTTCGCCCCATTCGTTGCCCAACACATAACCGTGCGCGGGCAAAATGAACTCCACTTGATACTCAATGCAAAGCGCAGACAGTTTGTCCAATGAAGCAAGGTAGTCACCCATGTGGCCGTCGGGCGGGTCGATCACCGTGGTGCTGCCGTTCAACACATGGTCACCGCTGATCAGCAAGCCGTCTTCTTCCACAATCAAACACAGATGGTTCGCGGCATGCCCGGGCGTGTGCACCACGCGCAGCGTGTGCGTGTCTTGCCCGCTGTGCAACACGAGCCTATCTCCATCGTGCAGCGCATGGTCAGGCACGAATCGGCTGTGGGCACGCGCTGTGTCGGCTGACGCCATGCCCATGATGCGTACGTTCACACCGTGTTGGGCGCACAGTTTTTTCAATAGCGCTGCACCCGGTGAATGGTCAGGGTGTGAATGCGTACAAACGATGAACCGCACATCACCGCCGCAGGCTTGCCACAAGCGTTGAATGTGTTCGCGATCGGGCGGGCCCGGGTCGATGACGATGAAACCACTGTCGGCGTCGCCAATCAAGTAGCTGTTGGTGCCGGGGCCGGTCATCATGCCGGGGTTGGGCGCGGTCAAGCGTTGCACGTGCGCGAGCAAACGCACCGGCGCGTCCGTTTGCCAATCCAGCGAGTGCAAAATTTGCCCGTCGCGGCAGGTCAACGCCAATTCACCAAAAGGCTGTTCGTGCTCCATGTGGCGCGACTCTTTGCCATTCAACCAACCGGCGCGTGGGCAACTGTGAAACCAGGGTTGCTCATTCGCGCACGCGGCCAGCACCGCATCCACTGTGTCAAACGCTTGCATGCGCTCCAGCGTGCGAATGGTGGGAAAGATGATGAAAAAATCATTCTCGCGGTGACGTTGCAGCGCGTCTTGCGGGCGTATCCACAAGGGCTCGAACTGTTCTTTGTCGTCAGCAACAGGTGTTTGCCCTTCAGGCATGCGCGCCACCAGAAACGGCACATCAAAGCGGCGTTTCAAATCGCGATCTGTCACCCAATGCGCGAGTACATACACCTGATCCGCTGCGAGTTGCATGCCGCGCGCTTGGATTTGCGGCGGCAGTGCTTGCAAGCGGTCAAAGCTTTGGATGTCGTTCATGTCAGCCATGCGCCCGTCCGCGTGCGTGGCCAGCAGCACACCGAGTTCTTCAAAACTCTCACGAATCGCGGCTATGGCTTGGGTAAGACGCAGATCAAGCTGCGTGCTACGGCGTTTGGCAAGCGCATGCACCTTGGCATCCGCCGCTTCAATGCCGCCGCCCGGAAACACATAGGCGCCGGGCGCGAAACTCGCAGTCATGGAACGCCGTGTCATCAGCACTTCTATGCCTTGCGTGCCATCGCGCAGCAGCAAAACGGTAGCAGCGGGCAGCAAGGGGGCGGGGGCGCGTTGGGGATGCAGTTGTAAATGGGGGCGGACCATGGCTGAAAGTGAGAGTGGAACAAGCATGATAATCGGCACATGCGTATCCGATTTACCAAAATGCAAGGCGCGGGCAACGATTTTGTGGTGCTCGACGAGACCAAAGGGCTGCTCGGACTTGACGCCGACGACTACCGTTTTTTGGCGGATCGCCATTTCGGTGTCGGTGCCGATCAAATACTCAGCGTGCGCGCCGCGCCCACACCGGATGTGGATTTCGAATACGTGATTCACAACGCCGACGGCGGCGAGGTCGAGCAATGCGGCAATGGTTCGCGGTGTTTTGTGCGCTTTGTGCGCGAACAAGGGCTGACACAAAAAAACACGGTGCGGGTGAAAGTGCACGGCGGCGTCATCACTTTGCATGAATTGCCAGACGGGCAAGTCAAGGTGGACATGGGTGAACCGGTGCTGGATTTGCCACGTATTCCATTCAAGGTTGAACACGCATCAGCAGTGAATGAACAGGGCTTGCTATGGCGTTTGGTTCTAGGTGAACAACACGCAGACGTGGCCGTGGTCTCCATGGGCAACCCGCATGCGGTGATGACAGTCGCAGATGTGGAGCAAGCGCCTGTCGCAAGCCTTGGCCCGTTGATCGAACACCATGTGGCGTTTCCCAACCGCGTGAACGCAGGCTTTATGCAAGTCGTGTCACGCACACACATCAAGTTGCGCGTGTTTGAGCGCGGCGCGGGTGAGACGCTGGCTTGCGGCACGGGCGCGTGTGCCGCCGTGGTCGCTGGCATACGCCAGGGTCTTTTGGACAGCAAAGTAGACGTACACACACGCGGCGGCGTGTTGACGATTGAATGGCAGGGCGCAGGACAACCGGTGTTCATGACGGGTCCTGCCACCACAGTTTTTAGCGGCGAGATGGAGATAACAAAATGAACAACCCGATCACCCCGATCACCGAAGACGACATCGCCAATTTTTTGGTGAACACGCCGGACTTTTTCGACCGCCACGCGCAGTTGTTGGCCACGGTGCGCATCGTCAACCCGCATGGTCAACGTGCAGTCAGTTTGCAAGAACGCCAAGCCGACATGCTGCGTGAAAAAATCCGCGCACTCGAGCAACGCATGATGGAGATGATTCGCAACGGCAGCGACAACGCCGTGCTGGCTGACCGCTTGCACCGCTGGGCGCAAAGCCTGTTGATTCTTCAGCAGCCCGCCGATTTACCGCAAGCCATCGTCACCGAAATTCAGCATCACTTCATGGTGCCGCAAGTGGCGTTGCGCGTGTGGAAGGTGGCGGATAAGTTTCAGAAAAAAGCGTTTGCACAAAACATCAGTGAAGATGTGAAAAGCTTTACCAGCGGATTGACTGCGCCTTACTGCGGCAGCAACAACGACTTTGAAGCCGTGCAATGGCTGGCGCACCCGCACGAAGCGCAGTCGGTGGCATTGCTGCCCCTGCGCAACAACGCCACGCCCTGGACCGATGCGGCTGACAGTACGCCAGCGGGCGACTGCACGGGTTTGCTGGTGTTGGCGTCGCCCGACCCCCAGCGGTTTCACCCGTCCATGGGTACCGATGTGCTGAGCCGCATCGCCGAGCTGGCAGCTGCCGCGCTCACGCGTTTGCAATAAACCGAACTCGCACAGCAAATGTCCCAAGACGCTGAACTGGTGCAACGCTATCTGGCGCATGCGCAGTTTGAAAAACGTCTGGCTGCACGCACTTTGGCTTTGTACACCGGGGATTTGCAGCGTTTGCAAGCGCTGGCCGACAAAGACAAAGTGGCATTGACAGCAGTGCAAGCCCACCACATGCGGCGCTGGATGGCGCAGATGCACAGCAGCGGCCGCACGCCGCGCGGCATTGCCTTGATCACTTCCGGTTGGCGTGGTTTTTACGCCTGGCTGGGCCGCGAAGGCTTGGTCAGTGCCAATCCCCTAGCGGGCATGCGTGCACCCAAAGCGGCCAAGCCTTTGCCCAAAGCTTTGAATGTGGATGACGCGGTGCAACTGGCTTCGCACCACAACGACGAGCAAGACCCTTGGTTGCAAGCGCGGGATATTGCGATGGTGGAGTTGCTCTACAGCAGTGGTTTGCGCGTGGCCGAGCTCACCGGTTTGGATGTGCAGGCCAGCGGCACGGCACGTGGTTGGATAGACATGGACAGCGCCGAAGCGCATGTGCTGGGCAAAGGATCGAAGCGCCGCAGCGTGCCCGTTGGTGAGAAAGCGATCGCTGCTTTGCGCGAATGGCTGCAGATACGCACACCACAATTACCCGAACACGCGCAAAAGCAAACCGCATTGTTTGTCGGCATACGAGGCACCCGTTTGACCTCACAAGCCATCTGGCAGCGTTTGCGCGCACGCGGTGTGCAAGCCGGTATCAGCACGCCAGTGCATCCGCATATGTTGCGGCATTCCTTCGCCAGCCATGTGTTGCAGTCCAGCGGCGACCTGCGTGCAGTACAGGAAATGCTGGGCCACGCCAACATCGGCACCACCCAAATTTACACACGCCTGGATTACCAGCACCTGGCCAAAGCCTACGATGCGGCGCACCCGCGCGCCAGAAGAAAAAATACATGAAAACCATTCAACTCAAAGCAGGCAAAGAACGTTCTGCATTGCGCTATCACCCTTGGGTGTTTGACAGTGCGATTGCCAAAGGCGGCGGCGATCCGGGCGAAACCGTGCGTGTCGAATCGCAAACCGGTCAGTTTTTGGGATGGGCCGCATTCAGTCCGACCTCGCGCATACGCGCACGTATCTGGAGTTTTCAAAGCGATGAGCGCATAGACGCAACATTTTTTGAAAAACAAGTGGCGACGGCTGTGGCCATGCGTGCGCGTTTGCAAGTGCCAAGCAATGGCGTGCGCTTGATTCACGGCGAAGCCGATGGTTTGCCGGGATTGATCGTTGACAGTTATGACGACACCTTGGTGGCGCAGTTTTTGTCGGCTGGCACCGAGCGTTTTAAAGCCGATATTGTCAAAGCGTTGGTGCTGCACACGGGTGCTAAGCGGGTGTTCGAGCGATCGGACTCTGGCGTGCGTGCGCTTGAAGGTTTGGGTCCGGTCACCGGTTGGTTGTACCGGGCTGACGGCAGCAGCGACGACACGCAGATCGTGATTCAAGAACACCAGTGGTCGCTGGCGCTGGATATTGTGGAAGGCCATAAAACCGGTTTTTATCTGGACCAGCGCGACAGCCGTTTGAAGTTTGCCGAGTACGCGCAGCGATTGAATTTGCACCAAGTGCTGAACTGTTATTGCTACACCGGCGGATTCAGCGTGGCGGCTTTGAGCGGCATGCGGCAAAGCGGCGCTTTGAGCGACGGCGCGCAAGTCACGTCGATTGATTCTTCCGCACCGGCGATTGCCAAGGCCCAGGCGAATGTGACGCGCAACGGTTTTGATGCAGGACGCCAAGTGTTCATGGACGCGGATGTGAACGCGAGTTTGCGCAGCCTGCACAAAGAAGGCAAACAGTTTGACGGCATCGTGCTGGACCCGCCCAAATTTGCACCCAGCGCCGCGCACGCAGACCGTGCAGCGCGTGCTTACAAAGACATCAACCGCTGGGCGTTCAAGTTGCTTGCCCCGGGTGGTGTGTTGTTCACCTACAGCTGTTCTGGCGGTATACCTCCGGAACTGTTTCACAAAATCGTGGCATCTGCGGGCACAGATGCGGGGGTGGATGCTTACATACTTGAACGTGTTCAAGCCGCACCTGACCACCCGATGACGGTGAATTTCCCTGAAGGGGAGTACCTCAAGGGCTTGGTATTGATGAAGAAGTGAGCCATTGACGTGATTCATGGCTACACTGCCCCACCTTTTGTGTTTGTTTTGATGAGGGTTGAAGTTTCATGTTGATTCCTGCTACTGTCTTGACCGGGTTTTTGGGCGCCGGTAAAACCACTTTGCTCAAACGTGTGTTGAGCGAGGACCATGGCCACAAAATCGCCATCATTGAAAACGAGTTTGGCGAAGAAAACATAGACAACGACATCTTGGTGTCAGACACCAAAGAACATATTGTGCAAATGAGCAATGGCTGCGTGTGCTGCACCATACGCGAAGACTTGCGCACCACCTTGCAAGAACTCGCTGAGAAAAAACGCAAAGGCGAACTCGATTTCGACCGCGTCGTGATCGAGACCACCGGCTTGGCCGATCCCGGTCCGGTGGCACAAACATTTTTCATGGATGATGAAATCGCTGAGAGCTTTCTGCTTGATTCAGTTCTGACATTGGTGGATGCCAAGCATGCTGCACAAACTTTGAACGACCGCCAGGAAGCGCGGCGTCAAATCGGCTTTGCGGATCAGATCTTCATCAGCAAAAGCGAACTCGTCACCAAAGATGAACTGGATGCGTTGCAGCACCGCCTCAAGCACATGAACCCGCGTGCACCACAGCACATCGTGCATTTCGGTGAGATTGGCTTGGACAAAGTGTTTGATTTGCGCGGCTTTAACCTGAACACCACGCTGGAAATTGACCCGGATTTTTTGAACGAAGGCCATGACCACCATCACCATGACGGCGAGCACTGCGACCATCCTTCGCATGCGCATGACCACCACGGCGACCATGACCACGCGCATGGCCATGGACACCATCACCACCATGACGACGACGTGAAAAGCTTTGTGTTCAAAGCTGATCGGGCGTTAGACCCCGCCAAACTGGAAGATTTTCTGGGCGCTATCGTCAATATCTACGGCCCGCGCATGCTGCGTTACAAAGGCGTGTTGCACATGAAAGGCACCGAGCGCAAAGTGATTTTCCAAGGCGTGCACCAGTTGATGGGCAGTGATTTGGGTCAGCCTTGGGAGAAAAATGAGAAGCGAATGAGCAAAATGGTATTCATTGGTATCGATTTGCCCAAAGATATTTTTATGCAAGGTTTAGAACAGTGCGTAAGCTGAGTACAATCCGCGCGCCACAAGCCCTGCCATGCGGCAGCATTTGGGCTGTCACAAAAGGGCAACAAGTATCGAATAACAACAGTCATATATCTGGCGTTAAATGACCAGATCTGGCTGACAGGAGAAGTACCGTGAAACATACCAAGCAAAGCGCCAGTTCTAAGGTGAAAGCCAAACACAAGGCACCAGCCAAAAAGCCTGTGCCAGCCAAAGCCAAAGCCGCTGTCAAAAAACCTGCGCCTGCTAAAAAAGTCGCCCCGAAAAAACCTGTTGCCGCCAAGCCAAGCCCGAAAAAAACCACCGCTAAAAAACCGCTCACAGTGAAAAAAACGCCAGCCAAAAAAACTGTCACTGTGAAAAAACCCGAGGCCTCCAAAAAAGCATCGCCTGCAAAAAAAGCAGTGGCCAAAAAACCTGTCACCGTGAAAAAACCGGCCGCTAGCAAAGCCGTCACTCCCAAAAAACCAGCCCCTAAAAAAGCAGTTCCCGCTAAAAAAGCAGTTGTCAAAACTCCAACAGCCGACCGTTCCAGCAAAGTGTCATTGGCCGCGTCCAAGACCTCTGCTGCCGCCAAGAAATCAACCCCTGCAAAGACTGCTCCCTCTTCCGTGAATAGCGCTACCAAATCCTCCTCCCAGAAAAACGACAAAACCGCCGCTAAATCTGCAGCCGGCAAGCCCAGCCCAACACCCACCGGCGCCACGACTCCTGTTGCGGAGGTGACCAAAAAATCACCGCGCGCAGCCAAAGCCATGGCGATGATGCCGCCACCTCCCGGACTAAGCGTGGCTTCCACCACCGCCAAATCCAGTTATGGCCCGATCTTGGTGCCCAGCTTGCCTGCGGTTGTGCCAGTGGTTCCCGTCAAGAACCCCAAACTCGCCAACAATTGGAAAAACAAATCCCCGGACTCGGTCACCGATGAAGAGGTGATCGCCATGTCAGATGACGACTACATGAATGCGTTTCAATTGGCGTTCTTCCGTCACAAATTGGTCCAACTCAAGACCGATATTTTGGTCAACGCAGGAGAAACCACCGAGCACCTGCGGGAAGATACAGTGATCGTGCCGGATCCTGCTGATCGCGCAACCATCGAAGAAGAGCATGCGCTTGAACTGCGTACCCGTGACCGCGAACGCAAATTGTTGAAAAAAATCGAGCAATCGATTTCGCGAATCGACTCGGGTGACTACGGCTATTGCGATGAAACCGGTGAGTCCATCGGTGTGGGCCGATTGATCGCGCGTCCCACGGCCACTTTGACTTTGGAAGCACAACAAAGACGCGAACTGAAGCAAAAAATGTTTGGCGATTGACGCAGACTTGCCACAAAGCGCAATGCAGGCCTTGTCAGGCCTGCATTTTTTTTGCCCCAAGAAATCTCATCAATCACATTCAGTCTAATTCGTAAGTGCTTATCTTGAAATAAATTTTTAAAAAGTATTGATATCCAATTCAACCGCTAAGTCGTTGATTTTATTTGTAAAACATCAATTCTGGTTGGTATTCAGATAAATCTCTGTTAAAGTGCAAACAAGTGGTAATAAGTGGGAAATTCATGATTTCTCTGGGTTTTCTGCTCTGTTTTGTTCTCTAAGGGGTTGATCGCTGTGTTTCAAGGTGCTTCGTCGCTGAGTTTGGACGCCAAAGGCCGTTTATCGGTGCCCACCCGGCACCGAGACGTGTTGAGCGCGACCGCGGCCGGGCAACTCACCATCACACGACACCCGCACGGATGTTTGATGCTGTTTCCCCGCAGCGAATGGGAAAAATTTCGCGAACGTGTGGCGGCATTGCCGATGACCGCGCATTGGTGGAAGCGCATCTTTTTGGGCAATGCCATGGATGTGGACATGGACAGCACAGGCCGGGTGTTGATTTCGCCTGAATTGCGCGACGCCACCCACATCACCAAAGACACGATTTTGTTGGGCATGGGCAGCCACTTTGAACTGTGGGACAAGTCCACCTATGAAGCACAAGAAGCGCTGGCCATGCAAGGCGACATGCCTGATGTGCTGCGGGATTTTTCGATTTAACGTGGAATGGCAACAACTGAATGGGCACACACCACCGTCATGTTGAAGGAGGCGGTCGAGGCGCTGGACGTCCAGGCCGAAGCCACTTATGTCGACACAACCTTTGGCCGCGGCGGGCATGCAAAGCGCATCTTGGACAGCCTGTCGCCCCAGGGAAAGTTGATTGCCTTCGACAAGGACCCGCAAGCAGTGGAGACAGCGCAAGCCTTGGGCGACCCGAGGCTACAAATACGTCACCAGGGGTTTGCCGCCCTGAACCAACTGCCCCCGAACAGCGTCAAGGGGGTGTTGATGGATCTGGGCGTGAGCTCACCGCAAATCGACGACCCGCAGCGCGGCTTCTCGTTTCGCAACGACGGCCCACTGGACATGAGGATGGACAGCAGCAAAGGCCAAAGCGTTTACGAGTGGCTGGTACACGCAAAAACCGAACAAATCGCAGAGGTGATACGTGACTTGGGAGAAGAGCGTTTTGCCAATGGCATCGCCAAAGCCATCACGGCCAAACGTGAGGCAGGGCAGTTGCCCGACACCACCTTGGGCATGGCCGCGCTTGTCGCGGAGGTGGTCAAAACCCGAGAGCCCGGACAGAACCCTGCGACGCGAACTTTTCAAGCCTTTCGTATGTTCATCAACGGCGAGCTCGATGAATTGCAACAAGCGCTTGATGCCAGCTTGCAGGTGTTGCAACCCGGAGGGCGTCTGGTGGTGATCAGTTTTCATTCATTGGAAGACCGCATGGTCAAACAATTCATCACCAAACATTCACGCGAGGTGTATGACCGCCGAACACCTTTTGCCGCAACGCCCGAACTGCCATTGCGTGCCTTGGGGCGGCAACGCCCATCGGCAGAAGAAGTCAAGGCCAATCCACGCAGTCGCAGTGCCATCATGCGCGTGGCCGAGCGCGTCAGCACAGCACGGGAGCAGGTATGACCCGAGTGAACGCATTATTGTTGGTGGCGGTCATGTTCAGCGCCTTGTACTTGGTGCGCACACAGTACGAATCGCGTCGGCTCTATACCGAGTTGTACCGGGCCAAATCTCAAGCACAGCGCTTGGAAAACGAATACGACCGACTGGATATTGAAAGAGGCGCACAAGCCACGCCGCTGCGGGTGGAAAAGCTGGCCCAGGAACAACTCAATATGCGCACCATATCACCGGCGATCACCCAATACGCCACCCCGGGCAATGTGCCGCTGGAAAGCGCAGCGGCAGCGGTGCAAAAGGAACAGCCTTGAGCAGTCGCAGCGTTCAATATTCCACCAACCCATTGCTGGCCAGCAAGACACCGATTTGGCGCAGCCAGTTCATCGTCGCTTGTATCGCGCTGGGTTTCATTAGCTTGGTGTTGCGTGCGGTGTATGTGCAAGTGGTGGGCAACGCATTCTTCATCAAGCAAGGAACGGTCAGGTTCGAGCGTCAACTCGATATACCAGCCAACCGTGGGCGCATTCTTGACCGCAACGGTTTGATACTGGCTTCCAGTGTTCCCATGCCCAGCATCTGGGCCAGTCCGGAAGAAATGCAAGCCAATGCCTCACAACTGAAAAACTTGTCGCAGTTGTTGAACATGCCATTGCCCGAGTTGAAAAAGAAAATCAGCGATACACGCCGCAAACATGTCTGGTTGCGACGTCAGGTAGATGAGAACACGGGCAAAAAAATCAAAGAGCTGGGCATCCATGGCATCTACACCACCATGGAATACAAACGCATGTACCCACAAGGCGAGGCGGCCGCGCATGTGGTGGGCTTCACCAATGTGGAGAACACCGGACAAGAAGGCGTGGAGCTGACATTCAACACGCACTTGGGCGGTAAAAACGGCACACGCCGTGTCATTAAAAATGGTCAAGGGCATGTGGTCGAAGGCATTGGCGAGTTGGTTCCGCCGATTGAAGGCAAAGATTTGCAACTGAGCATTGACAGCAAGGTGCAGTACTTTGCCTACCAGCGTTTGCGTGAGGCGGTGTTGCAAAACAAGGCTTCTGCGGGCAGTGTGGTGGTGCTTGACGCCCAAAGCGGCGATGTCCTGGCATTGGCCAACTACCCAAGCTATATGCCGGACAAACGCAGCAACTTGAGCGGCGCGCAATTGCGCAACCGCGCCTTGACCGACACCTTTGAGCCGGGCTCCACCATGAAGCCCTTGATCGTGGGTCTGGCCATGGAAAAAGGCTTGGTCAAACCTGAAACTGTGATTGACACCGCCCCTGGCAAGGTCAGCATGTATGGCATGACCGTCTCCGATGCCCATCCACATGACACGCTGAGTGTGTCTGAGGTGATCCAAAAATCCAGCAACATCGGCACTGTCAAGATCGCCATGAAGATGCCGGCCAAAGACATGTGGGAGATGTATACCCAAGTCGGCTTTGGGCAAAAGCCTCAGGTACCTTTCCCGGGTGCAGTGGCCGGACGTTTACGCCCATACAAAAACTGGCGACCGATGGAACAAGCCACCATGAGCTATGGCTATGGCTTGTCCACGAGTTTGTTTCAATTGGCGCAGGCCTACACCATGCTCGCGCGTGACGGAGAAATGGCGCCTGTCAGTTTGCTCAAATACCAAGACAAGGTCAGCGGCGTGCGTGTCATGTCTGCCAAACACGCATCACAAGTGCGCACCATGTTGCATTTGGTCACAGGCCCGGGGGGCACGGCACCCAAAGCGCAGACCATGGGATATTCGGTGGGCGGCAAAACCGGAACCGCACATAAGCTCGATGGAAAAAAGTACGCTGAAAAAAAATACAGAGGTTTTTTTGTCGGCATGGCACCCATTGACAATCCCCGCATCGTCGTGGCGGTGATGATTGATGAGCCCACTGGCGGCTTGTATTTTGGTGGCGATGTTGCTGCGCCAGTGTTCAGCCAAACCGTGCAACAAACATTGCGTATGCTTGAAGTGCAACCGGACATGGCGGTCAAACCGCAAGTGGTTGCCAAAGCCGAGCCGGAGTCATTTTGATGCTGCAAATGCACAGCCCTGAACAGGCGGCTACTTGGCTGCGTCTGCGTGTGCGAGCACAGTTGCATTCAGACAGTCGTCGCGTACAAACTGGCGATGGATTTTTTGCTTGGGCCGGCCAAAACACGGATGCCAGACACCATGTGGTGCAAGCTTTGCAACAAGGTGCCAGCGCATGCTTGGTGGAGGCGGATGGCTTGGAAGCATTTGAGGCGCTCAACGATTTGGGCTTGCATGAGGCACCTATCGTCAGCTACCAAGGCTTGAAAGCTGCCAGCGGTGCGATCGCGGATGCCTATTTCGACCGACCCAGCAAACAACTGCATTTGATGGCAGTCACGGGTACCAACGGAAAAACTTCAACGGCTTGGTGGTTGGCACAAGCACTCACGCGATTGGGCCAGCGTTGTACCGTGGTCGGTACCTTGGGTTTGGGTGAGCCCGGGCAAATGCACAGCACCGGCTTGACCACACCAGACCCGTTGCAATTGCAAACGCAGTTGCGTCGTTGGGTGAACGATGGCGTGCAGGCCTGCGCCATGGAAGCCTCGTCCATTGGTTTGGTCGAGCACCGTTTAAGTGGTTGCCATATCCGTACCGCCATCTTCACCAATTTCACGCAAGACCATCTGGACTATCACGGCACGATGCAAGCGTATTGGCAAGCCAAGCAAAGCTTATTCGAGTGGCCGGGTTTGGTTGCGGCGGTGGTCAACGTGGATGACCCCAAAGGGCAAGCCTTATGCGAAATGCTGGCGGGTACGCCAGTTCAGGTGTGGACAGTGTCCATGCATTCCGCGCAGGCCCATTTGTATGCGCGACATGTGCGTACCACTGCACAAGGCATGGCATTTGATGTGGTGTGTGGTGAGCAAAGCCTCAGTGTGTCAAGCCATTGTTTGGGTGAATTCAATGTGATGAATTTGTTGGGCGTGATGGCCGTGTTGTGTCAGGCCGGTCACAGTTTGTCGGCAGTGGTCGATGCCTGTCATTCATTGGAACCTGTGCCAGGGCGCATGCAAACCTGGGGACGTGAAGGGACACCAGCGGTGGTGGTGGATTACGCCCATACGCCGGATGCCGTAGCCAAAGCATTACAAGCATTGCGCCCGTGGGCGCATGCGCGTGGCGGACGACTGCATTGCGTCTTGGGCAGTGGCGGTGACCGCGACAGCAGCAAACGCGCGCCCATGGCCCGCAGTGCTGAAGCCCATGCCGATCGGGTGTACCTGACCAGCGACAACCCGCGCAGCGAAGACCCGCAACAGATCGTGCAACAAATGCTCGCAGGCATGGCGCAACCCGCGAAAGCGGTTCAGCAACTTGACCGTGCCAAGGCCATTGCCGACAGCATTGCGCAGGCGCAAGCCGCAGATGTGGTGTTGGTGGCAGGCAAGGGCCATGAAACCTACCAAGAAGTCAACGGTCAAAAATTGCCGTTTTCTGACAGCGACCATGTGGTGCTGGCTTTGCAGCGCTGGGGACATGCATGAGCGAGCCCTCTATGCAACTCACGCTGGCGCAAATTCACCAATGCTTGCCTGGCAGTCGTCTCGTTGGGGATGCTCAATTGATGGTGGACAGAGTACACACCGACAGCCGCAGCGTTCAAGCCAATGATGTGTTTGTGGCCTTGCAAGGCGACACATTTGATGGCCATGATTTTTTGCCCGGCTTGTCTGCCGCAGGTGTCAATGTGGCGATTGCGCGCCATGGTTTGGCGACCGCTGGTTTGGCCGGCATTGAGGTTGACGACACACTCTGGGCCCTGCAAACCTTGGCCAAAGCGTGGCGCGCACAGTTCGCCGTGCCGTTAATTGCGGTGACCGGCAGCAACGGCAAAACCACTGTGACACAAATGCTCGCTTCAATAGTGCATGTGTGGCAATCGGCCAATGCATTGGCGACCCAAGGCAATTTCAACAACCATATTGGTGTGCCGCTGACCCTGTTGCGCTTGCGTGCCCACCATCGCATCGCGGTGTTGGAGTTGGGCATGAACCATCCCGGCGAGATTTCGCAATTGGCGGACTGTGCGGCGCCTACCGTGGCGCTGGTCAATAACGCCCAACGCGAACACCAGGAATTCATGCACAGCGTGCAAGCAGTAGCCGAAGAAAACGGATCTGTCATTCAACATCTGCCAGCCCATGGCACGGCGGTGTTTCCCGCCACGGATGTTTACCAATCGTTGTGGCGCAGTTATGCAGCAAACCGGCACGTCATAGATTTTGGCAACCCCAGTGCGGCCGTGCATATGTTGCAAGCCGACGCTTCAAGCAGCGGCTGGCAATTGCAAATGCACACCCCGGCGGGACCGATTCACACGCGTCTGAACTTACCTGGCCAACACAATCTGCACAATGCCATGGCCGCGGTATCAGCAGCGCTGGCTGCTGGAGTACCCACGCATGCCATCGCCCAAGGCTTGTCGCAGTTTCAACCGGTCAGCGGCCGCTCTCAATTGAGTGTGTTGCAGCGCGGCGAACACAGCATTTGCTTGATTGACGACACCTACAACGCCAACCCTGATTCTGTGCGTGCGGCCATTGATGTCTTGGCGCAGTCGGCCAAGCCACGTTTGCTGGTGCTCGGCGACATGGGTGAAGTCGGAACACAAGGGGCTGCATTTCATGCCGAGGCGGGGTTGTATGCACATACCCAGCATATCGAACATGTACTGACCTTGGGCGAACTAAGTGCGTACACCGCCAGTGCCTGTCCGAACGCGGTGCATTGCGACAGCATCGAAGAATTACAAAACAAGGTGGCGCAATTACTGCCTGAAATTGGCTCACTGTTGGTCAAGGGCTCGCGCTTTATGCGCATGGAGCGTGTGGTCCAAGCCTTGCACAACGCCAATACACAGGCGGCGACACAGCCCCACAAGGAGGCTTCATGCTGCTGACCCTGGCCCAATGGCTGCAAGCGTATTCACCCGACTATGGTTTTTTGCGGGTGTTCCAATATTTGACATTTCGCGCCGTCATGGCAGCTGTCACCGCTTTGCTGATCGGCTTGTTGGCTGGACCGGCGGTTATTCGCAAACTCACCGAATTCAAAATCGGTCAACCCATTCGTGGCTATGGTGTGCAGTCGCACATCAGCAAAGCTGGCACACCCACCATGGGCGGTGTGTTGGTGTTGTTGGCTATTTGTTTGTCCACCTTGTTGTGGGTCGATTTGTCCAACCGCTTTGTATGGATTGTCTTGTTAGTCACCCTGGGATTTGGCGCCATCGGTTGGGTAGACGATTGGCGCAAGGTGGTGAACAAAGACCCCGAGGGCATGCGCTCGGGCGAAAAATACCTTTGGCAATCGGTGATTGGTTTGCTGGCTGCTTTGTATTTGGTGTTCAGCATTTCCGAGGTCAGCAATTTGCGTGTGCTCGAATTGTTTTACAGCTGGGTACGTTCTGGGTTTGATGTGAGTTTGCCGCCCCAAGCGGGCTTGTTGTTGCCTTTCTTCAAAGAAGTCAGCTATCCCTTGGGCGTGTTGGGTTTTGTCATCCTTACCTATTTGGTGATCGTGGGCTCCAGCAATGCGGTCAATTTAACCGATGGATTGGATGGTCTGGCCATCATGCCGGTGGTGATGGTGGGCTCAGCCCTGGGCGTGTTCGCTTATGTGGTGGGCAGCTCGGTCTATTCCAAATATTTGTTCTTTCCCCATATTCCCGGCGCTGGCGAATTGCTCATTTTTTGCGCCGCGATTGCGGGTGCGGGCTTGGCCTTTTTATGGTTCAACACGCACCCTGCGCAAGTCTTCATGGGGGACGTAGGCGCTTTGGGTTTGGGGGCAGCCTTGGGCACGATTGCTGTCATCGTGCGCCAAGAAATTGTGCTCGCCATCATGGGTGGTATTTTTGTGGCGGAGGCCTTGTCGGTCATGCTGCAAGTGAGCTATTTCAAATACACCAAACGCAAATACGGTGAAGGCAGACGAATTTTGAAGATGGCGCCTTTGCACCACCATTTTGAGAAATCCGGGTGGAAAGAAACACAGGTAGTGGTTCGTTTTTGGATCATCACCATGTTGCTGTGCTTGCTGGGCTTGTCCACATTGAAGTTACGCTGACCATGCAATTGTTAAAAGACCAACACGTTTTGATCCTGGGCCTGGGTGAGTCCGGCTTGGCCATGGTGCGTTGGTGTTTGCGTCAAGCCGCCCGTGTGACTGTGGTGGACAACCGTGCCCAGCCTCCCGGCCTGGCACAGCTACAGACAGAACATCCCACCGCTTCATTCGTACACGGTGCATTCCATGCTGAGTTGGTACAGGGCAACGACATCCGTGCGGTGTTCAAAAGCCCGGGTTTGTCGCCCGCCGACGTGGCAGGTGTGTGGCAGGCTGCCCTTGCGAAGGGACTGTGGTGCGGCACCGAACTGAGTTTGTTTGCGCATGCGTTGACGCATTTGAAAAACAGCGAGCTCGTCTACAACCCGGCGGTCTTGGCCATCACCGGTACCAACGGTAAAACCACGGTGACACGGCTCACAGGTTTGTTGTTAGAACGAGCCGGCAAACGCGTGGCAGTCGCCGGCAATATTGGCCCCACATTGCTCGATACATTGGGCCACGCTTGGGACACATTGCCTGAGGTGTGGGTGTTGGAGCTGTCCAGTTTCCAGTTGGACGGGGTTGACAACTTTGAACCGACAGCCGCTTGCGTGCTCAATCTGACACAAGACCATTTGGATTGGCATGGTGACATGGCGGCCTATGGCGCCGCCAAAGCACGGATTTATGGGCAGCAAGCGGTGGGTGTGCTGCCGCGGCAAGATGCCTCGGTGATGGCTTTGTGGCCAGCAGACAGCAGTCGTAAGAAAGACCTGCCGCGCAGTCGTGTTCAATTCGGCACAGACCTGCCGCAACATCCGGGCGACTTTGGCATGGCCACAGAAAACGGCATGCGTTGGTTGGTCAGAGCGATGCCTTTTGAGGAAGTGGGAAGTAAACGCAACCGTGCGTCCGATGAAGAATTGCACATACAACGCTTGATGCCTGCAGATGCTTTGCGCATACGTGGTCAGCACAACGCACTCAACGCTTTGGCTGCCTTGGCATTGGCAGGCACTTGCTGCAGCGCATTGGCACCCATGCTGCATGGCTTGCGCGAATACAGCGGTGAACCGCACCGTTTGTCATCTGTGTCGGTCGTCAACGGTGTCGAATTTATCGACGACAGCAAGGGCACGAATGTGGGCGCCACGGTGGCCGCTGTCAACAGCCTAGGTGCAGACCGTCAACTGATCGTGATATTGGGCGGCGATGGCAAGGGCCAGGATTTCTCCCCGTTGGGTGATCCGCTCAAGCGCCATGCCCGCGCTGTGGTGCTGATGGGGCGCGATGCCCCGTTGTTGCAAGACGCTTTGCAGGTGTATGGACTCCACGTGCACCACGCCACTGACATGCAGCACGCGGTAGATACCGCCGTGCAATTGGCGCATGGCGGGGACGCGGTACTGTTGTCGCCCGCTTGCGCCAGTTTGGATATGTACACCAACTATGTCGCCAGGGGACAAGCGTTCAGCGATGCTGTGCAGCAGTTGGCCATGCTCGAGGGCCAGCCATGAGCAATGAAACCCTCAGCATGGGCGAGCGCATCGGACGCTGGTTTGGCAATCCGCCCAGAGAAGGTGTGGATGCTTTACCCGTGCGGGTTCATGGCCGTGAATTTGCAAGAACCGGTGCAGCCCCCGGCAGTATCAAAGGATTCGATCAACCTTTGATATGGGCCATCGCAGGCTTGCTGATGTGGGGCTTGGTCATGGTGTATTCGGCATCGATTGCATTGAACGACAACGCCCCCACCAGCCATGTGTGGCATGCCCAGTATTTAGCCCGTCACGCCTTGTCGGTGTGCATTGGTTTTGTGGTGGCATTGTTGGTGTTTCAAGTGCCGATGGAGCGTTGGGAAAAAGCTGCGCCTTGGGTTTTTATTGTCTCCATCGTGTTGTTGATTGCAGTGCTGTTGCCATTCATCGGCAAAAGCGTCAACGGGGCGCGCCGTTGGATAAGTTTTGGTTTCATCAATTTTCAACCGTCTGAATTGGCCAAACTGGGCACGCTTTTGTATGCAGCCAATTACATGGTGCGCAAGATGGACGTGAAGGAAAAGTTTTTCGCCGCGGTCACGCCCATGGGGGTGGCGATTGCCATCGTCGGCTCCTTGCTATTGGCTGAACCGGACATGGGTGCATTCTTGGTGATTGCCGTCATCGCCATGGGCATCTTGTTTTTGGGTGGCGTCAACGCCCGCATGTTTATTTTGATCACGGGCATTTTGTTGACGGCCTTTGCCTTGATGATTGCTTTGTCGCCATGGCGGCGCGAGCGAATTTTTGCCTACCTCGATCCCTTTGGCGCAGAACATGCATTGGGCAAAGGGTTTCAGTTGTCACATTCATTGATCGCCTTTGGGCGAGGTGAAATCTTCGGCGTGGGACTCGGCGGCAGTGTTGAAAAACTGCATTGGTTGCCCGAGGCGCACACCGATTTTTTACTCGCTGTGTTGGGTGAGGAATTCGGCTTGGTAGGTGTGGTCATCGTGATCGGTGTGTTCATGTGGCTGACCCGCCGCATCATGTTCATCGGTCGTCAAGCAATTGCCATGGACCGTGTGTTCTCTGGCTTGGTGGCACAAGGCGTGGGTGTGTGGATCGGCTTTCAGGCATTCATCAATATGGGCGTGAACCTCGGCGCCTTGCCCACCAAAGGGCTGACCTTGCCGCTGATGAGTTTTGGCGGCTCGGCCATTTTGATGAATCTGGTGGCATTGGCCATTGTTTTCCGGGTGGATTATGAAAACCGTCTCATGATGCATGGGGGACGTGTATGAACAACCGCACAGCATTGGTCATGGCCGGCGGCACAGGGGGTCACATCTTCCCGGGATTGGCCGTGGCCGAACTGTTGCGTGAGCGTGGCTGGCGAGTGCATTGGCTGGGCGCGCCTGCCCCCAGCATGGAAAGCGAATTGGTGCCACCCAAAGGTTTTGTCTTTGAACCGGTCAGTTTCGGCGGTGTGCGCGGCAAAGGCTTGGTCACGCTGGCTGTGTTGCCGATGCGGTTGTTGTATGCGTTTTGGCAAAGCTGGAAGGTGATGCGGCGCTTGAAACCCGATGTATTGATTGGTCTGGGCGGCTACATCAGTTTTCCTGGCGGCATGATGGGTGTGTTGAGTGGCAAGCCGCTGGTGCTGCATGAGCAAAACGCTGTCGCGGGTTTGGCCAATAAAGTCATGGTCCATGTGGCTGACCGTGTGCTGTCCACCTTCCCCGATGTATTGCCCCGCAGCCAATGGGTCGGCAATCCATTGCGCCAGGCCTTCACAGCGCAGGCTGCCCCTGACGAACGGTTTTCTCAGCGACAAGGGCCATTGCGTGTGCTGGTCGTGGGCGGCAGTTTGGGCGCGCAATATTTAAACAGCGTGGTGCCGCAAGCCTTGGCATTGATTCCTGCGCAGCATCGGCCCCGCGTGATTCACCAAGGCGGCAGTAAACATGTGGCGCAACTGCAAACCAATTACCAGCAGGCAGGCGTCGAGGCTGAATTGGTGGCGTTCATCGATGACACGGCGACAGCATTTGCCCAAGCTGATTTGGTCATTTGCCGCGCCGGTGCGAGCACAGTCAGTGAAATCGCAGCTGTCGGTGCAGCGGCATTGTTTGTGCCATTTGCCCATGCCGTCGATGACCACCAAACCGTCAATGCACAATTTTTGGTGCAACACCGGGCGGCATGGTTGAAGCAACAAACCGAGATGAGTGCGCGCACATTGGCTGACTTTCTACAAAGCATTGACCGTGCGCAGTTGCTGGGAATGGCGACGCGTGCCCATGGTTTGCGCAAAATCACCGCGACCCAGCAAGTGGTTGCTGCATGCGAAGAGGTGACCGCATGAAACACGCTATTCGCCATGTGCATTTTGTTGGCATCGGTGGTGCGGGCATGAGCGGCATTGCTGAAATTTTGCATAACCTTGGCTATACCGTCAGCGGCACGGACATCGCCGACAGTCCGGTGTTGCGTCGGTTGCAAGCCATGGGCATTCAAACGCGCGTCGGCCATGACGAACAACATATCAGTGGCGCAGATGCGGTCGTGACTTCTACAGCGGTACATGCCGACAACCCAGAGGTGGTGGCGGCACATCGCAAATGGATACCCGTGGTGCCGCGCGCAGTCATGCTGGCCGAGCTCATGCGCTTAAAACAAGGCATTGCCATTGCAGGAACCCACGGTAAAACCACCACCACCAGCTTGGTCGCCAGCGTGTTGGCCCAAGCCGGCCTAGACCCTACCTTCGTGATTGGCGGACGTTTGATCAGCGCGGGGGCCAATGCCAAACTCGGCTCTGGTGAATATATCGTGGTGGAGGCTGACGAATCAGATGCATCCTTTCTGAACCTGAATCCCATCATGTCGGTGGTCACCAATATTGATGCGGACCACATGGAAACCTATGGCCATGACTTTGGCCGTTTGAAGCAAGCGTTCATTGAGTTTTTGCACCGCATGCCGTTTTATGGCGCGGCCGTCTTGTGTGCCGACGACCCGGTGTTGCAAAGTATTTTTCCCGAGGTGTCGCGCCCCATCACCAGTTACGGTTTGTCAGAAAACGCGCAGGTGCGTGCACACGAGGTGCGGGCCGACGGATCTCGCATGCGCTTTCATGTCACCCGCAGCAATGGCATCACCTTGCCGGATTTGGACATTGTGTTGAACCTGCCAGGCGTGCATAACGTGCGCAATGCTTTGGCGGCCATCTCCATTGCCGTGGAATTGAATTTGCCTGACGAGGCGGTGGTCAAGGCTTTGGCCGATTTCAAAGGGGTGGGTCGTCGGTTTCAAAACCATGGCGAAATGCCTGCCCTTGGCGGCGGCCATTACACCTTGATAGAAGACTATGGCCACCATCCGGTGGAACTCGCGGCCACGATCGAAGCCGCACGAGGTGCATTTGCAGGTCGCAGATTGGTGCTGGCGTTTCAACCGCATCGCTATACCCGCACCCGCGATTGCTTTGAAGATTTTGTGCAAGTACTGCGCTTGGCCGATGTGGTCTGGTTGACCGAGGTCTACGCCGCCGGTGAAGCGCCCATTGCAGCGGCTGATGGCCGTGCCTTGGCGCATGCATTGCGTGTCGCGGGACAACAGGCGCTGGTGTTTGCGCAAGATGTCTCGCAATTGGAGTCGCTGGTGCAAGCGCAGGCACAAGACGGCGATGTGGTGATGTGCATGGGTGCAGGATCTATCGGACAGTTGCCCGTGCGTTTGGTGGCCCATGCCAGTGGCAACGATAAGCCGGGTTTGCGGGTGGTGAGGACATGATGGGATTTGACACACACAAAGCACGTGTCGCGGTGTTGATGGGCGGGCATTCCTCCGAGCGCGAAGTATCGTTGATGTCTGGCGCCGGTGTGTTGCAGGCGTTGTTGTCAAAAGGCATAGATGCCGTGGCATTTGACCCGGCGCACACACCATGGATGGCTTTGCGTGAGCAAGGCATCACCCATGCATTCATTGCCTTGCACGGCAGACACGGTGAAGACGGCACTGTGCAAGGGGCGCTGGAGTTGATGGGCATTCCCTACACCGGCTCTGGGGTCATGGCGTCTGCTATCGCCATGGACAAACACATGACCAAACGCATTTGGCTGGCCGAAGGCCTGTCAACGCCTGCAAGTATTTGGTTGACACCTGCACAGCAAACCCCAGAGGCCTTGACAGCCATTCCTCAACAACTGGGTTTGCCCCTGATCGTTAAACCACCGCATGAGGGCTCGTCGATTGGTGTGAGCAAGGTCAGCCACAGCGATCAATTGATGGCAGCCATCGCATTGGCCAAGCAATCAGACCCTTTTGTGATGTGTGAAGCGTTTATTCAGGGCGAGGAAGTCACCTGTCCTGTATTGGGCGACGCTGACCATGCCTTTGCATTGCCCGTGGTCAGAATCGCAGCGCCGGATGGTGCGTATGACTATCAGAACAAATATTTCACAGACGCTGTCACCTACCACTGCCCGAGCGGGTTGCCCAAAGAAGAAGAGCAAGCCATTCAAGCCATGAGCGTGGCTGCGTACCGCGCACTCGGATGTCGTGGTTGGGGCCGTGCAGATGTGATGATCCGTGCCAGCGACCGCCAAGCCTTTCTGCTGGAAATGAACACCAGCCCCGGCATGACCAGCCATTCCTTGGTGCCCATGTCTGCCAAGGCCGCTGGCATGGATTACGCTGATTTGTGTGTTCGCTTGCTAGCAGATGCGCGACTTGATTCGTCCATGGGGGCTTCGCACGCATGAAAGCACGCGACGCCATGTACATGAGCCGCGATACGGCGCCAGAGTTGGCGTTGGACGTGCGATTGATGAACATCACCAGCCGATGGATGTTGTGCTTGGCAGGCGCGTTGTTTATCAGCATGCTTGTCATGTGGATTGCCCGTCATCCGGTATTCACCATCACCGCCATGCATGTGATGGGCGAAGTGCGTCATAACAATGAAGTCACATTGCGAGCCAATGTGGTGCCGCGTTTGCAGGGCAGTTTCTTCACCGTCGATTTGTTGCGTGCCAAAGCAAGCTTTGAAAACGTGCCGTGGGTCAGACAAGCAGTGGTGCAACGCGAATTTCCCAACCGTTTGCGCGTAGAAATTCTCGAACATGAACCGGTGGCCTATTGGGGTCCAGAAGCGGACTCACGGTTGTTGAACAAGCAAGGCCAAGTATTCAGCGCTAACTTTGGTGAATTGGACAACGAGAACCTGCCGCACTTATCAGGACCGGACAGCGAATCAGTTCGCGTGTTGCAAATGTTCAATGCATTGGGGCCTGTGTTCACCCAGATGAAATTGAACATGGGGGCGCTGGAATTGACAGCCAGAGGCAGCTGGCGAGCGCGTTTTAAAAACGGTGCGCAGATTGAATTGGGCAGAGGCAGTGAACAAGAAGTGATGGCGCGTGTGCAACGTCTGACGCAAACGCTGGCGCAAGTCAGCCAGCGTTATGGCCGTCAGACACAGTCGTTGGAGTCAGCAGATTTGCGTTATGTGAATGGCTATGCGTTGCGCTTGCGCGGTGTCAGCACATTGGATTCAACAGCAACAAGGTAAGTGAAAAGAGGTTGGCATGGCTAAAGAATACAAAGACTTGGTCGTAGGTTTGGATATCGGAACCAGCAAAGTGATGGTGGTGGTGGCCGAGGTATTGCCCGGTGCCGAACTCAAGCTCGCTGGCTTTGGCATTGCACCGAGCAGCGGACTCAAGCGCGGTGTTGTGGTCAATATCGATGCCACGGTACAAAGCATTCAAATGGCTTTGAAAGAAGCGGAATTGATGGCGGATTGCAAGATCACGCGTGTGTACACCGGCATCACCGGCAGCCACATCAGAGGTATGAATTCGCATGGCATGGTGGCGGTCAAAGACCGCGAGGTCACCGCGGCCGATGTGGCCCGTGTGGTGGAAACCGCCAAGGCCGTCAATATTTCGAATGACCAGCGTTTGCTGCTGGTCGAACCACAGGAATTCATCATTGACGGTCAAGACGTCAAGGAACCGATTGGCATGAGCGGCATCCGCTTGGAAGCCAAAGTGCATATCGTCACCGGTGCGCAAAGCGCCGCAGAAAACATCATCAAGTGTGTGCGCAGGTGCGGACTGGATGTCGAGCAACTCATGCTCAATCCCCTGGCGTCCAGTTATTCAGTGTTGACTGCCGATGAAAAAGAACTCGGTGTCGCCTTGGTGGACATTGGCGCGGGCAGTACGGACATCGCCATCTTTACGGGTGGCGCCATCCGACACACGGCGGTCATTCCCATCGCTGGCGACCTGATCACCAGCGACATCGCCATGGCGCTGCGCACACCGACCAAGGACGCTGAAGAAATCAAAGTGGAGTCTGGTTACGCCAAACAATTATTGGCAGATCCGAACATCCAGGTTGAAGTACCTGGTCTGGGGGACCGTGGCCCGCGCATGTTGAGCCGCCAAGCGCTGGCAGGTGTGATCGAACCGCGTGTCGAGGAAATATACGCACTGGTGCAACAGGTCTTGCGTGAATCCGGATTTGAAGAAGTGTTGTCGTCCGGCATTGTGCTGACCGGCGGCAGCGCCATGATGCCCGGCATGATCGAGCTTGGAGAAGACATCTTTTTGAAAGCGGTACGCCGAGGCGTGCCGCGCTACAGCAGTGCCTTGTCTGACATGGTGTCGCACCCACGTGCGGCCACCGTCATGGGATTGCTGGAAGAAGCTCGGCTTGCACGTTTGCGCGGTTTTCGCGTGGCGCAAAAAAACGGTTCGGTCAAGACCGCCATGGGGCGTGTCAAAGACTGGTTGGTGGGAACTTTCTGACCATGAACAACCACTATTTCACGGTATCTTTTTCATCACGTCGCAGCAAATGCCGGCGATGGCGACCTTGTTCACGGGGGGCGCCACCCAGTTGAAACACCACAAAACATTTCAAAAACACACCCATTCAAAGCAACTGCAAAACATATTCGGAGAGAACAATGAAAATTGAAATGATGGAATCCAGCGAATTCAACCCAGAGACGCAAATTCGTGTCATCGGTGTCGGCGGTGGCGGTGGCAACGCGGTCGAACACATGATCAACAGCGGTGTGCGTGGCGTCGAATTCATTTGCGCCAACACTGACGCACAAGCTTTGAAAGTCAGTTCTGCACACCGTGTCATTCAATTGGGTGACAACGGCTTGGGCGCGGGCAGCAAACCCGAGCGTGGTCAGGCTGCCGCAGAAGCTGCGATCGACAATATTCGTGAAGTCTTGCAAGGTGCCAATATGGTGTTCATCACCGCAGGCATGGGTGGCGGCACCGGCACCGGGGCAGCGCCTGTGGTGGCGCGGGTGGCTCGCGAAATGGGCATTCTTACCGTCGGCGTGGTGACCAAGCCTTTTGACTGGGAAGGCGGACGGCGCATGACCAATGCCGAAGCCGGTTTGTCCGAACTCGAGGCCAATGTGGATTCACTGATTGTGGTGCTGAACGAAAAACTGCAAGAAGTGCTGGGCGACGATGTCAGCCAAGACCAAGCATTTGCATTCGCCAACGATGTGCTGAAAAACTCGGTCGGTGGCATTGCCGAAATCATCAACGTAGAAGCCTTGGTGAACGTGGACTTTGAAGACGTGCGCACCGTCATGAGTGAGCAAGGCAAAGCGATGATGGGTACAGCCACAGCCAGCGGCCCAGACCGTGCGCGTATTGCTGCCGAACAAGCGGTGGCTTGCCCGCTGCTCGAGGGCGTGGACATGACCGGTGCAAAAGGCGTGCTGGTGTTGATCACAGCCGCCAAAGGCGCATTGAAATTGGCCGAATCGCGCGAAGCCATGAACACCATTCGTGCCTTTGCTTCACCCGAAGCCCATGTGATTTACGGCACAGCTTATGACGAAACATTGGGCGAACAAATCCGTGTCACGGTGGTTGCCACCGGTTTGGCGCAACCTGGCCGTCGCATGGCGCCGCCTTTGTCCGTGATTCGAACAGGCACTGACAACGCGGTGTATGCCAACCCAGCCGATGTCATGCCAGTGGCCATGTCGCCTGTCGCGCATGCGGGCAGCGATGGCATCAACCGCGCCTCACTGGCACAAACCAACAACGATGTGAATGTCAATGTGCCCAGTGTGTGGCGCACCAACCGCACGCAAGCCGCGGCAAAGGTAGACGCGTTGTCCTCGGGCGGCATGGACAATTACGAAATACCTGCGTTCTTGAGAAAACAGGCCGATTAAAATTTACCTGTGCTGAAACAACGAACCCTACAAACCATGACCCGCGCCGTCGGCGTGGGGCTGCACAGCGGGCAACGTGTCGAACTGACCCTGCGCCCGGCCGCACCTGACACGGGTATTGTGTTCAGACGCATTGACCTTGCGCATCCGGTTGACATACCCGTTGGGGCTTTGTCGGTCACCGATACACGACTGGCCTCAACCATCGAAGCACACGGCGCCAAGGTGCATACGGTGGAGCATTTGATGTCTGCTTGCAGCGGTTTGGGTTTGGACAATTTGTACATTGACATCACTGCCGTGGAGGTGCCCATTCTTGACGGCTCGGCATCTTCGTTTGTGTTCTTGTTGCAATCTGCAGGCATTGAATTGCAAAACGCGCCCAAGCGTTTCTTGCGTATCTTGCAAGAAGTCACGGTCAGCCAAGGCGAAGGTGATCAAAAAAAATGGGCCAGCCTCTATCCGCACCACGGATTTAAGCTGAGTTTTGAAATCGATTTCAAACACCCTGCGGTTGACACCACGGGCCAATCGGTCACCTTTGACATGGACACGGGGCATTACAGCCGCGACATTGCCAGAGCACGTACGTTTGGATTTACCCGCGATGTGGAGCACATGCGATCGCACGGCTTGGCCTTGGGCGGTGGATTAGACAACGCCATCGTCATGGACGACTACAAGGTGCTCAACAGCGATGGTCTTCGCTATGACGACGAATTTGTCAAACACAAAATTCTGGATGCCATGGGCGATTTGTACTTGCTCGGCAAGCCCATGCTGGGTCATTACCGCGCCTTTCGATCGGGACACGCATTGAACAACTTGCTGTTGCGCGAGCTCCTAAGCCGTTCCTATGCGTACGAATGGGTCAGCTTTGACGACGAACGTTTGGCCCCTAAAGGCTTGGCGCAACTCTCCCCCGCTTGGTGACAAAGCGGGATTAACCGCCACGACCGCCGCGCAACATGCCACTGGCTTTGGCGCGGCCCATGCCAGCCTGGGCCATCAGCGCCATGCCGCGCGATGCATGCGCATGGGTGATGGCAAGCCCCAAGGCATCTGCGGCATCAGCACCAGGCAGTGAAGGCAAAAGCAACAAGCGTTTGACCATCTCTTGCACCTGCGCTTTGGCAGCTTTGCCGTGGCCGGCGACAGCTTTCTTCATTTGCAAGGCGGTGTATTCGGCCACTGGCAGCGACATATGCGAGAGTGCCGCCAAACAAGCCCCTCGCGCCTGTCCAAGCAACAAAGTCGATTGCGGGTTCACGTTGACAAACACGATTTCAATGGCAGCAGTTTGCGGTTGGTAACGTTTGATCACTTCGCAAATGCCTTCAAACAGCACACCAATGCGGGCGGTCAAATCGGTACGCGGCAAATGTGTGGTGGTGATGGTGCCGCTGGCGACATAGTGCAATTTCCCGTTTGCCCAGTGCACCACGCCAAAGCCAGTGGTTTGCAAGCCAGGGTCAATGCCCAAAATATTCATGGCAACACCGCAGAAGCCATGCGAGCTTGAATGACTTGGGCGCGTTCTGCCAAGTAAGGCGATTGCGGCAACTTTTCAAAATACTTGGGTCGCGGCAGCATCACCGCCAAGCGCGCTGATTCCCAGGTATTGAGTTGGGACGCAGGTTTTGAAAAATAATGCTGCGCAGCCGCTTGCGCACCAAACACACCTCTGCCCCATTCCACATGGTTGAGGTAAATCTCAAGGATGCGTTGTTTGCTGAGAAAAGTCTCCAGCGCCAACGTGATCAACAACTCTTGGCCTTTGCGCAAAAAATTGCGTTCTCCCGAGAGAAAGAGATTTTTCGCCAGTTGTTGGGTGATGGTCGAGCCACCCACTACCTTGGGGGCTTTGCCTTTGCTGATCGAGCGAATCTGCGCTTTTTCGTTGCGTGTCCATGCCCTTTCGATGGCTTGCCACTGCACACCGTCATGGCTGGCAAACAAGTCGTCTTCGGAGGCAATCACGGCACGGCCCAGCGAAGAATGGATACGAGTAGCGGGAACCCATTGCTGACGCCAACGAAAGCGTTGGTTAGTCTTGAGTATTTGCACGATTTGTGAACGTTCAAAGGCCGAAGATTGGGGATCGACAAAACGCATCATCGCCACACGGGCCAAAAAATACAGTTGCAATCCGAGGACTGACAACACCACGAATAGCAGCCAGCGGCGAAACAGCTGACCTCGGCTAACCCGTGTTCTGGTCGAGGTATTGTTCATGGCTCGGAGGACTCGGCTTGCACCGTTTGGTTGGTTTTGAAGGTGTAGCGCGACACCATAGCCAATTGGTCAAATTCTTTTTTCATGGCGCTGGTAAATACCCCAAATGGTCCGGCAGCTGCAGCGATGTCTAACGCGGCGCGGTCAAGCGCTGTAATACCAGAGCTTTTGAGGATTTGTGTGGTCAACACGCGCCCTTGGGCATTGACGGTCAGCACCATGGTGAGGCTGCCATAGAGTTTTTCGCCATTGGCTTGCGGGAAAAAGCGCGTGCCGCGTTCTTCAATCAGACGGCGCATGTGGTTTTGGTACACCGCAAAACTCACTTCGCGGGTCGCAGGACTGACATAACGCGTGCGGGGTCTGGCGTTTTGTTCTGCGATGCGGCGTTCAATTTCAGCCAACATGTCCAGCAACTGACGCTGTTGTTGTGTCTGCTCAGCGGATTGCGAAGACGTCTGGGGTTGCACGGCTGAATTGACCGCGATGTGTTGTTTGATGCTTGCCAAGAGCGCGGTTTGTTGCTGCTTCATTTGCTGCAACTTGGCGTGACTGGCGTCATCTGCCAGCCCGACCTGCGATTTTTCCGACAAGGGCAAGGGCGATTGGGTGCGGCCGCTTGCGGCCTCACCGCCGCCTTGTAAATTGGCCTGCGCCAGAGCTTGCGGTTTAAGCGGGGGAGGGCCTTCGCTGCGGCCATTCACCAAAATAATGTCCAGGGGACTTTGCGTCATCAACCGGTCAAAGCCTGGCGGGTCTGCGAATTTGAAGACCAGCAAGCCGGCATGCAAACCCACCGACAAAGTGATGGCGATTTGCATGGGTGTGATCTGCAACGGCATAGGAATCACATGCTTGTGTTGGGGGCAGTTTCGCCCGGGGTGCTGGCATCGCTGGCGGCGTCTTCCATATCCATGGCAATGGCGATCGGACCGACTGCGTTGTCGTCTTCCGCGTTGTCTTCTTCGGGGGCAGACACCGTGTCCAGCAGGCTGATAAATGTGGCTTTGACATCCAATGCCATGGTGTCAACCTGACCGAGTTTCACCCGAACCAAAGCGCCGCGTTCGAGGGCAGGGGCACCAACCACACTCAGCACCAAGGGTAAATTGACCGCTCTCACCACAGGTGGTTCACCTGCAAATGCTTTGATCACTGAAGCGTCAATTTCTTCCAATTGGTGTTGTTGCAAATACTTGAGTGTCCAGTACCGCTCCATGGTGGCTTGGTGCGTGTTGTAGGCGCTGTAAGCATCCTCAAACGCCGACACGATAGACATCAGGTTGGCATCTTTCGGTTTGAACGGAGCCACCAGCGCCGCTGTGTTGCCATGTTGAACGCAGGCCACCAGTTGCCATTGGTTGACCAGATCGGTGTAGCGGCGCAGTGGCGACGTGCTCCATGCATAACACGGCACACCTATACCTGCATGTGGCAGCGCACGCGTACCCATGCGTACTTTCACGCCTGGTGCCATGCTGGCCTGGCTGCGGTACAGGCCCGGCACGCCCAAGTCGGCCAGCCATTGACCCCAAGTGCTGTTGGCCAAAATCATGGCCTCTGCAACGATCAGGTCAAGGGCTGCCCCGCGGGGGCGAATGCTCAGATTCACCGTTTCTTCGCCAGCGGGGCCATGTGCAGGCACACCGTCGAGTTTGAAATTGAAATCCGGCCGGTTGAACTGCTCAGGTTTACCGCGCACTTGTTCACGCACGGCTTTGAGCTGCTTGGCCAGTCTGTGCATAAAGGCCAACGCGGGACGGGGCAGGCCAAGGTCGAGCAGTGGGTCCGGGTGCTGAAAGTCTGCATCGGTGAGCCATTGCTCGGTGACCACATGGTCGAGTTTGTCATGCCGCAAATTTGCCTGGATAGGAACTTTTTCTAGCCGGGTGGTGGTGTGTTCAATGGCCAGCGTGTCTTCGTTGAAACTGACGTACAAAGAAAGTGCCGGACAAGCCCGCCCCTCGTCCAAGGTGTAGGTTTGCACGACGCTGTCAGGCAACATGGTGATTTTGTGTCCCGGCATATAGACCGTTGACAAACGTTGACGTGCCACTTGGTCCAATGCATCGCCCGGTTGCAGCGCCAGTGCAGGTGCGGCGATATGTATGCCCAGCACCACGGTGCCAGTGCCCAAGCCTTGTACGGATAAGGCGTCATCGATTTCAGTGGTTTGTGAATCATCAATCGAATAGGCCGCCACATCGGCGAGAGGCAAGTCTTGCGGCAATGACGGTGCTTGCAATGCGGGGAATCCGGTGCCCTTGGGGAAATGGTCAAACAAAAACCGTTGCCAATGAAAGTCATAGGCACTTTTGACTGCGCCAGCTTTTTGCAGCAAAGTCAGGGGCGCTTGCTGGCTTTGCTTGGCAGCCAACACCACGGCTTTGTATTCGGGTGAATTTTTGTCCGGTTTGAACAAAATTTTGTAGAGCTGTGTTTGTATCGGCGCAGGGCAATGGCATTGGGTCAATTGCTGTGCCCAGGATTCAATGAGTTCCTGCAGCGCTTTTTTCTTTTCAATCGCAGCCAATGCTTGCGCAATGATGTCTGCCGAGGCTTTTTTGAAATGCCCTTTGCCGGCTCGGCGGAAATAGTGCGGCGCCTCGGTCAGTTTGAGCAAACAGGCGACTTGCTCAGCCAAGCTGGCTTTGTCGCTGAAATATTCACGGGCAAGATCGCCGAATGAAAATTCATCTGGCGGCGCAAATTCCCAGGCCAGCTCCAATTCAATACCGTTGGCAGTGACAGTCGCCTCGCGCAACAAATCAGCTGGCGCGGGTTTTTCAAACCGCAACAATACTTGGGCCGCTTTGACCTTGACGCGTTTGCCGGATTCAAGCTCTATTTGGGCGGATGTGTCGGCCTCGGACAGCACGCGACCGCTGAGGAGTTTGCCGGCTTCTTCGAACAATGCATACATGGCTGCAATTGTCACATGCGTGGCGAGCATGCACCCGGGTGAAGCGGAATAGGTTGATAATTCCGGCATGGCCCTGAGTTTTGAAAAACCCTATGTATGGCGACAATTCACGCATGTGTTGCGTGGCTTTGATGGACAGTTGACGCTGGCGGTTGCTTTGCTGGCTGTTGCTGGTTTGATCACCATGTTTGGCTCAGGTTATGCAAGCGGTATACGCTTTTGGGACCATGCCAGAAATCTTGCGCTGGCCTTTTGCATCATGTTTGTGGTGGCCCAAATTCCACCGCAGCGTTTGATGACCTTGGCGGTTCCCGTCTACACCGTTGGCTTGGCCTTGCTGGTCGGTGTGGCGTTGTTCGGTTTGACGAAAAACGGTGCGCGCCGCTGGTTGAATGTTGGGATCGTGATTCAGCCCAGTGAAATCATGAAAATCGGCATGCCCTTGATGTTGGCTTGGTGGTTTCAAAAACGAGAGGGACAGTTGCGGCCGTTGGATTTTTTGGTGGCGACTGTTTTATTGGTCATGCCAGTGGCATTGATTGCCAATCAACCCGACATGGGCACGGCCATTTTGGTGATGGCCGCCGGTGTGTATGTGTTGTATTTCGCCGGATTGGGCTGGAAGTGGATCATCCCACCTATCGTGATCGGGTTGATCGCCATTTCATTTTTGATTGTATTTGAGCCCATGCTTTGCGCCGATGAAGTCAAGTGGCCCATGTTCAGAGAATACCAACGGCAGCGTGTGTGCACCTTGTTAGACCCTTGGCGCGACCCACTGGGCAAAGGCTTTCACATCATCCAAGGCATGATTGCCATTGGTTCTGGTGGTTTCTTTGGCAAAGGCTTTATGCAGGGCACGCAAACCCACCTGGACTTCATCCCAGAGCGCACCACTGATTTTATTTTTGCGGCATACGGCGAAGAGTTCGGTTTGCTGGGCAATTTGTGTTTGATCGCTGGCTTTTTGTTTTTGGTGTTCCGTGGCTTGGCCATCGCACTCGAAGGCCCCACATTGTTTACCCGCTTATTGGCAGGCAGTGTGACCTTGATTTTCTTCACCTACGCATTCGTCAACATGGGCATGGTCAGCGGCATACTTCCCGTCGTGGGCGTGCCCTTGCCTTTCATCAGTTACGGCGGGACAGCCATGGTCACGCTCGGTTTTGGCATGGGTATTTTGCTGTCCATTGCCAAAGCCAAACAGTTGGTGCAATCATGAGTAAAAAAACAGGCATCGTGGGCACGGGAAACATGGGCGGCGGAATGGTCAAACGTTTACTGGATTTGGGTTGGCCGGTATTTGTGCATGACCTAGACGCCACCAAGCAATCCGCGTTGCAAGCCGCTGGCGCCCAGGGTTGCCTGCATGCAGCTGCGTTGGCGCAAGCCGCCGAGGTGGTGATTGTGTGTGTGATTGATGCCTCGCAGGTGCAACAAGTGTTTGACGGGCCACACGGGTTGCTGGCCGGGTTGACGGTCGGTCAAACCGTGGTCATGTGTCCCACCATTGCGCCCGCAGACACAGAACACTTCGCCCAGCAGTTGCAGGCCATCGGTGTGCATATGGTGGATGCGCCGATGTCGGGCGGGCCCATCAGAGCCGCCAACGGCAGCATGAGCCTGATGTTGGCAGCCCCCGAGGCTGTATTGGCCGCCCAAGACGATTTATTGCAAGCTTTGTCCAACCAATGTGTGTTGATCAGTCACCGGGTCGGCGACGGTGCCCGCGTCAAATTGGTCAATAACCTGTTGGCTGGTATCAACTTGGTAGGCGCTTGCGAGGCCATGGTGTTGGCTGAAAAAATGGGCTTGGCCAAAGAAACCGCGTTGTCGTTGATCGAGCGCTCCAGCGGACAAAGTTGGATCGCCAGTGACCGATTGAGACGCGTATTTGCCAACGACACATCCATCGGTTCACACATGCGTTTATTGGCCAAAGACACCCGCTTGGCCATGGCCTCTGCGCAACAGGTGGGTTATGCGGGCTGGTTGGGTGAGTCCGCCGCCAAAGCCTTTGCCATGGCTTGCGAGCAAGGCATGACCGACATGGACGACAGCAATATGCTGGCGTTCATTCGCCAAGCTGCGGACCGTTCTTAAGGTGACAGTTGGCTGCAAGCCTGTCGGCTGCAGGCTGTTCGTGCCAATAACCTGATGCGCTCATGCCCAAAGCGCGGCTTCTACAATGGTTGAATGATTGCACACGAACCCACCCTAGAACGCCTCTCGATCGCCCATAACCTGTTGCTCAAACCTTATGGTTTGGACGAAACCCATTTGTCGCAGGCTTTATCGGCGATTCGTGCACACCGTATCGATGATGCAGATTTGTATTTTCAGTACACCCGTTCCGAAGGCTGGAGTCTGGAAGAGGGCATTGTCAAAACCGGTTCGTTCAGCATTGACCAGGGCGTGGGCGTGCGCGCGGTCAGCGGAGAAAAAACCGCCTTTGCCTATTCAGACGATATCTCTATGGCCTCGTTGATGGACGCGGCGCACACGGTGCGCAGCATTGCCGCCAGTGGAAAAAATGCCCAGACCAAAGTTCCAGCAAGAAAAATTGCTGGCTCGCGCAGTCTCTACCGCGATGACGATCCGATCGCCAGCTTGGACAGTACCGCCAAAGTGAATCTGCTCGAGCGTCTGGAACAACAAGCGCGTGCCAAAGACCCGCGCGTGGTGCAAGTCATGGCCGGTCTGGCCAGCGAGTACGACGTGGTGCTGGTCGCTCGCGCCGACGGTACTTTGGCAGCAGATGTGCGCCCGTTGGTGCGCTTGTCCTTGAGTGTGATCGTCGAAGAAAAAGGCCGCCGCGAAAGCGGTTCGGCAGGCGGCGGCGGCCGCTTCGGCTTGGCACATTTCGACGAAGCTTGTTTAACCCGTTACGTGGACGAAGCCGTTGGCGCAGCGTTAACCAATTTGCAGGCGCAAGCCGCGCCCGCCGGTGAAATGACCGTGGTGCTCGGTTCAGGCTGGCCCGGGATTTTGTTGCATGAAGCGATTGGCCACGGTTTGGAGGGCGACTTCAACCGCAAAGGCTCGAGCGCATTCAGCGGCATGATCGGCCAACGGGTTGCCGCCAAAGGCGTGACGGTGTTGGACGACGGCACGATTGCCGATCGCCGTGGTTCACTCAATGTGGACGATGAAGGCAACGCCAGTCAGCGCAATGTGCTGATTGAAGACGGCATTTTGAAAGCCTACATCCAAGACAGCATGAACGCGCGCTTGATGGGCGTGGCGCCCACCGGTAACGGCAGACGCGAAAGTTATGCCCATGTGCCCATGCCGCGCATGACCAACACCTATATGTTGAGCGGTGACAAGCACCCGGAAGAAATCGTTGCCAGTATCAAAAAAGGTTTGTACGCCACCAATTTCGGTGGCGGCCAGGTGGACATCACCTCGGGCAAGTTCGTGTTCTCGGCCAGCCAGGCTTACTGGGTGGAAAATGGAAAAATCCAATACCCAGTCAAGGGTGCCACCTTGGTCGGCAATGGCCCAGACGCGTTGACCCGCGTGAGCATGATCGGCAACGACATGGCTTTAGACCCGGGTGTTGGCACCTGCGGCAAGGAAGGCCAAAGCGTACCGGTGGGAGTGGGTCAGCCCACGCTGCGTATCGACGGTTTGACCGTGGGCGGAACCGCTTAAAGCCTTCCGCTGGGCCTGTGCTACATTTCACGCCATGAATTCAGCGCCTTTTCACTTTGCTTACTTTTACGTCTCACGCCCCACCGGCGGTCGAGAGGTCTGAACGCAACAACGCTCTGAACTTCCCAACCTACCGCCGGACCCCGGCGGTTTTTTTTTGTTAACAAATTTGTCATTCATAAACAGTTGCAGCCTTCCAGGAGTCTTTCATGAAATCCCATCCCAAAGATGCTTATGCACCGATCGATGACCAAACCAGCCAGACCGACGACCAACGCATCAAGGACATCACCGTGTTGCCGCCACCCGAACATTTGATCCGCTTTTTTCCGATTGCCGGTACTGCAGTTGAAAAACTCATCGCTCAGACACGCCAGCGTATTGCCAAAATCATGAGCGGTAAAGATGACCGTTTGCTGGTGGTCATGGGTCCTTGCTCTATCCACGACCCGGCGGCTGCATTGGACTATGCGCGTCGCTTGCAAGTCGAGCGCGAAAAATACAAGGACACCTTAGAAATCGTCATGCGTGTGTATTTTGAAAAACCGCGCACCACGGTCGGCTGGAAAGGCTTGATCAACGACCCTTACCTTGACGAGAGTTTCCGAATCGACGAAGGCCTGCGCATCGCCCGCCAATTGCTGATCGAGATCAACCGTACAGGCGTACCCGCAGGCAGCGAGTTTCTGGATGTGATCTCACCCCAATACATCGGTGACCTGATCAGCTGGGGCGCCATCGGCGCACGCACCACCGAAAGCCAAGTCCACCGCGAATTGGCCTCGGGTTTGTCTGCCCCCATCGGCTTTAAAAACGGCACCGATGGCAATATCAAAATCGCGACAGACGCGATACAAGCGGCCGCGCGTGGCCACCACTTTTTGTCCGTGCATAAAAACGGCCAGGTGGCGATTGTGCAAACCCAAGGCAACCCGGATTGCCATGTGATTTTGCGCGGCGGCAAAGCGCCCAACTATGACGCCGCCAGCGTCTCCATCGCTTGTAAAGAACTGGAAGCTGCCAAGTTGCCGCCTTCATTGATGGTGGATTGCAGCCATGCCAACAGCAGCAAACAGCACGAGCGCCAGTTAGTCGTGGCCAAAGACATTGCAGGCCAATTGGCAGGTGGGTCTCAGCAAATTTTCGGTGTCATGATCGAAAGCCATTTGCAGCCAGGCGCACAAAAATTCACGCCCGGCAAAGACAAGGTCGAGGGCTTGGTTTATGGCCAAAGCATCACGGATGCCTGCCTGTCATGGGACGATTCGCTGGAAGCATTGCAAGCGCTGGATATGGGCATCAAGGCGCGTCGCAAAGCCAAAAAATAAAAAAGCGTTTTTCGACCATGAGAAATGGACTGCATGGCAGTCCATTTTTTTGTCTGCGAAGTACAGTTTGTCCGTCAGGACTTCAACGCGTCCAACAACTTTTGATGTACGCCGCCAAAGCCACCATTGCTCATGCAGACGATGTAGTCGCCTGGTTTGACAGCGGCTTTGACCTTCGCCACCAGCGTTTCTATGTTCGCTGCCACGCTGGCGCGCTTGCCCATGGGGGCGAGTGCTTCAGCCGCGTCCCAATCCAATCCAGCGGTGTGGCAAAACGCCAGATCAGCCTGTTCCAGACTCCAAGGCAGTTGAGACTTCATGGCACCCAGTTTCATGGTGTTGCTGCGCGGCTCGAACACTGCCAGGATGCGGGCCTGACCCACACTTCTCCTGAGGCCGTCCAAGGTCGTGCGAATGGCTGTCGGGTGATGGGCAAAGTCGTCAAACACCTGAATGGCTTGCGCGCCGCTGCCTATGCTGCCGCGCAATTCCATGCGGCGGCGCACATTCTCAAACTGCCCCAATGCTTGTGCAGCCTGCACCGGTGCCACGCCCACATGCGCTGCGGCGGCGATGGCCGCTAAGGCGTTCATCTGGTTGTGTACACCGCTCAATGACCAGTTCACTTGGGCCACAGCTTGGCCCTTATGCATGACTTGAAAATCATGCGGCTCACCCCGAGCCTGCCATTCACCGCCTGCACCAAAACCCGCCACCGGGCTCCAGTGGCCCATGCCCAGCACGCGCTGCAAACTCTCTTGTTCGGCGTTCACCACCAGACAACCGCTGCCCGGCACGGTGCGCACCAAGTGGTGGAATTGGCGCTCGATGGCTGCGAGGTTGTCAAAAATATCTGCGTGGTCGAACTCGAGGTTGTTCAACACCGCGGTGCGCGGGCGGTAATGCACAAACTTGCTGCGCTTGTCGAAAAACGCGGTGTCGTATTCGTCGGCTTCAATCACAAACAAGGCTCGGGTTTGTCCAGCAGCGACTTGCCCCAAACGCGCCGACACGCCGAAATTCAGCGGCACGCCGCCGATCAAAAACCCCGGCGTTAAACCGGCCTGATCCAGTATCCAAGTCAGCATGGCCGTCGTGGTAGTTTTGCCGTGGGTCCCTGCCACCGCCAACACATGTCGCGCCTGCCCGGGCGCGTGCAGCACATGGTCGCTCAGCCATTGCGGGCCGCTGGTGTAAGGCAGACCGGCTTCCAAAATCGCTTCCATCAACGGGTAACGGGGTGAGCCGTCTGCGGTGCGCGCGCGTGACACCACATTGCCCACGACAAACATGTCGGGCTTCAAGCCCAACTGCTCAGCGCTGTAGCCCTCTATCAATTCAATGCCCAAAGCGCGCAACTGGTCGCTCATCGGGGGGTAAACGCCGGTGTCGCAGCCGGTGACCCGGTGCCCGGCTTCGCGGGCCAAGGCGGCCAGACCGCCCATGAATGTGCCGCAAATGCCTAATATATGTATGTGCATGGAAGAACATTGTAGAAGTGACCTGATCACAACCATGGCTTTCGAGCCTATCGCTACCAATCCCATGCGCTGCGCGGTCACAATCTGAGCCATGTTTAGCGATATCAAATGGGAAATTGCCGCCACTGCCGCGCGCTTGGTGGTCGAAGAAGGCTTGGAGTTTGGCCCCGCCAAACACCGTGCGCTCAAAGAACTCGGCCTGCCCGCGCGCCAAGCTTTGCCAGACAACGAACAGCTTGAAAGCGAGGTCATCGACTATTTGCAATTGTTTTGTGCCGATACCCAACCCGGGGAATTGTTGGCATTGCGTCGACTCGCACTGTTGTGGATGGAGCGTTTGGCGTCCTTTCGTCCGCATTTGGGCGGTGCGGTGTGGCGCGGCACCGCCACCCGGTTGTCAGATATCCATATTCAATTGTTTTGCGATGACAGCAAACAGGCCGAAATCGAGTTGCTGGACCAAGGCGTGCGCTTTGACGTGCGCGCAGTCAACGGTTTTCGGGGTGAATCGGTGGATGCCCTCAGTATCCATTGCCATTGCGCCGAATTGAATGAAGACATTGGTGTGCATTTGATGGTCTATGACCATGACGATCTTCGCGGTGCTTTGTTGCCCGACAAGCAGGGCAGAACTTGGCGAGGCGATATCGGCGCGGTCAGGCAATTGGTGGACAATGCCCTATGAGTAACGCAGAAACACCTTCTTCAGACATTACCCGTAGCAAGCGGGTTTTTCTTTCGGTTGCCGCTGGCGCCTTGGCTGCCGGTCTTGGGGTGGCTTGGTGGCGCCAACGCAGCGTCGCATTGCCTGACACGGTGCTCGCATCTTTATGGGCGGCTGAGTTTGAGCAACCCGATGGCACGCCGCTGCCCTTGGCTCAGTTCAAAGGCCAGCCGTTGGCGGTCAATTTTTGGGCTACCTGGTGCACCCCCTGTGTTGAGGAAATGCCTTTATTGAATGCCTTCTATCAGCAAAATAAACCTAAAAGCTGGCAAGTGCTTGGATTGGCGATTGATCAGCCAAGTGCCGTCAAACGTTTTCTCAGCCAGTATCCGGTAGAATACCCAATCGGTCTGGCCGGGCTCAATGGCACGGCACTCATGACCGCGCTCGGCAACTTGCAGGGCGGATTGCCATTCACCTTGGTGATAGATGCGCAGCAAGGGTTGCGCATGAAAAAGTTAGGCAAGTTGACAGAGGCGGACATCGGTTCTTGGGCTTGAATCCTCCCTTACTTTGGCAAGCATTCCCAAATGGTGTAAATTAAAGCCTTGTTAACAGTAATTGACTGCAAGTTATATGGATTTAAGAAAACTTAAAACTTTGATTGACTTGGTCTCCGAGTCCAATGTGTCTGAACTTGAGATCACCGAGGCCGAAGGCAAGGTTCGTATCGTTAAAGGGCCTGTCGGCGGGCCTGTTGCCGTGGCTGCCCCCGCCATGGTGGCCGCACCCACTGCCGCTGTACCCGCTGCCCCGTTGGCTACCGCCCCTGCTGAAGTCCCCCCTCCGGCCAGCGGTCATATTGTCAAATCCCCCATGGTTGGCACCCTCTACACCGCCTCCAGTCCAGAAGCCAAGCCTTTTGTGCAGGTCGGCAGCGTGGTCAAGGAAGGCGACACTATTTGCATCATTGAGGCCATGAAAATCCTCAATGAAATCGAAGCTGACAAGAGCGGTACGGTGACGCGCGTGATGGTGGACAACGGCCAAGCCGTTGAATACGGTCAACCCCTGTTCATGATTGAATGATTCCCGTACATGTTTAAAAAGATCCTGATCGCCAACCGGGGCGAAATTGCTTTGCGCATTCAACGTGCTTGCAAGGAACTTGGCGTTGAAGCGGTGGTGGTGTATTCGGAAGCCGACCGCGATGCCAAATACGTCAAATTGGCTGAAGAAGCCGTGTGCATTGGACCCGCAGCGTCTGCACAAAGTTACCTGAACATGCCCGCCATCATTTCAGCGGCAGAGGTCACCGACGCGCAGGCTATTCATCCGGGCTATGGGTTTTTGAGCGAAAACGCCGATTTCGCAGAACGCGTAGAGAAAAGTGGGTTTGTGTTCATCGGGCCCACACCCGATTCGATCCGCATGATGGGCGATAAGGTATCGGCCAAGCAAGCCATGATCAAAGCGGGCGTGCCCTGTGTGCCTGGTTCGGACGGCGAGTTGCCAGACGATCCTGCGCAAATCCGGCGCATTGGCAAGGCAGTCGGTTATCCGGTCATCATCAAAGCAGCAGGTGGCGGCGGTGGTAGAGGCATGCGGGTGGTCCACAACGAAGCGGCCCTCATCCATGCGGTGCAAACCACCAAAGCCGAGGCCGGTGCGGCCTTTGGCAACCCTGCGGTGTACATGGAAAAATTCCTGCAAAACCCCAGGCACATTGAAATTCAAATCTTGGCGGACAACTTTAAAAACGCCATTTACCTGGGTGAGCGTGATTGCTCCATGCAACGTCGCCACCAAAAGGTGATTGAAGAAGCACCCGCGCCAGGTATTCCACGCAAATTGATTGAACGTATTGGCGAGCGCTGTGTCGCGGCCTGTAAAAAAATGGGTTACAGAGGCGCGGGTACGTTTGAGTTCTTGTATGAAAACGGTGAGTTTTATTTCATAGAAATGAACACCCGGGTCCAGGTTGAGCATCCGGTGACCGAATTCATCACCGGGGTTGACATTGTCAAAACCCAAATCATGACTGCTTCAGGCATGAAATTGCCGTACACACAACGGCAGATAGAAATCAAAGGCCATGCGATTGAATGCCGTGTGAACGCAGAAGACCCGTTTAAATTCACACCCTCGCCAGGCCGCATCACCATGTGGCACCCGCCCGGTGGGCCCGGTGTGCGGGTGGATTCACATGTGTACACCAATTATTTTGTTCCCTCAAATTACGATTCCATGATTGGAAAAATCATTGTGCACGGCGACACACGCGAGCATGCATTGGCCCGTATGCGCACGGCCTTGGGCGAGACCGTGGTGGAAGGCATCAGCACCAACATCGCTTTGCACAAAGTCTTGATGGATGACCCGGGATTCATCGCCGGTGGCACCAACATTCATTACTTGGAAGAATGGTTGGCGGTTCGTCAAGCCTGATGGTTGAACTGCATTTGCACTGCCCTCAGCATGAGGTGGAGACCATCAGCGATGCGTTGATGGCCTTGGATGCGCTCAGTGTGTCGGTGCAAGATGCAGATGCCCACACCGACCAAGAACAAGCCCTGTTTGGAGAGCCCGGCATGCCACCCCCAGCGGCAGGCTGGGCTCGATCTGAAGTTGTGGCCTTGTTTGCTGACGATGCCGCCGCTGCAGATGCAGGCAAGTTACTTGTGCTGCAAGCTTTTTTCAAGGAAGCCGAATTACTCGGTATCCAACCATTGGAGGCACAAGACTGGGTGCGCCTGACCCAGTCGCAGTTTGAGCCGGTTCCCATCACAGACACTTTTTGGGTGGTGCCCAGTTGGCATGAACCGCCAGCCCAAGCGCAGTGGGTATTGCGCTTAGACCCTGGTTTGGCTTTTGGCACAGGCACGCATCCCACCACACGCATGTGTTTGCGTTGGATTGCCATGCACCCGCCGCAGGGGCAACGTGTACTTGACTATGGTTGCGGTTCAGGGATTTTGGCGATTGGCGCGGCCATGCTCGGTGCTGCGCAGGTGGATGCGGTTGACATTGATCCTGATGCGTTGGTGGCAACGCAGGCCAACGCCCATGGTAACCAAGTGCATATCAATACCGGCCCGTCATCGCTGGCGAATGGCAGTTACCCGCTGGTAGTGGCCAATATATTGGCTGCACCTTTGAAAGTGCTGGCGCCTTTGTTGTGTGCCCATGTAGCCGCTGGCGGCCAGTTGCTTCTGGCAGGAATTTTGACGCGTCAGACCGAAGAAATTCAAGCGACCTACCAACCGTACTTGGCTTTGCAAGTCGCTGATGAACAAGACGGTTGGGTACTGATGCACGGCAAGCGTGACTGATTTTTAATCGATTGACGGCTTACAACCCATGGCTTTTGTGACCCTTTGCCCCCAATGCCAAGCTGGCTTTTCCGTGCAGCCGGAACATTTCAGTACCGCAGACGGCTGGGTCAGATGTGGCCAATGTGCCCATGTGTTTCAACTCGATCAGCATTTGTTTGAAATGGATGATCCCCGGCCTGCGCCAGAAATGGTGCAGCCTTTTTTGCGCCCGGTTGTGTGGGCCGACAGTCAACAACTGCCGCCTGAATCCAAACACGGGTGGGCGGCTTATGTGGTGGCGCTGCTGGTTTTGGTTTTTGTCTTGCAGTCGGCAGTTCACCAACGCCATGCCATTGCAGGCCGAGTGCCTGAATTGCATCCCGTCATGCAGTGGTTGTGCCAGCCCTTTTCTTGTGATGTGTATTTACCCATGGACCCTGACCAAGTCGCGCTGGAGTCCAGTCGATTCAAACGCGTCGGGCCAGATACATTTATGTTTGAAGGGGTCGTGAAAAACTTGGGCGATTCGTTGTTGTCGCCGCCAGCTTTGGAGTTGACCTTGAACGCCGAGGGCGGCGATGTGGTGCGCAAAATCATCATGCCCTCAGAACTGGGACTGACCGACCCTTTGCGGCCGCGCGGCAACCATGCATTTTTCTTCACCTTTAGACTAGACCCGTCTTTGTCTCCGACAATCGATGGTTTCAAAGCATTGCTTTTTTACCCTTAAATTATTTGAATTGGATGTAGCCATGGCAGTTGTGATTTGTGGATCGTTGGCGTTTGACACCATCATGCATTTTGAAGGTCGGTTCAAAGAGCAAATATTGCCAGAGCAATTGCATATTTTGAATGTGTCATTTTTGGTGCCGCGTCTGCAGCGAGAGTTCGGGGGGTGTGCAGGCAATATTGCCTATGGCTTGAAATTGCTCGGTGGCCATCCACTGCCCATGGCTACGTTGGGTAACGACGGCGAAAGCTATTTCAACCGGCTCAAGCACTTGGGTATCGCCACCGAGTTCGTGAAAATGGTTGCTGATGATTACACCGCGCAGGCCATGATCATGACCGATTTGGACAATAACCAAATCACCGCGTTTCACCCCGGCGCCATGATGCAAGCGCATACCACGCAGGTGCAAAAGCGCGCTGACATCAGCTTGGGCATCGTCTCTCCCGATGGCCGTGACGCCATGCTGCAGCATGCCGAGCAATTTGCGGCCGCAGGCATTCCATTTGTGTTTGACCCAGGACAAGGCTTGCCCATGTTCGATGGTGAAACACTGCGCCATTTCATCAAGCTCTCGACCTGGGTGACTGTCAACGACTACGAAGGAAAAATGTTGTCAGACCGCACCGGTTGGGACAGCGCAGAAATTTCATCCAAGGTCCAAGGCTTGGTGGTGACTTTGGGCGGAAAAGGTTGCGAGGTCTGGCAGCAAGGCCATATGCAATGGGTGCAACCCGTGAAAGCCGAGGCTGTCGTGGATCCTACCGGCTGCGGTGACGCTTGGCGCAGTGCTTTGTTGTTTGGACTTGACCAGGGCTGGGACTTACTGCGTTGTGCCGAACTGGGTAACCAGGTCGGCGCACGAAAAATTGCGACACGCGGGCCTCAAAATTACACGTTGACATAAAAAAACCCGGTGCGATCAGACACCGGGTTGTAGGCAAACATCGAGCACCTTTTCAGGGCTTGGTGGCCGTAGGAAACGGCCAAGCTGCTTGCGGGTTTAAAGTGGTTTGTGCCACATGTGCAACCGCTTGGGCTGCGGGGTTTGCTTGCGGTTTTTTGACCGCTGGCTTAGCCGCAGGTTTAGCGGCCGGCTTGGCTGCCGGCTTCTTGGCTGCTGGTTTGCTACTTGTTACTTTTTTTTTAGCCGCAGGTTTTTTGGCAGCAGGCTTTTTGGCTGCTGCTTTTTTAGCTGCAGGCTTTTTAGCGGCTGCTTTTTTAGCGGCTGGCTTTTTGGCTGCAGGCTTTTTCTTAGCTGCGGGCTTTTTGGCTGCTACTTTTTTAGCGGCTGGCTTTTTAGCTGCAGGCTTTTTCTTAGCTGCGGGCTTTTTAGCTGCTACTTTTTTAGCGACAGGTTTCTTTGCGGCAGCTTTTTTAGCGGCCGGTTTTTTTGCTGCTGGTTTTTTTGCAGCGGATTTTTTTGCAGTTGCCATTAGATACTCTCCTAGATCAAGATCTTAGATCGTTGGTTCAAAACACTTGGTCTTTGCAGTCCAAGTGATTCATGGTGCTGAACCGTGGTTCAACACCATGAACGGGGTGTGTTCCTGACCCACAAAAAGCATCTTTTCACTGTGGAAGATGTTGTGTGCAGGGGGAACAAAAAAGGTCATGTCAGTTTCAATCCCAAGACAGCGCGCCGCCGGTTTGGTACTCGATCACGCGGGTCTCAAAAAAGTTACGTTCTTTTTTCAGGTCGATCATTTCGCTCATCCACGGGAATGGATTTTCCTCGTGGGGGTACAACGCGTCCAAGCCGATTTGGGTGGCGCGACGGTTGGCGATATAGCGCAAGTAACCTTTGAACATGGAAGCATTCATGCCGAGCACGCCGCGTGGCATGGTGTCTTCAGCATAGCGGTATTCCAACTCAACGGCTTTGTGAAAAAGTTCAATGATCTCGGCTTTGAATTCGGCCGTCCACAGGTGAGGATTTTCTAACTTGATCTGGTTGATCAGATCAATGCCGAAGTTGCAGTGCATGGATTCGTCACGCAAGATGTACTGGTACTGCTCTGCAGCACCAGTCATTTTGTTTTGACGACCCAATGCCAGGATTTGGGTAAAGCCTACATAGAAGAACAAACCTTCCATGAGGCAGGCAAACACGATCAAGGACTTCAGCAGCGTTTGGTCGGTTTCAACCGTGCCAGTGTGGAAGTGGGGGTCCATGATGGCTTCAATGAATGGAATAAGAAACTCATCTTTGTCGCGGATGGAGGTCACTTCCTGGTAAGCATTGAAGATTTCACTTTCATCCAGACCCAGCGATTCCACGATGTATTGGTAAGCGTGGGTGTGAATGGCTTCCTCGAAAGCCTGGCGCAACAGAAACTGACGGCATTCGGGCGCGGTGATGTGGCGGTAAGTGCCCAGCACGATATTGTTGGCGGCGAGTGAGTCGGCGGTGACAAAAAAACCAAGATTGCGTTTGATGATGCGGCGCTCATCTTCTGTCAGGCCGTTGGGATCTTTCCACAGAGCGATGTCGCGCGTCATGTTGACTTCTTGCGGCATCCAGTGGTTTGCGCAAGTGGCTAAATATTTTTCCCAAGCCCATTTGTATTTGAACGGCACCAATTGGTTGACATCGGTTTGTCCGTTGATGATGCGCTTGTCTGCGGCATTGACGCGGCGACCAGTCGGAGCAGGCGCAGATGTGAAGGCGCGCGATGCGGGACCAGGGGATGTGTCTGAAAGTACAGCGCCATCGTTGAGGATGCGAGAGGCGGGCACTGAAGTAGGGGAGGGTGACGCATTCAGGTGACTGTTGAAGTCACCCATGGGGGCCGCGATGGGCGATGTGGGTTTTGCTTCTTCTTCCCAGGTCAACATATTGGTAATTCCATTCTTTGGATTATGGGTGCATGCTTGTGAAACGCAAAGGATTCATTCAAAACTGCAAGGAAAATTGTTGTTGAATTGCAATTGATGCGAGCGCTGACAATAAAAGCAGCGCTCGAATTCGTTACTGACATGCTTCGCAGGTAGGGTCATCGACGCCGCAAAATTTGACATCAGTGGCCGGTGAAGCCGACAGAATTTGTGAACGTGCGGCTGCAGCTGCAAGTTCCATGGCACTCAAACCAGAGCCGCCACCGCCAGAGGAAACCGCGTTATGCGAGCCTGCTTGTACGGTGGATTTTTCGATTTGCGTGGCACTGGTGGTGCGCAGGTAGTAGGTGGTTTTGAGTCCGCGCAGCCAAGCGAGTTTGTAAGTCTCGTCGAGTTTTTTGCCAGAGGCACCCGCCATGTAGATGTTGAGTGACTGCGCTTGGTCGATCCATTTTTGGCGGCGCGCAGCTGCCTCAACCAGCCACTGTGTTTCAACCTCGAATGCAGTGGCATACATGTCTTTGAGGTCTTGCGGAACGCGGTCAATCGGGCGCAGCGAACCGTCAAAGTGTTTGAGGTCCATGACCATGACATCGTCCCACAGGCCCAGACGTTTGAGGTCACGCACCAAATAGGAATTGATGATGGTGAACTCACCAGACAAATTGGACTTGACTGACAGGTTGCCAAAGCAAGGTTCGATGGAAGCATCAACACCGACAATATTAGAAATCGTGGCGGTGGGAGCGATGGCAACACAGTTGGAATTGCGCATGCCGTCGGTGGCGATCTTGCGGCGCAACGCCTCCCAGTCCAACGTAGCGCTGCGGTCTACTTCGATGTAACCGCCACGTGATTTTTCCAGCAAATTCAGAGTATCCAAAGGCAAAATGCCTTGGTCCCACAATGAACCCTTGTAAGTGGAGTAGCGGCCTCTTTCGCGGGCCAACTCGGTGGAAGCCCAGTAGGCGTAGTAGCAAATAGCTTCCATCGATTTGTCAGCGAATTCAACGGCAGCTTGTGAAGCGTATGGAATATGTTGCTCGTACAAACTGTCTTGGAATGCCATGATGCCCAAACCCACAGGACGGTGACGCAGGTTGGAGTCGCGGGCTTTTTTGACGGCGTAATAGTTGATGTCAATCACATTGTCGAGCATGCGCATTGCGGTGTTGATGGTTTTCTTGAGCTTGTCGTGGTCCAACTCCTGTCCTTGCGGGCCTTGCTTGAGGTGACGCACCAAATTGACCGAACCCAGGTTACACACAGCGGTTTCTGTGTCGCTGGTGTTTAAAGTGATTTCTGTGCACAGGTTGGAGGAATGCACCACGCCGCTGTGCTGCTGGGGTGAGCGCACATTGCAAGCGTCTTTGAAGGTGATCCATGGATGACCGGTTTCAAACAACATGGTCAGCATCCTGCGCCACAAGTCGGTGGCTTGCACTGTCTTGCTGGGTTTGATCAAGCCTTGGCGCGCTTGTGCTTCGTAGGCGGTATAGGCTTTTTCAAACTCTGAACCAAATTTGTCATGCAAATCAGGGGTGTTGGAGGGAGAGAACAGCGTCCATTCACCCTTTTCCATGACGCGGCGCATGAATAAATCGGGAATCCAATTGGCGGTGTTCATGTCGTGCGTGCGGCGGCGGTCGTCGCCGGTGTTTTTGCGCAGTTCCAGAAATTCTTCAATGTCTAAGTGCCAGGTTTCTAGGTAGGTGCAGACCGCGCCCTTGCGTTTACCGCCTTGGTTGACGGCAACAGCGGTGTCGTTGACGACCTTGAGGAAAGGCACCACACCTTGCGATTCGCCGTTGGTGCCTTTGATGTGACTGCCCAAGGCGCGCACGCGGGTCCAGTCGTTGCCCAAGCCGCCAGCGAATTTAGAGAGCAGCGCGTTTTCTTTGATGGATTCGTAAATGCCGTCGAGATCGTCGGGCACGGTGGTGAGGTAGCAGCTAGAGAGTTGCGGACGGGTAGTGCCGCTGTTGAACAGCGTGGGGGTACTCGACATGAAATCAAACGACGAAAGAATTTCGTAGAACTCGATCGCGCGCTCTTCGCGGTTGACTTCATTGAGCGACAAGCCCATGGCGACACGCATGAAAAACGACTGCGGCAATTCAATGCGTTGTTTACGGACGTGCAAAAAATAACGGTCGTACAAGGTTTGCAAGCCGAGGTAGTCGAACTGGAAGTCGCGCTCAGGCTTGAGGGCTTTGGCCAAACGGGGCAAGTCAAACTGAAGCAAACGCGCGTCGAGCAAATCATTTTCCACACCTTTTTTCATGAAGTCAGCGAAAGTACGCTGGTAATGCCCTGCCATTTCGGCATGGGTGGCTTCGTGGCCCAAAACTTCTTTGGTGATGGAATACATCAGCAAGCGGGCTGTGGCAAAGGTGTAGCCCGGTTCTTTTTCAATCATTGTTCTGGCTGCCAGCACCGAAGCTTTATGCACTTCTTCCATCGGTATGCCGTCGTACAGATTGCGCATGGTTTCGGTCAAGATAGGTGCAGCGGTGACATCTGCGCCCAGGTTTTCGCACGCGGCTTCAATCAGTTGTTGCAAACGCTGGGTGTCAAGCACCACGCGTTCGCCGTCAACGATGGCATGCAATTGCGGACCGGTATTAATGGTGGTTTCTTTGTGGGCAGCGCGCTCTTGGCTGCGGCGTTCACGATAGAGCACATAAGAACGCGCCACTTCGTGGTGGCTGCCGCGCATCAAACCGAGTTCCACTTGGTCTTGCACATCTTCAATATGAAAAGTTCCGCCGCCCGGGCGTGAACGCATCAGGGCGCGTGTGACCGCTTGTGTCAATTGGTCAACGGTTTCGCGCACGCTGGAGGAGGCGGCGCCTTGGGTGCCGTGTACCGCCAAAAACGCCTTCATCATGGCAACCGCAATCTTGGCGGGTTCGAAGGGCACCACCGCGCCATTTCTGCGGATGATTTGGTACTGGCTTAATGAAGACATCAATGCTGACTGCGCAGCACCTGTGGTTTCTGTGGCTTTGACAAAGGGGTTGACATTCGTCGGGCTTGTTGCAATTTGCATCTTTTTGTAATCCTGTGGGGCGTGAATGCTTTTGGTAACTTCTTATTTTTTTGTGTGCGCAGGCAGGGAGCGCCAGCGCAAATGTGCACAGCCCACACTATATATGGGGTGGCAACTCTTTTCAACACACTACACGTAGTGTTTGACCCTTTTTTTAAAAATTTCTCGCGCGGTGATTCTTTTTGTAGCAATTTGCTGTATTTAGAATTAACCTGAGTGGGAATTTAGCGAATAGATTCTTCGCATGCGCTGAAAAAATAGTTGGGCCAACCGAGACTTTGTTGCAAAAAACGCCAAGAAAATCCCTTGCCGGGATCTTTTTTTCTGTCTGGCGCGATGTGTTCGTGTCCTGCAATATGTTGAAGCGGGTATTGCTGAGCAATCATGGGTAGCAGTGCACTCAAACTTTCGTATTGTTCTTGTGTGAACACATCGCCTTCCAACCCTTCGAGTTCAATGCCGATGGAAAAGTCGTTGCATTGCGCGCGGCCAGCATGTGTGGATGTGCCGGCGTGCCATGCACGGTCATCGCAACTGACAAATTGCAGCAACTCGCCGCCTCGGCGAATGTAGAAATGCGATGACACTTTGACGTCTCGTAATGTTTCGAAATAAGGATGCTCAGAGGTTTGCAAACAGTTGGTGAACAAGGCTTCCACTTGCTTGCCGCCGTAAACACCGGGCGGCAGGCTGATGGAATGGATCACCACCAAATCGATGTCTGTGTTGGCAGGGCGCGGTCCGAAATTTGGCGAAGCCAAGGCATGCGCAAAGCGGTACCAACCTTGCTGCCACACAGGCTGTTGGGTCATGCCTGAGGTTCTGCCAGTAGACGGTGCGCCTCACTGCAGTAAGGCATGTCGCCTGACATGACGGCCTCTTTTTGTGGCAGGTGCAAACCGCAATGCGCACAACGCACCATAGGCTGTGGCCCGTTGTCAGAACTGCCAGTCGACGCGGGTGGTTTGGCAGGCCGACTGAGCTTGATCCACCAGATCACACCAAACACGATGGCGAGCAATATCAGGTATTTCATATGACGCGTCCCAAAAACACTTCGGTGACAAAGCGCGAACCGGCATATGACAAAAACAGCATTAGCGCGCCTGTGTAGAGCATGCGAACAGCCAAAGCGCCTCGCCAGCCACGGTATTTGCGTCCCCACATCAGCACCAAGAACACCAGCCAGGCCAATAGCGCGAAAAGCGTTTTGTGGTCTAGGCGATAGGCTTTGTCAGGTTCGTTGAGTTGCTCACCAAACAACCATCCAGCCAATAAAGTGGCGGTGAGTAAGGAAAAGCCGATGTTGACAAAGCGAAAAGTCAGGCGCTCGAGCGTCAGCAACGGCAACCCGGAAGGATCAACCGCACCCAAACGTATTTGCCGCTCTGCGCGGTTCATCAAACTGGCATGCACGACTGCCGCCGCAAACAGCGCGTAAGAAGCCATGCCAAGCATCCAGTGAAACGGCAACCATGCCGATGATGTGCTGTGCAAAGCATGGCCAGGAAACACCAAAGGCAAGATGACGGCCACCATGCCCACGCCAGACATCAGCCAACGGGTTTGCATTTGTGGAAACCAATGGTGCTCCAAGGTGTAGACCAGCAACACCAGCCAAGCGGTGGCTGACAAAGCCGGGGCAAAGCCAAATCGTGCCAAGCCGTCCTCGGAGGGAATCAAACTGGCAATGACACTCAGGCCGTGAACCAATGAAATCAGCCACAGGTAATTGCGGCTTTGCTGGGCAGACAAACGCCCGCCAAAGAGAGCGCCCAGCGCGTAAGCCATGGCAGCGACCAGGCCCCAGACCAGGCTGAATTGGGATGCGCTCAATACAATCATGTGAACAGTTTAGCGGGTCATTGAGAACTTGTAGGATGACACGCTAGGCATCCTACTATTTAAGGCATTGCAGATGGCAAATACATTGAGCGAAAAATTGTCGCGCATGGTCCGGCAAATCAGCGGACAAGCGCGAATCACCGAATCCAATGTCGCGGATATGTTGCGCGAAGTGCGCATGGCGCTGCTCGAAGCCGACGTGGCGCTGCCCGTGGTGCGAGACTTCATTGCCAGGGTCAAAGACAAGGCGCTGGGCCAAGAAGTGATTGGCTCGCTGACCCCGGGGCAAGTACTGGTCAGCATCGTGCAACGCGAACTCAGCGCCACCATGGGCGAAGGTGTTGCAGACATCAATTTGGCGGCGCAACCACCAGCGGTGATATTGATGGCAGGTTTGCAAGGCGCGGGTAAAACCACCACCACGGCCAAACTCGCCAAACACCTGATCACTAAGCGCAAGAAAAAAGTGTTGACCGTGTCGGCTGACGTTTACCGTCCGGCCGCCATCGAGCAGCTCAAAAGCGTGACAGCGCAGGCGGGCGCTGAGTGGTTTCCGAGTGACCCGTCGCAAAAACCCGTCGATATTGTGTTGGCTGCGTTGGACTATGCACGCAAACATTATGTGGATGTGCTGCTGGTGGACACCGCCGGTCGCTTGGCCATCGATGAAGCATTGATGAACGAGATCAAGGCTTTGCATGCGGCGGTGAATCCGGTCGAGACTTTGTTTGTCGTCGACGCCATGCTCGGACAAGACGCCATCAACACCGCCAAGGCTTTCAAAGATGCCTTGCCATTGACCGGCATCGTGCTGACCAAAACCGATGGCGATTCACGTGGCGGCGCGGCTTTGTCGGTGCGGCAAATCACCGGCGCCCCGATTAAATTTGCCGGCACCAGTGAAAAAATTGACGGGCTCGAAGCCTTTGACGCTGAGCGTCATGCCGGGCGCATGCTCGGCATGGGTGACATCGTGGCTTTGGTCGAGCAGGTCACGGCCAATGTGGATATGGAAGCCGCGCAAAAAATGGCGGCCAAGTTGAAAAGCGGCGACGGTTTCGATTTGAATGATTTCTTGTCGCAAATCCAGCAAATGAAACAAATGGGCGGATTGTCGAGTCTGATGGACAAAATGCCCGGGCAATTGGCGGCCAAGGCCAAGGATGTGGATATCAACCGCGCAGAAAAAGAAATGGTGAAAAAGCAGGGCATCATCCACAGCATGACGCCTCACGAACGTGCCAAGCCTGACATCATCAAAGCCACGCGCAAGCGTCGCATCGCCACCGGCGCGGGTGTTCAGGTGCAGGACGTGAACCGCTTGCTCAATGAATTCGGCCAAATGCAAGACATGATGAAAAAAATGCGTGGCGGTGGTCTGATGAAAATGATGAAAAAACTGGGCGGCATGAAAGGTATGGGCGGGTTCCCCGGCATGCCGCGTTGATTTAACCGCCTGCGTTGATCTTGCGACCATTCAGGCTTTGCACAGGCCGTGCGTTGAGCTTGAACGGGAATTTACTCACCTGGTCTTTGGAGATATCCACCGGCTTTTTCAGAATGTAGAACTGCACACCCTCGGTACACGGTGGCGTGGTCAAAGAACCTTCGTAGTTATAAAACCCCAGTTCTTTGGGCAACATGCTGCCGGGGTTGAAACTGACTTTTTCAGGCAGGTACTCGGCGCCTTCTTTGGGCGGCAAGTTGGCCCACAAGGTTTTGATGGCAGCGTTGTCTTTGCCTTCATTCAGCATCACGCCAATGACGGCCAGTTTGCCGTCTTTGCTTTTGTGGACAAAGTGGGCCACCATGGCTGAATTTTTGCCATCGACCTGTTCTTCAGACGGGCGGTGGAAATGGAACTGCAGCAAATCAAATGTTTCTTTGTTGATGGTCAGCGTGCTGCCCGGCTCGACATTGACTTGGATGGTGTGTCCATTGTTGAGAATTTTGAGCGGCCCTTCTTTGTAGTCCACACTCAGCACATCTTTGGATTTTTCAAACGGTCCAACAATGTTCAAAGGCGATTGTTTTTTACCAGTACCGCACACAGGAAAGTTGTTGCCCCAGTGTTCAGGACCGTTATCGCCTTCATAGCCCCAATGGACATCGTGTGCTTTCCCGTCTTTTTTGGCCGTGCTGTCTTTGCCCTCTTGGGCTTGTTTTTCAGGGGATTTTTTGCAATCAGACAGCACCGTGACTTTTTGCCCCGCAGCTGCCAGCGCGTTTTGCGCTGCACACACGGTTTGCAAGCGGTTGCCCCATTCAGCCATTTCTAAGGCTTTTTGGAAGGCAGCAATCGTGCCCTCGTCTTGCGCACCTTTGGTCAGCAAGCGAATCGAAGCCATGCCGACTTGGCGCTCCGGGCTCAAAGCTTTTTGTGCTTTGTAAAGCAATTCCATGTCTTGCAACACAACCCCATTGGAGAAGGCTGCTTTGAGCGCATCCAGTTCTTGCGAACTGGTGTTGGCTTCGGCAGACAAATCTTGTGCCGGTGGCTCGGCTTCTTGCATTTTTTCCAGGGCTTCGCTGGTTTCGCCAAGTTGCTCGGTCAATTCACCGACCTCTGTCACCAAATGTTTTTTGGCCGAGTAGTTCATGTAAGCCAAGGTTGAGGCGGCAACAAGGCTCACACCCAACAGAATTTCCAAGATCAAGCGTAGGTATTTTTTCATGACAGCTTTAACGAAAAAAACAAGGAGAAGCAGTGTCCATGGTTAGTAAACACCGTAAGTAGCGATGGTATCGGCTCGGAACAAGCCAGCCTTTAGCCTTCGCACTTCAAATGGATTCTTTCGAATTAGTTTTCGCCAACTATCTGCACAAAGTAGAAAAAAATTGAGGCCAGACAAGCGCTTTAGCCCTGCACAAAAACCGTCACGAGTTCTTCGTCACCGACTTGCCGACTCCAGTGCCCATGCACTTGGCTGTCAAATACCGCCCCCGGCGGCAGCAAATCAGCAGAATAGAAATGCTCGCCTGCGTTGAACACTTTGGATGAGCCGTCTTGCAAGCCGATCTCCATGACCCCTTGCAAGATGAACACCCATTGTGCCTGGGTGCTCACATGAAACTGACTGCGAAAACCTACTGGGCTTTTGCGCAATTGCAAACCCATGGCGGGAAACACTTTACTCAGGCGCGAGTGCGGGGTGCCTTGGTCAAGCGAAATTTTTTCCTCGCGAAAGCGTGCGCGGCCATCGGTGTCGGTGAATAAAACGGTGCGTGTGAATGTTTCCATGCGCCCATCATAAAGAAGCCTGTCGATACAATCGCGCTCTCTTCAACAGCCTCTGGATCTACACCATGACCCGCTGCATTACTTCCAAGGCTTTGCCATGAGCCGCAAAGTCTTCATCAAAACCTTCGGCTGCCAAATGAACGAGTACGACTCGGACAAGATGGCAGATGTCCTCGGCGCGGCCCAGGGCTACGAACAAACCACCGACATAGACCAAGCCGATCTGGTGGTGTTCAACACCTGTTCGGTGCGCGAAAAAGCCCAGGAGAAAGTGTTTTCTGACTTGGGTCGCGTGCGGCACTTGAAGAAAAAAGGCGTGCAGATTGCGGTTGGCGGTTGTGTAGCCAGCCAAGAGGGCGCGGCCATCATCGCGCGTGCGCCGTTTGTCGATGTGGTGTTCGGTCCGCAAACCTTGCACCGCTTGCCCGAGTTGTTGAACCAACGCAAAGCTTTGAATAAGCCGCAGGTCGACATCAGTTTTCCCGAGATTGAAAAGTTTGACCATTTGCCACCTGCACGTGTTGAAGGCGCATCCGCGTTCGTGTCCATCATGGAAGGCTGCTCTAAATATTGCAGCTATTGCGTGGTGCCCTACACGCGCGGCGAAGAAATCAACCGACCATTGGACGATGTGCTGACCGAAGTCGCTGGTTTGTGCGCCCAGGGTGTGAAAGAAATCACCTTGCTCGGCCAAAACGTCAACGCCTACCGGGGCAGCATGGGCGCAACTACAGAGATCGCAGACTTTGCACTGTTGATTGAATACATCGCAGAAATTCCCGGCGTCGAGCGCATCCGCTACACCACCAGCCACCCGAATGAATTCACGCTACGCTTGGTCGATGTGTATGCCAAGGTGCCGCAACTCGTCAGCCATTTGCATTTGCCGGTGCAGCACGGCAGCGACCGTATTTTGATGGCGATGAAACGCGGTTACACCGCCATGGAATACAAAAGCACGATCCGCAAACTGCGCGCCGTGCGCCCTGACATTTCCATGAGCTCGGATTTCATCGTCGGTTTCCCCGGCGAGACCGAGGAAGACTTTGACAAGCTGATGAAGCTGATCACCGACATCGGCTTTGACGCTTCCTTCAGTTTCATCTTCAGTCCGCGCCCCGGCACACCGGCGGCCAATTTGGCCGACGACACGCCGCATGAAGTCAAGCTCAAACGCTTGCAGCATTTGCAGGCGACCGTGGAAGACAACGTCAGACGCATCAGCGAAAGCCGCATGGGCACGGTGCAACGTATTTTGGTGGAAGGGCCGTCGCGCAAAAGCGCGGCCGAATTGATGGGTCGCACCGATTGCAACCGCATCGTCAATTTTGATGGCGGGCCGCAGTCAGCCCGCTTGGTCGGTCAGATGATCGATGTGCGCATCACCCAAGCCTTGCCGCATTCGTTGCGCGGTGAGTTGGTGATCGCGGAATAAAAAACAGCCGCACATCCCGGTGCTTGTTCTGTGCAAGTCCGGGGTGAACGGCCTGTGTTCAGGGCTTGTGCGCTTAGAGTGATTTCAAACGGTCGGTAGACGGCACCACGCGAGTCAAGCGCACACCGTAACGGTCATTGACCAGTACCACCTCGCCTTGCGCCACCACTGTGTCGTTGACCAACAGGTCAAGCGGTTCGCCGGCAATGCGATCGAGTTCCACCACGCTGCCTTGGGTCAGGCGCATCAGATCTTTGATCTTGATGCTGGTGCGTCCGACTTCAATCGACAAATTGACAGAAATGTTTTGCAGCACTTCAGGGTTGATGTTGCCGGGCTGTGAGACATGAAATTCTTCCGACGTCGGCGGCATATTGCTGGACTCGGGTTCCTGGTCTTGGGGTTCAGTGGTGGTGTCGTTCATCGCGTGCTCCTGCCTGCTTTAAGTTTGTCCGGGGACAATTTGTTTTTCAATCCGCACAGCCACATTGGAGCCGCGGGTACCGATATTGACCCCGAAAGAGGGCACGTCATTGGCCAAGAATTGCGCCAATTCGGGCTTCTTGAAGAACAGCATGTCGCCTTCCTTCATGGTTTGCAAATGGTGCAAGGTCGTTTTGACATGGCCCATGTTGACTTTGATGTCTAAGTGCGAATCACCCACAGCAACTGCCAAATCTTCACGCCAGACTTTGTCCGATTCTTCATTGCCATCGCCGGAGGCCACGCGGTTGCGCAATAAATCGCGCATGGGCTTGAGCGTGGCATAGGGATAGACCAAATCGATAAAGCCGCGCCCGCCGGATGCCGTGGCTTCTGCTTCAAATCGGCTCAGCACCACCAAGTCGTTTTCGTCGGCAATTTGCGCGAACTGCGGGTTGATCTCTGAGCTCACTTGCTCGCAATCGATTTCCAGTACCGGCCCCCACGCTTCTTTGAGCGAGCGGAAAAACACTTCCAAAATAATGTGGATGATGCGTGTTTCAGTGGCGGTGAATAAACGGCCCGGCGGCAAATCAGACACGCCTTTGCCGAATCCGCCAAAAAAACTGTCCAAAGAACTGAACACCACATTCGGGTCGATGATGATGACCGAATTGCCACGCATCGGGTTGATGCGAATGGTGTTGACCGACAACGGTGCTTTGAGCATGGCCAGGTAATCGCCAAACTTCATGATTTGCACACGCGTCGGGTTGACGCGCGGCGTGGTGCGAAGCACTTCCAGCAAACCCAGTCGGAACATGCGGATAAAGCGCTCGTTGATCATGTCGATCGACGACACATTCACACCCAGGCTGCTGTTTTCGCTGGCCAGGTCGTGTTTGCGCACCCGCACCCCGGTATTGAAACCGGTGTCCGCTTCGAGCGAACCGTCTTTTAGCCCTTCAGACAGGGCAGACAGTTCTTCCGGACTGAGTAAGTTTTGTCGGGTTGCCATGGGCCTTTACTGCATGACAAATGAAGTGAACATGACCTCTTCAACACCGCCGAAGTCTTCGTATTCTTCGAGCAATGTGTTCATGATGTCCTTGAGTTTGACCGCCAATTCTTTGCGGAATTCAGGCTTGCTGGCCTCGGCCTCTGTGGTCTGACGCATCAAGTCCAGCATGGCTGAGCGCAAAGCAAATTCATGCTTTTGGATGTTGTCAAACACGCGCGAGTCGTAATGCGTCATGATCGCGATTTGCACCACCATGACTTTTTTCGAGCCGGTGATGTTGGTCATCAATTCTTTTTCAACTTGAAAATAGTTTTTCTCGAAACGTGTTGCTTCGGGCGCTTCTTTTTTCAGTTTGGCAGGTGCTTCGTCCTTGGCTTTGGTGGCAGCAGCCTCGAGTTCTTCGAGCTTGTCCATGGCGGCCAATTCGGCTTTTTTCTCGTAGTAACCGGAAAAATACAAGGTACCAAACGCGATGCCCACCATCAAAACGATGGACAACACAACGATACCGACAATCAACAAAATCGGTTTTTTCTTTTTCGGCTCGTCCGAACCGGCTTCGGCTTCGGGTTGAGGTGCAGCGGTTGCCATGGAAATCTCCTATTTAACTGAATGTTCAGGCGTAACTGTCGAATTGTGAACGCTCGTCACGCCGAGATGCTTTATCTCCAGCAATTTTCAGGCCAGATTCTTCCGACAGTTTCTCACGATTATCGTTACCTTGGGTGAATTTGCCAGATCTAGCAGATTGGCCTTGTGCCCCTTGGCCTTGTGCTTGGCCTTGGGCCACAAACACGGACGCATTGTTCATGCCCAAATCGGCCAGTGCGTCTTTCAGTCGTTGGCTGCCGTTTTGCAGTAAATCTTGCGTTAGATGGGTGTCTGATTGAAAGTGGGCGCTCAGTTTTCCGTCACGCATTTCCAATTGAACATCGACCAAGCCCAAGCTGGCGGGTTTCAGCGCAAATTTCATTTTCCATTCGCCGGCATTGAGTTTTTCATGCATGCGAGCGGCCAGTTCTGTGGTCAGTTTTTGGCTCAATTTGTCGTAGGTTTGCGCCATGTCCGGGGTATTGGCAAATGCCGGGGCGGTGGGTGCCTGGGCAAGAGCGGTGGGCCGGTTGGTCAATGGGGACAGCGGTGTTGCATTCACGTCCTTGCCCACAGCGGGCAGGCTGTCAAAGGTTGACACGGCATCGAATTCATTTTTCAAGGCTTCGATGTCTTCGGCGCGCAATTGCGTGTCCATCATGGACAGCACGGCGAGCGTGCTGGCCGGTGAAGCAGTGCCCGCTGTTATCTGTGCCTGAGCGCTGCCTAATTGAATCTGCAGGTTCTCCATTTTGCCCAGCATGTCTTGTGCATCGGCGGTGATGGCAGGGGCTTGGGCTTGCAAGGTTTGGAAGTCCGCCGTACTGACTGGGCCGTCCATGGCAACTGTCAAACCGCTGCCGACCAGCGCTTGTGGGCTGAACGCCATAGATTTACCGTCTGCCACTGCAGTTGCCGCGTCGGCAGTCAAGCCCAAGCCAGGCGAGCTATTGATGCCCAGTATTTGCTGGGTGGAAGGATTGCTCCCGGCCAGTTTGGCTGCCGCAGCGTTGGCCGCAGATTCACCAAACAAGGTTTTCACTTGGTTCGGGTCCAAGCCCATGGCCAGCGCGAAATCGGCCACGCTTTGTTCGCTGGCGGCAGCATTGGCCGTGGTGATGATTTGCAATTTATCGCTGACTGCGATGGTGGTGAGGGTCGCATTTTGTGCGGCCAAGCCATTCGCTTGGTCGCTATCTGTGCCCAATTCGTTGGACAGGTCTGCACCGCCAACGAGAGCGGCTTGCATTTGATCCGACACGGCTTGTGCGGTCTGCTCTTGTGCCGCGAGCTGTGCCTGTTGCTGGCTGATTTGCGCTTCTTTGGCCTCTTGGATACGGTCTTGCACCTGCCGATCAGTGACTTTTTCTTCACCATCGGTACGGTCATTGCTTTTGTCTGCCCGTGCGGCCTTGGCAGCTGCCTGGCGTTGTTGGGCCTTGTGGGCGTCGGAATCCACCGATTTGTCATGGCCATGTTCGTCTGCAGGCTTGTCTTTGTTCAACCTGGCATCGTTTTTGGCGGTAGGCGGTGGCAAAGCCTTGTCTGCAACGGCAAAAGCTGGCCGCTGTGCATGCTTGAGCGATTGAACCTGGTTGTGCAAATAACTGGCGAAGTCGGCGCCCGACAAAGCCTCAGATTTCAAGCGCACAGCTTCGTTGCCAGAGACAGAAGTCTCAGCCACTTTGTTGTTTGGTGGGTTGACCTGGGGTGGGTTCAATGCAGATAAGTTCATATCCGTTCAGTGTTTTCTTAAAAGATAGCTTCTACTAAGCAAGAACCGTGACTGGAAATAGCTTGCCGCTGCCAGTACAAGCTGCCGTGATCTGGGAGCGGGTCAGTCAACACCTAACAAGGGTTGGCACATCCATTGCTTCACTTGTTCGATGGTTCTGAAAAAACCAGAACAAATGAATTCTTAACGTTTCAAAAACAAGAGAAAAGCCACAATGAGCACTTTGAGCCTGTCAACGATTCGACAGAACTTGACCAAGTTTGACTACACCGGTCTGGGTATTCCCGTCCTGGTGTTGTTGATCATGGCCATGTTGGTGCTGCCATTGCCTGCACTTTTATTAGATTTTTTATTTACTTTCAACATCATTATCAGCTTGGTGGTCATCATGATCGCCATCAACACCCGCAAACCGCTGGAATTCTCGTCATTCCCTACCGTATTGTTGTTTGCCACCATGTTGCGCTTGGCGTTGAACGTGGCGTCCACCCGAATCATTTTGGTGGAAGGGCATACCGGCCCAGAAGCCGCGGGAAAAGTGGTGGCGGCATTTGGCGAATTTGTGATCGGTGGAAATTATGTGGTGGGCTTCATCATCTTTGCGATTTTGATGATCATCAACTTTATTGTGGTGACCAAAGGTGCGGGCCGCGTGTCTGAAGTGAACGCACGATTCACCTTGGACGCCATGCCTGGCAAACAAATGTCTATCGACGCGGATTTGAACGCCGGCGTGATCGACCAAGCGACCGCTAAAAAACGCCGTGAAGATTTGGCCCAAGAGTCAGATTTCTTTGGTGCCATGGACGGTGCCTCCAAATTTGTCAGCGGTGACGCCATTGCCGGCCTGTTGATTCTGTTGATCAACCTGATCGGTGGTTTGGCCATTGGTGTGGTCCAGCATGACTTGTCTGTGTCTGAGGCGGGCAAGATTTATACATTGCTGACCATCGGTGACGGCTTGGTGGCGCAAATCCCATCCTTGCTGTTGTCATTGGCCACCGCCATCATCGTCACGCGCGTCACCACGAGCGAATCAATTACAGAGCAAGCCGGTTCGCAATTGGCCAATCCGTCTGCGCTGTTTATCTCTGCCATTATTTTGGTCATACTGGGACTGGTGCCCGGCATGCCGCATTTGATGTTCATCAGCTTGGCTGCTGCCACCGCGGGGCTGGGCTTGTTGGTGATCAAGAGCGAGGTGGAAGAAGAAGCCACGCAAGAAGCCGTGGCGCAAGCCGCCGCTACATCCGAAGCCACCAAAGATTTGGACTGGGACGATGTCGACCAGGTCGATTTGATCGGTTTGGAAATTGGCTATGGCCTGATTCCCTTGGTCAACCCTGAAACCGGCGGTGAATTGATGAGCCGTGTCAAAGGGGTGCGCAAAAAATTGTCTGCCGAACTGGGCTTTTTGGTGCAACCGGTGCGTATTCGCGATGACTTGAACATCGACCCCGACAGCTACAACATCGTGCTCAAAGGCGTGGTGCGTGGCAAGGGCGAGATCAAAGTCGGCCGTGAACTGGCGATCAACCCCGGACAGGTCTATGGCGAATTGCAAGGCACACCGACACGCGAACCTGCGTTTGGTTTAGAGGCCGTCTGGATTGAACCGTCACAGCGTGATGTGGCCCGCACATTGGGTTACACCGTGGTCGACGCCAGCACCGCCATCGCCACCCATTTGAACAAAGTCTTGCGTGAGAACTCAGCAGATTTGTTGAGCCATGATGAAGTGCAGCAATTGCTTGACAAGTTGTCTGCCAAATCGCCGAAATTGGTCGAAGAACTCGTGCCGGGCAAACTCAGCCTGGGCGTGGTCACCCGCGTGTTGCAGCAGTTGCTGGGCGAGGGCGTTTCCATCCGCGACATGCGCTCGATTGTGGAAACCTTGACAGAAGCCGCTGCCCGCAGCACCGACCCCGAACAACTGGCGGCCTCTGTGCGCCCCAAACTCGGTCGCATGATCATGCAAGCGCTGGTCGATGAATCGAACAATTTGTCTGTGATGACACTTGAGCCCAGCCTGGAACAACTGTTGCATAACGTGTTGCAGCAAAGCCAGCCCGGCCAACCGGTGGTGCTCGAACCCAATTTGGCAGAAAACCTGTTCAATTCATTGCGCCAAGGCTCACGCGCCATGGAAGAAGAAGGACATGCAGCGGTATTGGTGGTGTCGCCACTGATTCGCGGCTGGTTGTCCAAAGCGGTGCGATTCCGCGTGAACGATTTGACCGTGCTGTCATACAGCGAAATTCCTGATGACCAGGCTGTCAAGGTGATTCACACAGTGAATGCCCTGAACCGGACTTGATTGACATAAAAACACTGACCTGCGAGAAATACCATGGAACTCAAAAGAATTCTGGCACGCGATACCCGAGCCGCTAACGAAAAGGCCGTGGCTTTGTATGGACCTGACGTGCTCGTCATCTCCAGCAGCAAAGTCCGCGGGCAAACCGAATTGATCGTGGCAGTGGATGTGGCGCCTTTGGATGCAGAAACAGCGGTGGCAGAAACCTTTGTGCCGACCGAAAAAACATATGTGTTGTCAGACAAACCCGAGCTGGATGCATCACCTGCCAGTTTTGGCCAAGTGCTGGACGACACCATGGTTCGTCAAAAACGCCAAAACAAGCCTGCCAAAGCGGTTGCGTCAGATGGATTTGTACCAGCGGCCCAGTTAAAAACCCAATCGTTGGAAGAAGTAACGGCCGGGCAAGCCAAAGACACGGCAACAGAAAAGGCCGCCGCCAACCCGGCGCCAGTGTTGGCTGTAGAAACCGTAGCCGCCGAAAAATTACTGGCCGCGCAAGAAGAACGCGACAAGATGCGCAGCCGAGAAATTGTCGACATGGTGCGCGAAGAGCTGGCCGTGTTGCGCAAAGAATTCAAACTCAGCCAGCAAATGGCTTGGCAAGGCGCAGGTCTGTCTCGCAATTTGCATCCGCTTCGCAATGCCCTGCAAGAAGCCGCCATTCCAGTGGCATTGCGGGCTTTGTTGATTGACAGCATCCAAAGCTTTGAAGAGGTCGAACCGGCGCTCGAAGAAATTCGCCGCCAGTTGTGCCACTCCATGCAACAAACCCATGTGTCTGTGACAGACACAGGCATCCATGTGTTGGCGGGACCCTCAGGTTCAGGCAAATCTTTGATGGTGGCACGCATGGCGCAACACGCCAGTGTCAGCCTTGGCAGCGAACAAGTGGCGGTGATCAGTTTCAGCGACCAACGTGCCGGTGCCTGGAACCAAACCCAATTACTCAGCGCACAGTCTGGTGTGGATTGCTTTCGCGCCACCAACATCACCATGTTGAAACTGCTGCTCGAAGAACACGGCCACCGCAAATGCATCGTGATTGACACCCCCGGGGTGCAAATGGCAGAGCGCGTGGCTGAAATTGCGGGCATTGCAGCCAGCGCACAGTTCCATGTGGTTGTGCCCGCAGATGCTTCGCAATCACTGTTGCGTCGCTTGCTCTCCACGCAAGGCATACAGTGGCAAAGTCTGATGGTCAGCAAACTCGATGAAGCCACACAACCGTGGTCACTCATTCAAGTGCTCACCGAAGGCCATGTCGGCGTCAGCCATGTCAGCCGAGGTGAGCGCACAGGTGACTGCAGCCGCCAATTGCATGTCGAAGAACTGGTCGGTCTTGCACTGACACAGTTGACCGCGCATCAAGTTGACAGCACACAAGAAGATTTCCGCAGCACCATGGCGATGGCATCTGCCAGAATCAGCCGATTGGCGGCACAGCACACAGGGGTAACGCATGAGCAAGCTTAAAACCACCGAGGTCATCGGCATTGCCAGCGGCAAGGGCGGGGTAGGCAAAACCACTGTGGCGATCAACCTCGCCGTGGCTTTGGCGCAGCGTGGCCATGATGTCATGTTGTTTGACGCTGACCTGGGCCTGGCCAACGCACAAATTGCGTTGGGTGCACGCGCCGAATACAACCTCAGCCATTTTCTGGCGGGTCAAAAAACGCTGGAAGAAATCACGCTGAAAACCCGCCAAGGCATACAACTGATTCCTGGCGCATCGGGCATGCAAGAGTTGGCTGCACTCAGCCATATTCAGGCGGCCAGCATCGTGCAAGCGTTCAGCAATTTGGGCAAAAGTGTCGACTACCTGATTGTGGACGTCGCCGCCGGTATTTCACCGTCCGTGCTGGCGTTCTTGTCCGCCTGCCACCGCCGCTTTGTCGTGGTGCAAGATGACCCTTCTTCCATTGCAGATGCTTACGGCACGATCAAAGTGATGTCGCAGGAAATGCAATTGGACGAGATTTACCTGATTCCCAATTTGGTCGACACACAAACGCAAGGTTGGAAGCTCTACCAGCGTTTGAACGATGTCTGCATGCGTTTTCTGAATGAATCCATCCACTATCTCACGGCCATCGAGCGGGATGAAATGGTGCTGGCTGCGCTCAAAAAATACCAATCAGTCATGGAGTTGGCACCCGGAACCGCTGCTGCCCGCGACTTTCGCAGACTGGCTGAGTTATGCACTCAGCTCAGACCCATTGATCACCCGTCGGGTGGTTTGCAATTTTTCATGGAGCGCCTGCTGAAAAGCAGCGCGAATCAATGATGCGTACTTTGACCCCCATGCAGATGTACAGCCAGGCCAGGCCGCAAGGCGAAGAACTGGTGCTCAACCATTTAGGTTTGGTCAAGCGCGTCGCCTTGCATTTGAAAGCACGCGTTCCGGCCTATATGGAACTTGATGAACTGATTCAAGTCGGCATGATGGGATTGCTGGAAGCTTCCCGCGTGTTTGACGCCACCAAAGGCGTGGACTTTGAAAACTTTGCCCACAGCCGTGTGCGTGGTGCCATGCTGGACGAGGTCAGACGCTTGTCGTTCTTGCCGCGCTCGGCCGTGGCATTTAACAAAGAACACAACGAAACCTTGCATGCCTTGTCGGCTGAACTGGGCCGCGCGCCTACCCAAGCTGAAATTGCCGAGTACATGGGCAAAGATTTGGAAGACTTCCAAAAAGAACGCGGCAAGGCCAGACGCTTTGAAACCTATTCGCTGGAAGTGGTCACTGAAGAAGTGATGGGCATTGCCGATGACGCCTCACACCAACCGGATGTGATCGTGGAAGAAGCTGAATTCATGCAAGCCGTGACAGATGCGATTGCCCAATTGCCAGAGCGCGAGCAACTGGTGATGCAACTCTATTACGTCGAAGAATTGAATTTGAAAGAAATTGGTGAAGTGCTTGAAGTCAGTGAATCCCGCGTCAGCCAAATTTTGTCTGCCGTGGTGAAAAAATTGCGCGGCACTTTGCAAGTGGATGGGCACACCTCAGATAAAGCAGGCAGGAGGGCGGCATGAACAGCTTTTTTCAACTTTTCTTTGCCTGGGGTTTGTTGCTGGTATTTATCCTGGTGCTCTACATCATTGACAAGGTCAATGTGATCTACCAAAGCTATGCCAAGCCTGATATGCCGCAAACCTATAACGACGGTTTGTTTGGCGAGTTGTCCGGCAAAAGCCTGTGGGACGCCATGAGCGGCATTCCGGTACCGGGTGTGGACGCCAAATTTGTGGGCACCCTCAAACCGCATTACGAACCCGTGTTGCGCCAGCATATCGAGCAGGTGTTCATGGAAGGCTATAAACACGGCAAGGCTGGCACCGCAGGTGTACCGACCAACAACCGCATGATTCCCACCCCGCGTGGTTCCTTGGAGTCTTGGTTGCCCATGCACCATTTGGCCAGTATTTATCAGGCGGGTGTGGACTTTGCCAAAGGCAATGCGGATGATGTGTTGCGCATTCAGCAATCCTTAGACCAAGTAACTGCCATGATTTATGCCCGCATTGGTGTGGGTTTGAACGAAGCCTATTCAGCGACCTTGCTCATACGCCCTGAAGGCGAGGACAACCCAGAGTTGCCGCCGGTGGAAGAGGTTTTTGCAGCGGCTGAAGTGCCGACTGAACCGGCCCTGACACATGAACCGATGGTGCTGCAACCTGATTTGTCGGGCTTGCCAACGGCCCAGCCTGCCACTCCTGTGCCGGCGATGGTGACTCCTGTTTCCTCTGAACAAGCAGAAGAAGCCAAACCCATTCCCGCTTGAGCCTCGCATGCAATTTCACACAAACTCTCAAGTTAGCCCCCATGGCTCCGAATCATTCATTGTCAAAGATTGATTAACTGGAGCCAATGAAATGAGAGCCAATCACCGTGCCATCGAATCCTACGGACAAGTCAAGGTCAGTACCGGCGTGTCCAAGGCCAGCAGTGTTGAACTGATTCAAATGCTGTTTGACGGCTTGATTGAAAGCATGTCAGCCGCCAAAGGCCATATTCAGCACAACAACATCTCGGAAAAATCCAAAGCGATTGCCCGAGCCAGCCGCATCGTGCTGGGCTTGCAAGGTGCTTTGGACTTTGAAAAAGGCGGCGAGTTGGCCAAAAATTTGGATGAACTTTATAACTATGTGACTCGTCGCTTGTTACACGTTAATGCTAGAAATGATTTGCAAGCCTTGGAAGAAATCTATGGCTTGATGATTGAAATTCGCAGTGCATGGGAGTCTGTGCCTGAGTTGATCCCACGCCCGCAGCAAGCGAGCATGGCAGTGAATTGAAAACACGATGCAACGCGTTGGGTACTGTTTTTCAGGTACTCTCAGGGCATCGGATCTGAAGCAATGGGGTCATTAGGCCCCGTTTGCTTTAACACTTGGAGTAGAAAATGGGCGCAGTAGGTCTGGTTGTTTTGTTCGCTTGTGTATTTGGCGTTTATATCGTCCATGGCGGCGATATGGCCCCCATTATTGCAGCGGCTCCATTCGAATTTGTCTCCATTTTTGGTGCGGCCGTTGGTGCGGCCCTCATTGGTAACAGCAAGGCTGGCGTAGGCACTGGTTTTGCAGCGGCAAGCAAGGTTTTCAAAGGCCCCAAATACCACAAGGACGACTACCTCGCGGTGATATTGGTGGTGTCCAAAATACTCAAAACACTTAAAGCAGAAGGCGCTGTCGCGCTGGAGCCGCACATTGAAAATCCTGAGTCCAGCGCGATCTTTGCCGAATACCCGCCGATTTTGCAAGACCATGCCTTGTTAGACATGATTTGCGACACCATCCGTTTGATGGTGGTGTCATCTGGCAATTTGAGTCCCTATGCGGTGGAAGACGTGATGACCGCTTCCATCAAAAACCACCAACACCATGAGGGCATGAACGCCACTTTCTGGGCCAGTATGGAAGGCGCCTTGCCTGCGTTGGGCATTGTGGCTTGTGTGTTGGGTGTGGTGAAAACCATGGGTGCGATTGACCAACCACCTCCCGTGCTCGGCGCCCTGATTGGTTCAGCGCTGGTAGGTACGTTCATGGGCGTGTTATTAGCCTACGGTATTGCCGGTCCATTTGCCATTCGCATTGCCCAAGTGGTGGAAGAAGATGGTGAAATTTTCAAGTGCGTCCAACAGCTGATCGTTGCCAATTTGCATGGCCATCCCATGCCCCTCGTGATTGAAGCTGCCCGATCGGTGATCAATCACCATAACAAGCCTTCGTTTGGCGAAATTTTTGACGGTATGCGAGGCAAATAAACATGGCCGACGAGCAAGCCAAGCCGGTGGCGGAGGTCGATCCCGACGCGCCGCCCACGGAAACGCCACCCGAAACGCCGGGTGCAGAAGCGCCTGCGTCAGAAGCGCTTGCGCCGGTCATCATTATCAAGAAAATTGAAGATGGCCACGGCGGTGCCCACGGTGGCGCCTGGAAAATTGCGCTGGCCGACATGATGACCGCCATGATGGCGTTCTTCTTGTTGATGTGGTTGTTGGGTGCGTCCAATGCCGACCAACGCAAAAGCATTGCCGACTATTTCAAACCCACGTCACACAGTTTGACGCCAGTGGGTCAATTGGCTGGCTCCAATGGTGTGCTCGGTGGTCGCTCCATCATCGACCCGGATGCGTTTCCCTATGCGATGCGTCAAACCGGTTTGCTCGAGCGATTGACGCCCAGGTCTGAGGGCGGCCCCAACCCAGACACCGACCCTGGACCTGAAAACGAAAACGAAGCCAAGGACCCTTCGTCTGGCACAGGCAAGAGCGAAGGCGGCAGCGACCCTGACCAGTTGACCAAAGAACAACGCAAAGAAATTGCCGAGCAGCAAGACAAAGAAAACTTTGAGAAGCTGGAAAAAGACATCAAGGAAAAACTGGCCGAAAACAAAAAGTTCGAGCAGATCAAAGACCAGGTGTCCATCACCCGCGACAAAGAAGGTTTGCGTATCGAAATCATCGACAAAGCCGATTTCGCCATGTTCCCAAGCGGTGGTGTGGGCATGCAAGGCAAGGCGGCGGCATTGATTAGCGAGGTGGCGGCTTCCTTGGCAGACATGCCCAACAAGGTGGCGATACGTGGACACACCGATGCCGTGCCTTTCCAAAACCCTGAAGGCAAGAACAACTGGTCGCTGTCAGCAGAGCGCGCCGAGGTCACCCGACAGCTGTTGCAGAGAAGAGGTATCAAGGAAGAACGCTTCACCCGTATCGAGGGCGTGGCTGACACCGATCCTTTCAACCCCAAGGACAAGTTTGATCCGCGCAACCGCCGTATGAGTATCACGGTGTTGAACCAAGATCCGCAGTAAATTTTTTGACAGGTGTCACATCGCGCGAAAGCGGGACGTGACCATCCTTTTTTTACAGCCGCTGTCTTTCAAACGGCTCAATATTTAAGCGGTACGCAACTCGTATTTGTTGATTTTTTCAATCAACGTGGTGCGCTGTAAATTCAGCAATTTGGCGGTTCGCGACACATTGCCTTGCGAGCGCTCGAGCGCCTGTTCAATGATGTTGCGTTCAATTTCAGCCAAGCGGTCTTTCAGCGACATGCCCTCGGGCGGCAAATGCGGCATGCCTTGTGCCAGCATGATGATGCTTTCAATGTCGTTGTCCTGAGGTTCAGGTGGGTCCACCAATGGGTTGGAAGCTTCGGCAGCTTGCATCTCCGCCAACACCTCGGGCGGCATGTTCATTTCCTGCATGGTGGCCGGGCCACTGCGCTCGAGAAGCTCGGCTTGGATAGGCACCAATGCTTTGGGCAATAGATTCGAGGGAATGGCACGCAGGTCCAATTCTTGTCCCGCATAAAGTGTGCTGAAGCGGTCGATCAGGTTGCACAACTCGCGCACATTGCCGGGCCATGGGTAGTCCACCAAGGCTTGCAAAAATTCGGTAGAAAAACGCACGGCCTGTGTGTGGCCCAATTTGTAATGGCTGGCGTAAAACCGCAGCAACTCCGGAATGTCTTCTTTGCGCTCGCGCAAAGGCGGTGTGACCACGGGCAACACATTAAGTCGATAGTACAAATCTTCGCGAAAACGACTGGCTTGTATTTCTGCTTCTAAATCGCGGTGTGTGGCGGCAATGACACGAACATCGATCGGTACCTGCCGTGTGGCACCCACCGGGTCGATCAAACGCTCTTGCAACACGCGCAGCAATTTCACCTGCATGTCCAATGACATGTCGCCAATCTCGTCCAAAAAGATGGTGCCGCCATGCGCCAATTCGAAGCGCCCGATGCGATCAGCCACAGCGCCTGTGAACGATCCTTTGCGGTGACCGAAGAGTTCACTTTCGAGTAACTCTTTGGGGATGGCCGAACAGTTAATAGGTACAAAAGCGCCGCCAACTCGGTCGGACTGCTCGTGCAAAGAGCGGGCCAATAACTCTTTTCCTGTGCCACTTTCACCGGTGATCAACACGGTGGCATTGGAGTTGGCGATGGTCGATACCAAGCGGCGCAAGGCTTGCGCAATAGGGCTGTTACCGATGAAAAAGGATTGCGACTTCATGCGTCGGCGATTGTCGCTGATGTCATCACGCTGGCAAGTCGCCAAAAGTATTCGACCCGCAGCGATTTGTTTTTTAAAGAAGATGACCAAGCGGTCGATACTTTGCATGTACCCCATGAAACAGTTGTGCCTGGATGAGCCGGTCACCGATTGCTTCACACAGAGAGGAATTCACCATGTTTTACCGTTTGACCTTAACCCTGGTTGCGATCGCTTCATTGACAGCATGTGAAGCCATTCGCCCCTATGCCGCAGCGCCCGCACCTGTGGTGACCGTGGCTACACCAGCACCTGCGGCGGCCCCCCGAACCATGCAGTCCGCTTCAGAGCCGTCGCCCGCGTCGATGATCACACCCATGCTCGAGCGCAAAGAAACCATGGTGGCCACCGGCTATGCGGTGATCAGCATTCAAAACCACAAGAACTCGGCTCAGCAACGCTTGCTGGCGATACGCGCCTCCAAACTCGATGCCTACCGCGCCTTGACCGAACAGGTGTACGGGCAGCAATTGGACGCGACCACCACCGTGGCTGACATGACAGTGTTGAACGACACCTTTCGCACACGCGTGGAAGGTGTGATTTATGGTGCCACGTTGGTGAGCATCACACCGGTGGGCGACGACACCTACGAAACCACCTTGTCTTTGGACCGCAATGCGGTGCAAGACTTGCGCATGCTGTATTTGACGCAAGTCGCAACACGCTCCAACCGCTGATTGGGTTGAAATGAAAACGCTGATGGACAAACGTTCATGGTTGCCCGTTCTGGCTGTGGTGTGCTGGGGTCTGGCGATGCCAGTCTTGGCCAACCCACTGAGCCCGGAAGAGCGCTTGGATGCGATCCGTCAAGCCTTGGTCAAACGCGCGATGGAGGGCCCCACAGAGGTCCGCGCGAGTTCCTTCATTGACGGCAGCGGTGTGCTCAGAGAAGCCAGCAGTTTTGTGACTGGCATGGAAGTGCGCGGTGTGCGTGTGATGGCTTATGGCCGCGACATGGACCAACAAGCCGCTGCCGGTATGGTGTTGGACAGCAGCCAACCGATTCCCCCGAATGGTTGCAAGGCTTCCAAATCACCGGTGTGGCACCAGATGACTTGGGAATTACTCAGTGTGCCCATGCCCGTGTCTCACCAGTACGAAGCCCAACAGGTGGAATTGCAGATGCGAAAAATGGCGATGGTGGCCTCTCAGCAATCTGGCACCTGGCGTTTGAATGAGCGCAAATATGTGAGCGACACCTACGAACGTTTGTTGGTCGGCCAAGGCGAACAAAATGTGCCGTGGCAACTCAGGGTCAGCATTGTGCCGGGGCGCGACTCGGTGTACCTGTCAAAAACGTATGAGATTCGCTGGGAATTGGTGTCCCGCGTACAAGGTATTGCGCTTTACCAGTCCGAACAAAAAATCAGCATCAACCAACCACAGTTGGTGTCTGCCACCAGCCGTCCGCTTGAAACCGCCGTGTTGGCGCAAATCAAAGCCGCCGTGCAAGTGATGTCGCAGGGCATGGAGCGGGTGTTGTCCTGCCGTGTTCCGCAGTTTGAGGTGTTGAAAGTTCGCCAGGACAGCGTGCGCATTGCCGGGGGCAGTGGCAGCGGCTTGAAAGTGGGCGCCAGCGTGGTGTTGACCGACAAAGACCAGTTGCCGTCTCGTGCTTTAGAACCACGCGCCTTTGACAGCCTGGCCATGGGCGAGGTGGTGTCTGTCAGCGAATTCGCTGCCGAAGTGAAATTGAAAACTTCGGCCAAAATAACCAATCCATCCCAATGGATGGCTGTGCCTTACATGCCTTGAATGGATCCAGGAGTTTTCTATGTTGTTGTCTAAACGCTCACAGTTCATGCTTGTGTTGTTGGTCGCTGTCCACGGATGGGCGAGCGCCAATGAATCAAGCAAGCAAGCGCCGTTGGAATTGCCTAAAACGCTGGCAGATGGCGAACCTGTGGCCGTGGTGGAGAAAGCCAAGCCTGATCTGGTGAAAAAAGCCGCGCCAAAATCCGAGGCGGTGACCAGTCGCGAAGTCAAAGCGGTGACTTTGCCCCCTGCAAAACCTGCAGCGCCAAAGCCGGTGGCGGTGGCGCGCGATTTGAGCGGCCTGTCCGAAATGACCAACTACACCACCCGCAAAGGTGACACGGTTGAAAAAATTCTGCAAAAGTTTTACCCGGCGTCGCCATTGCGCGCTGATGTGCTGCGTGATGCCTTGGTACAAAACAACCCCCAGGCCTTTCCCAAAGGCAATGCCAAATCGCTGGTCATTGGCAGCAATCTATCCTTGCCTGATCCGTTTGAGCTGAGCAGAAAACTGTTGTTGCCTGCGGTGTCGGCGGTCAACAAGTCCGACAAGCCCGACAACGCAACAAGCGCTATGTCTCCTGCTGCGGTGGCTGTCGCGCCGGTGGCTCCCACACCGGCCAATCCCTTGGGCGGCGGCGGCGCGGCGGCGCACAGTGCCGGTCACAATATGGCGATGCAAGACACCAAGCGCCACTGGGTGCGTTACCCCTGAGACTTTGCCGACACCGCTCGGCATGCAAGGATTTGCCCTATGCTCGGCCCAGAGTCCGTATCAGCCAGCCCCCGAGTCCCTCTGTTGCAGATGGATGTTCGGAGCCTGTGGGTACAAACACCTGTGGCGCAGCAACTGGGCTTGCGCGATGGTCAAATTGTGCAGGCGACTGCCGAGATACGCGATCAACGCGTGCGCTTGTGGCTCAAGGATTTTTTCTTTGAACTGCCCAACGGCTGGGTGCTCAAAGACGGCGACAAACCTTTTTTAAGGGTCAGCCAAAACGCCGGCAGCTGGGGGTTTTTGATTCAGTCGTATCCCAGCGGACAAACCTCCAGCGCCACCCCGGCTTCTGCGGCGTTTGGCATCAACCAACCACCCGTCTCAAGCCCAGCGCAGACATTGCCCAGCACCACCTTGGGTTTGTTGTTGACCCAACCCACCGGATTTGAAAGTTTCGCCCGCATGCTCGCAGGGCTTGGCGCGCGCAACTTGAGCGGCCAGGGTGAGTTCTCCGACATGGTCAAGCGTTTGTTGCAACAACGCAGTTCGCTGGCGCAGATGAACCCCATGACACTCAAACGCGTGGTGGCTGGCCAAGTGCGCAGTGCCGAAAATTTGCTCGCGCAAGGCTTGCCCGCCGTTGATGACCCCAAAGCCATCATCAAACAAATGTTGGCTTTGTTGCAGCAACAAACCGTCGAAGGCCTTGGAAAAAAAGACACCATCGAGCTAGAGCAGGCCGTGCGTGAACTGGAAGCCGCGCAGGCGCAGGCGGCGCAAAAATGGCTCAGTGGCGAGTTGTCTTTGCATGTGGTGTTGCCGTTTATCGACCACGAACCGGTGGATTTGCATTTTCAAAAACCTGCACGCCAACCCAACCAAGAGGAGCCGCCGTTGACGGTGGACATCCACTCGCGCAGTCGCACCTTGGGGGAAATATGGCTCAACACCACCATCACCCAAGGCACAGGGGTGGATTTGGTGATGTGGGCGTTGCGCAGTGATGTGGCGGGCATGGCCAAACAACGCGCCACAGAACTTGCCCTTGAACTCGGCGCAGCCGGTTTGAATTTGCAATCGTTCCAGATCTTCAATGCGGCCCGGCCGCTGGTACGCGCCTCTGAAGCTTCTGGCAGTCGGGGCTCTGTCATCGATACCCAAGCCTGAGTACAAATTAGCCATGAAATCGCCTTTTGAAGCCATTGCACTCGAATACGGGCAGCGTAAAACGCCACGCGTGGTGGCCAAAGGGCAGGCCGAATTGGCACATCGCATCATTCAAGAGGCCAAGCGCCAAGGCATTTATGTGGCCGAGGATCCGCAACTGCTGGCCTTGCTCAGCAAACTGGAAGTGGGGGAAGAAATCACGCAAGACATGTACACCGCCGTGGCAGTGATTTTGTCTTGGGTGTATTGGCTCAAGGGCATGCAGCCCGGCGACGAGCAAATGCCGTCCGCCGAAAAGACTGCGTCAAGCTTCGGTAAAACCCCGTAGTTGGCGTATGCGTTTGATTTGGCCCAGGCGGTCGTAAACCTCTACCGGGCTGGTGGCTTCGTTGACATTCAGGCTCTCGAGTGCGCCGCGAATGGCGTCGAGTTTGCGCATGATGAGAATTTCATTGCGGCGGTGCATGTCACGGCACTGCAGCATGCGGGTGCGAAAGTCATTCCAGTGCGCGCCCAATTTGTCGGCATCGTTCAACTGCGTGACACCGGTGATGCGAGTTAATTCAGACAGCAAATGGTTTTTGCCGCTCAGCAACACTTCAAATTGGTCCAAGTCTTGGGCTTTGAGCGCTTCGAATTCGTTTTCGAGCAGGGAAGCCAGCTGATCTACCAGCGCATCCGCCTCTTGCAATGTGTGGGCTTCGTCAATGGCAACGGTGTCTGTCATGGTGAGCTTCTTAGCCTTGGATCAGTTTTTCGAGCGACACAAAGTTTTCGGCGATGCGACGTGGATTGACCGGGTAATTGCCTTGTTGCAGCGCGGCCTTGATGGAATCGACTTTGGCGCGGTCGAAGTCGGGCTTGGCATCGATGCGTTCTTTGACATTACTGAGGTTCACGGAGTCGCTTCCTTGCGTCCGAGCGGGCGCTTTGGTTTCTTGGGCGTTGTCGGCTTTGGCAGGAGGAGTTTTTCTGTCCAGCTTTTCCAACGTGGTGCGGTTTGCCGCAGCAGCACTGGATAACCGGTTTTGGTTGTTAGAAATAGGATCAGACATGTGGTTTCCTTGTGTTCAAACGAGAGTGCAAAACTTTTGACTCGACATCGTTGGTATCGACTTGAGCCTTTTCTTCTTGAGGACTTTTTTTAAAAAATTTTCAAAAGCTGTTAAATGAGCCATTTGGTATTTCTTTAAAGCCCACGAGCCATGTTCATGCCAGTGACCACTGCGGTCAATGATCGACCCGATTCAGGGTTTTTCAAGCGAATTTGCTCGCCAAGCAAGCCATCTTGCTGGGCTTCGGCCTTCATGGTGATCAAAAATCCTTTGCCTTCGCCGCCCACGGCCACGGTGACTTGTTGGCCGCGACGCACCATGGTGGCTGGTTTCAGGTCTTGCATTTTGAGGGGGGTGTTGGCGGGCAGGTCACGCAGCAACTCGGTGTTGGCCAATTCCCGTTCGTCGCTGACAAATCGGGTTTCATGGGCCGGCACAGTGATTTCGGTGTTTTTGAACATACCGGGCTGAACCGAGGTGCCGCGTTTGATGGCCTGGGTCGATACCCACACCACTTTGCTGACCGCGTTGGTTTGTGTGGCGTTGGTGAATTGTGCGCCAAGGCCAGTCTTGACCTGCACCATCACAAAATGTTGCCAGACCGGTTGGGCGCAACGCGCCCGCACGCTTTGTTTGTTGCCATAAGGCTGGTCAAACACAATATCTTGTGCACAGGTGTTCATTTTGATGCGGCTGTCCATGGGCTGGATGGTGACCAAGCCGGCTTCGAGTTTGTAGGTGTCCATGACAAATTGCTTGGCACCTTGCTCGACGGCCGCCCAGCCAGGGTTGGCGACCGGCATGTTTTGCGCGACGGCTTGTTGCCACACCGTGCCAAGCAAGGCAGTGGCACAACCCAAGGCGATCAGCCCGGTTTTTTGACCTGTTTGAAAAGTTCGGCACAGCATTTGCAAGATGGTCTCCAAGAGTGTGAAAGTTTTGACGTTTTTGGCGTCAGCCTCATACCCGATGCAATTTCGATGCCAACCAATTTTCAACTTGCTGAGCGCCATATGAACTTCAATATCGATTCCAAAGCACTCGTCAAAACCAATTTTTCAACACCAAATACGTCATCGATGACGGCCAAGCAAACGGTGGAGGCCAACATCGCGCGCATCGGTTTTGCCCAGACCTTGGCGCAGTTGCAAACCCGAAACAGTGTCAATTCATCGACGATTCTCAATCCCCAAGTGCCCAGCGTGGCCGTCAAAGAAGGCGACACCTTGACCGGCATCGTGAAAAATCACATGCAAGCGCTGGGCAAAACGGTGTCTCACAACGAGTCTGCGCGTTTGGCCCAAGACATTGCCCGCGCCAACGGACTGGCCAATCCTGACCGGATTTTCCCGGGCCAGCGTTTGAATTTGTCGGCTTTGAGCCCCGAGTTGGCCAGACCTGACGCCAAACTCGCCAATGCCAAGACGGCGTTGTCCCCGAATGCGGCCACGCCGCCCAATGCTTTGTCCATGTTGCGCCAAGCGCCTGCGCATTTCAACCAACACCACCCGGTGCTGCAAAAAACCTTGGACCGTGCCGTCGCCAAAGGCTTTATTCCCGCAGAGGACCGCCAAAAAGTCTTCGACAAAATTTTGACCATGTCGCGCACCTATCAGTTTGCACCGGATGACTTTGCCCGCTTGACCCTGATGGAGAGCGACGGCATGAACCCCAAAGCCACCAATAGCCGTTGCCACGGCATCATCCAGTTTTGCGATGGCCCCGACCGTGGCGCGGCCAGCGCCGGCTTTGGCAGCAACCCCAAGGCGATTTTGGGCCACAGCGTGTTCGAGCAACTAGATATGGTGTCCAAGTATTTCGATGAAACCGGTTTACGCAATGGCGGCCCGACCAGTTTGGATGATTTGTACCTGACCGTGCTCACCCCGGCCGCCCGCCGTGAAAAAGCACCGGACGCCAGTTTGAACATCGCGGGCACACAAGCGCAGTATTTGTATGTCAACCGCGACAAGACCGCGCCCATCACCCGCAACTCGATCATGCAAGGCCTCTACCAAAATGCCTTGGAGCGCCTGGGCAAGCACGAATCGTCGTTGCTGGCGCAAAACACGCCAGCAGCAGCCAGCAGTTTGCCCACACCGGCTAATGCCATGAGCCGGGCGCAGGCCTTGCGCATCGGTGCTTATTTGAACCAAGACTACGTGCGTTAAAAAAGCGGGTGCCAGCGGCAATCGATGGCCGAGTGCCAGTGGTTGCGGTGAAGTCTTGCCGCTTGGTGCCATGGCCATGCACACAAAACCATAGACAGCTTGGGTGGCACACAAATTGCACATATCGACCGGAGGTGTCTCAACTTGAGCACCAAGTGTCGTGAAAACGGCGGTAACAACCACCAGGGAGATGTGTGATGGACTTATTAAGCGGAGCATTCGGCATCCATGAGCGCGCCTTAGGCGTTCGCAGCCAGCGCCTGGAAGTGTTGTCACGCAATATCGCCAATGCTGACACCCCTAATTACAAAGCGGAAGAGCTGGACTTCAAAGCCATGCTCAAAGAAACCAGTCGCGAATACATATCCGCTACGCATTCCAAGCATTACGCCGCTTTGGAAGAGCAAGCAGATGACGGCAAGCGTTTTCGCGTGCCGTTCAACAGTTCTTTTGACGGCAACACCGTAGAGATCAGTGTCGAGCAGGCCCAGTTCGGTCAAGCCGCCGCTGAATACCAAACCACCTTGAATTTTTTGGAAAGCCGCATTGGCGGTATCCGCAAAGCCTTGAAAGGGGAGTGATAAACCATGAGAACACTTGACAGTGTGTTTGGCATCGCCGGCACCGCCCTCAATTCACAACTGGTGCGCATGAACACCACCGCCTCCAATTTGGCCAACGCATCAACCGTCGCCAAAACCGAAGGCGAGGCATTTCGCGCCAAACGCCCGGTGTTCAAAGCATTGGTCAAAGACGAATTCACCAACGCAGGCTTTCCTTATTTGGGCGGCGTGAAAGTGGACCAAGTGGTGGACGACCCCACACCGATTCGCAGCATTTACGACCCGGGCAACCCCTCAGCCGATGAAAAAGGCTATGTGTTTTTGTCCAATGTGAACGAGATGCAAGAAATGGTCGAAATGATGGCCGCTTCACGCTCTTACCAAAACAACGTTGAAGTGGTGAACACCGCCCGTCAATTGATGATGCGCACCATTGAAATCACCAAATCCTGACCTTAGAAAGTAAATCGACATGGCCACCCCCACTGCAGCCAAAGCCCCTTTGCCCAGCGGCATCGTCAGCTATGAAGACTACATCGCCAAGAACAAAGTCAAAGCGCCGTCCAACACCATGGACCAGGGCGCATTTTTGACCTTGTTCACCACGCAATTGAAAAACCAGAACCCCTTGGATCCGGTGAAGAACGAAGCGTTCGTGGCTCAGTTGGCGCAGTTCTCGCAACTTGAAGCGACCAGCGCCATGAAGAACAGCATGGAGACCATGGTCAAGAGCTTGGAAGGCGACAAGATGCTGGCCGGTGCAGCCATGATTGGTCGCCGCGTGGCAGTGCCCAATGGCCCGCTGATTTTGTTGGGCGGTCAACCTGTCGAGGCCAATGTCGATCTGACCACCGGTGCAGATGGCGTGCAGATGAAGATCTTTGATGAAAAAGGTCAGTTGATTCGCAAACAAATTTTCGGTGCCCAGTCGATTGGCCCGATGCGTTTGAGCTGGGACGGTTACAGCGACAGCGGTGCGGCCATGCCAGATGGCACTTACACCATGCAGGTACTTGCCAGCAGCATGGGCAAGGCCCTGCAACCCACGGTCAATACCTTGTCCACGGTGCGCAGCGTTTCCAACGCGGGCACGGGCGACAACACCTGGTTATTGGAGGTCGATGGCGGCAAGAGCGTCAACATGGCCGATGTCAAGCGCATTGCGTACTGATCAAACCCACACAGCACATACAACGGAGTTAACACATGTCATTTTTTACCTCACTCACCGGTTTGAACGCAGCCACGGCGCAATTGGGCGTGACATCGAACAACATTGCCAACGCGAGTACCGTGGGTTTCAAACGCAGTCGCGCCGACTTCGGCGACATTTTTGCGACATCCCCGTTGCAAAAAGCGACATCGACCATCGGTCAAGGTGTGTCGCTCAAACGCGTGACGCAAGAGTTCGGTCAGGGCAATATGAACTTCTCGTCCAACACCTTGGACTTGGCGATTTCCGGTGACGGTTTTTTCCCACTGAAATCTGCCGACGGATTCCAGGACATTTTCACGCGTAACGGTTCGTTCATGATGAACGACCAGTACAACGTGGTGAACTCGGCCGGTCAGCGTTTGATGGCGGCGTCGGTTGACTCGACCGGTAAAGCCAATTTGAACGACTTGAACGTGTTGACCATTCCGCAAAAAACCACCGGCATGGCGAAAGAAACTTCGCTGGTGCAATTGGGCTTGAACTTTCCAGCCGATGCGCAAGTGGTGACCAAAGCCTTTAACCGCAACGACCCCGCTTCTTACAACAAGAGCACGGCATTGACGGTGTATGACAAGGGTGGTAACGGTTACCTGGCCACGGTCTACTACGCCAAAACACAAAATGCGAGCCAGGCGGACCCGAACAACAAATGGCAAACCTATGTGTATGTGGGTGAAACTTTGGTGGCAGCTGCTTTGCAACAAGCCACAGACACCACTGGCGAGCCTTTGTATGTGAACAAATACGGTCAACTCAAGCCTGAAAGCGAAGTGGGCGATTTGTTGGTCAACGCCAAAACACAAAAGTTTTCACTCAACCAATTGACCGATTTGCGCAATTCTGAACCAGCGACGGTGACCGGTGGCAAAGCACCGCGTCTGAGCACCTTGGAAGGTATTGATTTCAGCACCTTGCAGACTTCGCAGTTGAAAGACCTGTTTGAAATCGATGTGGACGGAACAGGCACGCCGATTTCTGTTGGTTTGGACCATTTGGCCGGATCGACCTTGCCAGCATTGTCAGGAACAGAGATAGCCAAGGAATTCACCAATGTCTTGAACCGTAAATTCGGTGACGAGCGGTTCTTTAACTTCGCCGGTCAGCAAACCTTTCAGATCACGGCCACCAATTCGGACGGCACCTTGATTCAAAACCGCACCATCCAATTGGATGCGGATGACATGACTTACGAGCAAGTAACTGACAAGATCAACAGCCAGTTGAGCGGCAGCAGCAATGTGTTGTCTAACGTGAGTTTCAGCGATATCCCTGAGCCGGGTGAGTTCAGAGGCTACACATTGACCATTGCTGGCAAGGTGCTGTCTAACCGGATTGACCTGGGCACCACCCTCAGCACCAAGCCCATGGAAGATTTGACGTCCAAATTACAGACGCGTATACAACTCGACTTGCAACAACGCTTGGGCTATACCGCTGAAGCCGCGAGCAAGGTGACCGTGAATGTGCAAAACGGTAACGAAGTGCGTATCAATGATGCCAATGGCGGCACCATTTCCGATTTTTCGCTCAGCAGCGTCAGCGCAGGTTCACAAAATACCATCACCAACCAGAAAATTTTGACCGGTGTGGACGCGACCGAAGTTGGCGATTACCTGAGCATGACATTGGAAATCGGTGACAAAACTGTCACCCTAGACATAGAAGACTCTGATCCCAGTGATATCAACGTATTTGCACAAGAATTGCAAGACAAAACACAAGCCAAGTTGATCGAGCAGGGTTGGAGCACATTCGAAGCCGAACAGGTCAGCATTTCAGAAGACCCTGACGTACCCGGCAATCTGATCGTCAGTGACATCGGCGGCAATGAAATCAGTTCCTTTGCACTGACCGTTCGGACAACCGGCACGACCACCCCGCCTACTGCGCCATCGGCGGCTGTGGGTGCATCCACCATCACCTTGGCAGGTATCGATTTCGGTACCGATCCAGTGGACACCGAGAGCCTGTTGGATCATTTTTCTACTTTGACATTCACCACCAAAGATGCTCTTGGTGCATTGACCACTGATATTCCATTGACTTCTGCATCTTTCCCTAGTTTGACGGGGGTAGACCCGATCCCGGATTACGACTCATTTGACCCAACCAACACATTGCATATGGATTTGTTGGCGACCGACATACAAACCTTGCTGCGAGCCACCCCCAAGGGCACACCAACAATTGAGGTGGAGTGGGACAGCAACAATAATGCTTTCACGGTGACTGACTCCAGCGGTAATTTCATGAGTGAATTGACACTGACCGCTGACACCACCAATTACGCCAGCTTGGTGAAAGGCGGCAGCACGGTTCAAGTCGATGTGGTCAGCGACAACGACGGCAATGTGATCACACCGAGTTCCTACACCTTGTCTAACGTCAGCTTTCCACTCAATACCACCCCGACGGGCGCGGAATTCAATTCGTTTGACCTCAGTTTGGAAGACGGCACCACACTCACCAATGTGGCCTTGGAAGACCTGACCTTGTCCAGCACCCCGATCAACGATTTAGCGATTCGCATCCAGGAAAAAATCCGTTCCGCGCTGAATGCCGAAGACCCTGATTTTTACGACACCGATCGGGTCAACAAAATCACTGTGACTGTGATCAACGGCAAGGATTTGAAAATCATTGATGCCAGCGGTTTGACCAACCTCACCGGTTTCACACTCAACCCCGCCACAGCCACGGCGTCTACCGTTTCTACTGGGGGCAAGAATTTCGCTATCAGTGCCTTGCCCGCTGACAACATGGTCAAAGCCGATTACGACCCGGTGACCCAGCGCTTCAACTTCGAACCTGTGCTTGGTAACACCATCACTTTGTCGGGCCTGAACAACCAAATGGGTATCACCACGCCTTTGGCGCAAGAAACGGGTAGCGACATGCTCAGCGTGTCGGGTTCGCCATCGATCACCAACAACTACATCCGTCCGCTGAAACTGCAGCGCTATGGCATGAAGGTGGAATACGACACGGTGAATGAAAAGTTCATTTTCAAATCGGGCACCACAGGCGACTCCTCCAGCATCAAAATCAGCAACCCGAATATTTTTGCATCCGAGCGTTTTGGTCTGGCGGCGGATGCTGACTATGAGGTCAAGCCTTCCATCATGGCGGTTCGTGGTATTGAATCTCAGCCTGCGGTCATGAATGGCTCGCCTTTGGGTATCAACGCCAACAATAACTTCAGCGTCAACTTGACCAACAACAAATTTGTGGTGTCGGTGGATGATGTCAAAGGGACGGTGTATTTGGAGCCCAAAGAAACCTACACCATCGATTCTTTCGTGCAAGCTTTGCAAAACGGGATCAACCGATTGGCAGGCCCGCCTGACCAACATGGCTTGACCGGTTCTATGGTGTCAGGTGTCAAAGTCGCCTACGACAAAGCCACCAACGGTTTGACGTTCACCACGGGCACGGCTTCGACCAACTCGTTTATCAAGGTGTCGGGTGACAGCCAGTGGGGTTTGGCCAACGTGCAAGGTGGCCGTGGCAATACCTCTACCTGGATCAAACCCACGCAATACACCCAAACCGTCAATGGGGTGGAAGTGGCCATGTATATCGATGAATTTGGTAAGGAAACCTTCAGCCCAGACGGCTTTAGAAACTTGCCCGAATGGTCACCGATTTTCTTGGAAAAAGGCGAACTGACCTTTGACACCTCAGGTAACTTGGTGTCACCCAAGCAAGGTTCACAACTCGACACCGTGTTCTTGCCAGACGGTAAGGGTGCATTGACGATCAACATCAACTATTCCAAGTCGACCCAGTTTTCATCGCCTTACGCGGTGTTGTCGCAGTCGCAAGACGGCGCACCTGAAGGTGACTTGGTGGGCTTGTCCATCGGTGACGATGGTTTGGTCAACGCTTCTTATTCAAACGGTGCACAGAAATCGCTGGGCAAAGTGGTGTTGGTGAACTTCTCCAACCCCACCGGTTTGCGCCAGATTGGTGACACCAGTTATTACAAATCGGCCACATCAGGTGCTGCCAAGTACGGTGAGGCCGGTTCAGCAGGTTTCGGTACGGTGCGCTCCGGTGCGACCGAACGGGCCAACGTGGACTTGACACAGGAATTGGTGGACTTGATCACGGAGCAGCGGAACTTCCAGGCCAATGCCAAAGCGATTGAGACCAGCACCACCATGACCCAATCCATTATTCAAATCAGGGCGTAAAGCCCCTCCTTAGAGGATCGACATGGAACGCCTAGCCTTTAATTCTTCTGCAGCAATCACTGAAATGCGTCTGGCTCGCCAGGTCTTGGCCAATGAAATGGCCAACATGACCACCACGGGCTTTAAGCGTTCCTTTGAAGTGTCCATGAAAGCCTTTAAAGCAGATGGCGGCGGGTTTGACTCCAGCTTCCAGCCGCAGGCCGCGCACATGGACTTCATCCAATTGAAGCCCGGTCCGTTGATTGCTACCGGCCGCGACCTGGACATCCATCTGAACGACCACACGGTGTTGGGGGTGCAAGCGCCCAACGGCGAAACGGCATTTACCCGCCGTGGTGATTTGCAGGTGTCGGTCGACGGTGTATTGCAAACCGGCAATGGCCACCCGGTCATGGGCGAGGGCAACACGCCCATCACGGTGTCACCCGACCTGAAAGTATCTATTGCAGACGACGGCGGCGTGTATGTCAGTAACCCGTCACAACCGGGCATTCAAACCCAGGAATTGGTGGGCAATTTGATGCTCCGTGATGCCAGCGAAACCCCGTTGACGCGGCGCGAGGATGGCTTGTTCAAAGTCCATGACAAACCCTCTGGCTCGGATTTTGCTTCAGGTCCTATGAGAGTGTCAGTAATCTCACGGGCTCTGGAAGGCAGCAATGTCAATCCCCAAGAAGCCATGGTCAAACTGATCGAGCAAGCCCGCATGTTTGAGCAACAAGTGCGCATGGTCAAGTCCAGCCATGACAACGACCAAGCAGGGGCCAGCATGATGAAGTTGAACGGCTGATGCAAGTTGACACGGACAGATTGAATATTTGAAGAACAGGGGTTAGACGATGGATGCAGCTTTATGGGTTTCCAAGACCGGCTTGGACGCGCAGCAGACGCGCATGAACGTCATTTCCAATAACTTGGCCAACGTTTCGACCACGGGCTTCAAGCGCGACCGCGCGGTATTTGAAGATTTGCTCTACCAAAACATTCGCCAAGCCGGCGGACAAACCACGGCCAACACCCAAGCTCCCACAGGTCTGATGCTGGGCACAGGTACCAAAGTGGTGGCCACAGAAAAATTGCATATCCAAGGCAATTTGATCAACAGCCAAAACCCGCTGGATGTCGCCATCATGGGCGACGGTTTTTTCCAAATTCAACAACAAGACGGCACCATCGCCTACACACGCGACGGTGCATTTAAATTGACAGGCACGGGACAACTGGTCACCTCGACCGGTTTTTTCCTTGAGCCCAATGTCACCATTCCTGGCAATGCGTCTTCATTGACGATTGGCCGCGACGGCACGGTGTCCGTGGAACTGGTCGGCGGTCAAGGCCAGCAGGTGCTGGGTCAAATTCAGATTGCCAAGTTCATCAACCCGAGTGGTTTAAAGCCTTTGGGTAACAACTTGATGGCTGCTACCGCTGCCAGCGGTCCGGTGCAATTGTTGCAACCGGGTACCGTGGGTGCGGGCGTGTTGAACCAAGGTTCGTTGGAAGCGTCCAACGTGAACGTGGTGGAAGAAATGGTCAACATGATCGAAACCCAGCGTGCTTACGAAATCAACTCCAAATCGATCGAAGCGGTCGACGGCATGTTGAAGTATTTGAACCAAAACCTGTAATCCAACACCTCACTGACACCATGAAAAAAATACTCTCTTTATTGGCAGTGGTCGCTGGCTTGCAAGCTTGTGCCCATCCCGACCCGATGTTGCCTGCGTTGACATCCTCTCCGGATTTCGCGCCGGTCTATCCCCTGGTGCAAGACCAGAACAAACCTGCCACAGGTGGAATTTACGGCAACCGCCAAAGCGATGCCTGGTTTGGTCGGGGACGCAATTATCAAGTCGGTGACTTGATCACGGTGATGCTCGACGAGTCCACCCAAGCCGCTCGCAGCCAAGGCACAGACATCAGCAAAGATGCTTCCAACACGGCTTTACCGACCGCCTTCAGTAAATTCATTGGTGGGGTAGGCGCAAATAGCCCAATCACTGGCATTGATTTGAATAAATCCACCACCAAAAGCGCGGGCAAAGGCTCGGCAGACCAAAAGGCCAGCTTGAAAGGCTCAATCACCGTCACGGTGATCGAAATTTTGGCCAACGGAAATTTGGTGGTGCGCGGCGAGAAAAAACTGGGCCTCTCAGAAGGCACTGAAGTGATCCAAGTCGCCGGCGTGATCCGTCCGCAAGATGTCGGTCCAAAAGGCACCGTCAATTCATTGCGCTTGGCCAATGCACAAATTTCCTACCGTGGTTCGGGTGACTTGGCGAGTGCCAGCAAGCCCGGCTGGGGTACCACTGGCTTGATGAAATTCTGGCCCTTTTAATGTTTCAACAGGTTGAACTGACATGACAAATTCATGGTTGAAAGCAAGTTGTGTGATGCTGGCGTGTGCACTGGCAACGCCAGTGTGGGCCGACCGCGTCAAAGATTTGGCGACGGTGGCGGCACAACGCTCCAACCAACTGATTGGTTTTGGTTTGGTCGTGGGCTTGCAAGGCACCGGCGATGATGCGTCCGTGCCATTCACCACGCAAAGCATGAAAGCCATGTTGGCGCAAATGGGTGTGCGCATTGACGGCCCGATGAATGATTTTGAAGAAGTCACATCAGCAAGTCGTATCGACATCAAAAACGCGGCTGCAGTGATGGTGACCGCTGATTTGCCTGGTTTTGCCAAACCCGGCCAACGCATTGACGTGAATATTTCTGCCATTGGCAAAGCCACCAATTTGCGTGGCGGTAACCTGATCATGACCGCTTTGCGCGGTGTAGACGGTGAAATTTACGCGCTTGCCCAAGGGGCTCTGACCGCGACCGGCATTGATGCGGGTGCAGCGGGTTCCAAGGTGGCGATTGGCGTGCCCACCGCCGCAAGAATTCCGGCGGGTGCCATCGTCGAGCGCACGGTCGAAACGCCGTTCGAAAAAGCCGAGCACCTGATTTTGAATCTGCGTGACAACGATTTTTCCACCAGCAGTGCCATGGTCGCTGCGATCAATTCAAAATTTGGTGGTGAGGTGGCGCAAGCCATCGATGGCACATCGATATCGGTACGAGCCCCCCAAGACTTGAATCAACGCGTGTCATTCATGGGCATGCTCGAGAACATTGAAGTCACACCCGCTGAACCGAATGCCCGCGTGGTCATCAATTCACGCACCGGCACCGTGGTCATCAACCGCGCGGTGCGGGTCACTGCAGCAGCGGTGTCGCACGGCACGATTTCAGTGGCCATCACTGCCACCAACGATGTGTCGCAACCGAATGCACTCAGCCAGGGACAAACCACACCGGTGCAAAACGCCGATGTGGCGGTGACCGAACCGAAAAACCCGATGTTCCTGTTCAAGCCAGGTGTAGACCTGCGTGAAATCGTGGATGCGGTGAACCAAATTGGCGCCACACCTTCTTCGCTGATAGCAATTTTGGAAGCCTTGAAAAGTTCGGGCAGTTTGCGCGCTGAACTCATCATCATTTGATGCACTGACCATGGCTGATATCACCAACCCTTCCACAGTTGCTGCCAAGTCGTATTCGGACTTCGGCGCCTTGGGTGAATTGCGCGGCAAAGCCCAGCGCAATGAAAAGGGCGCATTGCGTGAATCAGCGGAACAATTTGAAGCGCTGTTCATACAGATGATGCTCAAGTCCATGCGCGAAGCCAACAATGTGTTGAAAAGCGACATGTTCCAGTCCAATGCATTGGAAACTTTCCAAGGTATGTACGACAAAGAGTTGTCCATGTCCATGGCCAAACGCAACGCGTTAGGTTTTGCCGATGTGGTGGTCAAGCAATTGAGCCAACAAGAATCTGCACCGAGCACCGCCGAGTTGCTGGCACTGCGCCAAAAAACAGGTGCCTTGCAAGCCCCCGGTATGCCGCTGCACAAACCCGTGCTGCCCATGAGTTTGACGCCTGTGGAACAGCCGGCCATGCCTTTGCAGCGCCAGACCTTGAAGCCACTGCCCATGAACAAAACCATGCCTTTGTCACCTGTGAGGAATGAGCCATGAGCAATATGCTGGGTATCAGCAGTACCGCCGTGGCCGCTTACCAGCGGGCATTGGGCACGGTCAGTAACAACATTGCCAACGTCAGCACCGAAGGCTATTCCAGACAGCAGTCCACGTTGCAGCAAAGTGCACCGGCCAAGCAAGCCAATATGTACCTGGGCACGGGTGTGTTATTCACTGCGGTCAAGCGTGCGTTTGACACGTTTGCCGAATCCAATTTGCGCAACAGCAATACCGACTTGGCGACGCAAGAACCCTTGGTGAATTACACCCAGCGTGTGATGGACATCATGGGTGACAAAAGCGTTGGCTTGAGCTCGGCGCTGGACACCTTTTTTAATGCCGCACGCAGTTTGTCGGTAGACCCGGCATCCACGGTGATGCGAACCAGTTTCATACGCAGCTCGGAAGGTGTGGGTTCACGGTTTGCTGAATTGGCAGGGCAACTGTCATTGGTATCTACCGAAACACGCCAAGCCTTGGAGAGCGCGGGCAACCAAATCAACACCTTGACCGAGCAATTGGCTTTGGTGAACCAACAGTTGACCAAGTCGCCAACATTGGAAGGGCAGTCGTCTGAATTGCTCGATCGCCGCGATTTGCTGTTGCGTCAGATTTCAGAATTTTCACGCATCAAAACCAGCTTCACGCCCAATGGCATCGTGTCCGTGAGTTTGGGAACCACCATGAAGCAAAGCTTGGTGGTTGACGGCTTAAAGTCGCGGCCGATTGGCTTTGACCCCAACTCGATGAGCAAACTCGATTTGGTGCTCGACCCGTATGGCAACACCGAACCCTTGTCGGGTGCCAGTGGCGGCACCATGGGCGGTTTGAACACATTTATCAGTCAGGTGCTTGAGCCCGCGCAAAAAGGCTTGGATTTTTTGGCGCAAAGTTTTGTCAATGAAGTCAATTTGATTCAACGCTCCGGCATTGACGGCTATGGCCATCTGGGCGTGGATTTACTGCGTATCGATGACAAGGCCGCGAGTGCTGCGGTGGGGATGCGGGTCTTGTTGCAAGACCCGTTGCGTATCACCACCGGTGGATTGTTCAGGGTGACAGAAAACCCCAACAATGCCAGTGATGTCAGAGCGCGGGTCAGCTTTTTGGCCAGCACCATGCCGCTTGGCATCAGCAACCCGCTGCTGTCGAACAACCCGTTCACCAACAATCCATTGAAAGTGGAAGTGGGTGGCGGTCGTTTGTTTGCACCTGTGACCACCTTGGCCTCAGGCATGGAAAACACCACCATTTATTTGGACAACGTCAAACCTGGCCAGCAATTGCATGTGATGACACGCGACGCCCGTCAATTGATCGGTGTGCCGTTGAGCGAGGATGAAAAATTCCAGATGCTCAACACCGACAACGGTTTCAATGCCGCACTGACTTACAGCGATGCGTATCTGAACCAGTCTGGCGAAAAAGGCTATCGCGGTGCCAAAGTGTTTTATGGCACCAAAGCCAGCGTGCTGTATGAACAGCAGTTTGACAAATTGGGTCAGCCTGACAAAGCCACGCCTACCGCTGCGACACTCAAAAGTGGCCGTGTGATCCCTGTGTCTTCATCCACCGATTTGGTGGTGATTCCAGAAGGCGCGATCAAACTCAACGACGAATCCTTGGGCGAATTGAAATTGGCCGCAGGGGAAGAGCTCGGGCCGCAAAAAATCGCGGATTGGTTGAATGCAGGCATTGATGCACACCCGTTCTTTTCGTCCGAGCAATCCACTTTGGTCGGCGATATCAGCTTGAGTGCTGACACCTTGGAATTGAAAAACGCTGATGTGTTTTCTGACGCAGGTGGCGTGATTCAAATCGGTGACGAACAAATTTATTACACCGGAAAAACCACCAATGCGGAAGGCAAGTCCACCGTATTGACAGGACTGGTGCGCGGATTCAATGACACCGTGGTCAGCCAACATCTGGCCGCCGATGCGGTCAAAGCCAATGACCTGAAATACGCCGAAATTTTCAACGAAATACGCATTCCCTCAGCATCATTGGACTTTCACAAAGAAATGACGGTCAATGGCGTGGTGGTGGGCAAATTGCCCACAGGTGGCAAAGTGCCAGCCCAGTACAAAGACTTGTTGTCATTTGTGCAAGCGCTGCAATCGAAAAGCGAAGCCACTGGAGTGAACGCCCGTTTGGCAGACAACGGTGACTTGATTTTGGAAAATTTGCCGGGCCGCGAAGGCGAGACGATTGCGCTCGGCCCTTATGACGACGCAGGTAAACCTGCGAATGCATTGAACCTGAATTTGAGCGAAGGCTCCAATTTGTTCCACGGCATGGTGCGCTTGACGCGTCGCTTGGGCGACCCGGAAAAATCAGACATCCGTTTGTCCTTTGGTGAGTATGGTCCTGCAGACCGCCGCCAGACCGGCAGCCCGTTTGACCTGAGCTTGCTCGGCTTCAGAACCGCTGCCTATGTGGAAGGCAAAGTGCCTGACGATTTGATGGTGTTTGTCACCGGTCAAGGCAAAGCCAGTATTGCGGCCAGCTTTGAAGGACAACCGATTGATCCCAAGGACAAATTGCGCGATCAAAACCTGCAGATCAAGTTCATTGAACCTGACCGCTATGTGATCATCGATGGCGCCACCGGTACCGAATTGGTCAACCGCCATTACGACAACACCGTGCTTGACCCGGTGATCGAGTACCAAGGTTTGTCGATCAAATTTTCACGCGCCCCGGATGTGGGTGATGTGTTTGCGGTGGACGGCAACCATGACGGCATTGGTAACAATGAAAACATGTTGGTCATGGCCGATTTGTCGCAGAAGAAAGTCGTTGGCAACAAAACCTTGGCAGAAAGCTATATCGACCAAGTGAATAACGTGGGCAATGCCGCCCAACAGGCCAAGATCACACAACAGGCGTTGACGGTGGTGAACGACCAAGCACAAAGTGCCCGAGACAAAGTGTCTGGGGTGAACTTGGACGACGAAGCAGCGGATTTGATCCGTTTTCAACAAGCCTACCAAGCCGCCGCCAAAGCATTGCAAATTTCGGGTCAGCTGTTTGACTCCATTGTGCAAATCCGTTGATAAGGAGATGACACCATGGTCATGAAAGTTTCTACCAGTATGTTTTTTGACCGCGCCAGTTCGCAACTGGCCAATGTGCAAGGCAGTCTGGCCAAAACACAAGAGCAGTTGTCTACGGGCAAGCAAATCACCAAGCCCAGCGATGAGCCCGACAAGGCCTCGTTGGTGACGCGTTTGGAGTCGGAGATTGCCCGCCAAAAAAGTTACCAAGGAAATATCAAGTCGATCGAAATCAGGCTGATGGCCGGAGAAACGGCCTTGACCAGCACCAGCGATGTGATGTTCCGAATGAAAGAGTTGGCGGTGCAAGCCGCCAATGACACCTTGGGCGCAGCTGACAGAAAAACCATTTCGCTGGAAATGACCGAACTGCGAAACCAAATCGTGAGTCTGGCCAATTCACAAGACTCCAACGGCAATTACTTGTTTGCTGGCAGTCGGGTCAGCCAGATGCCGTTTTCCCCCGATGCCAAAGGCGTGATTGTTTACAAAGGCGACCAGGCCCGCATGGTGGTGGGCGTGGGCGATAACCGCCGCATGAACCAAAACATTCCTGGCTCGGATGCGTTTACCAATGTGGTGCGCGACGATGGCAAAGGCGGCCGGGTCGGTGTCGGGTTTTTTCAGGCGATGGGGGACTTGATCGACGCGGTCAAGGGCAGCAACCGCGTGGCGATTCAGCGTGGCATCAGTGAAATTGACACCTTGCAGCAGGGGCTGAGCGACGCCATCGCGCAAATCGGTACTGACTTTAATGTGGTGGATTCACAAAACAATGTGCTGGACGAAATCACCTTGCGCTTGAAAAGCACCATGTCCGACATCCAAGACTTGGACTACACCGAAGCCATCACCAAGATGAACAAAGACCAGTTGGCGCTGGAAGCCGCACAAAGCAGCTTTGCCAAGATTTCCAAACTGAGTTTGTTCAATTACATCAATTGATGGGCTCAAGTTTTACTATCTCATGCCGATTGAATGAAACCATGATTGAAACATATGGCTACCAACTCAGTTAACTCAAGTGCGTTGTCTTCTCAGATTTCGGCAACAAATAAAGCCAACGCACAAAAACTGATTACTTCGCTTGGCGCTGGCTCAGGCGTAGATGTTGCCTCATTGGCGCAAAATTTAGTTGATGCTGAAAAGGCGCCTCGTGTTAATGCGATAAACACGAAAATAGCTAAAAATGAAGCCAGAATTTCTGGCTATGGAGCTGTTTTGGCTTCTATGGACATTATTAAAAAAGCATTCCAAGCATTAGAAAACCCCTCTTCCATCTTAAAGCCAACAGTAGACTTTGGAAATTCCACATCTGTTTCTGCTACCGTATCTTCTGCAGCATTACCTGGAAATTACAACTTAAAAGTTATTCAGCTTGCCGCTGGTCAACGCAGTAGTTCAAACAGTTTCTCAAGTTCTGAAACACCATTGAATGGTGGAAATCCTTTTAGCCTTCAGTTGTCAGTTAATGGAAGCGCAGCGAAAACAATTCGAATTCCTCAAATAGCCACAACACCAGCAGGTATTGTCAGTGCAATTAATGCTGCAAAATTAGGACTTAATGCAACATTGATCAACAAAGCCGATGGGTCGAATAATCCTTATTCGATACTTGTTTCTGGAGAGACAGGCATTTCAAAAAACTTCAGCTTAATCTCGGACGATGGAACGGGTGTCGGTGAAGTCCAAAAGATAGCTTTCGGACCTGCTCTATCAAGTGGGAATATTAAAATTGCAGGAGTATCCGTTGCCTTACTAGCAGGTGACAGTGCTTATCAAGTGGCTAGTAAAGTAAAAACAGCACTAGAAACTGATTCATTCATCACCGGAATACCTGGAAGAAGCGTCACAAATAACCAAGACGGATCGATAAATATTCAATTTACAGCAGCTGATGGCGATATGTCCAATATACAAACCAATGACTCTGATTTGACAGGGTCAAGTTTGTCAGTATCGACAGCTTCAAATTTTGTTCCTGGAAATCAATTGTCTGAAATTGCTTTCTCTCAAGATGTATCTTCTAAAGATGCAGTCATTGAATTTGAGGGGGTAAGGATAAACAGATCTTCAAATCAAATTACAGATTTGGCAAAAGGATTAACTGTTGATTTAAAACAGGAAAGTGCAGTTTCAGTGCCTATCAAGGTCACTCAAGATTCCTCAGGTGTGAAAGAAAAAATTCAGACATTGATTAAAAGTTTTAACGACACTGTGTCTGATCTCGGGATCTTAACTGGCGAAAAAAACGCCAAAGATGAAACTGATGTTTATAGTGGATCCCTACAGGGAGATAGCATGGCCAGATCCATGCGTGGAACTTTGCGAAACCTCTTTACCAGGTATTCATCCACCCCCACTGGTGCTTTTCGATCCTTGAGTGATATAGGGGTTGAAATGACCAGAATAGGGACGTTAGAACTGAACGAAGCAAAATTTGACAAAGCAGTAGCTTTGTATCCTGATCAAATCACCACAATGTTTACTGCTGATAAAGAAAATAAATCTTATGTAGGTGAATCAAGTCGAGGGTTAGCTGGTGATGCGATCAAGCAGTTGAATCAATTGATCAGTAGTTCTGGGACAATCAATAATCTGACGAAAACAGCTAATGTTCAAATATCAAAATACAAAGATGAATTAACTAAATTAGATACAAGAATGAATTCTATTTTGATTAGATACAATAAACAATTCTCAGTAATGAATTCTTTTGTAGGCAATTCAACTGCAATGAGAAATAATCTCAAGAGTCAATTTGAGAATATGTCTTCAATCTATAAGAATAATTAACTAATATTAAAGTTTTTTTTGTTCATGCCGATTATGAAGAAACATCAATCTTTTTGGGTTGAATATTTCATGAGGATCGAGCATGTCCAATACTATACAAAGCACAGTAAACAAGCCTGCTGACGCTATGCCCTTTGTTAAACACAAAGAGGTGAGCAATCAAAAAGCTTCTCCTGCAGTTAAATCCGGCGAACCAGCAAATGATCCTAAGAAATTCTTAGAGGTCAAAAGCAGGGTGGGAAATGAATTAGAAAATAATTACAAGCAAATTGAAGCTGCCATTGAAGATATAAGAAAGATGGCCGATGACAATTTGATGAATCTAGGTTTTACTATAGACCGAAAGCTAAATACACATATTGTGACTGTTACTGATTTAACCACGGGACAAGTGATTAGACAGATACCTAATGAGGTTGTTATCAGGGTTGCACACAATTTGGCCGACTTCAAAGGTCTGCTGATGGATAAAAAACTTTAAATAACTACTCAAGTTAAATTTTTCGGAACCGATTCTTAGTTACCAACCGCCTTAGGGCACTCAACAGTATTTCACTGAAAGGAAATCACCATGTCAGTTATCAATACAAACGTTAAGTCATTGATTTCACAAAATGCCTTAACAATCAACAACCGTAATCTGTCTACTGCCATGCAGAGATTGTCAACAGGTTCAAAAATCAATTCAGCTTCAGACGATGCAGCTGGTTTGGCCATTTCTACCCGTATGGACTCACAAGTTCGTGGACTGAACATGGCAGTTAAGAATGCCAACGATGCCATTTCGGTCACTCAGACCGCTGAAGGTGCGATGGATGAAGTGACCAATATCTTGCAACGCATGCGTGAGTTGTCAGTGCAATCTGCCAACGACACCAATAGCGCTGAAGACCGTAAGTTCTTGAACTTGGAGATCCAGCAACTCTCGCAGGAAATCGACCGTATCGCTAACACCACACAGTTCAACGGCATCAACGTGTTGGACGGCTCTTTCAAAGACAAAGTGTTCCAAATTGGCGCCAACCGTGGTCAAACCATGGGATTGAACATTGGCAGCATGAAA
>CAMDXA010000004.1 GCA_945878065.1 Bordetella parapertussis | reverse complement strand
CTTCATGACTTTCTGGCCATACAAGACAAAGTGGTAGCAAAGAGAGCAATCATCGTCATTCGTGATGCGCTCACAAAGATTGCAGTCATGCCGGAACGATTCCGCCCCGTAGAGGGAAGGATTTACTTGCGTGAAGCCATCATAGATTTTGGCAGCAGCGGCTACATAGCCCGTTTCAGACACCTTCCCGGCGACGACATCTTGATTGCCCGAATCAAACACCAAAAAGAAGATGACTTCAATTAGCCCTATTTCTCAACCACAAGGTGTGCGTCAGGCATGAAGGTCTCATTCCTACTTGAAACTCGTATGAAGCTCCGCTTTAAACTCTCTCCATGACTTCCGCCACCATCCCCACCCCCTACGAAGATTTCATGCGCCATGTGTACACGCATGGCGTTGAAAAATCGGACCGCACCGGCACCGGCACACGCAGTGTGTTCGGCCACCAAATGCGGTTCGATTTGCGCCAAGGCTTTCCGCTGGTCACCACGAAAAAGGTGCATCTCAAATCCATCATCATTGAGTTGCTATGGTTTCTCACCGGTTCCAGCAACAACAACTGGTTGAAAGAACGCGGCGTGAGCATTTGGGACGAATGGGCACGCGCTGACGGCGACTTGGGTCCGGTGTATGGCGTGCAATGGCGCAGTTGGCCGACACCTGACGGCCAACACATAGACCAGATCAGCGATGTGATTCAGACTTTGAAAACCAATCCGGATTCACGCCGCATCATCGTCAGCGCTTGGAACGTCGCCGAGTTGTCCAAGATGGCGCTCATGCCTTGCCATGCGTTTTTTCAGTTTTATGTGGCACCTCCCACTGTCGCTGGCGGCAAAGGCCAACTCAGTTGCCAGCTTTATCAGCGCAGCGCAGACATTTTTTTAGGCGTGCCGTTCAACATCGCCAGCTACGCGCTGCTCACCCACATGGTGGCGCAGCAATGCGACCTCGAGGTCGGCGACTTCATCTGGACCGGCGGCGACTGCCACATCTACAGTAATCACCATGAGCAAGTGGAACTGCAGTTGTCCCGCGCACCGTTTGCTGCACCGAGTTTGCACATCAAACGCAAGCCCGCATCCATCTTTGACTACGAATACGAAGACTTCGAAGTGCGTGACTACCAATGCCATCCGGCCATCAAAGCGCCGGTGGCTGTTTGAACACGCTTCACATATCCCGCGCACAACTGATTGCGCTGATTGCACTCACGTTGATGTGGGGCATCAATTGGCCGATGATGAAAATCGCCGTGCGCGAATTGCCGCCTTTGTATGTGCGCGGTATCACCATGGGCTTGGCTGCTCTGTGGTTGATGTTTTACTTTCGCATGCGCGGAATTCGCCTATGGCCAGCCACTGCACGTGAATGGCGAGACATTGTGCTGCTGGGCATACCGAATATTTTTTTGTGGCACACCTTATCGATCTTGGGCGTATTGGCGCTTCCCTCTGGCAGAGCATCGATTTTGGGGTTTATGTTTCCGGTGTGGACCGTGGTGTTTGGGGTGTTGTTCATGGGGCAGCAATTGAACAAACGCATCGTCATTGCAGTCATCGCGGCTTTGCTGGGTATTGGGCTGCTGATTTCGCATGAACTCACTGCCCTGCAAGGCCAACCCATGGGCATTGTGTGGATGGAACTCGGTGCCATCAGTTGGGCGATAGGCACGCTGTGGATGCGTCGCATCAGTTTCACCATGCCGGTGCAGTCCCTCACTGTCTGGATGATGCTGCTCAGCAGCCCGGTCATTTTGTTGCTGGCCTCAGCGACCGAGACTTGGCCGACATGGCAAATCTCACCCTTGGCATGGAGCAGTTTGGTCTATGCCATCTTCGTCAACTATGGGTTCGCACAAATTATTTGGTTTGGCATGGCGCGTGACCTGCCGCCTGCCACCAGCGCCATGAGCATCATGGCCGTACCTGTCATTGGCACCTTATGCGCCACCTTCATGGTGGGTGAATGGCCGCATTGGCAAGACTATGTGGCCATGGTGTGTGTGGTCGCAGCTATTGCTGCGGTACTGTTGCCTTCCCGCGCCAAGCCGGTGATGAATGCAGAATAAGCTTTGCTCGACAATACCGTTTTGATTTTCTTCCACACATGCCACTTCACCTGATTTACGCGCGCTCTCGCAATAACGTCATTGGCGTGAATGGCGATTTGCCCTGGCATTTGCCCGAGGACTTGGCTCATTTTAAACGCACCACGCTGGGTCAGCCCGTCATCATGGGGCGCGTGACTTGGGAATCCATCCCGCACAAATTCAGACCCCTGCCGGGCAGAACCAATGTGGTGGTGTCGCGTAAAGCCAGTTTTTCTGCGCCCGGCGCGCAAGTGGTGAGTTCTTTGCAAGCTGCGATGGAGTTATTCAGTGCTGATGATGTCGTGTGGTTGATCGGCGGCGCGCAGTTGTATGCACAGGCCATGCCTTTGGCAAAGCAGTTAGTGATCACAGAGATCGACGCGGATTACGAGGGCGATGCTTTTGCGCCTGCCGTCGACGCAGGTGAATGGAAAGAAACTCAGCGCACGACGCACACCTCAGCGCAAGGGCTGGGCTATAGCCTTGTGACCCTGGTGAGAAGTTAATCAGTTGGTAATTGGGGCCAGGTTAATTGGGGTCAGGTTCCAATTAATTATTTGATTAATTGGAACCTGACCCCAATTAACAATCACCTCTTAAACCAAGCTGCCGCAGTCGCTGCATCTGCCACTTCAAGTCGGGGAATACATCCCAGCAAGGGCGCGCTGATTCGTTGCGCGATAGCGTCAATGTTTGCCTGCGGATACAGCATATGCGGGTCAACGGTATTTGCGACCCAACCCATGAGCGAAAGACCTCGAGCCGATATTGCTTCAGCAGTCAACAAGGCCTGGCTGATACACCCTAGTCGCATGCCCACCACCAGCACCACCGGCAGGCCCAAGTCTTTGGCCATGTCGGCCGTGTCGTAGTTCTCGTTCAACGGCACGCGAAATCCGCCGACGCCTTCAACCACCACCGCATCCGCCTGCGCCCTCACCTGCTGAAAGCAATCCATCAAGTGCTGGCGTTCAATGACCCTGTCTTCCAACGCAGCAGCAATGTGCGGTGCGGCCGGTGTCTTAAACAGATACGGCGTGGTGAGCTCTTGCGGTAAACGCACAGACACACAAGCTGCCAAAGCATCCACATCTTCATTCCACCAGTGGCCATCGCGCCATTCGGCACCTGCAGCCACCGGCTTCATCGCCGCCACACGCCAACCGCGTGCAGCCTGCATATGTACCAACGCAAAAGCCACCAAGGTCTTACCGATCTCTGTATCGGTGCCGGTGACAAAACACGAAAACGCTTGAGTTGGGAATGACGGATTCATGCAATGCTTTCAGGTGACAAAGCCCGTACAAGAAGATCCACATCTGCCAGCGTGTGCGATGCCGACAAAGTGATACGCAGCCTCGCCGTGTTGACAGGTACGGTGGGCGCGCGTATCGCGCTGATCCAAATACCTTTTGCCTTCAAGTCAGCTGAAGCTTGCAGCACTGCTTGGTTGCTGCCAAGCACCAGCGGCTGAATGGCAGTGCTTGACACCATGCGCGTCCAGCCCGCAGGCACGGGCGCAGTGGAGAGTTGTTGAATCAAGGTGTGCAAATGCGCTCTGCGTCTGCGCCCTTCATCAGCGCGAATCAGGCGCAAGCTGGTCAACAGCGCATGGGCCAGCGCAGGCGTTGATGCCGTGGTGTAAATATAAGAACGCGAACGCTGCACCATCCATTCAATGACATGTTCATGTGCAGCGATAAATGCACCGGACACACCCGCTGCCTTGCCCAGCGTACCCATGTAAATTAACTGTTCTGAGCGCAGATTGAAATGCTGCAACACACCAGCACCACTGTCACCCAACACGCCAAAGCCATGCGCGTCATCCACCAACAACCAAGCGCCGTGTTGCTCGCACAAAGCAAGCATCTCTTTCAAGGGCGCGATGTCACCGTCCATGCTGAACACACCATCGGTCACCACCACCTTGGTGCCGCTCTGACAAGAAGACAGTCGCAACGACAAATCAGCCACGTCTGCATGGCGGTACACCTGACACGGTTCGCGCGTCAAACGTATGCCGTCAATCAAAGACGCATGGTTAAGTGCGTCGGAGAAAAAAGTGATGTCACCTTTGGCCGTGTCTGCCAATGCCGTCATCACACCCAGGTTCGCCATGTAGCCGGTGCTGAAATACAAAGCCCGCACACTCGGTACAAACGGTGACAACATGTCTGCCAGCAATTCCTCCAAGCGCTCATGTGCTTGCGAATGCCCGCTGATCAAATGCGATGCGCCACTGCCTGCCCCGTAAAGCGATGCGCCTTCTTTCAAGGCTTCGACCACCAAAGGATGCGCGGCCAGCCCTAAATAATCGTTGCTGTTGAACGCCAACATCGGCTGACCATCAACCACCAGGTGCGGTTGACACACTGACTCCACACTGCGCCTGACACGGCGCAGGCCTTGTACATCCAATGCGTTTAATTGCACGTTTAATGCTTTGAGCAGAGTGAAACTCATGCGTGCATCACCTCGTCAAACACGGTTTGTAAACGCTCTGCCAGCAAGCTGGTGTCTGCATCGCTCAACACATACGGTGGCATCAAATACACCGTGGAGCCAATCGGACGCAACAGCAATTCGTGCTTTAAGGCACTGGCGAAAAACCGCCGTGAAAAAGTAGCGACCAGTTGCGGGTCATCCACTTGCGCGTCGAACGCCCAAATCATTCCCTGCTGTCTGAAGTGTTTCACCTTGGAATGTGCAGCTAATGGCCTGAGGGCTTGGTTCAACTTTTCTGCTCGCATCAAGTTGCCAACCAGCACATCGTCATCTTTGAAAATTTCAAGCGTTGCCAATGCAGCCCGGCAAGCCAGCGGGTTGCCGGTATACGAATGCGAATGCAAAAAACCACGCGCCATGTTGTCGCTGTAAAACGATTGGTAAACCTCATCGCGCGTCATCACCAACGACAAAGGCAAATAACCGCCGCTGATGCCTTTGGACAAACATAAAAAATCCGGCCAAATGCTCGCATGCTCACACGCAAAAAATTTGCCCGTGCGACCGCAACCCACAGCGATTTCATCCGCGATCAAATGCACGTTGAACGCTGTGCACAAACGCCGCACCTCTTTCACATACAGCGGGCTGTGCATGGCCATGCCGCCCGCGCATTGCACCAAGGGCTCAATGATGACCGCACTGATATGCGCGGCACGCGCTTGCAACAGTGTTTCTAGATCACGCGCGGCACGCAGTGCGAGCTGGTCTGCGGTCTCGCCATCCATCGCTTGCCTGGCGTCCGGAGACATCAGGCAATGCGCGGGTTTGAGCAATGCATCGTACGCATCGCGAAAGATAGGCACATCGGTCACGCCCAAAGCGCCGACGGTCTCGCCGTGGTAACCACCTTTTAAACACACGAACTCTTTTTTATCGCCCAAGCCCCGGTTGCGCCAGCTGTGAAAACTCATCTTCAATGCAATTTCAACCGCAGAAGCACCGTCAGACGCATAAAAGCAATGGCCCAAAACATCGTCGGTCAAAGCCGAGAGTTGCTCCGACAAAGCCACCACGGGCTCATGTGTGAAACCCGCCAGCATGGCGTGCTCCAAGGTGTCTAGTTGCTGCTTCAAAGCCGCGTTAATGCGCGGGTTGGCGTGACCGAACAAATTCACCCACCATGAACTGATGGCATCCAAATAGCGATTTCCGTCGTGGTCATACAGCCATGGCCCACTGCCGTTGCGCACGGCCACCAGTGGCACGGTCTCATGGTGTTGCATTTGGGTACACGGGTGCCAGACACTGTGCAAACTGCGTTGCACCAGTTCGGTAGATAGTGAGCTCAGATCAAACCTCTTGAGAAATAACAGAATGCTTACCTATTCGGCGATTATCCCGTGCGATCTCAGCCTTGGGAAATTGGGAAATTGGGGTCAGGTTCCAATTAATTCGCAGAATTAATTGGAACCTGACCCCAATTTCCCAATTCCTACCAATTACATTTGTTGCTATATTCAGTCTGTTTAGCCTTCTTTACATACCACTTATGCCTACCGCAGTCACACAACAAGCCGTTCATTTCGTCAAACCCTTCAAGCCCTCGGCCACATCAGTTGAAACTTGGTCGCGTCAATCTATCGAAGATTTGTTCAATCTGCCATTCAACGATTTGCTTTACAAAGCACAGCAGATTCACCGCGAACACTTCAACCCTAACGAAGTGCAACTGTCCACGCTGCTGTCCATCAAAACCGGCGGCTGCCCCGAAGACTGCGGTTACTGTCCTCAATCAGTGCATTACGACACCGGTGTGGAAGCCTCAAAGATGCTGGATGTGGACGCAGTGAAAGCCGCTGCGGTCGAAGCCAAAAAGAATGGTGCCAGCCGTTTTTGCATGGGCGCAGCATGGCGCGAACCCAAAGACCGCGACATTGAAAAAGTGGCTGAACTGATTCGCGCGGTCAAAGACTTGGACATGGAAGCCTGTTGCACACTGGGCATGTTGAGCGCCTCGCATGCAGACACCTTGAAAGACGCAGGCCTGGACTATTACAACCACAACCTGGACACCGCACCCGAGTTGTACGGCGACATCATCAGCACGCGCGACTACCAAGAACGTTTAGACACACTGGCGCATGTGCGCAGCGCAGGCATGAATGTGTGCAGCGGCGGCATCGTCGGCATGGGCGAAAGCCGCGAACAACGCGCAGGCTTGGTGCATCAACTCGCCAATCTGCAACCCCACCCCGAGTCAGTGCCTATCAACAATCTGGTGCAAGTCGAAGGCACGCCATTGCATGGCACCGAGTCACTGGACCTGCTGGAGTTTGTGCGCACGATTGCAGTGGCGCGCATCACCATGCCGACTGCGCGTGTGCGTTTATCGGCCGGCCGTCAGCAAATGGGCGAAGCCATTCAAGCGCTGTGCTTCATGGCCGGTGCCAACTCTATTTTTTACGGCGACAAACTGTTGACCACCGGTAACCCGGATTGGCAACGGGATCAGGCTTTGCTGGGTAAATTGGGTATGACCACCAGCTAAAGCTACTGCATGAAACTCGCTACCTGGAATGTCAACTCCCTCACCGTGCGCCTGCCGCAGGTGCTCGATTGGCTGAACGCACACACCGGCGACCAAGCCATCGACGTATTGGCATTGCAGGAAACCAAAACCACGGACGACAAGTTTCCGCGGGCAGAGATTGAAGCCGCCGGATTTCAGGTCGCATTCTTCGGTCAGAAAACCTATAACGGTGTGGCGCTGATTTCACGTCACCCCATCACCGACGTGGTTCACAACATTCCCGGTTTTGCCGATGACATGGCGCGTGTCATCACCGGCACGGTCAACGGTGTGCGCGTGGTCGGTGCGTATTTCCCCAATGGCCAAGCGCCTGATAGCGACAAATTTGTTTACAAAATGGCTTGGTTGACCGCGTTGCAACAATGGCTGAAAGATGAACTCTCGCGCCATGACAAACTGGTGCTCATGGGTGACTTCAATATCACCGTTGACGACCGGGATGTGTGGGACCCGGTGGCGCTGGCCGGGACCATCCATTGCACCGACGAAGAACGTGCGCATTTTCAAGCCTTGATTGATTTGGGAATGACGGACGCTTTCCGGCTGTTCGATCAGCCTGAGAAAAGTTATTCATGGTGGGATTACCGCGAGTTTGCGTTCAGGCGTAACCGGGGTCTGCGCATTGACCATGTGTTGGTAACTAACGGCTTGAAAACGCAGGTTTCTGCTTGCACCATTGACAAAGCCCCCCGCAAAAACGAACGCCCCAGCGACCATACACCGGTGGTGGTGTCTTTGTCACTCTAAACCGAGTTCCTGAATCTTTCTGGTAATGGTGTTGCGACCAATGCCCAATTTATTGGCAGCGTCTATGCGTCTGCCGCGCGTGTGCGCCAGCGCGGTTTGTATCAATGTGGCTTCAAAGAGTTTGGTCAACTCATCCCACACATCGGTGCGACCATTTGCCAACAATGCCATGGCTTGCGCTTCCAATCCGCTTTGCCAGTCTGCGCCGGGCAAGTTGAGCACCAAGGGTTTCAACGATGGGGCAATATGAGTGCCGTTGACCACATGCGAGGCAGTTCCAGACAACTGCGCTGGGTCAGCAGAACCATGGGCCAAGCCTGCGCTTGCCTGTGGCTGCCCCAAAGAAACGGCAGTTGGCGTCAATACCTCGGGTGGTAAATCTTTGGGTTCAATCGCTTGTGCAGGCGCCATGACCGTCAGCCAATGGCAAATATTTTCTAACTGGCGCACATTGCCCGGAAACGCAAAGTCCTGCAACAAGCCGATAGCGGCATCAGAAATGCGTTTGGCTTCGACACCGAGTTGCTGCGCGCTTTGCTGCAAAAAATGTCGCGTCAACACAGGAATGTCTTCGCGCCGCTCGCGCAACGGCGGCAGACGCAAACGAATCACATTCAAGCGGTGAAACAAGTCCTCGCGAAACGCGCCTTCGGCCACGCGCTGCTCTAAGTTTTGGTGCGTGGCGGCGATGACGCGCACATTGGTTTTGATGGCGCTGTGGCCGCCCACCCGATAAAAGTTGCCGTCACTGAGAACGCGCAGCAAACGGGTTTGTAAATCAAATTTCATGTCACCGATTTCGTCCAGAAACAGTGTGCCGCCGTCGGCCTGCTCAAAGCGGCCACGTCGCATGCTTTGCGCCCCGGTGAACGCGCCGCGCTCGTGTCCGAACAATTCGCTTTCCAGCAAATCTTTGGGGATGGCTGCGGTATTGATGGCGACAAAAGGACCTGCTGCACGTTGCGAATGTTTATGCAAAGCGCGTGCGACGAGTTCTTTGCCCGAGCCTGATTCGCCCGTGATCATCACGGTGACATTGCTTTGGCTCAACCGTCCAATCGCACGAAACACGTCTTGCATGGCAGGCGCTTGACCGAGCATCTCGGGTGTGCTGTCCACATCGACAGCGCCCACGGCTTCACGCTGGCTTTCCTCCAAAGCACGGCGAATCAGCTCAATCGCTTTGGTCAGGTCAAAGGGTTTGGGCAAATATTCAAAGGCACCGCCTTGAAACGCAGACACGGCGCTGTCCAAGTCTGAATAGGCCGTCATGATGATGACCGGCAGACCGGGCATGCGCTCTTTGAGTTGCGCCAGCAAATCCAAGCCCGAGCCGCCTTGCATGCGGATGTCACTGACCAACACTTGCGGGGTGTCCTCGGGTGTGATGTCATTCAAAGCTTGCAACACTTCGCGCGGATGCGTGAAACTGCGCGTGGGCAAGTTTTCTCGCATCAATGCTTTTTCAAGCACGAAGCGAATCGACTGGTCATCGTCCACAATCCAAATGGGTTTCATAAATTCACTTCACCTGTTGTCTCATGCTGGTTGCTTTTGCTTTACGCATTCAGGGCAGCGGAATCAATAGCTTGAAATCTGTCCGACCTGGCTGGCTGTCACACTCGATCACTCCCTGGTGCTGCTGAACAAATGTCTGGGCCAAATTCAATCCCAAACCTGAACCGCCATCGCGCCCTGATACCAGAGGATGAAACAAACGCTCTCTGATGTCAGGCGCAATGCCTGGACCGTTGTCAATCACATGCAATTCCAATGCCAATCGATGTCGCTGCTTGGCCAAGGTCACTTGCCGGGCGATACGTGTGCACAAAACAATCTTGGCGTCGCCCGTGGCAATCCGCTCGGTCAATGCTTGCGCTGCGTTGTGCGCGATATTGAGTACGGCTTGGATCAATTGCTCCATATCGCCACGAAATTCGGGCAATGAAATGTCATAGTCGCGCTGCACTTGCAGGCCTTTGGGAAATTCGGCGAGTATCAAAGTACGCACCCGCTCGCATACCTCGTGGATATTGACATTACCCACCACATGCGGTCGACGATGAGGGGCAAGCAAGCGGTCAACCAAAGTTTGCAAACGGTCGGCCTCGCGCACGATCACCTGCGTGTATTCCGTCAAATCGCGTGAATCCAATTCCAATTGCAGCAACTGTGCCGCGCCTCGGATACCGCCCAAAGGGTTCTTGATTTCATGGGCCAAATTGCGGATCAATTCTTTGTTGGCTTGCGCATGTTCCAACTGCCGTTCTTCGCGGTCTTGGCGGCTTTGCGTTTCCTGCGGCAGCAATTCCATCAACACTTCGCGCGGGTCTTCAGTCGCCGCCACCACCACATGCACAGCAAATGGCTCGCTGCCCTGACGCTTAAGTTGGGCGTCAAATCGCAAGGCTGCAAAATCATGCCGTCTGGCCCCGTCCAAGGACTGCGAGATCGCGGTTTCATCCACGAATAACGAAGGCACATCTGCCCCGTGCAAATTGCGGCGGGACAAACCCATCATGTCCTCAAACGATGCGTTGGCAAACAACACGCGGTTGTCTGCTTGAACCACCAACACCAAGGTGGCCAACAAATCCAGTGCGTTAAATCGGCTGTCAGACATGCGAAGGGGCCAACTCAGGGCGCACGCGCCAATTCGCGGCGCAAGGCAGCTTCATCTGCACGGCAACGCACCAGCTCGGTGCTGTTGACAGGAAGCTGTTGACAGCGGGTTTGGGTTTTCACCAACTCATCATTCAAGATGCTTTTGGCCCGAGCATCGCGCTGCCGTTGAGCACTGCTATCCATGGGCGGCATGAGCATGAGCGATGGCGGTGGGTTGCTCAAGCCTAGAGGTGGCATGCCGATGATCTGCGGGGTTTGGTTGCTGATGTCTATGTGCGGCATGACCAAAATCGGCGGCGTTTGCTCGGGTTTGTCAAAGCTCGGACGCTTGCGCGGTGCGGTCATGATGATCTCGGCAGGCAATTCGACTTGCTGGCAATTTTGTCCCGGCCGAGGTTGGTTGGTGAACTCATGTCCGCAGCGCCACACAGGGTATGCCGGGTCTTGCGCCCACGAAGGCGCAGCACACAAACTGGCCAAGATGCAAACAACTTGAAGCGGCTTGTTCATCGCGTAATTCTCCTCGGCACCATGAAAAAAGGCGGCACAAGGCCGCCCTGTGTTCACAGGCTTTGCAGCCCGTGATTGAATCGCATGCCTGTTCTCAGAGTGAGTAGTACATGTCGAATTCCACCGGATGGGTGGCCATGCGAAAACGTGTGACTTCTTGCATTTTGAGTTCAATGTAAGCATCGATCATGCTGTCGGTGAACACGCCGCCTTTGGTCAGGAAGCCACGGCCCTTGTCCAAATACTCCAAGGCTTGGTCCAGGCTGTGACACACGGTTGGCACCAACGCGTCTTCCTCTGGTGGCAAATGGTAGAGGTCTTTGGTGGCGGCTTCACCGGGGTGAATTTTGTTTTCGATACCGTCCAAGCCAGCCATCATTAGTGCGGCAAAGCACAGGTAGGGGTTGGCCATGGGGTCAGGGAAACGCGCTTCGATACGGCGTGCTTTGTCAGAGGCCACGTGCGGAATACGGATAGAGGCAGAACGGTTGCGGCTGGAGTAAGCCAATTTCACCGGCGCTTCAAAACCGGGCACCAAACGCTTGTAGCTGTTGGTGGTCGGGTTGGTGATCGCGTTCAAGGCACGTGCGTGCTTGATGATGCCGCCGATGTAGTACAGGGCGGTGTCGCTCAAACCGGCGTAGCCTTTGCCAGCAAACAGGTTTTTGCCGTCTTTCCAGATGGACTGGTGAACGTGCATGCCGGAGCCGTTGTCGCCGACGATGGGCTTAGGCATGAAAGTAGCTGTTTTGCCGTAAGCGTTAGCCACGTTCCAGACCACGTATTTCAGCTTTTGGGTCCAGTCAGCGCGCTCAACCAAGGTGCTGAATTTGGTACCGATTTCATTTTGACCAGCGCCCGCCACTTCGTGGTGGAACACTTCAACCGGGATGCCCATTTCTTCGATCAACATGACCATTTCAGCGCGCATGTCCTGGGTGCTGTCGACGGGAGGCACGGGGAAATAGCCACCTTTGACCGTGGGGCGGTGACCGCGGTTACCGCCTTCGAGTTTGGCGCCGCTGTTCCATGGGGCTTCGTATTCATCGATCTTGAAGAATGCGCCGGACATTTCATTGCCCCATTGCACATTGTCAAAAATGAAGAACTCAGGCTCGGGACCGAAGTAAGCAGTGTCGCCCATGCCGGACGCTTTGAGATAGGCCTCTGCGCGCTTGCCAATAGAACGCGGATCGCGGTCATAGGCTTTGCCGTCACCGGGCTCAAGCACATCGCATGACAACACCAAAGTGGGCTCTTGGAAGAAGGGGTCGATGAATGAGGTATTGGGGTCAGGCATCAACAACATGTCGGAGGCTTCAATGCCTTTCCAGCCGGCGATGGAGGAACCGTCAAATGCGTGGCCTTCAGAAAATTTGTCTTCGTTGAACGCTGAAATCGGCACGCTCACGTGCTGTTCTTTGCCACGGGTATCGGTAAAACGGAAGTCAACAAATTTGATTTCATTGTCTTTGACATCCTTCATGACGTCGGCGACGGTCTTGGCCATCAGTTTCTCCTGAGAGGTTAGTGTGAATTGGAAAGCTCATGATTGTCGTGCATGATTTATGCCACCTGCCCGAGAACCATGAAAAAGTTCAAACAGTGAACCCGTTTCATAGGTAGGAATGCAATTAGACGAATCAAATTTATCATTTATAACAATTTAACCGTTTGGAAGCTCGAATTTTACGCGCTTTTTTGGTGCATGTTTTTTATCGCACCAATTCAGGGCCTAATTTTGCACCGAATTTGTGCAATCCATCCACCAATTGCGAGAACGCAGATTCCACGGTCTGGCGCGGCCCTTTCACCCCAAGCTCGATATGTCGGCCATATTCAGGGTGGTCAACACTTGGCAAGCTAAACACCTTGATGTCCGCAAATTCTGCCTCGATAGCCTCCATCAAGGGCGTGAGTGTGGCCTCCATCGAACCCATGACGATCACCGACTTCTCCATGCGCTCACCAGGGCGGGACAAGCCCACATAAAGACGGGTCAACACACCATCGATCATGGGCCAAGCCATGACCGGAAAGCCGGGCACAAAATGCACCGTGCCAGCGGGGCCGCGACAGGTGAATCCGGGAATTTTGTTGTAGGGGTTGGGAATGATCTCAGCACCCGCAGGAAAACGTCCCATGTTCAATCGGTGCATATTGTCTTCACGCAGGGGTTCGTAAGGCAAACCTTGTTCGAGCGCCACATCGCGGGTGCGTTCGCGAATCAATTGCTCGGCCTCAGGGTGCAGTACCAATTTAAGCCCCAATGCTGCGGCGGCCGATTGACGCGTGTGGTCATCCGGCGTCGCGCCGATGCCGCCACAACAAAACACCACGCCCGGTTGATGGAAAGCACGGTGCAAGGTTTGCGTCAATCGACGCGGATCATCACCGACGTAATCTGCATAACCAATACTCAATCCGCGAAGTGATAGCAATTCAATAACCTTTGACAGGTGCTTGTCCTGCCGCTTGCCGGAGAGTATTTCGTCACCGACAATAACTAGCCCAAATTCGGGCAAAGTGTTTTGCATATTCATGCAGTCAATGCTAACAAGGACGGTTTCGTGAAAAGAAGACATTTCATTGGCGCGATGGCGCTGGGCACGGGTGGACTGGCGATTGGTTGGAGCGTGTGGCCTGCACGGCAACGATTGATGCCTGCAACGCCATTGCCGGCCATGGCCTCTCAACCCGCGTTCAATGGTTGGGTTCGCATTGGCGAAGATGACCGCGTCACTGTCGTGATAGCGCGCAGTGAAATGGGACAAGGGTCACACACAGGGCTGGCCATGCTCTTGGCTGACGAACTCGATGCGCGATGGGACCAAGTACAGATCGAGCAAGCACCGATGGACGACATCTATAACAACCAATCCGTTGCTGTCGATGGCTTGCCGTTTCACCCCGACAACCAAGGTCGACTCAAACGCACGGCGCAATTTCTGACGGGCAAGACCATGCGCGAATTCGGTTTGATGATGACCGGTGGCTCGTCCAGCATCAAAGACCTGTGGTTGCCGATGCGCGAAGCAGGTGCCAGTGCGCGTGCCATGTTGGCGCAAGCGGCAGCACTGCAATGGCAAGTGCCTGTGGCGGACATCGTCATCGGCAATGGCGTGGTGTCGCATGCCTCCGGCAAATCGGCCAGTTTTGGTGAGCTTGCGGCACTTGCCGCGCAACAAGAGCGCCCTGAAACAGTCTCACTCAAAACCCCCGCGCAATTCAAGCTGATTGGTCGTCCCGTGCCACGCATTGAGACGATGGACAAAGTCAACGGACGCGCCATCTTTGGTTCAGATGTTCGCCCGCCAGGATTGTTGTTTGCATGCATTGGCATGAACCCGGAAGTCGGCGGCACCTACCAAAGCCTGGATGACACGTTGGTCAAAACCATGCCCGGCATCAAAAAAGTATTGGCAGTACCCGAGTTGTACGGCAGCACGACGGCGGTGGCGGTGGTGGCGCAAACCACTTACCAAGCCATGAAGGGTCTGCGTCAATTGCCGGTGGAATGGTGCCCCGGCAAAGCCACTGACTTGTCGGATATCACCGTACAAAATAGTTTCAAAGAAGCTTTGGACAGCAACAGCGGGTTCACCTATTTTTCTCAGGGCGACGCCGACAGTGCGATTGCTGCATCGAAAAAAACAATCAAAGCAGAATACAGCGCCCCCTACTTGGCACACGCCGCCATGGAGCCGCTCAGCTGCACCGTGTGGTTCAAGGACGGAGCTGCAGAGGTGTGGGCGTCGACGCAAATCACCGATCTGGCACGGCACGTGGTGGCGAAGGTCTTGGGTATCTCGTCTGACAAAGTGAAACTGCACCTGACCTTGCTGGGCGGAGGTTTTGGACGCCGGCTTGAAATGGATGTGATTGCACAAGCGGCGTTCATCGCCAAAGCCTGTGAGGGCACGCCGGTACAAGCCCTGTGGGACCGCACACAAGATTTGCAACACGATTTTTACCGGCCAGCCGCTGCCAGCCGATTCACCGCAGCACTTGACGACAACGGCCAATTGACCGCATGGCACAACCTGTCCACCAGCCAAGCGGTTTTGCCGCAAGTGCTCAGTCGCTTGTTCAGCTTGCCAGCCGCAGGCCCCGACAAAACCACCGCCGAAGGTGCGTTTGACCAAGCCTATGAATGGCCCAACGCAAAAATCAGCCATTGCGCCGTAGACCTGCCCATACCCGTGGGTTTTTGGCGCTCTGTGGGGCATTCGCACCAAGCGTTTTTCAAAGAAAGTTTTGTCGATGAAGTGGCACATGCAGCAGGACAAGATGCCTTGGCGTTTCGTTTGTCGCTGCTGAAAAACCATCCACGCCATGCCAAGGTGTTGCAGACTGTTGCAGAAAAAAGCGCTTGGAAAAACACCGCGTACAAAGCACCCGACGGTAGCCAACGCGCCATGGGTTTGGCATTGCACGAATCCTTTGGCAGCATCGTGGCCCAGGTGGCGGAAGTGTCGGTCTTGCAACAAACCATCAAGGTGCATCGGGTCTGGTGTGTGATTGATTGCGGCACCGCAGTCAATCCAGATTTGATTGCGCAGCAAATGGAAGGTTCTGTGGCTTTCGCTTTATCAGCGGCATTCTTCGGGCGTATCCAATTGAACAAAGGCCGGGTTCAACAAAGCAATTTTCACGATTACCAAGTCTTGCGTTTGCCGGACATGCCGCCGGTTGAAACATTCATCATGCCCAGTGACGCCATCCCTGAAGGCGTGGGTGAACCGGGAACACCGCCTGTGGCACCCGCCGTTGCCAATGCCGTGTTCACGCTCACCGGACAACGTTTGCGATCGCTTCCATTTGCCTTGGCCGCTACCACGGTCTGATGCGGTCCGCATAATGGACGCCACCACGAACCACACGACAGGGTGAGCGAATGAATGTTTCTGAATTGACTGCGTTGCCATTGCCCGAAGGCGTCAGGTCTCGCCATGTGCGAATTGCCACCGGTCTTGACATGCATTTATTGGAAGCCGGTCATACCGGTGCAGGCACAGCATCAAAGCCATTGGTCTTGCTATTGCATGGGTTTCCAGAACTGGCCTTCAGTTGGCGTCACCAGTTAACCGCGCTTGCAGACGCTGGTTTCCATGTGGTCGCGCCAGACCAACGCGGCTATGGCCGCACCCATGGCAGTGATGACGACTTTGACGGCGATTGGCGTGCATGCAATATGTTGCGACTGGTCGATGATGTTCTGGCCTTGGTCAAGACCTTGGGCCATGGCCATGTGCATGCCCTCATCGGTCACGACTTTGGTTCGCCGGTAGCGGCATGGTGTGCGTTGACCCGTCCCGATATTTTTCGCAGCGTGGTGCTGATGAGTGCGCCTTTTGCCGGTCCGCCAGACGCGGCCACGGCCGCGCAAACACATACGTTGTTGACCCAAGAAGTCGCGGCGCTAGAGCAACTTGCCGAACCACGCCAGCATTACCAGTGGTATTACTCAAACCGCGAGGCCAACGCCGACATGTGGCACGCCCCGCAAGGCTTGCACCCATTCATGCGTGCTTACTACCATGTCAAAAGTGCGGACTGGGTGCCTAACCAGCCCCATCGGCTCAAGGCTTGGCAAGCCAGCGAATTGGCGAAGCTGCCCCATTACTACGTCATGCCCGGGGGCAAGACCATGGCGCAGGCAGTGGCTGAATTCATGCCAGATACAGCGCAGATCAATGCCTGCCAATGGCTCACAGACGCCGACTTGGATGTCTACAGCGCGGAGTACGACAGGCGCGGTTACCAAGGCGGCTTGCAGTGGTACCGTTGCGCGACGGACCGTGATGAATTCATTGCGCTGTCAAAGTTCAGCGGACAAAGCATTCAAGTGCCTTCTGCATTCATGGCTGGCGCAAGCGACTGGGGGATTTACCAATTTCCGGGCGCGTTTGAAAAAATGCAAACACAGGCATGCAGCGACATGCGGTTTTGCGAGCTGATTCCCGGTGCGGGACACTGGGTCCAGCAAGAGCAGGCGCAACGGGTCAACCGGCGCCTGCTGGATTTTTTAAACCAACTGTGAACCCTGATTAACCGATCAGGTCTACTTTGCCGTTGGTGTCCATCACGCCTGTGATGATGCTGAGTTTGGGATGGCGTTTCTTGACTGAATCGCGAAAAGCCGCCAAGGCTTCCGCGTGTGCCTCGGTTTCTGATTCACGCTTGGCGACAGCAGCTTCGCCAAACGCGAGTTTGGCCGCACCGCAATCGCGGTGGCTCAAACCCACCACTCGTTTGATTTTGTGCAAAGAAACGGTGACATCCAAATTGTCCCAATAGGTTTTGTGCCAGGCTTCAAACTTGGGGTGCACGGCGCCGATGGGCCCGCCTGCCATCACGAAGTGGCTGTAGTTGTCTTCCAATTTATCGCGGCTGACACCTTGCAACAGGCCCATGTATTGCCAGCTCAAGGTGGTGAAGCGCGGGTCAATGCAATTGAACAACATGGACTCGTAATTGCCGCTGGCAGCCATGCTTGCACCGGGGGTGGCCAAAGCCAAACCGGTGGCCATGGCCCCGGCAGCGCCCCAGTTCAAAAAATCTCTGCGGCCCATGCTGTTGCCACGCGAGGAAACGGGTGGTGTGCAACACGCACATGGCGCTATGTTGCTGGAGATAGATTTAAAAATGGGGTCTGACATGGGCTTTACCTTTTGAAATTATTAAAACGACTGACTTGGTCTTGACTACCCCAAGGGATGGCCACACAAAAGGTCAGCATAGTCATCTATCGACACGAAATTCATCCACTGAAGCAAGAAAAATGCTTTTTCAGGGTTTTTCACTACCTAATATGGCAGTTTCTTTCAAGCCGGCGTATTGCGTATGGCGCTGAATAAATACCAATTGGTTAATTTTCTCTTCTTCCACGCCCAGCAAGGACATGGTGTGGGTGGCCAAACTCAAGCTGACCTCAAATGCATCTGGAATGACTTCATGCGCCCCGGCCTGCTTGAGCAGCACCATGTCGTGTTCGTCTCGGGTCCGCACCAGCACTGGCACCGTCGGCGCATGCTTGTGCACCAAAGAGATCACCCCCAAAGCCGTGACCGTGTCGTCAAAACTCACCACCACCGCAGACGCACGGTTCAAGCCCGCAGACACCAAGTTGGAGAGCTGAAACGAATCGCCCACTTCGACATGGTGGCCATCCAAGACCGCTGTCTTCACCACTTCCGGGTTCACGTCCAAGGCGATGTAAGAGATATTTTGTTGTGCCAGCAGTTGGCACAAATTGCGTCCGGTGTGGCCAAAGCCGCACACCAACACATGCTGGTCAATAGCAATGGCGTGGCTTGCGATGGTGGTGATTTGCAAGGATTGGCTCAACCAATCGTCTGGCGAAAAACGAAACACCAATCTGTCTGCGTGCTGGATCAAAAACGGTGTTGCCAACATCGACAACACCATGGCTGCCAACACCGGGTTGGACCAGCGCGGATCAATCAAGCCTTGCGCCAAACCGAGCGTGAGCAACACAAAACCGAACTCGCCCGCTTGCGCCAAATAAATACCGGTGCGTGCCGCCACACCGTTGCTGGCCCCGCCGGTGTATGCCAATACCGCGATCAGAACCGCCTTGACCAACACCGGTATGAGCGTCAACACCAACACCCATGGCCACTGCTCTTGCAACACATGCCAGTCGAGCTTCATGCCAAGTGTGATGAAGAACAAACCCAAAAACACATCATGGAAAGGCCGAATGTCTTCCTCTACACGGTGTTTGTAATCGGTTTCTGCAATCAACATGCCCGCCATGAACGAGCCCATCGCCATGGACAAACCGGCGTGCTCGGTAAGCCAAGCCAAGCCCAGCGTGATGAGCAAAATATTCAGCATGAAGAGTTCTTCGCTGTTGCGGCGGTCAACGATTCGCAGCCATACCCGCATGGCTTTTTGTCCGCCCCACAGCAACAAGCCCACCAACACCGCCGCTTTGAGCAAGGCCATTGACAACTCGACCCACACGTTGCCTTCGTTCATCCGACCCAATGCAGGAATCAGCACGAGCAAAGGCACCACGGCCAAATCTTGGAACAACAGCGCGCCGATGACTCGCCGCCCGTGCTGCGAATCCAACTCGGCACGCTCGGCCATCATCTTGACCACGATGGCGGTGCTCGACATGGCCAAGGCCGCACCCAACACCACTGCGCCTTGCCAGTTCAAGTCCCAAGGCAAATTGAAAGATGCCAAGATATTGGCAAGCAAAAAATGGCCGATCAAGGTGCCCGCCAACATCAACACCACTTGCCCCATGCCAAAGCCAAACACCATGCGGCGCATGCCCATCAACTTTGGCAGATTGAATTCCAAGCCAATGACAAACATCAAGAGCACCACACCGATCTCGGCCACTGAAGCAACAGCTACTTCGTTGGCCTCCACCATGGCGCCGCCTTGCGCAAGAAAAATGCCCGCCACCAAATAGCCCAACATCGCAGGCAAATGCAGCAAACGACAACCGACCACACCGATGACGGCAAACAACAGGTAAATTAAAGCGGTGTCTAAGGTAGGCATATTGCTTGCAATGATAGGTGGTTAACATGACCCGACAACGCTACGTTCTTTAACATTCATTCATTTCAAAACCATTCGATGAACGAACACGATTTACCCCAATTGCAAAACGAGTTGCTGGACATCCCCAGCATGCAGAAATTGCAGGCTGCAGCACCGATGACGCATGCGCCCAAAATATTGCTGCTCTACGGTTCATTGCGCGAGCGTTCATTCAGCCGCTTGCTGGCCGAAGAAGCCGCGCGTTTGTTGCAAACCATGGGCTGCGAAACACGTTTCTTCAACCCCAGTGGTTTGCCTTTGCCAGACGATGCGCCGGACACGCACCCCAAAGTGGTGGAACTGCGCGAGCTGTGCGCCTGGAGCGAAGGCATGGTGTGGAGTTCACCGGAACGACACGGCGCCATGACCGGCATCATGAAAACGCAAATCGATTGGATACCGCTGGCGCTGGGCGCGGTGCGCCCGACGCAAGGCAAAACCTTGGCAGTGATGCAAGTCAGCGGCGGTTCGCAATCGTTCAACGCAGTCAACCAAATGCGCGTGCTGGGTCGTTGGATGCGCATGATCACCATTCCCAATCAATCGTCGGTGGCCATGGCCTACAAAGAGTTTGAAGATGATGGCCGCATGAAACCCTCGGCTTATTACGACCGCGTGGTGGACGTGATGGAAGAACTGGTGAAATTCACTTTGCTGACGCGTTCGGTGTCCGACTATTTAGTGGACAGGTACAGCGAGCGCAAAGAAGCGCAAGCTCTGGACACGAAAGTGCTTTGACTCTTTGATGGCTTGGCAAGCACCAAGTCGGTGCTCCGCTTGCAGAGCAGCACTATTTTGGGTCCCACTTTTCACAGGCGTTGTTCGTTTTAACCTCGGGAAAGTGCGACATCAATTTGAATTTGCGCGCGATTTCTGAAGCCTTGAAGTAATCAAAGCCGCAGCGCAAACCCGTCTTGGATGACTCAGAAGGCATCAGGTAACTGCAGGTCTGGCATAGGGGCGGCGGCGGGATGGTCACTTTGACTCTCGTTGGCTTATGTCGTTTATCAGAGATGTACATCAGCAATTGCTGTGCCAATAGCGTTCACAATCAAAGCTTAGACTCCCCTCATCCCCACTCTGCGTCCCCCCATGAACCGCCCCATCCTATCCACCGACCACATCCACCCCGCCATCCGCGACACCATCGCTCAGCACCAGCAAGACATCGTCACCGAAGTGCAACAAGCAGTACAGCAGCACGCAGTGGTCGTCGTTGGCATGGCACAAAACCCCATGGTCACCAAAGCGCGCAAAGCCTTGGCAGATGCAGGTTTTGCGGTGCATTACCTGGAGTACGGCAGCTACCTCAGCCAATGGCGTCGTCGCAATGCCTTGAAGATGTGGACCGGCTGGCCCACGTTTCCCATGGTGTTTGTCAATCAAGTGTTGGTGGGTGGCTCCAAAGACGTGAAAGCCCTGATCGCCTCAGGTGAATTGAAGAAACCCGCTTGACGCTTAACATGGGCTGAATGTCTTTGAATTCTTTATCTGCCCGCTACGCCGCTGTCCGTCAACACACCTTAAAGCTCGCCGCGCCACTCAGCGCCGAGGACCAGTGCGTGCAATCCATGCCCGACACCAGCCCGACCAAATGGCATTTGGCGCACACCAGTTGGTTTTTTGAAAACGTGGTGCTGCTGCCTCACCTGCCCGGCTACCAAGTGTTTGATGATGCCTTCGCTTACCTGTTCAATTCCTATTACGAAGCGCTGGGACCGCGCCACCCGCGCCCGCAGCGTGGCTTGTTGACCCGCCCGGCGCTTTCGCAAGTGCTAGCCTTTCGCGAGCACGTGAACGTCGGCATGCAACAACTGCTTTTGAATGAAAGCAAACTGTCTGTTGAGGCATTGGCTTTGATTGAACTCGGCCTCAACCACGAACAACAACACCAGGAATTGCTACTCACCGATGCATTGCATTTGTTGTCCTGCAATCCGCTGCTACCGGCCTACGATGCCCATTTCAAACACGCAAATGCGAATAGCGAAACTTTGCAATGGTTGTCATTCAACGAAGGCCTTCGCACTCTAGGCCGCCCCGTGAATGAAACAGGTTTTGCGTTCGACAACGAAAGCCCGGCGCACCAGCGCTTTGTGCAAGGCTTTCACATTGCCAACCGCTTGGTGACCTGCGGCGAGTACTTGGCGTTTATCAATGACGGTGGCTATACCAACGCCGATTTGTGGCTGTCCGAAGGCCGCGCACAAGTGCAGCAAAACGATTGGCAATGCCCACTGCATTGGCTGGCCCCGCATGACCCGCGTGCACCGTCAGACCAATGGCAGGTGTTCGGCTTGAACGGCGTGCACGCACTCGACCCGCAAGCGCCAGTGGCCAACCTGAGTTTTTACGAAGCCTCTGCCTACGCGCAATGGGCCGGTGCGCGTTTGCCCACCGAGTTCGAATGGGAAGTGGCCAGCAGCCACGCCGACATGCACGACATGCATGCGCAGGTGTGGCAATGGACCCGCTCCGCTTACGAGCCCTACCACGGTTTTGTGCCGGCCAGTGGCGCGGTGCGCGAGTACAACGGCAAATTCATGGTCGGCCAACAAGTGTTGCGCGGCAGCAGCCTGGCCACACCGGCGAATCACAGTCGCCACACCTACCGCAATTTTTTCCCTGCACAGGCGCGCTGGCAGTTCAGCGGTTTGCGTCTGGCCAAAGATTTATAAAAACTTAGAACATGACCGTCCCCGATACTGAACAACTGCAATTCATGCAGGACATGCAAGCGGCTTTGTCGCACACGGCCAAAAGCATTTCACCGAAATATTTTTATGACCAAGCAGGCTCTGCGCTGTTTGACCGCATCTGCGACTTGCCCGAGTACTACCCCACGCGCACCGAGTTGTCCATTTTGCAAACGCATGCAGCGGATATGGCAAAGCACATGGGCGAGCACGCGGACATCATCGAATTTGGCGCAGGCTCGTTGCACAAAATCCGCTTGCTGTTGAACGCCGCATCAAAACCTGCCCGCTATGTGCCGATGGATATTTCAGGTGCGCATTTGCAAGCTGCCAGTGCGGTGCTGCAAAACGAGTTTCCCGCATTACACATACAACCCATGGTGGCCGACTACACCAGTGATTGGCAATTGCCCGCGCCTTTGCCCCATGCGGGCAAACGCGTGGCGTTTTTCCCCGGTTCAACCATTGGCAATTTTTCGCCACAGCAAGCGAAAACATTTTTTCAAAACTGCGCCCAACACCTGAAAGGCGGCGCATTGCTGCTGGGTGTGGACTTGATCAAGTCGCCCGATGTTTTGCACGCAGCGTACAACGACGCGCAAGGCGTGACCGCGGCCTTCAACCTCAACTTGCTGGCACGCGCCAACCGCGAGCTAGGCTGCGATTTTGATGTGACGCAATTCGCGCACAGCGCTTTTTACAACGCGCCGCTGCAACGCATTGAAATGCATTTGCTCAGCTTGAAAGCGCAAACCGTGCATTTAAAAGGCAAGGCGTATGCTTTCCATGAAGGCGAAACTTTGCACACCGAGTATTCGCATAAGTTCACCATCGCTGGTGTGCAACAGGCTGCACAATCAGCGGGTCTGCAAGCCGCTACGGTATGGACCGACCCGCAACATCTTTTCGGCCTGCTTTGGCTGGACATTCCCCACACACAGGAGACTTCATCATGAGAGCTATTTGGAACGACACCGTGGTTGCCGAAAGCAACGACACAGTTTTGGTGGAAGGCAACCATTACTTTCCCGCAGACGCTTTGAACAAAGACTTTGTGTCCCCAAGCAACCATAAAACCTTGTGCGCTTGGAAAGGCCAGGCCAGCTATTTGTCGCTCTTGGTGAACGGCGAATTGAACAATGATGCGGTCTGGTATTACGCCGATCCGAAACCACAGGCCGAAGAAATCCGTGGCCGCGTGGCGTTTTGGAAAGGCGTCAAAGTCATCGAATGATGGCCTCGGCCTTTGCGCTGCGTTATTTTTTGAATGAAGGCATAAAGAGGCTGAGCTTTCCGAGGGAATTGACTAAGTAATTTCCCTAGTCGCGCCCAAAAAACTACGGCCAACTCAGCCACAATCGACAGGTTCAGTTTTTAGGAAACAGCAGCATGGCGCACATGATCATCGACGGCAAAGCCTGTCAGGCCGTCAGTGGCAACACTTTAGAAGTTCGGTCCCCGGTGGATGGCAACGTGTTTGAACACATTCCCCGGTCGGACGCCCGCGACATTGATCTGGCGGTGCGTGCTGCGCGTGCGGCTTTGTCGGGTGAATGGGGGCTGTTAAGCGCCACCGAGCGCGGTCGCTTGATGCAAACGCTTGGCCGACTGATCACCACACACGCGGAAGAATTGGCGCAACTCGAAGCGCGCGACACCGGCAAGCCGATGACCACGGCACGCAATGACATGGTGGTGTTGTCGCGCTATTTCGAGTTTTATGGCGGTGCCGCTGACAAGGTGCACGGTGAAGTCATTCCCTTTTTAAACGGTTACCAAGTCAATTTATTGCGCGAACCTTTGGGCGTCACAGCGCACATCATTCCTTGGAATTACCCCGCGCAAATGATGGGGCGCAGCATTGCACCGGCTCTGGCCATGGGCAACGCAGTGGTGGTCAAACCTGCTGAAGACGCCTGTTTGAGTTGTTTGCGTATCGCTGAACTCGCGCTGCAAGCAGGTTTCCCCCGGGGGGCTTTGAATATCGTGAGCGGTCTGGGCGAAGAAGCTGGCGCGGCATTGTCCAACCATCCCGATATCAATTTCATCAGCTTCACAGGTTCCAATGAAGTGGGTGTGTTGATTCAACAAGCCGCCGCCAAACATGCAGTGAAATGCACCCTAGAACTGGGTGGCAAATCACCTCACTTGGTGTTTGAAGATGCCAACCTCGAGCTTGCAGCAACCACCGTGGTGCGCGGCATCATCCAAAACACCGGACAAACATGCACTGCAGGCAGTCGCTTGTTGGTGCAGCAATCCATACACGACACATTCGTTGCGTTGGTTGCAGAAAAATTCAAACAAGTGCGTGTGGGCACGCCCGAGATGAACCTCGACTGCGGGCCCGTGGTCAATCCCAGCCAACAACAACGCGTCAACCGCTTCATCGAACAAGCCAAGGCCAGCGGTCTGCCTGTTTTGGCGCAAGGACAAATCGACCCGGGCGTTCCGGCGGATGGCTATTACGTGATGCCCACATTTTTCGGTGCGGTGCCGCCTGACCATCCACTGGCACACCAAGAGGTGTTCGGGCCCGTGTTGGCGGCCATGCCGTTCACTGACGAAGCGCATGCGATTGCCTTGGCCAACGGCACCGACTACGGACTGCTGGCAGCCGTTTGGACCGAAAACGGCGGGCGTCAGCAACGCGTGGCCAAGGCACTGAAGTGCGGGCAAGTGTTCATCAATTCATTCGGCGCAGGCGGTGGCGTGGAGCTGCCATTTGGTGGCGTCAAACGCAGCGGCCACGGCCGTGAAAAAGGATTTCTCGCATTAGAAGAAATGAGCACCACCAAAACGGTGATTCAATTTCACGGTTAACTATTAGGAAAGCAAGATCATGACCCAGTTGAATAAAAAAATTGCCATCGTCACCGGTGCCGGCGGCGGCTTTGGTGAAGGCATTGCCCAAGCCTATGTGCGCGAAGGCGCACGCGTCATCGTGGCAGACATTAACGGCGAAGCCGCCAAGCGTGTGGCCAGCGCATTGGGTGCGCATGCCAGCCCGTTCACGTGCGATGTCAGCCGTGGGGACCAAGTGCAAGCGCTGGTCGCACATTGCGTGTCCACCTTTGGTATTCCTGACATCGTTGTCAACAACGCAGGCACCACGCACAAAAACCGTCCCATGCTTGAAGTGGACGAGGCCATGTTCGACAAAGTGTTTGCGGTCAACGTGAAATCTATTTTTCACATGACGCACGCTGTGCTGCCCTTGATGCGCCAAAACAAACGCGGCGTGATACTCAACATTGGTTCTACCGCCGGTATCCGCCCGCGCCCAGGCCTGAGTTGGTACAACGCCTCCAAAGGCGCGGTCAATTTGTTGTCCAAATCCATGGCGGTGGAACTTGGCCCGGAAAACATCCGTGTCAACGCGGTCTGCCCGGTGATGGGCATCACTGGTTTGTTCGAAGACTTCATGGGTTTGCCCGACACGCCTGAGAACCGCGCCAAATTTGTGGGCACCATCCCCTTGGGCCGGTTTGCACAACCCAGCGATATCGCGGCGGCTTGCGTGTTTTTGGCCAGCGATGCCGCCGAGTTTTTCACAGGGCTGGAAATGCCTGTGGATGGCGGTCGCACCATTTGATAGCAGGGCACTCCGTGACATTGCAACTGCGGACCCACACCTTGTGAATGCATTGGACGCAACCACCTTGGCGCATTTGCAAACATGGCAAGGCAAGACAGAAACACGCCATGATCTGATCAGCGTCGCGCCTGTGCGGGCCATGTCGGCCCTGCTTGACCGCACAGATGCCGAACCGCGCTTGGGCGATGTATTGCCTGCGTTATGGCATTGGCTGTACTTTTGGCCGACCACGGCACAGTCAGAACTCGGTGCGGATGGTCACCCCAAACGTGGCGGGTTTTTGCCCCCCGTGCCATTTCCAAAACGCATGTGGGCTGGGGGGCGTTTGCAATGGCACCAACCCATGCGGTTGGGTGACCAGATACAACGCACTTCACGCATCGACCAAGTGCAACACAAAACCGGACGCAGCGGTGAACTGCTGTTTGTACAAGTGCACCATACCTATGAAGGGCCCCAAGGTGTGTGTCTGGAAGAAACCCACGACATTGTGTACAAACCCTTGGCGCAGACCAGTGAACACCCAAGCGCAGGCATCACACCGTCGCTGACAGCCGAATGGCAACGCGACTTGGTGCCGGACGATGTGCTGCTGTTTCGCTATTCAGCCCTGACCTTCAACAGCCACCGCATTCACTACGACCGCCGCTATGCGATGCAAACCGAGGGCTACCCTGGCTTGGTGGTGCATGGCCCGTTGATGGCCAGTTTATTGATCGATTTGCTTCGCAGACACAGTGACCGCATGTTGTCTTCCTTTGCTTTCAAAGCGCTCAAACCGGTGTTTGAATGCGCCGATCAACGCGTGTTGCGCTTGCGCGCCAAACCCGAAGGTGATGACATTCATACTTGGGTTCAAGACCACCACGGCCAAGTGTGCATGCAAGCTGTTGCCCATTGGTCCACACAAACTGCCACGCCATGACACACGACTTGCCAGCGACAGACGAACACCAAGACATACGTGATGCCTTGCGCCAACTGTGTGCGGGATTTGACAGCACCTATTGGCAAGGCGTTGACGAACAACGCGCTTACCCGCAGGCATTTGTAGAAGCGCTCACCCAAGCAGGCTGGCTGGCCGCACTCATCCCCACCGAATACGGCGGCTCGGGTTTGAGCTTGACGCAGGCCTCGGTGATCATGGAGGAAATCAACCTCTCGGGTGGCAATGCCGGTTCGTGCCATGGACAGATGTACAACATGGGCACCGTGCTGCGCCATGGTTCTGAACAGCAAAAACAAACTTACCTGCCACGCATTGCCAGTGGCGAATGGAGGCTGCAGTCCATGGCAGTCACGGAGCCCGACACAGGCAGCGACACCACGCGACTCAAAACCAACGCCACCAAACGTGGCGACCGCTATGTGGTCAACGGCCAAAAAGTATGGATTTCAAGAGTGCAGCATTCCGACTTCATGGTCTTGCTGGCACGCACCACACCTTTGGCCGAAGTGACGCGAAAAAGCCAAGGCTTGTCGGTGTTCATTGTGGATGTCAAACAAGCCTTGTCGCAAGGCATGGTGCTCAAACCTATTCGCAACATGCCCAACCATGAAACCAACGAAGTGTTTTTTGAGAACTTGGAAATTCCTGAAGACAACCTGATCGGTAAAGCAGGTGAAGGCTTTTCATACATACTGGATGGCCTGAACGCAGAACGCGCATTGATTGCCGCCGAATGCATTGGCGACGCATACTGGTTCATTCGCAAAGCACGGGACTATGCCAACACGAGACAGGTATTTGGCCGCAGTATCGGCATGAACCAAGGCGTGCAATTTCCCATCGCAGACAACCTGATTGAAACCGAGGCTGCCAATCTGATGCGGTATGAAGCATGCAAACGTTTTGATGCGCACCAAGCCTGCGGTACACAAGCCAATATGGCAAAGTACTTGGCAGCCAAAGCCTCGTGGGAAGCGGCCAATGTGTGCTTGCAAACACATGGCGGTTTTGGCTTTGCCTGCGAATACGATATCGAGCGAAAATTCCGCGAGACAAGGTTGTACCAAGTGGCACCTGTGTCAACCAACCTGATTTATGCCTATGTCGCTGAACACGTGCTGGGCTTGCCAAAGTCATACTGATGTCTCACACCAAACCCTCTCAACCGCTGGACCATGTCACTGTCGTGTCCCTGGAACACGCCATTGCTGCGCCGTTTTGCACTCGGCAACTCGCCGATTTAGGGGCACGCGTTATCAAAGTGGAACGCCCGGGTGAAGGGGACTTTGCACGCGGCTATGACAAACGCGCCCGCGGTGCGTCCTCCCATTTTGTATGGGTCAATCGCTCCAAAGAAAGCCTGGCGCTGGATTTGAAACAACCGACGCACCTGGCGGCTTTGAAACAGTTGATCAGTCGGGCCGACGTGTTGGTGCAAAACCTAGCGCCCGGTGCGACTGCGCGCATGGGTTTGGATGCGGCCAGTTTGCGTGCGCTGCACCCGCGCCTGATTGTGTGTGACATCTCCGGCTATGGGCTTGATGGCCCCTACCGCGATAAAAAAGCCTATGACCTGTTGATACAAAGCGAGGCCGGCTATTTGTCTATCACCGGCACACCCGAGCAACCCAGCAAAAGTGGCAACTCCATCGCTGACATTGCCGCAGGCATGTACGCCTACAGCAGCATATTGGCGGCCTTGTTGCACCGAGACAAAACCGGTGAAGGCGCACACATTGATGTCTCTATGCTGGAAGCACTGACCGAGTGGATGGGCTTTCCGATGTACTACGCCACCGACCATGCAGCACCGCCACCGCGCAACGGTGCATCCCATGCCACTATTTATCCCTACGGGCCATTTGTGGCGGGAGATGGCAACAGCGTGATGCTGGGTCTGCAAAACGAACGCGAATGGCTGCAGTTTTGCGAAGTGGTGATGCAAGACAGTGCATTGGCCAGCGACCCGCGTTTCAACAGCAACAGTTTGCGCCACGAAAATCGACACCTATTAGAAGCTGTCATTCTCAAGGTGTTCGCCCGCATGACCGCCGTACAGGTCATTGAAAAACTGGACCAGGCGCAAATTGCCAACGCCCGCATGAACAGCATGGCCGATGTCTGGGCCCACCCCCAATTGCAAGCGCGCAAGCGTTGGGTAGATATCGATTCACCCGTGGGCAAATTGCCGGCCTTGCTTCCACCCGGGCACAGCGATGCATTTGAATACACCATGGGTGCCATACCTGGCGTGGGTGAACACACCGAAAAAATACTGAAAGAATTTGGGATCACGCTTTGAATCGCGGTCCTCGCTGCCAGCGAAACACCCCATGCTTAACTGAGTTTTTTAATCAATAACTGGTTGGTGTCCATGTTGATGGCAGATTCAAAACTGGAAGAGAACTGTTTGGCACCACGCAACAGCATGCGAACTGGCACCCCATTGACATAAGAAAACGAATGTCTGGCAAACAGCACCGGCCCGTTAGGGGTTTCGCGCACCGCAAACTTTTGTTGCGTCAGTCTTTCATTGACCTGTTCGCATAAGTTTTGTACTTCCACCAAGGGGGTAGAGGTGCTGGTGGGAAACGCCTGACCGATAAAAATAATTTGTTTGGAGTCGGGCACGACGCGCACCCAAAAGGGATACATGAATCCGCGCGAACAATAAATGTCACCATTTTTTTCCAAGCGTGCATCGGTTCGGTTAGCGTTGAAATAGTCACATACCAACTGGTTGTTCACCTCAAATGGCTTCCACACCTTGGGGCTGTCAGCATCGGCTTTTTGTGCGCGGGTTTCTTCCATGACCTCAAGCGCATGAACGGCCAACTTCGGGATTTCAACTTTGAGGAAACCCGCCAAGCGCAAATTGTTTTGAAGCGAAATTTGGATTTCATCAAACTGCGGGGCTTTGACCTGTACCGCAGATGGCGCGGTTTGCATGACCATTTCTTTGTAATAGCGCTCTGGCTTGGCCATCACATAGTCTTTGTACAAGTAATAGTCTTCAATGATTTTTTGCAGCGTGATGCCAAAGAAAAAATGCCGAATGTCCTTCTTTTCAAGCGCGTCCTTGTAGAACAGCTCGAAACCGTATTCGATCTTTTCTTTGAACTCAGCTTCAGTACGTACCACCATAAATGTCCACAATTTCCAAAAAAATACACGTCAAAATGATATCCAATATTTCATATTGGTCTGGCCAAATTACCTAAGCCGACCATGTTTTCTTCAGCCCCATTATGTGATCGGACGCAGTTGATAAATATTGATGTTGATCAAAAGATTTTTTACTAGATTTAAATCAAAAATATTATCAATTGAAGAATTGACAACTACAAAAATACAAATAAAGACAAGCTTTCACACAGTAGCTACCGGTGCCGCAGGCGAGCCAATCGCACCGGGCAAACGCAAAGGCGGAGCCGTCAGCAAAAACCGGTGTCGCTGATGCGCTCGCAACCAATTGGCCAACGGGGTCAGGTGCCAGAGTTCCCCCAAATGCACGCCCAGTTTGAACAAACAGTGTTCATGCAAAGGCAAACTGGCGCAGGCACCGTCGCCCGGCAATGCCGGATGGGTTTCCACTGCATAGTTGTCTGCGATCAAAGCAATCAAGCCACTGTCTGTGATCCATTGTTTGAGTTTTTCATCGCGTCCGTCCAATGCGCATCCGGTGCGGGCCAACACACCAGCATCCGGTTGGCGGTTCATTTCCAGCAGCACCTGCCCATAGCCGGTGTGTAGGCAAACCATGTCTCCGCTTTCAATTTCGACACGGTCTTTATCGAGTATGCGCATCCACGTGTCGTAACCCACTGCCTCACCGGTGTGCCCCAGATGCGCGTGCAGATCAACCATCACCGCACGGCCTTGCACACAGCGCTCTGCCATGACCTCTATGCCCAATGCTTTTGCGTAAGAGGTGGAAACTTTGGGAATATTGATGAAATCAAAAATGCCCGCACCTTCGGCTTTGTCAGGCCCGACTACGTCCACACCCGCGCGAAATCCGTTGTAGTAGAGCGGTTCAGGCACGCCGTCTCCATCGGCATCAAACATAGAACCCGCATGCGCCAAGCTGTCCCATTGCGTGCTGTACTGCAAATGCATGACCACCAAATCGTCACTGATCACATCGGTACACAAAGGGTCATCGCACCACAGTTGGTAGTTCATGTTGGGTTTGCCGTTGCGCACCGTAGGGCGCAGCACGGGAGCGCTGCGCCTGGGGTTGAGCACACTACCGCCCGGAAAATCCAAGGGCAAACTCAGGTTGAACGTGATGCCATGCTTGACCTCGGCCATGCCTTGCATGACTTTGTCCGGGGTCAATAAATTCATGCGGCCCGCTTGGTCATCCGGACCAAAATCGCCCCAGGTTGAGCCAGGCGGTCTGTGCTTCCAACGCGTCGAATGGCTCATGGTGTGTGTGGCCCTGAATTAAAAATTTTGGAAAATCAGTATCGGTTGTAAATTTCCAAAGCCTTGAGCATGGATTTTTCCTGCTGAATGATGGAAATCATCTTGGATTCTTTATCGTCGTATTGCTTGAGCAAGGCAATGACTTTCTCTGCTGCTGCCGCTGGCACCACCACCACACCATCGGTGTCGCCAACGATGTAGTCCCCGGGATGGACCCATACATCGCCGCATTTCACAGGCACTTGTTTCTCCACACCGACCATACGACCCACAGACGTGGCAGGCGTAACGCGGCGTGACCACACAGGAAAACCAATGCGGCGCAATTCGGCCACATCGCGCACAGCACCATCAATGACCGCTCCCGCCAGACCGCGCACCTTGGCGGTGGTGCCCATGAGGTTACCCATGGCCGCGATATCTATGCCATCTTGCATCACATAGACCAAGATGGAACCAGCAGGCGCTTGGTCGAGCAATTCCAAAGCCAGGTTCGGGTACTTGCGGGCATCGTTCTTCAACACAGGGCGCAACACTGCTGTGGCAGCACGGCCCACCACCCGAGAGTCAAAAATCGGCTTCATGTCAGCTGACATCCAACCGCGTGCGCCGGTAGCCTCTTCAATCGCATCAGCAATATTGCCTGTGCTGTTTTCTGGCAACGACAAGGCTGCGATGATTTGTTCTTCGTTCATAGCCCATGAGACAGTGCAAAAGAACAGTACGAGCACAGAGAGCATCGTTCTAGCAATAAATCTCATAGTTTTCTCCAAAAAAAAGAAACAAATACAAAAAAAACCACATCCCAACTGACAGACGGGAAAAAGGGTTTATTGATTACTTTTGTCTTTGCAAATCAATGATTATGTTCTTGCGACTTCTCGGGTTTACCTGCGTCCGCAGGTGATTGAACCCATACTTCCACCTCGACTTCGCCCGCACGTTTGAATGTCAACCACATGGCGAATTTGTCTCCGTCCTTTAATGGTTTTTTCAAACCCAGCAGCATCAAGTGAAAGCCTTTGGCGTTTCCTTTGGCCACAGAAACTTCAGCACCAGGTGGAATATCGATTCCGCTGATGGTTCGCATTTTCATTACATCGCCATCCATCTTCATTTCATGGATCTCAGCTTTGTTGGCAATGGTGGTTCTGACCGACACCAATTGGTCGGCGATCTTTCCTGAATTTTTGATGTGCTTGAGAAATGCCACCCCGTTTTTACTGCTGGGTGCCGAAGGCATGGCATAAGGGTGTTTGACAGACACATCGCCCACTTGAAAACTATGAGCGCCAGCGACCGTACTTACAGTTGCTGAAAGCAAGAAAATGAAGCCAGCAAGAAATGAAGAAACAAATTTGTGCATGATGTACCTTAAGTTAATTAAACAGTGAAATGAAGAGACATAGATTGGTCGAAGTTTTGAGTACCTTGCGCATATCCTAAAGCCTAGGCAGACCACACAGTGATTGAGACAATCCAAGGGATCAGACCGCGCAAACAAACCTCTTCGTGAAAAAAATTTATTCATTTAAATCCTTATTAGATGTTCCTGAATTGCCAAATATGTATTCAAATTTAATTGTTCCTTTGTAGAAAAAAAATTTTATTACCAAAAAAGAAAAGGATGGCTTCAGCAAAAATAATAAATGCAAAGCCAATAACCAACAATGGGATAAGGCATAACAAAGCCAATGCAAGTAACCAAATCGAAATCGGTATTCCGCGCCACGAACCAATATGCACAGGGGGAATAAAGAACGAATCACACTTAAACCGGTTGAAAACCATGGTCCAACCAGATATAAGTGAGAAAATGACTCCAGCACCAAAAATAAAAAGCAGGAATTGATTCCAAATTCCAAATTCACCTCTGTGAAATGGAATACCAATCGCTGTGGCTTTACCAAAAAGTGTTTGATCCTTCCATCCACTATAAAACAACACTTTCCCAGAATACGCATCTAATAAAAGATCAAACCTCTGGAGTGGATCTGTTTTTTCCATATGTGTAGCTCGCCAAACACCATTTGCATCACTTGGAGGGATCATTTGTATGCGGATAGAGCCAGATGATTTCTTCACTTCCTCCCAAACTAACTGAATACTCAAGGCACTATCTTTTTCGAGAACAGCTGAACGAAAAGTAGCTGGAACTTGAGGAGATGCTTGCCCAGAAATATCTCGCAAGTAACGAATTTTCTGACCGGTGTATTGACTCCATGTAAGACCAGTACAAATGATGATCAGGCTCAATATTGAAAAAATCAGTCCAATAAAAGCATGCCATTTTTTCCAAGCTTGCCTACCAGAGATAGCTTTTTCGGGCATCAATTCAGACAAACTTCTTGGCCAAGCCAAAATGACACCAGTCAATAGCATTATCAACAGCCAACTTGCGCCCCATTCAATCATCCAGCGCCAATCACTGCCCTGAAGAAGCGTCGAGTGAAGTTTTTTTGACCAATGCGTAAAGCGATTTTGCTGCTCTAAAGTACCAAGAAACTCTAAGGAGTAAGGGTTGATATAGAGGATTTGTGCATTTTTTGGGAAACCAAAAACTGGCTTTAAAAATTGACTGTTATTTTCGGTATTTGCCTGTGAATGCGAGTTATGCCCCGCATTCATTCCTCCTCCTTGGGAATTCTTAACGGAAGGTGGCACAAATACCACTTGATGAGATTCATCAGCGCTGCTTGCAGGTGAAATGGCATACAGACGCCAATCAGCGGGAGCATGAGATTTCGCTACTGCCACTGCCTCATCAAGCGTTGTGTTTGTAGATTGAACTTTTACACGATCCAGATGACTATATAAATAATTTTCAATCTGAGGTGTAAATACATATAAAAGACCAGTTAAAGTTGCCACCAAAACAAATGGGGTTGCAAATAATGCAGCCCAGAAATGTAAACGCCAACATATATTTTTTGTCAATCGATTTACCATTTGAACTCCAGTCCCGCGAAAGCCGTGAATGGTATACCAGGTGCATACAACGCGCCACTCGCACTACTTTGAGATGCACTGTCAGCCCAGCGCATATTTGTCAGATTCATTAATCGAGTGTTAAATTGAATTTCTTTTGAAAACCTCTGGCTAAGTCTGAGATTCAACAACTGGTGACCCGGATAATCTCCGTACAAGTTAGCTTGGTCTAATTTGTAACTTCCAACATGTACCCACTCCAATTGAAGTGTGGTTTCGGTTGTTGGTAACCAATTAAGTCTTATATTTGACAACTTGCTAGGTGCTTGCTCAATAGTTTTGCCAGAATAATTGATAGTAGAAGTTATCCAATTTACATACGTATGCTTTGCATATGAAGTAGCTAAATTAATAATGAATTGATCACTTACTGACTTTTCTAATCCCAACTCAATTCCAGTGTGTGAGGTTTCCCCATTATTGGTTTGAACAGCGTATCCTGTGCTGTCTTTATAGCTTAGCAAATCATTCTTTTTAGTCAATTGATAAACTACGAGATCATATTTATAGCTCTTGCCATTGCCTCGCAAACCTACTTCATATTGTTCAGCTTGTATTGCTTTTAATGAATTAGCTGCGTTTGAAAGTGCAAGTGCTTCAGCTTTAGCATTTGTTACGTTAGTTAATGTACTTCTGCCGCCTCTAAAAATTTGGCTTTCGGAGGGTGTTCGAAAACCTTGATTGTATGTTGCATACAAATGATTACGATCATTTAATTCTAATGTAGCCCCGATTTTTGGACTCAGTCTTGCATAAGAAACTTCAGCATTAGCAGGACTATAGTAATAAGAGGAACCCGCAGCATTTGTAAAATACCCAGCAGTTCGGTTATTTTCCATTTTGTACGACGACACATCGTATCTTAAGCCTGCACTTAAATGTACTATTGATGCAGGTGAAGACTCTAAATGCACATAGGGAGAAGTATTTTTATAAGTTACATCATAGTTATAGAGTGAACTGCCAAGTGAATATGATGTGTATTGTCTGTATAGAGAATTACCACTTACCAAATCGGTGTAATTTGTTCCAGCAGTAAATACAACTTGCTGTTCGTCTCTAGTGCTTGGGCTGTAATCTAAATCAAGTCCATAAATTAACTTTGTACTCCATGTGTCTTTAAATTCTTGACGATCTTTTAAAAGCAGGCCTATTGACCATACTTCAGTCTTTTCAATTCGTGCATCCCCAGTAAAGTTGTAAGACCCATTTAAATCCATATTATTATTCCGAATATATGGTGTTAGGGTTAAAAGACGCCCTTGACCGAGATCTTTTTCAATAGAAGATGACAACCTCAGCGCATTAACTTTTCTGTATGCCACTGACCTTAAATTCGTAGTTGGGCTATTCATGTAATAAGAATAAGGCAAAGCACTATTTGCTCCAGTTTCCTGATCAATTTTAGTAAATGCAAAAATGGTTTTTACGAGTGTATCTTCACTGTATTCTGAGTCCATTCTTAAATTTACACTTTGTCTCTCATATGCGGTTTTTGTTCTCCATCCTGGGCTGTTTGTTAAATTAATATCACCTAGAAATGCACCTGTATCGCCAAGATTTCGATCCACACCTACTAACATGCGAGCGTAGTCATAGGATCCATACTCAAAACTCACCTCCTGAGAGTTTTTATTTGAAGGTGTTCTAGTCAGCACATTCACAATTCCGCCAATTGCATCTGATCCGTATAGGGCACTGCCTGGTCCGCGAATGACCTCAATGCCACCAGCACTCGGGATATTTAATTCGTATAAAGAGTTATGGTTAAAGTTTCCTGTTGCTCTTATCGGGATACCATCTTCGAGAAAAAGGTAGACGGGAGAAGTGGTGTAGCCTTGTCTGATAGCTGTTTGATGCCCTTCACCATTGGTAACTGACACTGCAACCCCGGGTATCTGTCCAAGTATTTCCTGAGGGTGTGTAGGCTTTGTGAATCTAATAGATTTACCCTCAATCACACCCACAGATAATGGTGTTTCAGATAATTTTGTCTGCTCTCTGGTTGCAGTTACTGTCATCGCTGGCAAAGTTTCTTCAACTGATACCTCAGCTCTAATGAAACTTGAGCTGATACAAAATACACTGCATAAATAAATTTTAATGAATGAAGGGCTTCCACAAGCACAAACTCGCATGAGTATCTCCTGAAAATCAAAATAACAAAACACACCAAGACAGACTTGGCGCAGACGTCAAATGAAGTTCAGAGTGCGGGCGGACCGCGAGACGGTAAAGGGGGCGCAGTGGCCGCTGCAATATGAGCCGCTGCTCGGGGATGCAGGGCATGCGACAAATCAGAGGGCTTATCAAAGGTGGTGCCAAGGGGTGCAGAAGGCAGCGCAGCCAACATGCACATGGCACAATCGGGCATTGCGTTGTCGTGTTTGTCAGCGTTATTGCTATCGCTGGACACCAACTTCATCACACCGCCCGAGGAACACACCAACTCCATGGCCTTGGGAGACACCAAAGGAGATGCTGAAGCAATCCCTATGGAAAAGACAAACCACACCAGCATGAAGCGGGCGATAAATTTGGCTTGTCTCAGTGAATGCATGCACGCATTCTAGTTTCAAATAATTGATGTGACATTGACCCCCCAAGACACCATGAAAAGACTGTTAATTTTTACCTGTATTTTTCTGTTTACACCCTTTGCCATGGCCATTGAAGAACCCGCATACAAAGTGATTTCCAAGTCCGGTCCGTTTGAAATTCGGCAATATGCGCCCTACCTGATTGCGCAAACATGGGTGGACGGCGACATGGATGACGCAGGCAGCCAAGGCTTCAGACGCATTGCGGATTTTATTTTTGGCAACAACCAACTGCCCGGTGCGCAAGCCTCCGGCAAGATTGCCATGACTGCGCCCGTGACCATGGAGCCACAGTCTGCCAAGATCGCCATGACTGCGCCCGTGACCATGGAGCCCGGCGACAACGCCAATGGCATGAAGTCAGCAAAACGCTGGCGTGTGCAATTTGCCATGCCGCGCCAATACACGCTGGCCAATATTCCTCAACCCAAAAACGCGGCAGTGACCTTGGCCGAAGTGCCTGAAAAATTGGTAGCGGTACACAGTTATTCAGGGTTCAACACATTGCAGCGCGTACAAGACAAAACCGACGAACTGCTGCAATGGCTAAAGTCCACGTCACAGAGTGCAAAAAGCACGCCGCAGCTGGCGAGGTACGACCCGCCATGGACGCTGCCCATGTGGCGGCGCAATGAAATCATGGTGGAAATAGAAGCGCCCTGACACCTGAACATTTCACAAGCCACTGCCACAAGGAACCCCGTCATGCGAGCCATTTTGTTGAGTCTGTGCCTATGCTTCTTTCACGGCTGGGCCTTGTCTGCCAGCGCATCAGAGGATCTGAAGAAATGTTTTGCGCAATCCTCCAGCGGCAAAGACAACGTCACCTTGATGAAGTGGGTTGTAAAAGCCATGGTGGCACATCCGGCATTGACCGAAATTCCCGCGATAAAACCTGCGGACAAAACCAATATAGACCGAGACTTTGCCGCCTATGTTGAAAAAATTCTGATCACCGACTGTAAAAAACAAACCATTGACACCCTGCAAACAGAAGGACTTCCTGCATTGCAAGGCGCCTTGGAAGCTCAGTCTCAACAACTGATCAAAGAACTGCTGTCCAACCCAGAAGTGAATAAAGAAATCGGTGCATTTGCAAGCCATATTGACCAAAATAAGTTGATGGCGGCGTTGCTGGGGTTAAGGTAATTTGATCGTCAGAGTTTTTTAGGGACGGCACTAACACTGCGACGACCTACTCCATAGGCGTAGGTGCAAATTTCTAAGTTGTTAATTATTTTTTTACCCCGGCCTGATCGCCAGGTTTTTTGTTGGCAAATTGAACTACTACTTCACTAAACGCACAACCACAGCCCCACAAGCGCAAAAGGCTAGTACCAGCGCAAGGCTCAGCCATAGCAATTTCACCTGCAGGTGAATCGCCCTGGGTTTTAGGAGGCCAGTTGGTCTAAGTTGAGACGATTGTCTCTTTGCTATTGGCGAGTTGCCTGAGTAACTTTGCACGCATATCTAAAGACCAACCCAATTTATTTGAATGAAAATTCTTTGAGTCACCAAACTAGGCAGCCGGTGTCCAATCACACGTAACGGCATGCCAAAAAAAGCGCCCTATGGGCGCTTTTACTATAAAAATGTTTTCAATCAGAATTTCAGACCGAAGCCAAGTGTGTAACCCGACAAGCTGGAACTGCCGGTTTGTGATTGGTAACCGCCAGAGGCATATATGGCATCGGTCAGGTTGTATTTGATGCTGAGGTTGAAATTGTTGTAGCTGTATGAGCCTGCTGAGATGTAGGAATAGGCACCGGTGATGTCCGCATCAGAAGATATTTTGGCTCGTGCACCCAATGACAAGTTGTATCCCGTATTGGTAGCCTTGGTGGGTGAAGTCGATTGTTCTTTGGTTTGCGAGTAATAGGCCAAGCTCGTGAAAAAATCTGCATTGGCTGCTATGGGCATTCTGTAACCCAGTCCGATATTGGACTTTTCATAAACAGTGCTCGATTTGTCTACATTGAAATAGTTGGCAAGCAAGTAAATGTTTTGATTGACAAGCACTGAACCGTTGACTTTGTAACCAGCATAACCAGATGTAGAGCTAATGGTATAGGAGGCGTAATCAACACCTAAGTAGTTGTAATCGAGGCCAGTGTCTGATTTACCGGCTTCATTGGCCCAAACAGGTGCACTGAACAATGATGCCATCGCACAAGCTAAAACACATATTTTTTTCATGTGGTACTCCTTTTAATAATTGACATATGTTAACAATTATCGGCGGGTATTTCTATCCGTAAATTAATTGGAAACAGTATTTGAATTTAATTTTATTGACGTATTTAATATTTTAAAAAACAACATTTAAATACTACTTTTTGAAATAGTATCAAGCCATGTTTGAGTCAATCAACCCATGCCGCATGGCCAGCAGAGACATTTCGGACTGGTTGGCTAATTGCAATTTTTGTTTGATTTTGTAGAGGTGGGTTCCCGCAGTGGATGCAGACAGTTTAGGGTCTCTGAGATTTGCTCCACCGATTGCCCTCTGGCCAATTTCATGAATACCTTCATGGGAATTTTCAAAACTCTTCTTATGTGAAGAGGAGGCAACCACAATCTTTCACTATGCAAAAGTACCCCTCCCCCCCTATCAAACAAAGCCCCCAATCCATTGATTTGGCATTGCCCGTTGGAATGAGTCATGTGGGCTGAAGTATGGGCTAAAAAAAACACCTAAAGAGGCGTATATATTTACTTGCTGGCGGAAGCGGTGTCCTACTAGCATTAATCCGATAAGTACCGATGTACCATAATAAAATAAATTAAATCAATCACTTAACCTATTAAATAGTTCGCCACTGTTCGCTTCATATCGTTAGAATCCACTCATTAAGTGTGGGTAGGAATGTGGGTAGATAAGGATCAGCCATGGCAAGAATTGTCGACAAACTCAACCCTTTGTTGGTAGCAAAGACCACCAAGCCAGGCTATTACTCCGACGGAAACGGACTGTATCTACAGGTATCAGTGACTGGCTCTAAAAGTTGGATATTTAGGTTCACCATCACAGGTAAACAGCGAGAGATGGGATTGGGTGCATTACACACAATCAGCCTCTCAGAGGCACGTTTAAAAGCCAAGGAACAGCGTTTGATGTTGGTGAATGAGGTTGACCCATTAACAGCCCGTGAAAAAGCTAGAGAGGCTGAAGCTCTGAATAGAGCCAAGATGATGACGTTTGATGAGTGCGCTGCCCAGTACATTGCGGCTCACAGAAATAGCTGGAAGAGTGAAAAACACGCTCTTCAATGGCCAGCCACTATAGGCACATATGCCAGCCCTGTGTTTGGTTCATTACCTGTTGCTGAGGTTGATTTAGGGCTGGTTATGAAAGTCCTGAATCCTATTTGGACTGATAAAACTGAAACCGCAAAAAGGTTGCGTGGACGTATTGAGAGCGTCTTGGGTTGGGCAACCACAAGCGGATATCGCAAAGGAGAAAACCCAGCACGTTGGCGAGGTCACTTAGAGAATCTTCTAGCCGCACCTAACAAGATTAAACCAGTAAAGCATCAACCTTCCTTGCCATGGAAAGAAGTTGGTCAATTTATGTCCTCATTGCGCCAACAAGATGGAACTGCTCCACGTGCCCTTGAATTTCTAATCCTCACTGCTACACGTACCAGCGAAACACTAGAGGCTACATGGGATGAGATAGACCTTGAAGCTTGCGTTTGGGTGATACCCGCTATTCGCATGAAGGCTGGAGTTGAACACCATGTACCCTTATCCAAAGAAGCTATTGCTTTGATCTCAAAAATGCCTAAGGTCGACAAGTATGTCTTTACAAGCGCAACCTATGGCAAGGCTCTGTCAGACATGAGCCTTACAGCAGTTTTAAAACGAATGCACGAAGCCAACATCAAATTAGGCGGCAAGGGTTGGATTGACCCTAAAGAGGACAACAGACGCATCACTTCTCACGGATTCAGGTCAACTTTCCGTATGTGGGGGGCTGAGTCGGTTTCCCACTCCTTTACCCGTGAGGTCATTGAGTTCGCTTTGGCGCACAAACTACCTGATCAAGTCGAATCTTCATATCAACGAGGAACTGTATTTGATAAGCGAATTCCATTGATGCAAACATGGGCTGATTACTGTGGCAAGACTCGAGATGAGGCTACCGTGACCCCTATCAGGCGCAGTGTTTGACCATCTCGAACGAAATTAATACCCAAAACCTATTGCAAATACCTATCGATTCATATAAACTGATAGATAGCGCAATTAGATAACCTGTACGGCCTAGTTGCAGGTCTTAAGCATATTAAGGCCAAGACTCGGATCATTTCGACTTTTACTTCGGATGATTCGCAAGACACCACCATAAAAGCCAACGGTGGGTAATGTCTCAGGTAACCCTGGGACTGTCTTGCCTAAATTTCAGACAAGTCCCAAATCAAAAAGGACTATGTATGAACAACGATTCGTTTCTTCGCCTACCAAACATCATCGGTAACAAGAAAGCTAAGCCACCAATTCCAGCACTTATTCCTGTCTCAAAAACTACTTGGTGGGCAGGTATCAAATCTGGAATTTATCCCCCGCCGATAAAACTATCTCCTAGAGTTTGTGTTTGGAAATCAAGTTCAATACAAGCACTAATTAATCAACCGCAAAAGTAAAAGCCGAGGAAGCGCTAACAACGCTAAACCTCGGCCATAAATCACCACTATCGCACTGGTGATTTTAATGCTTTGAAGTTGTTAACGCAAGCCTCGGTTTTTCTCAATTTATAGAAGAACCCATGACTAAATTCACATGCCGTGGCTGGCTAAAAAGCCGAATTATTACTGCCGCCTTGTTGGGCATCATTCCCATTAAATTGGCCTGTTGGCTCATACAGCGTGGAGGGTTGAGCCATGACTGATATTCACAAGCTCATTGATGCCATATCGGCAACCGGCTTACCGCCACCCGAGGCACACCAACTAGAAGCAGCCATCAACAAGGATAAGCCTGTTAGATGGTCTACCAACGGCAAGAAATCTGATCGTGCTGGGTTTTGCTTCGTGCGACAAATAGATCAAATCCTTGTTGCTAGCTTTGGTTGTATGAGGTCAGGCATTCGAAAAAACTGGTCATCCAAAAGCCAAAATGATATGGACTCAAGCGATTGGCAAGCTCATATAAAGCGCAGGGAGGAGTTGTCCAAACAACTTCAAGAAGATGCCGAATTCAAGGCCTCAGAGGCCGCTATAAAGGCTCAGGGACTATGGGAAAAAGCAAGGCCAGCAGATGATTCAAACCCATATCTTTTGACCAAGAATGTCCGCCCTCATGGCTCACGGGTGGATGGTAAAAACTTGTTGACACCTTGTTACCGATTCGATGATGAAGCTGGATCGTTCACCATTTCAACGCTACAAACTATTTCACCCGATGGTGAAGGTTTTAAGAAGCGATTTTTATTCGATAGCACAAAAAAAGGCGGTTTTTATGAAATCACAAACAAGGAAGCACCCAAAGATCAGTTAATTTTTTGTGAGGGATTCGCCACTGGCGCATCGATCTTTGAAGCCACAGGAATATCTACACTTGTTTGCTTTGACGCTGGAAATCTACCAACTGTTGCCAAGACTATTCGATCTAAGTATCCCGACTTTAAGTTGATCATTGCCGCAGATGATGACTGGAAGAACGACATAAATACTGGCCTTGTAAAAGCCAAAGAAGCTGCATCAGAGGTTGGCGGTTATCTGACTATCCCTAAGTTTCCAAAGAACAGAGGCGATAAGGACACTGACTTCAACGATTTAGCCCGTTTGTCAGGAGGTGATGAGGTGCGACTACAAATTGAATCTGCTTCTTTGGTTGATGTTGTCAAGGATGGTGTGAAATTGATTTGTGGTTCAACCCTAAAACCAGAAAAGATTGACTGGCTATGGGATGGTTGGTTGGCCATGGGCAAACTTGCTATCTTGGCAGGCGAACCCGGAACTGGAAAGACAACCATTGCCACACACCTTGCCGCAACAGTTACCACTGGAGGTAATTGGCCAGATGGTTCAAATTGCCCTGAGGGTGATGTTCTTATTTGGTCGGGCGAAGATGACCCGAGCGACACCCTCATGCCAAGACTCATTGCCGCTGGCGCAAACCCCAGTCGTGTGTTCTTTGTGGGCGACAACACTGTTGTAGGCGAGACCCGATCTTTTGACCCAGCAAAAGATATTGGGCTACTTTTGGAAGCAGCACTCAAACTACCAAAACTTAGGTTAATGGTTTTTGATCCCATTGTTAATGCGGTGGCTGGGGATGGCCATAAAAACACCGAGGTTCGTCGTGCCTTACAACCATTGGTTGATTTTGCGTCAAAGATTGGCGCATCCCTGATTGGTGTTACACATTTCTCTAAAGGTGGCCAAGGCTCTGACCCGACTAAACGAGTCATGGGTTCAGTTGCCTTTACTGCGGTGGCAAGGGTGGTAATGGTCGCCGCCAAAAACAAAGACGAAGAGGGTAACGAGCGTCGAGTATTTGCAAGGTCTAAATCTAACATTGGCCCTGATGATGGTGGCTTTGAGTACAGCATTGAACAGATAGAGGCTCTTCAGGGAATTTGGGCAAGTCGTGTGGTGTGGGGAAATGTTTTAACTGGCAGTGCGAAATCTTTGCTGGCTGAACATGATGAGGATGACAGGCGGGGGTTAGTTGCAGATGCCGAAGATTTTTTAAGGCAGTGCTTAAAGGATGGATTAACTCCCACCAACACCATTAAAGCTGAAGCCTTAAACGCTGGTATTTCATGGGCAACTGTTCGTCGTGCATCTGACCAAATGAAAGTTTTAAAGCGCAAAGGTGGAATGAGCCAAGGTTGGTATTGGAGACTCCAAAGCTCCGAAGATGCTCAAAATACGCAAAGATGCTCAACAAATAAAGGTGAGCACCTTCGGGGAAAATTGAGCACATTCGATGAATATGACTCGAATGAGCCTACCGATAACACACCCCCAACCAATGATGATGACGATAAGGGGGTATCGATATGACAACCATGGAAGTCATCAACCACCTATACAAGGCTGGGCTATCAGTTGCCTTGCAACAAGGTGAGCGCATCAACTTGAAGCCAACAAACTTGGTTACCCCTGCCCTTGTTAACTTGGTCAAAGTCCATAAACAGGCTTTGATTAAGCATTTCAATGAAAAGGACACTCCAAAAACTACAAAACCCAAATTAGTAGGCTTTCACCAAATCTACAATAGTGACCCCTTTGCTTAAGGCGCTACTAGAGCTTGGTGAACAGATATGTAACTTTTGGGAAGATTCTGAGGCTTGTAGGGCTGAAATGCGGGAGGGCATTAGGTCTTATCCACCTCACCAAAGGGAAGCCCTGTTAGCGGCATTAGAAGGGTCTCTAAGGACTGAGAGACCTAGGTTTAAGACTCAGCAAGATGAAGCAAGGTTCACCCAGCGCATGAACCTTTTATTTGGCAGAGTTGATGCCAAGGAGTTAGCACAACGGTTAATGATTCGTGACCGTGAACAAGACGATAGAAGGCTATGCCTTGAGTGTCGACATTTCAAACCCCACAGGCTTGAATGCAACAACTTTGAATGGGCTGGCTTTACACAACCCAAGTTGGGATCGAACTGGGTCAGCCAACTTCAAAGGTGCTTGGGATTTGAGGAGATTGAAATATGAGTCATGGTGGGTGCTTTTCCCAACGACCATATTGTGTAAGCTATCTGTAAGGATATAAATAAATTGAGTAATCACCAACTTACCATTTAGGAGATTCGCCATGCCCCGTAAAGGTTACAAACCACAACCCGGTAGGACAAGAGGGATGCCTGAGAAAATTGAGGCACAGCACTTCAACCGAAGGATTTCACCGGCTGAGGTGCAGATACTTCATGCTGCTGGCTTTGGTTCAAAGACCGATGGATTCCGTAACCTTCTAGGTCTCTATCAGGAGCTTCACAACATGGGGTACAGATGCGATATTTCCATAAAGGAATTTACACACGCAATGTCAAATAAACTAGAGTCGTGATGGCGTTACCACAATTCAGTAGACATTCAACAATATCAAACTATCATGATATAAATTTCGTAGAAATGGAAATTATTAATGAATCGATTTCAGACTTTTCTACTTAATAGCATTTTTGTCTTTTCAACCCAAAGCGCTTATGCGCTAGACGGTAATCCTCCCCTTTTGCAAGGGTCGCAGAAGTAGAAACGTTAAGCAACCATGGTCAACCGATGCTTTGGTGTGAATCCGCCCAAGGCCATGTTTGGGCGATCATGGTTGTAAGACCACATCCACTTCGTTGCAAAGCCTTGCACCTCTGCTAAGTCTGACCAATAGTACTGCGACAGCCATTCGTACCGTACCGTTCTATTGAACCGTTCAACATAAGCGTTTTATTGAGGGTTACCAGGTTGAATGTATTAAAGCCTGATCCCCCCACTCTTGCGCCCATGCCTGTATAGCCGCACTAATGTATTCAGGGCCGTTGTCACAGCGAATGACTTCTGGCTTACCCCGCCATTAGACCGTTTACCAAAATTCAGAACGCCCCCGCAAAATTTTTCGGTGGTTTACTAATATGGCGACAAGAAAAATAGAAATTCTTCTGTTCTATAGGTTCAAAAGTTTTGTTCTAATAATTTCCCAAATACCTTCAATGTCTCTTTGGTTCTATTGTCACTCAAAAAAGAGGTGTCAGCGGAGTTGATAATCATGACAGTTTTTGAGGGTTGATCAATTACAACATATTGCCCAAAAATTCCCTGCATGAAAAATCGCCCTGGTGTGTCAGTTAGCCAAAACTGATAGCCATATCCTGCATTTTTTGATGGTTCGTTTACATCATTCACTTTTTTAAATTGCATCGGCTGTTTTTCAAGACTTGTTGCTTCCTCAAGGTATTTCTTCGAAACTACTTGCTTTCCATTAATCTCTCCACCGTTCGTGAGCAGGATGCCGACTTTTGCCAAATCTGCTTGAGTTGCATTAAGCCATCCAAAACCCCACTCAAGTCCCTCTGAGTCAATGTTCCAGTTAGCATCGTGTTCAGCGCCAATTGGTTTCCAGAGTCTCTCCTGCATGAACGAGCATAGTGACTGCTTAGAAGCGCTTCGTAATACCTCAACCAGAACCGCAGTTTCAACACTAGCGTAGTTGAATACTTTCCCGTATCCGTTGCTTTGCTTCTTGATGTTATTGATCGCTCTTATGATGCTTGAATTCTTTCCATACTGCGCCTCAACAGCAAAATCATAGATGTCGGTTTTTGATTTGACAGGATACTGCTCAACAAACGGCACTCCAGATGACATCTGTAACAACGATCTTATTGGAAGAGATCCGTAGGGTGAATTTTTTATTTTTAAAGCGTATTTACCCACTGGGTCATCTAAAGAACTTATTAGTCCATCATCAAGTGCAATACCCACCAAAATGCTAACGATTGATTTGGCAACAGACATCGACGTGTACAGATCAGTTTCCCGTCTTTCAAACCGATGCTGTTGATCGACAATAACCCCATCCCTCAAAACGAGGAAACCCATCACGTTATATTTTTTAATGTATTCACTTACAGTAAGGTTATCGACTTTCAAATTTGCGATATCTTTGACAGACCGCTGCAAGGCAAGCGGGTTGTCCGAACGAGCCACTTTGCAAGTTGGAGCAATGGAAGCATAGTTTGTAAACAGACCGACTTTATGTGGTGTCATTATGTCGATAGAGTTCGGCACTGGAAATTTTTTATCTCTTGCCTCCTGAGCAATGGCTGGCGTGCTAAGTATCGACGTACTCAAGAGTATCCCTAATGGACCAACTAGGAACAATTTTCGGTATAGATAATTTAGATCTTTCATAAAATTCAACTCACTTTCTAATACGGTAGCTGTTTTTTGAACCCGTTTTTTTCAATTCTGAACATTTTTTCAACACGTGAATCACACCATGTGCAATTTAAACAAATTTTTAGGCCAGAAAAATTTAAAGTTCAGTTTATTTCTTTGTTGTAACCGTGACACCTTCGTTTAGTACATCTGCACAGGTCCACACCCCTCTACGTTGGCCTAAAGGACCAACTGGGTCACAAATTGAAACCATTAAAGCTCCACTTGGGGAGAAAAGCAGTCCCTGTGCTTGAGCGTAGGCGGCTTTTGTTGTTATTTGCACCGCAATAACGCTTAGGCTGACAGCAATAACAGTTAGAACTAACTTGGTGTAAAGGTCAGATTTCATAGAGTTTTCCTGATTAATTGGTCTAGATTCATTATGCCAATCTGATCTCGAACTCAAACCAGCCATAGGAGATTTTGAGCAAAAGTTTTTTTGTGTGGGAAAGAGGCTCCCACAATCTCTAATGATGCCAAAGTACCCCTCCCCCCCTATCAAATCTAAGTCCAAATCCAACGATTTGTCATAGCCAGCAGGAAAGAGCCATGTGGGTAGAAGTGTGGGTAGGAATAAAAAACGCCTCAAAAGAGGCGTATTCATTGATGGTCTGGCGGAAGCGGTGAGATTCGAACTCACGAACCCTTGCGGGTTGCCGGTTTTCAAGACCGGTGCAATCGACCACTCTGCCACGCTTCCTTGCTATGTCTGGTCAAGCACAAGTATTCTAACCAGCTCTTTACAAAGTAGATTCTGGCAAAAACAAGGCCTGCAAATCGCTTAAGAAATCAAACCCTTTTTCAGTGGGTTGAATACGTGCGTGATCCACCCACAACAAGCCGCGCTGCTGCGCCAGTTGCAAACTGGGATCGATAGCTGACAAAGGCATACCCGTGCGATCCATGAATGCCTCAAGCGGCACCCCTTCTTTCAGGCGTAATGCATTGAGCATGAATTCAAAAGGCAATTCAGCCCGACTGACTTCATGGCTTTGTGCCACGGCATCCTTTGCCATGGCTTTTTGCATATACAGGCCGGGTTCGCGGTGCCTGACCATTCTGCAAATACGGTGGGCAAAACTGATCTTGCTGTGTGCGCCGGCGCCCACGCCCAAGTAATCACCAAATTGCCAATAGTTAGTGTTGTGCCAACAGCGGTGTCCATCTTTGGCAAATGCAGACACTTCGTATCGTTGCAAACCTTGTTTTGCGGTGTGATCAGTGATGAGGTCGAGCATGTCATACGCCTGATCTTCGGGCGGCAAGCCAGCGGGCTCATGCTTTGCAAACAAGGTATTCGGTTCAATCGTCAAGTGATACACAGAGAGATGCGAAGGCTGCAATGCCAAAGCGCTTGCCAAATCTTGTTGCAAATCTTGTGGACTCTGATTGGGTAAGGCATACATCAGATCGATGTTGAATGTGTCAAAAGCTTGCGCAGCCTCTTGCACAGCAGCCATGGCCTGAGCGCCATTGTGCACCCGCCCGATCGCTTTGAGGTGCCGGTCATTGAAACTTTGCACACCGACGGAAAGTCGTGTGACGCCAGCCATTTTGTAAGCGTGAAACCGGTCTTTTTCAAAAGTACCCGGATTGGCCTCGAGCGTGATTTCGCAGTCGGGCACCAAGGGCAAACGGGCGCGCAAATCACTGATCAAACGCGCAATGCCCGCAGGAGAAAACAAACTCGGCGTGCCACCACCGATAAAAACGCTGTGCACCGGTCTGCCCCACACCAAGGGCAGGCTGCTCTCTATATCAGCGCATAACGCGTCCAAATAAGCGGCTTCAGGCAAAGCCATGGGCGTCGCTTGCACCTGCATCAATGATGCAGTGGGCGCAGGCGAGCGATATTCATGCGAATTGAAATCGCAATAAGGACATTTTTTCAAGCACCAAGGCAAATGCACATACACCGACAAAGGCGGCAAAGCAGCCAAGGTCAAGGTGCCAGGGCGCATCAAGTGTGCGATATCAAGCTTCATTTCAACCAGCGTTGCAGCATCAATTCCCGCATCAGTCGAGCCGCTTGGCCCCGGTGGCTGCGCTGGTTTTTTTCTTCATCAGTCATTTCAGCAAACGTCATGTTCAGTTCGGGAATGAACATGACCGGGTCAAAACCAAAACCATTGGCACCGCGTGATTCACGCGTGATTTCGCCTTCTGCGCGTCCACTGGCAATCAGCGGTTCCGGGTCATCGGTATGGCGCAATGCCACCAAGGTGCTGACCAAGGCTGCTTTGCGGTCCGTGATGTTTTGCATTTGCTCAAGCAATGCACGGCGGTTGTTGTCATCGCTTTTTGTGTAGCCAAACTGCGTGCAATAAAAAGCAGTTTGTACACCCGGCAAGCCTTCAAAGGCATCCACACACAAACCCGCGTCGTCTGCGAGTGCCGGCAGGCCGCTGTAGCGACTGGCATGGCGTGCTTTGGCCAATGCGTTTTCCACAAATGTATGAAATGGCTCTTGTGCCTCAGGGATATCTAATTCAGATTGCGCGATCAACTGCACGCCCAGTGGCGAAAACATGGCTTGCAGTTCGTGCAATTTGCCTGGGTTGTTAGACGCCAAAACAATACGTGTCACGGTCGACATATCAAACGGCCAGCGCAGATTTTTGTAGGGTCACCAGTTCACGAATTCCCTTGTCAGCCAAGGCCAGCAACTGGTCCATTTCTGCACGACTGAAAGCAACGCCCTCTGCCGTGCCTTGCACTTCCACAAAGCCACCCGCCCCTGTCATGACCACGTTCATGTCGGTGTCGCAGACAGAGTCCTCCACGTATTCCAAGTCCAGCAAAGGAACGCCATGCAGCAGCCCCACAGAAATGGCAGCCACATGGTCGATGATGGGCGAAGCAGTCAATTTCCCCGCTTTAAGCAAACCATTGACCGCGTCTTGCGCGGCCACAAATGCACCGGTGATAGCCGCGGTACGGGTGCCGCCATCGGCCTGCAACACATCGCAATCAATTTGTATGCTGCGCTCACCGAGTTTTTTCAAATCGAACACTGCCCGCATGGAGCGCCCGATGAGGCGCTGTATTTCTTGGGTGCGACCGCTTTGCTTGCCTTTGGCCGCTTCTCTGTCGCTACGGGTGTGTGTGGCACGCGGCAACATGCCGTATTCGGCGGTTACCCATCCTTCGCCTGAACCGCGTTTGTGCGGGGGAACTTTTTCCTCAACAGAAGCAGTACATAACACTTTGGTATTGCCAAATTCAATCAATACCGATCCTTCCGCATGCATGGTGAAGCTGCGTGTGATGCGAACAGAACGCAATGCGTCGTTGGCGCGATGTTGGCGTGATGCAATGGTTGTCATGGGTGAGATGCGGCAGATGGAAGAAAACGGCCATTGTCGTTCAGGCAAAGAATCTTCGCCTGAGATAATGCAATTTTGAAATGAAAGCGCCATGTCCCTGCAAAGCATGACCGGCTATGCCAGTGCACAGTCACACATTGGTTCTGAAACAGCCGCGGTCCCGGGTATTCGTCTGGGCCTAGAAATTCGCTCGGTCAACAGCCGGTACTTAGATATCAGTTTTCGACTGCCGGAAGAGTTGCGTCAATTCGAACCCAGTCTGCGCGAACTGATTAGCAAGCACATCAAACGAGGCAAAGTTGAACTGCGTCTGAACTTGGAATCCGACAACGACAACAGTGTGGGAGCGCCAGACACTGCGCTTTTGAAGAATCTGGTCAATGTGCAAAACCATGTGCGCATGTGGTTACCTGACGCCCCTCCTCTTTCCGTTTCAGAAGTCATTCGACTGTCGTCGCAAGTCCATTCCGCATCCGCCACAGACATTGCCCCGCAAGTCATGCACTTGGCCAACGAAGTGGTGACCCACATGTGTGAGGCACGACAACGCGAAGGCATGAAATTGGCGGACGATTTACTGAACCGTGTCACCCAATTGCACACACTGGCAGAACAAACTTTGCCGCTGGTGCCACAGGCTGTGGCCGTGCAAAAACAAAAATTCCTTGAACGCTGGCGCGAAGCCTTGGCATTGGCAGATGCGCAAGCCCTGCCTGAAAGCGTGCATGAACGGGCACTGGCTGAAGCAGCGAGTTTTGCCATTCGATCCGATGTCGCTGAAGAAATCACGCGACTGACCACCCATTTGAATGAAATTGCCCGCCTACTTAAACAAAAAAAACACCCAGAAGGCGTCGGTAAACGCTTGGATTTTTTGATTCAGGAACTACACCGAGAAGCCAATACTTTGGGTTCCAAATCCAGCGCCATCGAACTCACACGCCTTTCGTTGGACATGAAAGTACTGATCGAGCAAATGCGTGAACAAGTTCAAAACCTCGAATGATGAACACTTACCCCGGCAATCTGTATGTGGTGGCTGCGCCCAGTGGCGCAGGCAAATCAAGCTTGGTCAAGGCCCTGATGGAGCTAGACGCTGGTGTGCAACCATCGGTGTCCCACACCACTCGCGCTCCCCGTGGCCAAGAATTCCACGGTCGCGAATATTTCTTCATTGGCAACGAAGAATTTGACCGCATGATCGCCGAGCAAGCCTTTTTGGAATGGGCCCATGTTCACGGCAACCGCTACGGGACATCCCGCGCCACCATCGAAGAGCGAATTGCCAATGGCATGGATGTGATTTTGGAGATTGACTTCCAAGGCGCTGTACAAATCAAGAAGCTGTTCACCAATGCGGTGCTGATTTTCATTTTGCCGCCCAGCATGCAGGAATTGCGTGCGCGTTTACAGCGCCGTGGCGAAGACAGCCCCGAGGTGATAGAACTGCGGTTACAAAACGCCGCCCAGGAAATGTCTCAGGCATACGAATTTGACTTCGTTATAATCAACCAACTTTTTGACAAAGCTTTGTTTGACCTCAAAGCCATTGTCCATGCGCAAAGACTCAAATACGCGTCCCAGCGCCAAAGCAGGTCAGATATCTTCAAAGCCTTAAACCTCACTTAACTGAACCGGAGCAACCGCACATGGCACGCATCACCGTTGAAGACTGTCTCGAACAAATCCCCAACCGCTTTCAATTGGTGTTGGCTGCTACTTACCGCGCTCGCATGCTGGCACAAGGCCACACCCCAAAAATCGAAAGCAAAAACAAGCCCGGCGTGACTGCACTTCGCGAAATCGCCGCTGGCAAGATTGGTCTGGAAATGCTGAAAAAAGTGCCCGGCTGACCGTTCATTGTTTTTTTCGCACACAAAGCACTGCTCATGCAGTGCTTTTTTTTCGCCCCTGAACCCCTGGGTCAAGCAAAACGCTACAGTTAGGCCATGGCTACCGTCGCAACCACCCCCACTCTTCCAACGCCCGCCAGCAATGCGGCGGCGGCCAGCTTTGCCTCGTTGGTCGCGAAGTTGGACTATTTGAGCCCAGAGGGGATCGAGCAAGTCAGGCGCGCCTACAAATTTGCCGACGAAGCGCATCTGGGCGTGACACGACGCAGTGGGGAACCCTATATCACCCACCCGATTGCAGTGGCCCTGCAATGCACCGAATGGAAGCTTGACAGCCAAGCGCTGATGGCGGCCTTGCTGCATGACGTGATGGAGGACTGCGGCGTTACCAAAACCGATTTGCTGGAAAAATTTGGACCCACTGTGGCCGAGCTTGTGGATGGCTTGACCAAGCTCGACAAACTCAGCTTTGACACGCAGGAAGAAGGCCAGGTTGAATCATTTCGCAAAATGCTGCTGGCCATGGCGCGTGACGTGCGGGTCATTTTGGTCAAACTCGCTGATCGCACCCACAACATGCGCACCATGGAAGCGATGCCGCGCACCCGCTGGAAAGCCATCAGCAGCGAAACCCTAGAGATTTACGCACCGATTGCGCACCGTTTGGGTCTGAACCAGACCTACCGCGAATTGCAGGATCTGAGCTTTAAACACCTCAAACCCTGGCGCTATGCAACCTTGGAAAAGGCAGTGATGCGAGCCCGCAACCGTCGTCGCGATTTGCTGCAAAAACTCCAACTCGAAGTAGAGACTGCTTTTAACCAAGCCAATTTAAACATCAGTATTTTTGGACGTGAGAAAACGCTGTATTCCATTTACCAAAAAATGCGCGGCAAGCATTTGAGCTTTGCCCAAGTCACAGACATTTATGGCATGCGCGTGCTGCTTCCTGATTTGATTGGTTGCTACACCGGCCTCGGCATATTGCACCAACTCTACAAACCTGTGCCTGGAAAATTCAAAGACCATATTGCAATTGCCAAGATCAACGGGTACCAGTCCTTACACACCACACTGGTCGGGCCTGCGGGTATCAATGTTGAATTTCAATTGCGTACCGAAGCCATGCACCTAGTGGCGGAGTCTGGCATTGCCGCACACTGGTTGTATAAGTCCCACGAGTCCAGCGAAAAGGCCGAAAGGCTGGGCACGCAGTGGTTGCAGTCGCTGCTCGATATTCAAGACGAGACCCGAGACGCCACCGAATTTTGGGACCATGTCAAGGTCGATTTATTTCCGGACGCCGTGTATGTGTTCACACCAAAAAGTCACATCATGGCCTTGCCAAGAGGTGCCACTGTGGTTGATTTTGCATACGCGGTGCACAGCAATGTTGGCGACCGTGTGGTCTCTGCCCACATCAATGGCGAACCGGTTTCGTTGCGCACCGAGATACGCAATGGCGATGTGATTGAAGTCGAAACCGCTGAAGAAGCCACACCCAATCCGGCATGGCTGGCATTTGTTCGCACCGGGCGTGCGCGCTCAAAAATCAGGCATTACCTGAAAACCCGGGCGCAATCAGAATCGCAGGATTTGGGTGAGAAATTGCTTGCCCAAGCGCTTCGGGCCGAGGGGTTTGTCAGCCTTCCAGCGAACGATGCATTGAACAAAGTGCTCTGGGAAAAATTGTTGCGCTTCACGGGCAGCAAAACACGCGAAGAGTTGCTGACAGATTTGGGTTTGGGCAAACGTGTGGCCAGCATCGTTGCCAAACGTTTGGTGCGCCTGTTGGCCGACCAAGGGATTCGTCCTGATCCATTGCTGCTCAGCCGTGAGCGATTCACCGCCCATGAAACACTTTCGCAAGGTGGGGTGGTGGTAGATGGCAGTGACAACGCTTCCGTCACCTACGGCCAATGCTGCCATCCCGTGCCTGGCGACGCCATCGTTGGCTACTTGGGTCGCGGAGAGGGTTTGGTGGTGCATGTTCAGGACTGCCACGTCGCACAACGCTTGCAGCACAAAGACAGCGAGCGGTTCATTGCTGTGGAATGGTCAGATGAACCTCTGCGAAGTTTTGAAGCTGGCATTGTGGTCACTGTACTCAACGGCAAAGGCGTGTTGGCCAGCGTTGCCTCAGCCATCACTTCGGCACAAGCGGATATCAAACTGGTCAGCATGGCTGATGAGGTCAGTGGCAAACAAGCCACCGACTTGCGGTTTTTGATTGCTGTTCAAGACACTTCACACTTAGAAAGTGTGCTGGGCAGTTTGCAACGACTGCCTTCAGTCAGCCAAGCCAAACGCGCCAGCTCTCACCGACACAACTGATCTGCCCTTTAACTGTCGGTTACGGGTTGAGGGTAGGACACCAGCGTCACTTCAATCGCTTGCATACCGGAAGGGGTTTGTAAATTGACCACATCGCCTACCCGCGCTTTTAACAAAGCGCGAGCCACTGGCGACACCCAACTCACTTGTGACTGCAAACTGTCCGCCTCATCAATACCCAATATGGTGATGGTTTTGGCAAACCCCTGCATGTCTTCATAGGTCACGGTCGCACCAAAAAAAACTTGGTCGCTTCCATGGTGCACGCTGGGATCGGTAATGCTCGCTAACTCCATGCGCTTGGTCAAGAAGCGGATGCGCCTATCGATTTCGCGCAAACGTTTTTTGCCATAGATGTAATCACCGTTTTCGGACCTGTCCCCGTTACTGGCCGCCCAATGAACAATTTCAACCACCTTGGGACGCTCCTCGTCGATCAATTGCAACAACTCGGATCGGATACGCGCATAGCCTTGAGGCGTGATGTAGTTTTTTCCACCGCTTGGTATCGGTGGCAGGCCGGCATCGTCGTCATCGTCTTCGCCGCCGGACTCGCGTGTGAATGCTTTGCTCATGTGGGTTGCTTCAGGCTGGTGCTTGTAGGCATATTCTTACAACTTACACAGTGCTTGCTATTTCCAGGCGTTCACACACCCATTCAGCCAACGCCAGACTGGCCGTCAAACCTGGCGACTCGATGCCGAACAAATTCACCAATCCATTGATGCCATGCTCAGCAGGACCTTGCACCTGAAAGTCAGCGTCAGCAGCACCCTGGGGAACAATTTTTGGGCGAATGCCTGCATACGCGGGTTGCAATGATTCATCCTTCAAGCCCGGCCAATATTTACGTATCGCTTGGTAAAAGACCTCGGCCCTTTGCGGGTTGACGTTGTAGTCCTCGGTCTGCACCCATTCCACATCCGGACCGAAGCGGGCTTGCATACCCAAATCCAGTGTCAGGTGCACACCCAGACCGCCGGGTTCGGGCACCGGGTAAATCAATCTTGAAAATGGCGAGCGACCGGCCAGCGAAAAATAATTGCCCTTGGCCAAATACGCTTTGGGGATTTTTTCTTCAACGATGGCTTCGCAAGTACGCGCCAGTGCGATCGCCTGATGTCCGGTGGCGTTGACCACCGTCTGGGCCAACAGCGTTTCTTCCACCCCGTCGCACAGCACCGACAACTGCAAACCATTTGGCGTGGAAACGATGCTTTTGACCGCGCTGTTCAAGGCCAAACTCGCACCGTGCCGTTCGGCCTCCCCCAGCAATGCCAGCATGTAAGCGCGGCCGTTGATGATGCCAGTGGAGGGTGAAAGCAATGCAGCAGAGCACTGCAATTCAGGTTCCATCTGTTTTGCTGCTGCTGCGCTTAGAAATTGCAAATCCTCCACACCGTTGGACAACGCCTTGGCTTGGATTTTTTCCAAATCAACCAACTGCGATTCAGTGCTGGCCACAATCAATTTGCCACAGCGACTGTGCTCCACGCCATGGGACTGACAAAACGCATACAACAAATGTCTGCCGTGCACACACAAACGCGCTTTGAGCGAACCTGTTGGGTAGTAAATACCCGCATGTATGACTTCGCTGTTTCGCGCACTGGTTTCCAGACCAAAGTCGCTGTTTCGTTCCAGAATAATGACCTCTTTGCCTGCCAGCGCTAAAGCGCGGGCACAAGCTAATCCGACGGCACCAGCACCTATGACAACTGCTTGAACTTGAAGAGACATATTGACTGAACTCTAAAGCTGTGTGTGCATGATCAAAAAAAAAGCTTAGCGTGAAAACACGCTAAGCCGTTATGAGATGGTGCGGCTGGCAGGAATCGAACCCACGACCCCTTGGTTCGTAGCCAAGTACTCTATCCAGCTGAGCTACAGCCGCACTGCTTTGCATCTTAACATGCCGCCGCGCCTGAAATGGCCAGCAAAAAAATGGTGGGCCCCCCGTGAGTCGAACACGGCACCAACGGATTATGAGTCCGCTGCTCTAACCAAGCATGAGCTAGGGGCCCAATCGATTCATTTTACGCATTCACACAGACCGAACATGCGAAGATCAGTATCTTTGAACGAAAGATGCAACCATGACAATTTCCATGTACCAAGCCAGCGTGCCGCGCATCGTCAATATGCTCACCAACTTGAGCCATTTACTTGACAAAGCACACACACATATTGAGAACAAAAAGTGGAATGAATCTGCACTGACGCAATTCAGACTTTACCCGGACATGCTTCCATTGACGCGCCAAGTGCAAATTGCTTGCGATACCGCCAAAGGTGTGGTGGCCAGGCTCGCCGGGGCAGAGATTCCCGCTTACGAAGACAACGAGGTCAGCATTGCAGACTTGCAGCAACGCATTGCGAAAACCATGGCATTTGTGCAAGGGTTTAGCGCTGCGCAGATCGATGGCACTGAAGACAAAGATATCGTGACCAAACGCGGCGATGTCGAAACCCATTACAAAGGCATGCAGTTTTTACTCAACCACGCCATGCCGAATATTTACTTTCATGTCACCACGGCCTACGCCATTCTTCGGCACAACGGCGTTGAAATCGGCAAGCGCGATTATTTGGGCAAGGTGTAAATCAACTGACTGCGCTGATGTTTGTGGCACAAAGTCTCAGCGCTGGTTTATTTGTGGCTTAAAGCGTTGCTGACCAACTTGGCGGTGATGTCCACAATTTGAATCATTCGGTTGTAAGGCATACGGGTGGGTCCTATCACTCCCAGGGTACCCACTACTTGTCCGTCCACTTCGTAGTTGGCGCTGACCACAGAAAGTTCTTCAAAAGGAACAATCTGGCTTTCGCCGCCAATGTAAATACGCACTCCCTCAGCTTGGTTAGACATGTCCAATAAACGCATGAGTTGGGCTTTTTGTTCAAACAAATCAAATGCACGGCGCAATTGGCCCATGTCGCTGGAGAAATCTGACACTGACAATAAGTTTCTCTCGCCGCTGATCACGACTTCGTCTTCGGTCGATTGCATGGCCTCGGAGCTGAATTGCACCGCAGCCTGCATCAGCGAAGCAATTTCTCCACGAAGTTTTTCTACTTCCATTTGCAAGCGTTGCCGCACTTCTTCGATGGCCATGCCAACAAAATGGGTGTTGAGGTAATTGGAGGCCTCAATCAATTGGGATTGCGTGATGTCAGTGTCGGTAAAGATGACACGGTTTTGCACATCACCCTCTGGCGACACAATGATGACCAAGACGCGTCGGTCAGACAGTCGCAAAAATTCAATATGGTGGAACACTGAGCCACGCCGCGGCGACATGACCACACCCACAAAATGGGACAGGTTTGACAGCAGGCTGGCTGCATTGGCGATGACTTTTTGCGGTTGCTCAGGGGCCAGTGAAGGGGTGGGTAATTCGCCCAGACTGATAGTGAGCATGGTGTCGACGAACAGACGGTAACCTTTGGCGGTGGGTATGCGCCCGGCCGAGGTATGGGGGCTGACGATCAAGCCCAACTCTTCTAAATCAGCCATGACATTGCGCACCGTGGCAGGCGACAATTCGATGCCATTGGCCCTGGACAAGGTGCGTGAGCCCACAGGCTGGCCATCGGCGATATAGCGCTCAACCAGGGTTTTCAACAGCAACTTGGAACGGTCATCGAGCATGGTCATCCTTTCGATTCATTTTAATGATGTAATTTGCCCATGAGCCTGACATTCCGCCATATCGCCTTGATCGGCAAACACCACTCTGCATTCAACACAGCGCCGCCTGCCCAAGCCAGGCAGGTATTGACATCGCTGATGCAGTGGCTGAGGCAACTTGGCGCGAAGGTGTATCTGGAACAAGACTCGGCGCAGCAAATTGGGCTTGACGGCGCTCCCACACTAGACGTGCAAGGCATTGGCAGCCAATGCGATCTTGCGTTGGTGGTCGGGGGCGACGGCACCATGCTGGGCTTTGGCCGCCAACTGGCGCCGCACGGCGTCCCCTTGATAGGCATCAACCAAGGGCGACTGGGCTTTATCACTGACATCGCATTGAATCAGTTGGAGGCCAAGCTCGAACCCATGCTCAACGGAGAATACGAAGAAGACCACCGGGTCATGTTGCACGCACAAGTCTGGCGAGGCAAGGAAAACATCCTACAAGCCCAAGCTTTGAATGATGTGGTGGTCAACCGTGGCGCCACCACCGGCATGGTCGAATTGCGTGTCAGTGTGGACGGGCATTTCGTGGCAAACCAGCGTGCGGATGGCCTGATCATCGCCACGCCAACCGGTTCTACCGCTTATTCTTTGTCTGCAGGCGGCCCGTTGTTACAGCCCTCACTGGGCGGCTTGGTGATGGTGCCCATTGCGCCGCACACCCTGTCCAACCGGCCTTTGGTATTGGCCGACTCTGCGGAAATTGTGATTGAACTGGTGGCCGGACGTGACGCTAGCGCCAACTTTGACATGCAATCGCTGGCGTCTTTGCTGATCGGCGATCAAGTCAAAGTGCGCAAATCACAACACCATGCGGTATTTCTCCACCCCCGAGGTTGGAGTTACTTTGACACACTCAGACAAAAATTGCACTGGAATGAGGGAGGTTCATGAGTTTGCAACGCATCAGTCTGCGCGACTTTGTCATCGTGCGGCAGCTAGAGCTTGACGTGGCCCATGGGTTTGGCGTTCTGAGCGGTGAAACCGGCGCAGGAAAATCTATTTTGATTGATGCACTGCAACTGGTGCTGGGCGCAAGAGGCGACGCCAACGTGGTGCGCGAAGGTGCGCCCCGGGCAGAAATCAGCGCTGAATTTCAAGTCAATGCGCGGGTTGTTCAATGGTTACAAGACAACGGTTTTGATGCCGACGAACAACTGCTTCTGAGACGCAGCATTGATGCACAAGGCAAAAGCCGGGCTTGGATCAATGGCAGCGCCGCCACCGCCTCGCAACTGCGAGAAATTGGCGACCATCTGGTGGACATCCACGGGCAACATGCATGGCAAAGTTTGACGCGCCCAAGTGCAGTCAGGGGTTTGCTCGACGCTTATGCCGGCTTAGATTCACACAGCTTGCAAACAGTCTGGGATGCTTGGCGTACCGCACAGCAAACACTGACGCATGCCAGACAGGCACAACACCAATTGCAGCAAGAGCGCGAGCGTCTTGCTTGGCAAATGGCTGAAGTTGACAAACTCGCCCCCCGTGCCGATGAATGGGACGAACTCAATGCACAGCACTCCCGCCTGTCCAATGTGCAAACCTTGATGGAAACTGCGCAAAAGGCGCTGCAACACCTGAGCGGAGACGATGGTGGCGCCACGCTTTCCTTGGCGCATGCGCAACAAGCACTGGTAGCGCAAAGCAACATCGAGCCAGAATTTCAAATGCTGGCTGACCAACTGACCAACTGTCTGGCGCAAACAGAGGATGCTGCCCACAGTTTGCAAGCTTGGCTACGACGCTCTGACCTTGATCCCCAAGGTCTAGATGAATTGGATGCCCGCCTGGGTTTATGGGTATCTCTGGCCAGGCGCTACAAGCGAGCCCCTGCTGAACTGCCCGGTCTTTACGCAAGTTGGCAATCAGAGTTGCAAAAACTGGACGCCGCAGCCGACCTTGAAGCCTTGGAAAAAGCCGAACAATCAGCGGCGCTGGCCTTCATGAAACAGGCCAAACAACTCAGCAAAGCACGCAACAGCGCAGCCCCCAAACTTGCTGCAAGCATTACCCAAGCCATGCAACACCTGGGCATGCAAGGTGGCCGTTTTGAAGTGTCTCTGGAAACCTTGCCAGAAGCTGCCAGCCATGGCTTGGAAGAGGTCCAGTTTTTGGTGGCAGGCCATGCTGCCAGCACGCCACGTCCCGTGGGCAAAGTAGCTTCCGGCGGCGAACTTTCTCGCATAGCCTTGGCAATCGCCGTGACAACCAGCCAATTGGGCACGGCCCAAACACTGATCTTTGACGAAGTGGACTCCGGTGTGGGTGGTGCAGTTGCAGAAACCGTGGGCCGCCTGATGAAACAACTCGGCCGCGACCGTCAGGTGCTGGCCGTCACACATCTGCCCCAAGTCGCGGCATGTGCCGACCACCATTGGGTGGTGTCCAAACAATCCGACAAGCAGGGCAGTTTCAGCGCCGTACATGCGGTCAGCGGTGATCAACGCGTGAATGAAATCGCCCGCATGCTTGGTGGCGAGCGTTTGTCTGACACCACCCATGCCCATGCACGCGAAATGCTGGTGTCCATGTCTTCGGCAACTGCTGCCAAACCTAAAAAGCGAGCGACCAACCCATGAAGCGCGAACTGGTGTTGATCACCGGCATGTCGGGTTCTGGCAAGTCCATCGCCTTGCACGCACTCGAAGACGCCGGTTATTACTGCGTTGATAACCTGCCCCCAGAATTGTTGATACCGTTTGTACAACTTGAAGACCGCAAGGCGTCGCAAAAAGTGGCCATCGCGATGGATGTACGAAGTGCCAACGCATTGCACACCGTTCCTTCACAGTTGGCGCAATTGCGAAGCCACGAAGTCAATGTCAGGTTGCTATTTTTAGATGCGGGCACCGATACTTTGCTGCGGCGTTTTTCAGAAACGCGGCGCAACCATCCGCTGTCGCACGCCTCTGCCAGCGGCAGCCAAAGTGCGCGCGATTTGATGAATGCCATTGAACTCGAACGCCAGTTGCTGGCTGATTTGCGCGAAGAGTCTCACATCATTGACACCAGCCAATTGCGCGCCAGCAAGTTACAAAGCTATATCCACGACTTGGTCACTGCCGCCGGCTCACAACTGACTCTGATGTTTGAGTCATTTGCATTCAAGCGTGGCATTCCAGTCCATGCTGACTTTGTATTTGATGTACGCATGTTGCCCAACCCGCATTACGAAACCGATTTACGTGTGCTCACCGGACGCGACAAGCAAGTTGCAGACTGGCTACACACCCAAGCCCCGGTTCAAGCCATGGCGCAGCAAATCGCCCAATTTTTAAACCAATGGCTGCCAGCCCTCAAAAAAGACCACCGCAGTTATGTCACGGTTGCCATTGGTTGCACCGGCGGACAGCATCGTTCTGTCTATCTGGTCGAGCAACTGCAACAACAGTTTGCCCAGCATTGGGTGAGTCTCAAGCGGCACCGCGAACTTGACGCGACTTAAACACGTGCTTGAACCCTATAGTCAGCTGCGCTCTAACAATTTCCTGACCGGTGCTGGCAAGCCCAATGCAGGCCATTCGCTCGGCGAGAACCAAGCCCCTTCTCCCAAAGCTATGCGCTTGGGCAAGGCCAGGTGACAGGCATGAATATGCAAGTCTTTGTGGGTCAATACATGTGTGAAAGCAGTTTGTACATTTAATAGGTGGCGCCATTTCTGTGGCAGCGTTGACAGCACACGGTCCTCAGCCTCAAAGATGGGCTGGGTATACAAGCCGGCCCAGACACCGGTTGGCGGACGTTGACGCAACCAGACATCTCCTTGCAATGTCGTGACACACAATAACCACAGGCTCTCAGCACTGCGTTTGATCTTGCGAGTTTTGACCGGGTAGTTCGTCGGATTGCCATTGGCAAATGCCACGCAATCTGCATGTACCGGACAGCGTTGGCATGACGGTGCTGCTCGGGTGCACAAGGTTGCGCCTAAATCCATGATGCCCTGTGTGTAAGAAGGCATGTCTAAGCCAGTTGCAGGCAAGCACTGCTTAGCAAGTTCCCACAATTTTTTTTCATGCGTGGACACTGATACATCCCATGCGAAACCTTGGTGCCGGGTTAAGACGCGCTTGACATTGCCATCCAAGATAGCCACCCGCTCTTCAAAACACAGCGATGCAATCGCGGCCGCTGTAGACGGACCGATGCCTTTCAAAGTCTGCAATTGCGCCGAGTGGCGGGGGAAAACGCCAGCGAATTCATCGACCACTTGCTTGGCGCAGGCGTGCAAATGGCGGGCTCGGCTGTAATAACCTAATCCGCTCCACAAACCCAGCACTTGGTCCAAGTGCGCAGCGGCCAATGTTTGCACATCAGGAAATGCTTGTAAAAAACGTTGGTAGTAACCCATGACCGTGACCACCTGCGTTTGCTGCAACATGATTTCAGACAACCACACCCGGTACGGGTCGCGGGTGTTTTGCCACGGCAAATCATGGCGGCCATGTTGGCGCTGCCATTGCACCAAGCGAACAGCAAATGGGCTCAGGGCTTTTGACACAGCGGGCAATAAAAACTTGAACGCTGGCCTTGAACCAGACGCTTGATAGGTGCAGCACAGATGCGACATGGCAGACCGGCCCGGTCATAGACATTTGCTTGCAATTGGAAGTAGCCATTTTGCCCTTGGGCGTTGGAGAAATCGCGCAAACTGCTGCCGCCCTTTTCAACGGCGCTGGCCAACACTTCTCGAATGGCTTGGTGCAATTTAAACGCTCTGGGTTTGCTGATGCGAGAGGCTCGGGTGGCGGGCCGTATGCCCGCCAAAAACAAGGCCTCACTGGCGTAAATATTTCCCACCCCCACCACCAACTCGCCCGCCAGCAATACTTGCTTGACTGGTGCATTTTTCTTTTTTAAACCGGTTGCAAATGCAATGGGGTCAAAACTGTCTTCCAAGGGCTCTACCCCCAATCGTCCCAGCAACTTGACCGCCAAGGCATCCGATTCACTGTCCACATAAACCACAGCGCCAAAACGCCTAGGGTCATGCAGGCGCAATAAACCCTGGCTCGTGAACAAATCAAAATGGTCATGCTTGCCAGCAGGCGGTGCCTGTGTTGCAAATGTCAGCGAACCAGACATACCCAGGTGAATGAGCAATATTCCTTGCGACAAATCGAGTAATAAATATTTACCGCGACGCCTGACTTGCAGCACCTGCCTGCCGATCAAGGCATCTGTTTGACATGACAACGGCCAGCGCAAAGGCTTACCAAGCTGCACATTCAGGATATTTGCCCCAGCAATGGCCGGGGCAAAACTCAATCGGGTTACTTCAACCTCGGGTAATTCAGGCATGGGGCAGACTTTATCAATCGCTGGGATTATCATTCTTCAATGAATACATCCCTCAAGCTCCGTCTTTCCCCCCTCGGCTCAATTGCTCTGGCCTGTATGGTTTTTCTTGGCGGCGGCATCCTGTCCGCCCAGGCGCAGACCACGCCAGAGGCTGCTAGTGGCGACAAGCCCGAGGTGATCAAAAATTCCAACCTCAACGCTGAAACAGCCATGTTGATCATGTTGGGGGAGATGAAAGTCAGCGAAGGTGACCTGGGCGCAGCTTATTCGTTGATGCTTGATGCGGCCAGGAAGTCTGGCGATGAAGCGGTCTACAAGCGCGCGGTTGAAATTGCCCTGACTGCCCGCAACGGAACGACCGCATTAGAAGGTGCACGTATTTGGAAAAAAGCGTTTCCTATGTCGCGCCAAGCCAACCAGCATGTGCTGCAAATTCTGGTGGCTTTGAACCAGTTGCCCGAAACCCTGATGCCTTTGCGCGCTTATGTGCAGCTGGCCCCCGAATCCGAACAAGTGCTGTTGATCAATGGCCTGCCGCAACTTTATGCCCAGGTCAAGGACCAGGAGTTGGCAACGGCTGTGGTGGAACAAGCACTGGTGCCATTTGTCGATAAGCCTCTGACAGCGGCTGCCAGTTGGACGGCCATTGGGCGCATGCGGGTGTCAGCCAAAAAATTGCCTCAAGCGGTGGAAGCGGTGAAAAAAGCATTGGCCCGCAACCCTTCTGCCATGGAGCCCGGCTTTTTAGCGTTGGAATTGTTTTCACTGGGCGTTCCCGAGGCTGAGGACTTGCTAAAAAGCGTACTCAGCAATGACTCACCGCCGCATATGCGATTGAGCTATGCACGCGTATTGATAGATAACCAACGCTTGCCGCAAGCCAGCGCCGAGTTAGAACTGCTCAACAAGAGCCACCCCGATTTTGCAGATGCGTGGTTATTGCAAGGCGCGCTGGCCATGGAACAAAACCAAAACGATGACGCGAGAAAGGCCTTGCTTCGCTACATCGATATCGAAAAAACCAAAGAAGATGCTCGCTTATCGCAGGCATATTTGATGTTGTCGCAAATCGCCACCAAAGAGAAAAAACCTGCTGAAGCAGAATCTTGGCTGGCGAAAATACAAGACCCACAATCTGCCACGCAGGTACAAGTGCAACGCGCCAATTTGCTGGCCAGCCGAGGCGACATGGCCAAAGCAAGGGCATTGCTCGCGCAATTGCCCGACAACAACCCGCAAGCCAAACGCACCAAATTACAAGCCGAATTGAAACTGCTGCGTGACTACAAAATGTACGAACCCGGCTACCAGTTATTGCGCAAAGCCGTTGCCGAAGAACCCGAAGATTTGGATCTGCGCTACGAACTGGCCATGATGGCTGAAAAGCTCAACCTTCTGGATGAAATGGAGCGATTGCTGCGCAGCATCATTGCAGAAAAGCCCAGCTTTGAGCATGCCTACAACGCTTTGGGCTACGCCTTGGCAGACCGCAATATGCGATTGCCTGAAGCGCGTGAACTGATCGTCAAGGCGTTGGAGTTTTCGCCGGAAGACCCCATGATCACAGACAGTTTGGGCTGGGTCGAATTCCGCATGGGAAACAAGCAAGCGGCGCTGGCCATTTTGCAACGCGCTTACGACACGAAAAATGATGTTGAAATTGGCACGCACTTGGGTGAAGTACTTTGGAGCCTGGGGCAAAAAGACAAAGCCCTCAAGATTTGGCGCGAAGCCGCCCGTATTGATGAAAAAAATGATTTGCTGATAGAAACTCTCAAGCGTCTGAAAGTCAAACTTTGACTATTTATCCATTCAAACGGCTGGCAGCCCTGTGGCTATGCACTTCGGTTTTACTGCTTTCTGGCTGCGGTTTGTTCACCAAAGTCAAACTGACTGAACTAGCGCAACAAGGCCACTGGGAAGGCCGCTTGCAGTTGCGCATCTTGCAAGACAAACCAGAGCAGTTCAGTTTCAGTTTTGATCTCCAAGGCACGGCTGAGAATGGCGAATTGACCATTTACTCGCCGCTGGGTAGCACGGTGGCTGTGGCCAGTTGGACACCTAACGGTGCGGTTCTGACCGAGGGCAACAAGCAAAAACATTTTGCTTCTATGGAAGATTTGACCCAGCAGTTGACCGGTGCGGCGTTGCCGTTACCGACACTCATGGCTTGGCTCAAAACAGACGGGCCATCGCTTGAAGGCTGGCAAATCAAATCGGAAACCTTGCCCCGAAGCCGACGCATATTTGCAGAACGCACAACGCCTTTGCCTAAACTCCAGTTGACCCTTTTGCTGAACCCTCCTCAATAACACCATGGCGTTGACCCACCGTTTGCACCATGTGCCTGCGCCGGCCAAGCTAAACCTTTTTTTACACATCACCGGGCGACGAGAGGATGGCTATCACCTGCTCGAGTCAGCATTCATGTTGATCGACTGGTGGGACATCTTGCATTTTGATTTGCGTACTGACGGTAAATTGCTTCGCCGCGATTTAACCCATGCATTGCCTGCTGAAGACTTGTGCTTAAAGGCCGCGCGTTTATTGCAACAAGTCAGCGGCACCTCTCATGGCGCGCTGATTCAAATTGAAAAAAGAGTGCCTGCACAAGCCGGAATGGGCGGCGGCTCGTCTGACGCTGCCACGACTTTATTGGCTTTGAACCGTTTGTGGCAACTGGATTGGCCGCTATCCAAATTGCTGCCATTGGGCTTGTCCCTGGGTGCAGATGTGCCGTTTTTTTTGCGCGGGCGCAATGCGTGGGTGCAAGGCATTGGTGAAACCATTACCCCTGTGCTGCTGCCGCATGCCAAATTTGCCGTTCTCAAACCTGCCGAGGGGCTGGAAACTGCCAAGATATTCAAGCATCCCGAGCTAAAACGGGATTCTTCACCTGCTACAATATCGGACTTTGCTGCACGTCCATTCGCTTTCGGGCGTAATGATTTGCAAGCAGTTGCCAGGCGTTTGTGCCCGCAGGTTGACCAATCCTTGGAGTGGTTCAGCCGTCAGGGATTACGGCCCGGAATGACAGGTTCAGGCAGCGCGGTGTTTGCCCGCATTTCGTCTGATACCATGCTTTCCGATCCGCCGAAGGGCTGGCAATTGCAGTTGTGCAGCAATCTGGAAATTCATCCCCTGGCCGGGTGGGTCTCCTGCGACGTTTGACTGGAGACTTGTTGAAAAACAGGTTTCTCGTGTAGGGGAGTCGCCAAGTTGGTTAAGGCACTGGATTTTGATTCCAGCATGCGAAGGTTCGAATCCTTCTTCCCCTGCCACTTCATTGCTTTATGACGAGAGCATCCGGGTTTGACGGGCACACCGTCACCTGAATGCTCTTGATTTCTTTAACCTCAGGTCGCCAAGATGTCGCAAGCCTCCACTCCGGATTTCATGGTTTTCACTGGCAACGCCAATCCGGGCTTGGCCGCAGAGGTGGCGGGGCATTTGGGTATTGGACTGGGCGCCGCAGAAGTTGGCCGGTTTTCAGACGGTGAAGTCACAGTTGAAATCAACCAAAATGTGCGTGCCAGGGATGTGTTTGTGGTGCAGTCCACTTGCAACCCCACCAACGAAAACCTGATGGAATTGCTGATCATGGTGGACGCACTCAAACGCGCTTCTGCCGAACGCATCAGCGCTGTGATCCCCTATTTTGGATATGCCCGCCAGGACCGCCGCCCGCGCTCTTCCAGGGTCCCCATTTCTGCCAAACTGGTTGCTGATTTATTGCAGACCGTCGGTGTAGCGCGTGTCCTGACCATGGATTTGCATGCAGACCAGATCCAAGGATTCTTCAACATTCCCGTCGACAATATTTATGCATCACCAGTGCTGCTGGGCGATTTGCGTTTAAAAAATTATGATGATTTGATCGTTGTATCGCCAGACGTCGGCGGCGTGGTGCGTGCCCGCGCATTGGCCAAGCAACTCGATTGCGACTTGGCCATCATTGACAAGCGCCGCCCTCGCGCCAATGTCAGTGAAGTCATGCATGTCATCGGTGAAATTGAAGGCCGCAATTGCGTAGTCATGGACGACATGATCGATACCGCAGGCACCTTGTTAAAAGCCGCAGAAGTGTTGAAAGAGCGCGGCGCCAAAAAGGTTTACGCTTACTGCACGCACCCGATTTTTTCTGGTCCTGCCATCGACCGCATCGCCAAAGGCGACGCCTTGGACGAGGTGGTGGTGACCGACACCATTCCGCTGAGCCTAGAAGCCCAGGCCTGCCAAAAAATTCGCCAACTCTCCGTGGCACCCTTGATCGCTGAAACGATTCAAAGGATTGCCAAAGGAGAGTCGGTCATGAGTTTGTTCTCTGACCAAGACCAGCTTTTCTAAGCGGTTGCGGTTAGGGTTCAATGTGTTGAAGCAGTTCGCTGCTTCGTTTTGTGAAACCGGAGTCACACTGGTCGCGGTGGGCTTCTACAGGAGAAAACCATGAAATTTGTCGCTTTTGAGCGCACTATGCAGGGTACGGGTGCGAGCCGCCGTCTGCGCATCACCGGTCGTACGCCCGGTATCGTTTACGGGGGCAAAGCCCACCAACCCGTCAATATCGAACTTGACCACAATGCCTTGTGGCATGCATTGAAAAAAGAAGCCTTCCACGCCACCATTCTTGAAATGGAACTGGCCGGTCAAACGTCTAAAGTGTTGTTGCGCGATGTGCAATACCACCCGTTCAAACAATTGGTGTTGCATATCGATTTTCAACGCGTCGAAGCCGACACCATGCTGCACATGAAAGTGCCTCTCCACTACAGCGGTCAGGAAAATTCACCCGCAGTCAAAGCAGATGCCTGTCTGGTCAACCCGGTCATGACTGAACTTGAAATCGCTTGCTTGCCCGCCCATTTGCCAGAGTTCATTGCTGTCGATTTGAGCGGACTGAAAAAAGGCACGTCATTGCATGTCAACGACATCACCTTGCCCAATGGCGTGAAAGCTGTTGTCCATGGCAAAAACAACCCGGTGCTGGTCAGCGTCGTGTCTGTGGCTGAAGAAGTGGCCCCGGAAGCCGCTGCACCTGCTGCGGCTCCTGCCAAGGGCAAAGGCAAGAAGTAATTCTTCGCCCTGCTTCCTGAAAGAACCCGCCTCGGCGGGTTTTTTTGCGCCTGATAATCTCCCACCATGATCAAACTGTTTGTCGGCTTGGGCAACCCAGGCACTGAATACGAAGACACCCGACACAATGCCGGTTTCTGGTGGATCGATCAATTGGCGGCCCAACTCAAAGTCAGCTTGCAGCCGGAAAAAAATTACCACGGCTGGGCGGTGCGCACCCAGTTTGAAGGGCACACCATTTGGCTGCTAAAGCCTGCCACGTTCATGAATCTGTCGGGTAAATCGGTAGCGGCATTGGCCAAATTTTTCAAAATTCAACCCGAAGAAATTCTGGTGGTCCATGATGAGCTCGATGTGGTGCCCGGCGAAGCCAAGATGAAATTCGGTGGCAGCCACGCGGGTCACAACGGTTTGCGTGATATCCATGCCCAACTCGGCAGTGACGCTTACTGGCGTTTACGTATTGGCATTGGACATCCCGGCGTGAAATCTGAGGTACTGCACTGGGTGCTGAAAAAGCCAGCGCCGGATCAAAAAACAGTGATTGACACTTGCATAGACAGAACCCTCAAAGCCTTAGCCTTCTTGGCGAGCGGTGACATGGTGAAAGCCACCCAAATGGTGCACACCAGCAAACCGCCACGGCCCAAACCGCCAAGACCGGCGGCGGCCATTCCATCCAAGGAAGGCAAACCCAATGAATCCTCTGACCACCCTGCCCCGGCCCCTGGCCCTGCTACTGATTAGCGCTTGTTTGGGCATTTTCGCGCCCGCCATGGCGAAAGAAAACAAGCAAACTGCCGCCCTCCAGTGCGAGCAAAACGGCGAATTAAACCCTTGCCCCGGCGACAACACCGCCGACATGGAGAAGCCCTCCCAAGACAAATCCCTCAAAGCGCAAGCTGAGGACGGCACAACCCAGACTGAAAAAAAACAAAAAAGAAAAAAGAAAAAGTCGTCCAAGAAATCAGCCAGCAAAAAATCCAAAGCCAATCAATCTGTGGCCGAATAAGCGCCATTGGCATCTTTGGCCGGCCTGGCAGCCTGCAAGCTGCGGTATTTGGCCCACAGTGTGTCCTGGCTTTCCACGAACTGGGGATTGAGCGGTATGCAGGCCACAGGACACACCTCTACGCACTGCGGTGTTTCGTGGTGCCCCACACATTCGGTGCACTTGGCCGGGTCGATTTCGTAAATCAACGGCCCCATAAAAATGGCTGCATTGGGGCATTCAGGCTCGCACACATCGCAGTTGATGCATTCATCGGTGATCATCAAGGCCATGGTTGACAGCGCCTAGGTTTTGGCGTGGGTTTGCATGGATTGAAAAACTGGCGCAGAAACAAACTGCGCCACATCACCGCCCAATACCGATATTTCTCTGACCAAGGTGCTGGAAATGCATTGATAAACATCGAGTGTGTTCAAAAATACCGTGTCAATTTCCGGAGCCAAACGCCGGTTCATGCCAGCCAGTTGAAATTCATAATCAAAATCAGTCATTGAACGAATGCCGCGCACCATGGTTTTGGCATTGAGCGACTTGGCAAATTCAATCACCAATCCGTCAAAGGTATGTACTTGCACATTGGGGCAATCGGCCAACGCTTGGCGCGTCATCTCTAGGCGTTGCTCCAAAGTGAACATGGTTTTTTTGTGGTGCGCTCGGGCCACAGCAATCACCACCGTGTCAAACATTCGCGCGGTGCGACGCACGATGTCTTCATGCCCCAAAGTGATCGGGTCAAAGGTGCCCGGGTAAAGCGCAATCACAGGGTCACTCATGTCATTCCTTAGGAAGCTATTTCCTGTGCGATTATGCCCCTGCCTGCAACAGGTGCGCATGCACAGAGCCTGCTTTCAAATGGCGACTCAGCGTCCAACCCAAGGGGTGCAGCACGTCATCGCGCCAAGCTTTGTCAGCCTCCAAGTAAACCAAGCCCTCTGGCTTGAGGCATTGGCGGGCCAATTTCAAGGCAAGTTCATGGTGGGGGTAGTCGTAGGGTGGATCTAAAAACACCAAGTCTTGGCTGCCCGCTGGCAACTGTCGCAAAACGGCCAAGCCATCGGAGCGCTGGATACGTAGTTGAGCGGCATCTAAACGGTCTTTGGCTTTTTGCAAAGCAGCCACGCATTCAGTGCTGGCATCAGACAGGAACACCGACGCAGCGCCACGTGAAGCGGCTTCAAATCCCAGCGCACCGCTGCCGGCAAATGGATCGGCGCAATGCCAACCGGTTAAATCTTGACCCAACCAATTGAACAAGGTTTCTCTTACCCTGTCCGGTGTGGGGCGCAGACCTGGCAATTTGCCCACAGGCAATTTGCTGCGCTTCCACTGTCCGCCAATGATGCGGACTTCGCCGTTATTCATGGTGCCGCAGCGCCAAGCACCACGGTGACCATGCGCTCGGGTTGCAGGTTTCTGGCGAATGCCTGTTGAATATCCGACGCCGTTAACTTTTGGACGTTGGTGGTCCATGTATCAAGGTAATCTAATGGCAAATCAAACCAAGCAATATTGCTGAGGTTGTCCATCAATTTGCGATTACTGTCCAAGCGCAAAGCAAAACCGCCAATCAGAAAGTCTTTTGCAGCTTGCACTTCTGCATTGCTCGGTCCTTCTTTCACAAAGTCGCGCACGACTTGGGTGGCCACCTCAATGGCTTGTCCAGCTTGGTCAGGCCGGGTTTGCAAACCCACGGTAAATGCGCCGGCATGTTGTCCGGGGGAGAAATAGCTGTAAACGCTGTAACTCAGGCCGCGTTTTTCCCTGACTTGATCGGTCAATCGGGACACGAAGCCACCACCACCCAGTACATAGTTACCGACGGTGAGTGCCAAAAAATCGGGATGCTGTCTGGCAACACCGGGTTGGCCGATGAACACATGCGCTTGCGCGGACTCGAACGGGATGTCAATGCGGTTGGCTGCCCTCAGGGATTGCACGTCTTCGACCAGAGGCAACACTTCACAGGCGTTATTTGACGGCAAGCCTTTGAGCAATTGCGTCAATTTTTCTGTGGCCTGCGCCTTGTTCAACGCGCCCACGATGCTGATCTTTGCCCGGCAAGGGACCACGTAGCGGGCATGAAAGGTTTTCATTTGCGACGGTTCGATACGGCGCAGACTGCTTTCATCGGCATCTTGTCCATAGGGATGGGTGCCATACACCGCTTTGGCGAAAGCTTCAGAGGCGATGACATTGGGCTTGGTTTGAGACTCGCGCAAACTGGCAATCCAGCGTTCCCGTTCGTTTTTCCAAACATCGGCGGGAAAAGATGGCGAAGACAACTGGCGTGCTGCCAGAGCAACGGCTTGGTCTAGCAACTCAGGACGGGTCAAACTGCGCAAGCTCAGGCTCATGCGGTCATTAGATACGGAAGCCCCTGCGGAAGCTCCTAAATCGGCCCAAGCTTCACCCAACTGGTTTTCATCCAAGGCAGGCGTGCCGTATTGCGCCCGAACGCCTTTGCCGAGCATCATGGCGGTGGCTTGCGCCAAACCGTTGAGCTCTATGCCATCGCGTCTGCTGCCAGCGTCAAATTCAAGCTGAATGTCAACCATGGGCAGGCCCTGAACTTCCATCAGATAAACCCGCGCACCATTGTCCAGTGTCCAAAATTGGATCGGAATACCTGCGACTGCGAAAGGCTGCACGAAAAGCCATGCAGCACAAAAGATCAACCAATTTTTCATCGTGTGCCTTCTGTATGACGTGAGCCGGGAACGGGTTTGCGCAACGCCGGTCTGGGCCCGGATTGCGGCAGCAAAGTTGCGACCGTCAGTTGGTCATCACTAAAGTATTTTTTTGCCACGGCTTGGACCTGCTCTGCCGTCACCGCCACCAGCGCTTCAACCAATCGGTCTGGCGTGTCCATGGCAAATCCTTCCACCCACAAATTGCCAAACTCACGCGCTTGGTTAAAGAGCGAGTCGCGCTGGTAAATGGTGGACGCCATCCATTGCGCTTTGACGCGCTTCATCTCGGCTTCGCTCACCCCGGATTCAACGATTCGGTTGATTTGTGCACGCAAGGCTGCTTCCAATTGCTCCAACGTTTTACCCTTGGCAGGTACACCGTCCATCGTGAATACTTGCGGGCCACGGCCACTGAAACTGTTGAATGCGCCCGCACTGTCTGCAATGCGGTTTTCTCCTTGCGTCAAAGACCGGTCCAAACGTGATCCGCTGTAGCCGTCCAACACCGCCGACAACATGGTCAAAGCCAATGCGTCTTGGCTTTCTTCGTCACCTTCAAACGATTTAAATCCAGGCACCTTCCATGACATGGCGAGATACGCTTGGTCTGCCGGTGCTTTGACTTGCACCCTGCGGGTTCCGGCTTGGGTCGGTTCGGTGCGTGGTTTTCGCTGGGGGACTTGGCCTTTCGGAATGACACCGTAAATCTCCTCTGCCCATTGGCGCACCCTTGCGACATTCACGTCCCCCACAATCACCACTGCAGCATTTTCAGGCTGGTACCAGCGGCGGTAAAACTCACGGGCGTCATTTGGTGTCATGCTGTCTAAGTCGCTCATCCAACCGATCACCGGGCGGCGATAGGGGGAAGCCGCGAACTGCACGGCATTGAGTTGTTCATACATCAGCATGCGCGGTGAGTCTTCGGTGCGCATGCGGCGTTCTTCTTTGACCACTTCAAGCTCGCGCACAAACTCATCATCAGGCCATTGGTTATTGGCAAAACGATCAGCTTCCAGTTGCATGACTTCTTGCAAGCGTGATGCAGGTATTTGCTGGTAATAGCCGGTGTAGTCTTTGTTGGTGAAGGCGTTTTCTCGACCGCCTAAAGCTGCGACCTTGCGTGAAAATTCGCCGGGCTTGATAGTGGTCGTGCCTTTGAACAACATGTGCTCGAGCACATGTGCCACGCCTGACACGCCGTCAACTTCGTCCATAGAGCCGACCCTGACCCACAGCATGTGCACGGCTGTGGGGGCACGCGCATCGGCTTTGACAATCAAGGTCATGCCGTTTTTCAAGGTGAACTGTTGAGCCTCTTGCGCCCATATCGGGCCACAGAACAACAGACTTGCCACCAAGCCCATGAACCGTACTCGCCAATCTATTCGCAATTTGTATTCACATTGGGGTTTCATAGAATGATCTGTTGTTAACCGTGCGCTGATGCACGCACAGCGCATTGTAGAAACCTGTCCACATGTTCAATTTATTCAAACGAAAAGCCCCGCCAAGCGTAGGCACTGTGACCAGCCAGGCAGCCGAAGTGGCCAGCCGCGACTGGCTGGGTCGATTGCGCAGCAGTTTGCAACGCACCGGCAACAGCATTGCCACGGTGTTCACAGGCAAATTGCTGGACGAGGAGGCTTACGCCGAACTTGAATCCGCCTTGTTGATGGCTGATGCGGGCGTTCCCGCCACGCAATACATCCTTGAACAACTCAAGCTCAAAATCAAACAAACTGGCAGCAAAGACATGGCCCAGATCAAGGGCTTGCTGGTCGAGGTGCTGAGTGAATTGCTCAAGCCGCTGGAGCGCGAACTCAATGTTGCGCAGAATCGTCCCACTGTCGTGATGGTCACCGGTGTCAATGGCGCTGGCAAAACCACCTCCATCGGCAAGCTGACACGGCATTTGCACGATGCCGGCGCCAGCGTGTTGCTGGCTGCGGCAGATACTTTTCGCGCAGCCGCCAAAGAGCAACTGATGGTCTGGGCGGACCGCAATCAGGTGGACATCATCAGCCAGGAAAATGGCGACCCCGCAGCAGTCAGTTTTGATGCGGTCACCGCAGGCAAAGCGCGTGGAAAAGACGTGGTGCTTATCGACACTGCAGGCCGATTGCCAACCCAATTGCATTTGATGGATGAATTGAAAAAAATCCATCGCGTCATAGAAAAGGCAGAACCGACTGCGCCGCATGAAATATTGTTGGTCATTGATGGCAACACCGGTCAAAACGCCTTGTCACAAGTCAAAGCATTTGACGAAGCCCTGGGATTGAGCGGCTTGATCATCACCAAACTGGACGGTACAGCCAAGGGCGGCGTACTCGCCGCAATCGCTTTGTGGGCCCAGCAAAGACAGCATTCACATGGCCATTCTTTGGCGGTATATTTCATTGGCATCGGAGAAAAGCTGGAGGATTTACAAGGCTTCAAAGCCGATGAATTCGCGCAAGCCTTGATCTCTTGACATCTTGAAAGGACTGTCCATGGATGCCACCACAGAAATCTCCTCCAGACGAATCGATGAGCTGTTAAACCATTACGCACAAAGCCATCGCCATCCAACCAACGAAGGCATTCACTTCGCAGCCATTCCGCTCATCATGCTCAGTCTGATCGGCTTGATGTTTTGCCTGCATCCCCTCGTCGCCTATGGGTTCATTTTGGCCAGCATGGTTTATTACCTGCGCTTGTCGCTGGTGTTTACTGCCGCCATGAGCGTTTGGTCGGCCATCATGCTGGCAGTTGTGCACGCCATGGGTGAACAGCGCTTGTACATTTGTCTGGCGGTTTTTGTCGGCGCATGGGTGATGCAATTCATCGGTCACAAGATCGAAGGAAAAAAGCCTTCGTTTTTTGAAGATGTGCAATACCTGTGGATCGGGCCACTGTTTGTGCTTCAACCTTTGATGCGTAAATTCCGCATTGCCTGGTAGTTTTTTGGCTGCCCCACGCTCACGTTTTTTTCACCACTGACATGCCCATGCGCGATGAACAACTTGCCTTATTGCCCGCCTTGCAACGCATGGGATTACTGTTACCGAACCAAGCAGCCAGCTTTACACCTTTGACCGGCGGCGTGTCTTCGCTGATCGTCAAAGTTCACACTGAGACAGACTGCTTTTGTGTCAAGCGAGCACTGCCACAACTCAAAGTCAGTGCCCTGTGGGAGGCACCGGTCAAACGTAACCGTGACGAAGTGCGATGGCTGAAATTTGCGCACCAAGTGGCTCCGAGTGCCGTGCCTGAAATTCTGGGCGAGGACGAACAAGATTGCGTGTTCGCCATGACTTACCTGCCCGCCAACGAATATCCAGTTTGGAAACAGCAATTACTCACGGGGTATATTCATCCACACACTGCCACCTCTGTCGCCACTTTGCTGGTGTCACTGCACGCGGCAAGCGCGGCTGACACCACGTTATGCCGCTCGTTCGACCATGACGACGACTTTGTGGCGATTCGCCTGTCGCCCTATTTTTTACATACCGCAGGCAAACACCCTGCCGTTGCCGATACGCTTCATGCACTCGTCCAACAAACGCTTGCCCATAAAACAGTACTGGTGCACGGTGACGTCAGCCCCAAAAATATTTTGATCGGCCCCTTGGGTCCGGTGTTGCTGGACGCCGAATGTGCATGCTTTGGCGACCCGGCTTTTGATGTGGCATTTGTGCTCACACATTTGATGCTTAAATGCGTGTGGCGTCCGGCAGATACGGCCTCTTATCTGACATCTTTTGATAATTTGTCTGGCACTTATTTGCGCGGCGTCAGTTGGGAATCTCCTGAGCTTTTGGAGGCCCGCACTTGTCTTTTGCTCGCGGGCATGTTGTTGGCCCGCATAGACGGTAAATCACCCGTGGAATACCTCACAGACAGCACACAACAACAATTCGTCAGAGAACACAGCTTGCGCTGGCTACAACACCCGCCCAAGCGCCTTGCAGAAATGCGCAACCTTTGGAAACCCGCATGAAAACACACATCACACATGTACACGCACGCCGTATTTGGGATTCCCGTGGGCGGCCAACTGTAGAGGTTGATGTGACGCTGCAAGACGGCAGCAAGGGCACAGGCATGGCCCCTGCTGGTGCATCGCGTGGCAGTCGCGAAGCCTTGGAATTACGCGATGGCGGAGAACTGCTCAATGGCTTGGATGTCTCTCAAGCGGTGTCTCAAGTCAACCATGTCATTGCCCCGAGTTTGGTCGGCATGGACGTATTGAACCAATCCCAAGCAGACCAGATGATGATCGAACTTGACGGTACACCGAACAAGAGTCGCTTGGGTGCCAACGGCATGATCGCCACTTCATTGGCCATTGCCCAAGCAGGGGCTGTGTCCCAAGGGCAAGCGCTCTGGCAATACCTGTCGCAAGGCCAAACAGTACGTTTGCCCTTGCCGCAAATTCAAATTTTTGGCGGCGGCGCGCATGCAGGCAGACGGGTGGACATCCAAGACTTTCTTGTCATGCCCATTGGTGCACAAAGCTTTGACGAAGCGCTGGTCATGGTGGCCAATGTCTACCATGCCGCCGGTCAATTGATGGCGTCGCAAGGCAAGCGCCACGGAGTGGCTGACGAAGGTGGCTGGTGGCCAGATTTTTCTTCCAACGAAGAGGCCTTGCAAACCCTGACCCGATCCATTGAACAAGCCGGCTACCGGCACGACCAAGTGGCTATTGCGCTGGATGTGGCCGCCTCAGAATTCGGCCAAGGTGGCCGCTATACCCTCGGGCTGGATCAGCATGTCTACAGCACAGACGAATGGCTAGCTGTGTTGATGCGCTGGGTGAACACCTACCCCATCTTGTCCGTAGAAGACCCGTTTGCCGAGGATGACACCGCTGGTATGCAAGCGTTCACTAAGCATTTAGGACAGCGCATACAAATCATTGGTGACGACTACCTGGTCACGCGCGTGGATTTGATTGAAGCCGCCGTGCGTGATGGCGCTTGCAACGCGGTATTGCTCAAACCCAACCAAGTCGGCACCCTGACCGAAACCCGCAGCGCAATGTTGGCCGCCCGCCAGCATGGTTTTGGCATGGTGGTATCAGCGCGCTCCGGGGAAACCGAAGACACCGCCATCTCGCATATCGCCACGGGCTGGAATGCTGGACAACTCAAGGTGGGTTCATTTGCCCGCTCAGAACGCATGGCCAAGTGGAATGAGTGCCTGCGGATCGAGGAATCGCTGGGTAAAAACACCATGTATGCGGGTAAACACGGACTTAAATTAGCACTCTAAGCCAGAGAGTGCTAATATTGGCTTGTCGTTAACCGACAGGAGGATTTTCATGACAGCTATGACACTTTCCGGTACGGGCCCCAGTCCACTGGCGGTCAACCCTTGGGCAGTTCTGCCACCCTTGGGAAATCTGGATGCTTATATTTCAGCAGTCAACCGTTTGCCGATGTTGACGCTGGAGCAAGAACAAGAATTTTCCAAAAAACTCAAAGAAAACAACGACTTAGAAGCTGCGGGTAAATTGATTTTGTCGCATCTTCGGTTGGTGGTTTCCATTTCTCGCCAATACGCCGGCTACGGTTTGGCGCACGCTGATCTGATTCAAGAAGGGAATGTGGGCCTGATGAAAGCGGTCAAGCGCTTTGACCCCGACCACGGCGTGCGCCTGGTCAGCTATGCCATGCATTGGATCAAAGCGGAAATCCACGAATACATCATCAAAAACTGGCGCATGGTCAAACTGGCCACGACCAAAGCACAACGCAAGCTGTTTTTCAATTTGCGTTCTAAAAAGCAAGGCTTTCGGGCTGATGTCGGTGAAGACCACCAAGCGACTTCGCGCAATACCTTGAGCGAAGCTCAGATTGACAGCATCGCCAAAGACCTGAATGTCAAACGCGAAGAAGTCGTCGAAATGGAAGCCCGCATGGCGGGCTCAGATGTCTTGTTGGACCCCAGTGCCAACGAAGATGGCGAAGAGGCATTTGGTCCAATCGCCTATTTGTCTGATGTGCACCATGAACCCACTGCCATGATTGAAGCGCACCAGCGCGACATCATGTCCACCGATGGCATCAGTCAGGCGCTGTCTGTGCTTGACGAACGCAGTCGCCGTATCGTTGAAGAGCGTTGGTTGAAAGTCAATGACGACAACTCTGGCGGCAAGACCTTGCACGAATTGGCCCATGAATACGGCGTGAGCGCTGAACGCATTCGCCAAATTGAAGTTGCCGCCATGAAGAAAATGAAACTCGCGTTGCTGGAATACGCCTGATTCAAATCAAGTAACGCTGAGCCTCTTAAGCGTTGCTGGTGCTCAACGGCTACTCACTCTAAGAGCTTGCCAATGTCTTGAGACAAGGCTTGCGGACCCAAGCCATAACGCGCGTACAAGCGCAATCTGCCGCTGGTGTCGTAAACATAAGTGCCTGCGCTGTGGTCCATGGTGTAGTTGCCAGCGCTGCCTGTTTCAACCTTTTTATAGTAAATCTTGTACTGCTTGGCCAGTGCGGGCAGTTGATCGAGTGCTGGAAGCAATGCGATGAACGATGGATCAAAATTTGCCATGTAGGCTTTCAGCAGTTCAGGCGTATCTCGCTCAGGGTCTAAAGTGATGAACACCGGTTGCAACAAATCACCTTTGTCTGCGAGACTTTTTTTCACTTGCACCCATTCATTCAAAGTGGTGGGGCAAAAATCCGGGCATTGGGTGAAGCCAAAAAACACCACCACCACTTTGCCTTTGAAGTCACTCAATTGACGGCGTTGACCAAACGGGTCGACCAGTTCAAACCCTTGCGCATAGTCGGCACCCGTTAAGTCAATTGCATTGAACTCAGGCTTAGCGGGAGAGCACGCTGATAGCAACAATACGCATAGAAACAGCCACTGATAAAAGTATTTCATCGCCAACTTCCAGGCAAATAATGGTCAATCAAAAAAGCCGCAAACAACAGGCTGAGGTGAATCAGTGAAAAACGAAAGGTCTTACGCGCCAAATCGTCTGAGTACTGCCGCCAGAGCGACCAACCGTACGCACAAAACATCACACTCAATACCAATGCACTGACCAAATAAAAATAGCCGCTCATGCGGTAGATGAATGGCATCAAACATGCGGCCAGCAGCACGATGGTGTAGAGAAAAATTTGCAAACGCGTGAATTCATTGCCATGTGTGACCGGCAGCATGGGCAAGCCAGACTTGCGGTAGTCCTCGACCCTGTAAAGCGCCAGCGCCCAAAAATGTGGCGGGGTCCATAAAAAAATGATTAGGAACAAAATCAACGCCTCGGGTCCGACTTCACCCGTCATGGCAGCCCAACCCAACACGGGCGGCATGGCCCCAGAGGCACCACCAATGACAATGTTTTGCGGCGTTAACGGCTTGAGTATCACGGTGTAGATCACGGCATATCCGACAAATGTGGCAAAGGTCAACCACATGGTGAGCGGATTCACCCAGACATACAAAATCAGCGAGCCCAATGCGCACAGCACCGCAGAAAACAACAAGGTGTCCCGATCGGTTAATTCACCTTTTGCTGTGGGCCGCCAAGCGGTTCTTTTCATTCGAGCATCAATGGCTTGTTCAACAATGCAATTGAAGGCCGCTGCTGCACCTGAGACCAACCAGATACCTAAACATGCAATGGCGGCGAGCTTTACCTGCGCCAAGCCGGGAACGCCAGGAACAGACAGCACCATACCGATCAGCGCACAAAACACAATCAACTGAATGACCCTGGGTTTTGTCAATGCATTGAATTGCTGCCAGCGAAGCGGCATGTAGAGGGAAAGCGGTTTCATAACATGTTTCGGTCAAATGTGGCTGCTATGCGATCAGCTTTTCGCGGTTGAGTGGTAGCCAATGTCCAAGTTAACAATACCAGCAGAGCTGCGGCTGAACCGGTATGCATCAAAGCCGCCAACATGGGCCATCCCAACACTGCATTAGAAATTCCTGTCAAGAACTGTGACAACAACAAAGCAATCAGCAGCCAGCCTTGCGTGCGAAGTCCGTTATTCATCCAAGCCCTGGCTACCAGCAGGATCAAGAGCGAAGGAATCACGGCATGCCAACGGTGCACCATGTGTATGGCAGTCAGCGCCTGAAATGGCAAGGCTTGGCCCGCGGCATCTTGCCCCAATGGGCGCCACAGTTCAAACGCCTTGGCTAGATTCATGTCCGGCCACCAACTGTTCTGACACATGGGATAAGTGTCGCATGCCAAGACGGCGTAATTACTGCTGACCCAAGCACCTAAACCGGTTTGTATGAAGACGCTGATCCAAGTCAATGCCGTGATGACATAGGCCCAGACAGGCAGCGGTATTGATGAGGTTTTTTCAAATGTATGGCGTTGCTTGACAAGCTGTATGGTGAGAAACACCAACAACAGCATGCCGCCCAGCAAATGCAGAGTGACAAAGAAAGGAAATAACTTCATCGTGACGGTGAGTGCGCCGAATGCACCTTGTACACATACCCACAGCAGGGACAGCGAAGGCCATCCCCACAAACTGCGGTCAGTACGCCATGAAAACACTGCCAAGGTCAATATCAACACACCGACCAACATCGCCATATAGCGGTGGATCATCTCGATCCACGCTTTATGAAAAGTTACCGGCCCGGTGGGCATGGCCGATTGCGCCTCGGCAATATGTGCACTGGCCCCAATGGGACTGGCATGTCCGTAACACCCGGGCCAGTCCGGGCAGCCCAGACCTGAATCAGTCAATCGTGTGAACGCACCAAACAGCACCAGATCGAAGGTCAGAAACAACACCAACATGGTGAGTTGCCTCACCCGCAATGACATTTGGGACTGACGGTTCCTCAGCCAGACCCATGTCAAAGGGGCCGCAGCCAATAGCAAAGCCAGTAACAGCAATTGCAATAAGGGGGCAATGTTAAAAAGAGCGACTTCGTTCATAGGAATCAACGACCCGCTTTGTCCCAAGATACCGAAGCACGCAACAAGCGGTCCCAATCACGCTTGAGGCCAGAGGCCTGGTCCATTTGCAAACGCGGCGGGAATCGCATCATCCAATTGCCGTGCGGGTCGACCAAGTACAAATGTTCATTCTGCAAATGGCCGGTTTGTGGCGTCAACCATTGCCCCAATTGATCGGCTGCCACGCGCAACACCACGGCATCAGTCAACCCTGCCTGTAACGAAGGTGAAACTTCAGCGTTGTCGGTGACCAACCAGACCCAGTCTGTGCGATCGGCCTCGCGGCCAAGCGTTGCACGGATTTGTCTTTGTAGCAACAAATTGCTTTGACACAAGGCATCACATGCGGCCGAGGAAACGCTGACGATCAGCCACTGTCCTTTTAAATCGGTCAATTTCACCGACTTGCCTTCCAGCGACAGTGCTGTGATGTCGGGAATGGCTTGCACAGGTTGAATCAATTCACCAAAGTGACGCAAGGTCTGCGGCCGTATCACGTAATAAGTCATGTACGAGGCAATGACTGGCGCGGCGCAGACCAACAACACCAAAATCATTCGCCAGCGGCCACCCCATGTGCGTTTTGCATCCTCTTGCACCACGGCAAGGGGGTCGGGCAAGTCGTAAATGGTCAAGCCAAGCGCTTGCGATGAGGAGTCTTCAACTTTGTTTTTTTGCATGACGCAACGGCCCTATCCATTGAAACCAAATATAAAGAAAAGCAATCAAACCACTTAATGCAAACCATTGAAATGCGTAGGCCTTGTTTTTGTCTGCTGTTTTGGATATGGCAGGCCAATCCCGGGATAAACCGTCTGAATCCGCGCCAGTTTGCACCACGACTGCATTGACCTTCTCCGGCACCATGGCTTGCATGCTTTGCATGTTCAGATTGGAACGTATCAGCAATTGTCCAACCTGAGGAGGCACAGCCGCAAACGCTTTCAATTCCGTCATCTGCGATAAACCGGGCGAAATACGTCCTTCTAGACGAACGGGTTGGGTCGGCGTGTGAACTGGTGCAGCCTTGGTGGCGTCTATTGGGTCTCTGGCCACCCAGCCACGCTGAACCCAGACCACTTGCCCTTGCGACCATGCCAGCGGCGTCATGACCCAAAACCCTGGCCGTCCTTTGTGGCTGCGGTTATCCAAATACACGGTTTTCTCTGGGAGCCACTTGCCAAAGAGTTCGACTCTTCTGTGCGCAAGCGTCCACTGCTCAGGGCTTTTCAGCAAACTGTCCGCATCCAATGGCGACAACTGCAATTGCGCCTCTAATTGATTTTGGTAATGGATTTTTTCTTCAGCCCGAGACAATTGCCACCAACCAAGACGCAGGGTCACGGTGATACCCGCAATTGCAGCCAAGATCACTATGAAGGAACGCCCTTTGTCCATGGGGATGATTAACTCGGGAAGTTTCACAGGATAATCTGGTACATGAACATATTCATAGCAGTCGCGTTCCTAGGCATATTGGCAGCTTTGTCTGTTGCATTGTTATTCATGTTGCGTGGAGACACAGAAGATGCACCCAAATCCAGTCGAATGATGCGGGCTCTGGCTTTTCGTGTCGGCATATCTGTGGTGCTGTTCTTATGCATTCTGATCTCCTGGAAAATGGGCTGGATCAGACCCACCGGCATTCCGTTGACCGCGGTTTGAACCGGCTGAAGATTCGATCACCCAAGCATCGCTGAAAGCCTCGCAGGTTGACATGAAAAAGACCGCTGGTGCGGCCTTTTTGCTGAGAATGGCGAAGCACTTACAGCCAATAGACCAAGATGTACAAACCCAGCCACACCACGTCAACAAAGTGCCAATACCAAGCGGCACCTTCAAATCCAAAATGGTGGTCCGCAGAAAAATGGCCCTTTTGCAAACGCAAGGTCACGAACAATAACATCAACATGCCTACAAATACGTGAAAACCATGAAACCCGGTCAGCATGTAAAAAGTCGACCCGTAGACACCGGAAGTCAACTTCAGATTGAGATCTTGGTAAGCATGGAAATATTCATAGCCCTGCACCACCAAAAACACCACACCCAATAAAACCGTCAACCACATGAATTGGATAGTTTTAGAGCGTTCATTTTTCAGCAGTGCATGGTGAGCAATCGTCAACGTCACGCCCGAAGACAACAGCAAAGCTGTGTTGATAGTGGGCAACCAAAAAGGCGTCATGACTTTAAATGGTTCGATGATGCCTGCAGGTGATGCAGTAACACCCGCCATGACGCTTGGCCACACCGCCTTGAAACCAGGCCATAACAATGCGTTTTCGCTGCTACCAAGCGCAGGAACGGAATGCATCCGCGCCCACCACAAAGCAGAGAAGAATGCACCAAAAAACATGACTTCAGAAAAGATAAACCAGCTCATGCTCCAACGGAATGACAGGTCAATCTTGCGCCCGTACTTACCCGATTGGCTTTCATGAACAGCCTCACTGAACCACTGAAACAACACAAATAACCAGATAGCCAAACCAGCGAACAAGGAATACTTGCCCCAACTGACATCATTGATCCATTGGCTCGCTCCCAATATGACAAAAAATAAACCCAATGAAGCCATGGCCGGGTGGCGCGAAGGCTCAGGTACATAGTAATAGGGCGTAGCGCCAGGTGTTGTGCTGCTCATCTCGACTCCTTTATTTCGCAACCACCAGATTGACCAGAACAATCAACCCGATCACAAATAACAAACCTGCCAACAAGCCCACACCCAAGACATGCAGAGGTGTGATGTGCGACAGATCTTCTTGAAATTCACTGTTTTTTCGAATGCCTATGAAAGACCAAGACACTGCAACGATGGAGCTCCACACAGGACGCCTGACAGCAACGGGGGCGACAACGACATCGGCCTGTTCGATACTCATACGCCGTCTTCCTTCAACTTGACACTGGACACGGTGCTTGCAGGCGCGGAGGGCGTTTTGCTTCCCACTTCAAAAAATGTGTAAGACAAGGTGATGGTGTTCACACCTTTGCCCAATTTAGGGTCCACCACGAACGCCACCGGCCATTGTTTTTTCTCACCCGGCGCCAATGTGTACTGATTGAAACAAAAACACTCTAATTTATTGAAATGTGCAGCAGCTTCGCGGGGGGCATAACTGGGTATGGCCTGTGCTGACATGGTGCGGTCTTGAATGTTTTGAAACTCATACATCACCGTGGTCAGCTCGCCCGGGTGCACTTGCACAGAATTTTGCATGGGCTTGAAATGCCAAGGACCACGGGAATTTGCATCAAATTCAACCGTGATAGTTCTGCTGGTGTCTATTTGCGAATTGGAGGGAGCGGCGGCTAGACGGGCATTGCCTGAACCAGGCAGCTCTTTTTCTCCCAGCGCCAAGATATTGATGCCTGTCAATTCACAGATGGCTCTGTAAATGGGTATCAATGCATAGCCAAAGCCAAACATCAAAACAGCTACCACTGCCAGCTTTAGAAGCATGCGCAGGTTGTCAGTTTGCAGACCCAAGGTCATTTTCATGTGAGATTTATAAAAAGTATTTTGCCAAGATACCCAGAAAAAATGCAACCGCTGTTGAGGCCAATATCAGCCCCAATTTCAGGTTGTTTTTTTTCTGTTCTGGTGTCATGGCTCAAAGATCAATACACAGTTTCAAGCAACGATGCGGTTTGCATCCTTGTTGAGCTTAGGCGGCGTTTCGAAGGTATGGAAAGGTGCAGGTGATGGAACTTCCCACTCCAGACCTTCGGCAGCTTCCCAAGGACGCTGGGGGGCTGGCTCACCTTTGCCGCGCATGGTGGGCAATACAATGAAAAAGAAGAAGTAGACCTGTGCAATACCGAAAGCAAAACCACCGACTGAAGCCAAGGCATTGAAATCAGCGAACTGCATGGGGTAGTCAGCGTAACGACGCGGCATGCCGGCCAAACCCAAGAAGTGCATCGGGAAGAAGGTGACGTTGAAGGAAATCAGGGTCCACCAGAAGTGGATTTTTCCACGTGTTTCGTTGTACATCACGCCTGTCCACTTCGGTGCCCAGTAGTAGTAACCGGCGAACATGGTGAACAAAGAACCCGCCACCAATACATAGTGGAAGTGAGCCACCACGTAATAGCCGTCTTGCAACTGCAAATCGATCGGGGCCATGGACAAAATCAAGCCCGTAAAGCCACCCATGGTGAACACAAAAATAAAGCCCACTGCAAACAGCATAGGGGTTTCAAAGGTCATGGACCCCTTCCACATGGTGGCAATCCAGTTGAACACTTTCACGCCGGTCGGCACAGAAATCAACATCGTTGCATACATGAAGAACAATTGACCGGTGACTGGCATGCCGGTGGTGTACATGTGGTGCGCCCACACGATGAAAGACAAAATCGCAATGGAAGAAGTGGCATACACCATGGAGGCGTAGCCGAACAATTTCTTGCGAGAAAAAGCCGGGACGATCTGGCTGATGATGCCGAAGGCCGGCAAAATCATGATGTACACCTCAGGGTGGCCAAAGAACCAGAAGATGTGCTGGTACATGACGGGGTCACCACCGCCAGCGGGGTTAAAGAACGTGGTGCCGAAATGGCGATCTGTCAGCGTCATGGTGATGGCGCCAGCCAGCACAGGCATGACAGCAATCAGCAAATAAGCCGTGATCAACCAAGTCCACACGAACATAGGCATTTTCATCAGCGTCATGCCGGGAGCGCGCATGTTCAAAATAGTGACGATGATGTTGATGGAGCCCATGATGGAGCTCGCACCCAATAAATGCAGCGCAAAAATGGCGGCATCCATGGACGGGCCCATTTGCAACGTCAATGGAGCGTAAAGCGTCCAACCAGCTGCAGGTGCACCGCCAGGCATGAAAAATGAGCCCGCAAGCATGGCTGCGGCGGGAATCATCAACCAGAAGCTGAAGTTGTTCATTCGCGCAAATGCCATATCAGACGCGCCGATTTGCAGAGGAATCATCCAGTTTGCGAAGCCAACAAATGCCGGCATGATGGCGCCAAACACCATGATCAAACCGTGCATGGTGGTGAATTGGTTGAACAACTCGGGATTGACAAACTGCAAACCCGGCTGGAACAACTCTGCACGAATCAGCAAAGCCAGCACGCCGCCAATGATCAACATAGAGAATGCGAACAATAAATACAGTGTGCCAATGTCTTTGTGGTTGGTCGCATAAACCCAGCGTTTCCAACCGTGTGGGGCACCGTGGTGGTGGTCATGTCCGTGGTCTGCTGCACCGTGGCCGTGGGGATCAAGAACTGCGCTCATAAAGATTCCTTAGATTTCAGTGTGTTTTATTGACGGGCTGCACGGACATCGGCAGGCTGGACCAGTTGACCGGTGTTGTTCGACCAATTGTTTTTGGTGAAACTGATCACCGCAGCAATCTCAGTGTCACTGAGCTGTTTCCAAGCCGGCATGGCATTGTTTTGGCCATTGAGCAGCACATTGATTTGTTTGCTGGCATCGGCGTCTAAAACGACAGCCGCACCGTCAAGCGCTTTGATTGTGCCCATGGCTTTGCCAGTGGACTGGTGGCAAGCGACGCAATTGGCGGCATAGACCTTTTCGCCTTTTTGTGTGAGCTCAGCCAAGGTCCATACCTTGCTGGGGTCGTCCTGCTTGGCAGCCATTTTTTTGGTCTCTGCGGCCACCCATGCGGTGTACTCATCAGCACTGACAACTTTGACATGGATAGGCATGTACGCGTGTTCTTTGCCACAAAGTTCTTGGCATTGACCACGAAAATCGCCAGTTTGTTCTGCACGGAACCATGTGTCACGGACAAACCCGGGAATGGCATCTTGTTTGATACCAAATGAATTCACCGCAAAGGAATGGATCACGTCGTTAGACGTGGTGATGATGCGAATTTTTTTGCCCACAGGAACCACCAATGGGTTATCAACTTTCAACAAGTAATCATCCGTAGGTTCGGGCTTGCCGGAGTTGGACATTTCACGTTGCGCATTGTCCAAAGTGGAGATAAAGCCAATGCCTTCGCCCTCACCCTTGATGTAGTCGTATCCCCATTTCCACTGATAGCCTGTGACCTTGATGGTCAATTCAGCATTGGAGGTGTCTTTGCTGGCAACCACCGCCTTGGTGGCGGGCAGCGCCATCAAAATAACGATGATGAAAGGAACCACCGTCCATGCAATTTCAACCTTGACCGATTCGTGGAAATTTGCAGACTTATGGCCTACAGATTTGCGGTGCTTCCAAATGGAATAAAACATGACACCGAACACTGCCAAAAAGATCACTGTACAAATGATCAACATGAACCAGTGCAACCACACCTGCTCTTCGGCGATTTTGGTCACAGGCGGGTGCAAATTCAATTGCCTGACGGCCGGGCCGCCTGGAAGATCATTGACGGCCCATGCGGCATTGGCGCCGAACACCGCCAAAGTTAAAAGAACTGTTTCGAGTTTTTTGAGAATGTGGTTCATCATGTTTTTAAAAATTCGGCTGGAAAAATTCATGCGATTAACTGAAAGATTGTAGCAATGGAACTTTGCCTTGCGCCTGACACCAAGCTTGCTGACCGCTGACCCCAAAAGGCCTTTCGCGCCAAGGGATTGGGAGGCACGGCTTTCAAAGGGTTTTTCCGCCACCGGACAGCATTTTTTTCATAGCTTCCAAACTCACAACGGCCGGGGTGTCGCGCTTAGCAACCGCTGCGGCTTTGAATGCATGGCCATAAATGACCTCAAACGTCACAGCCAATCGTCCTTGGTGCACAGGTGAAGACAGTTTTGCTTGCAAACCACGCAATAACTGATTGTGCCAAGCCCGGCCTCGCAAGCCTGCAAATCGCTGGGGGTGCAAATTTCGCCCCAAGGTGCGTAATTCACGCAACAAGTCTTCGGCGCTCGCATAGGTCAATGTGATGTGCTCCATGTCCATGATGGGCTGAGCAAATCCCGCCTGCAGCAACATGTCTCCCCAATCGTGCATGTCCGTAAAGGCTTGGTGCGCAGGCGGCCAATCCTTCTCTTCAAACAAAGTACGCAACTCACGCATGCTGTCCGGGCCTAGACAAGAAAACATCACATAGCCTTGTTGATTGAGGGCTTGGCTCCAAGACTGCATCAATGCCAATGGCGCTGGGGACATGTGCAGCTGCATATTGCACCAGACCAAATCCGCTGCTTGAACAATCTCAGTCGAATAATCCACTTTGGCGTTGAAGAAGCGTTGCCACCATCTTGGCGCGAGTGTTCTCATCGCCCATTGCAAATCCAAGGGGTCTGTTTGCAAAACAGTTTGCCGCGCATTTGCAAACAAAGGAGGAATCAAGACCTGTGCCGCACGGCCGCCCACCCGTGGTGCCCAATTGACCCAATGGCGGGTGGTGTGTCGAATCAAAGGCAGACGCGCCGACATGCGCCGCGCCACTTCGTCATGAAGCCACGGAACACCGCTGCGGCTGATTTTGCGTGCCACATACGCTGCAGCACGGGCATCCATGGCGGGCAACCCCTGACTTTTTTCGGGTGAATCGCTCACAGACATTGACACCTGTTGTTTTTAAAGTTGGGACATGACATTTCACCCTAAAGCATACCCAACTTGGCTTCATCGCTTGATGCACTCAGCTCTAAAACAAGCTGCTTTTTGGCCCACTCAATGCCATGTGTGTTCGCAATGGTGTCGTGACACCCTGTGCCACACGTGTGAATTGCAGCACCAATCAAACCATAAAGTCTGCTTGGTATGCGCACTTGAAAGCTCGCAGTTGGTTTGCGCCGCCTGTTTATCCTCACCGCCAGCATGGCATGCAAGCGCTAGCGCAGTGGCTTATGTCGAACCCTGGCGAAGTCTCATCATTGGGTATAAGTTTCACGAACAACCAGAATTGGCCCGGTTTTTTGCCAAGCTCATGCTGGCAAATGGTCATCTGCAGGAATTGGTTCTGCAAAGCGACCACCTGATCCCCGTGCCTTTGTCTGCTGAACGGTTGAGGCAGCGAGGCTTTAACCAATCGCTGTTGTTGGCGCAACGCTTATCGCCCCAACGGTGTATGGCCCAAGGTTTGCTGCGTGTGCGAGACACCCCGGCACAAGCCGGACTGAGCCGAGACATGCGGCAAGCCAATTTGATGCATGCTTTTGCGGTTCATCCCCAACATGTTCGCGCCTTGATCGGAAAACATCTGGTGCTGGTGGACGATGTCATGACCACTGGCAACACTTTGCAAGCCTGTGCACTGGCCTTGTTGCAAGCCGGTGCGGCAAGGGTCAGTTGTGTGACGCTGGCCAGAGCACAATCAGGGCCATTCTCAGTAACCGACTGATTCCCGCCCCGACCATGTTCAACATCGTTTTGTACCAACCTGAAATTCCACCCAACACGGGCAATGTGATTCGTCTGGCAGCCAACACCGGATGCAAGTTGCATTTGATTGAACCCTTGGGCTTTTCTATGGAAGACAAGCAAATGCGCCGCGCTGGCTTGGATTACCACGAGTACGCCAGTGTCAAACGCCACCTTGATTGGGAACAATTTTTAACAAGCGAGCAGCCTGACCCGCAGCGCTGTTTCGCACTCAGCACCCACGGCACGCGACGGGTACATGACTGTCAATTTGCCGCCAATGATTGGTTGATTTTTGGGTCAGAAACCAGCGGTTTGCCGGCCGCCATGCGAGACACATTTGGCACACACCGTTTGATCAAGCTGCCCATGTTGCCCGGGCAGCGCAGCCTGAATTTGTCCAACGCTGTGGCAGTGGTGGTGTATGAAGCCTGGCGACAACAAGGATTTGGCTATCAGGCGTAATGCCTGACCAACGACTCTGCAACACACACTGGCTTGTCGCTGCCTTCGCGCTCGACGCTCACGCGCCAAGTCATTTGTATGCCTGTGGGCTCAATGTCTTCACAGGCCAGCAAATGCAAATGCCCCCGCAAGCGACTGTTGACCGGCACCGGTGCGGTAAACCTGACTTTGTTTAAACCATAGTTCACGCCCATACGGGTTTGCGCCATGGAAAAAGCAGATTCAAAAAAATGGGGCAACAGTGACAAGGTTAAAAATCCATGGGCGATGGTGTTTCCAAACGGCCCGCTTGCGGCTTTTTCTTCGTCAAGGTGAATCCACTGGTGGTCATGGGTGGCATCGGCAAATTGCTTGATTTGCCCTTGCGTCACCAAGCACCAATCGCTGACCGCCACATCTTGGCCCACACAAGCTTGCAGTTCTTTGAAAGTATTGAATTGTTTTTTCATTCGGTTTGATGTCTTTCATGCGGGAAGCTTCGTCAATCGTGCCTGCGACAGCTAGAAACGGGTGCTGGCGATGCGTCCCCTAAAATCAGTGGTTTACTATTTCAACGATCGCGTCCATGAGTGCTTTTCTAGAAGAAACCGTCCTGACCGTCCACCATTGGACAGACCGACTGTTCAGTTTTACCACCACCCGAGACATGGCCCTCAGATTTTCAAACGGTCATTTCACCATGATTGGTTTGAAAGTCGATGGCAAACCTTTGCTGCGTGCCTACAGCATCGTCAGTCCGAATTACGAAGAACATTTGGAATTCCTCAGCATCAAGGTGCAAGACGGTCCGCTTACTTCGCGTTTACAGCACATTCAAGTCGGCGACAAAATCATCGTCGGGCGCAAACCCACCGGCACGTTACTGATCGATTATTTGCTGCCCGGCAAAAACCTGTACTTGCTGGGCACTGGTACCGGTTTGGCACCCTATCTGAGCATCGTGCGCGACCCCGACACCTATGAGCGCTTCGAGAAAGTCATCATCGTGCACGGTGTGCGTCAAGTGAACGAACTGGCTTATCACGATTACTTCACACAAGAACTGCCAAAGCACGAACTCTTGGGTGACATGATCAGCGAGCAGTTTATGTATTACCCCACCGTCACCCGCGAGCCTTTTAAAAACCAAGGCCGCATGACCGACTTGATCAACTCGGGCAAATTGTTCGCCGATTTAGGGCTACCCGCTTTCAACCCCAAAGAAGATCGCGTCATGCTGTGCGGCAGCCCGCAAATGCTCAAAGAGCTGAAAACCATGCTGGAAGAGCGCGGCTTTGCCGAAGGCAACACCAGCACGCCCGGGGATTTTGTGGTGGAACGGGCTTTCGTCGAACAATAAAAAAGGCCGCATCAGCGACCTTTTCTTTGAAAGTACGCTGACTTAAACCCGCTCAATCACCACGGCAATCCCCTGCCCCACACCGATACACATGGTGCACAAGGCGTAACGCCCACCAGTCCGGTGAAGTTGATTGGTGGCCGTGGTCACCAGCCTTGCGCCGCTGGCACCAAGTGGATGGCCTAACGCAATCGCGCCGCCATTCGGGTTGACGCGCGGGTCGTCGTCTTGCAAACCCAGCATGCGCAACACCGCGATGCCTTGGGCCGCAAACGCTTCGTTCAACTCAATCACATCCATCTGCGCCAGCTTCAAACCGGTGAGCGTCAAGACTTTTTCGGTCGCGGGTGCCGGGCCTATGCCCATGATGCGTGGCGGCACGCCCACGGTCGCCATGCCCACCACCCGAGCTCGCGGCGTGAGTCCATGCAGTTTGGCAGTGGCCTCGTCGGCCAACAAAATCGCGCATGCGCCGTCGTTCACGCCGCTGGCGTTGCCTGCGGTCACCGTGCCCTCAGGGCGCACCACGCCTTTGAGTTGCGCCAGTTTTTCCAAACTGGTTTCGCGCGGGTGCTCGTCTTTGTCCACGATGATGGCATCGCCTTTTTTCTGCGGGATAGTCACTGGCGTGATTTCTTCGGCCAACGCGCCCGACTTTTGCGCCGCTACGGCTTTCAACTGGCTGGCCAGTGCCATGCGGTCTTGCGCTTCGCGCTCGATCTTGTAATCGGTGGCCACGTTCTCGGCAGTTTCGGGCATGGCGTCCACACCGTACATGGCTTTCATCAACGGGTTGATGAAGCGCCAGCCGATGGTGGTGTCAAAAATTTGCGGGTTACGCGCAAATGCCGACTCGGCTTTGGGCATGACAAACGGCGCTCGGCTCATGCTCTCCACACCGCCTGCAATCATCAAGGTGGCCTCACCTGCGCGGATAGCACGCGCGGCCGTGCCCAAAGCGTCCATGCCCGAGCCGCACAAGCGGTTGATGGTGGCACCCGGCACCTGATGCGGCAAACCGGCCAACAAGCTGGCCATGTGCGCAACGTTGCGGTTGTCTTCACCCGCCTGATTCACGCAACCGTAAAGCACATCAGTGAGAGCCTGCCAATCGACATTCGGGTTTCTCGCCATCAGTGCCCGCAAAGGAATCGCACCTAAATCATCCGCGCGAACGCCAGACAATGCACCGCCGTAACGGCCAAAAGGGGTACGGATAGCATCACAAATAAAAGCTTGGTTCATGGACTTCTCTGGTTGACAATACAGCGCATGTTCAGTCCTTCACAACAAGACGTCCGACGCTTCTTCTGTCAAGTCTATGCCAAACAGTTGCAAGGGCCGTTGGTCGACCCGCTCGAGTCATTGGCCGCTGAATGGATCAATCGACACCCTGAATACCACCTGGTGCTGCAAAACGAAGAAGCCGCGTTGTCTGCAAAGTTTGACGACAGCACAGGCAATCCTTTTTTGCATTTGTCCATGCATTTATCGATCAGCGAGCAATGTTCCATCGATCAGCCCCAAGGCATTCGCCAAGCGGTTGAATTGCTCGCGGCCAAACGAAATGATTTGCATGATGCCCACCACGAGGTGATGGAATGCTTGGGCACCATGCTGTGGGAGAGCCAACGCAGCGGTCGCCCGCCAGACGGCCAAGCCTATATCGAAGCGGTACAACGACGCGCCACCCGCGACTGAGCAAATTCAACGCCCATGAAAAAAGTCCACCGAGGTGGACTTTTTATCTTTGGCATCAGCGAAGCGTTCAGCGGAATTTGGACTGAGGCACGGTCTGCAAGTCGCCCTGCTGCTGGCTCACGTAAGCCGCGATTTCTTTCAGCTCTGCCAATGTGAACTGCTTGGCAATACCAGCCATGACGCCGTTGTTGCGGCCCCAAGTGGCTTGGTTTTCCACTTTGTATGACTTGAGCGCCACATACAAATAGTCTTTATATTGACCGGCAATTTTGGGATAGCCAGGCACCATGGGTTTATTCAAATTGGCACCGTGGCAAGAGGTACAAGCCCCTTTGGCAAGCAGCTCAGCGGCTTTACCGCTGGCTTCAGTGGCTTTTTCAGGCACTGCAGGAGCTGTGGCTTTGCCATGTGATTCGTAATATGCAGCGATGTCAGCCATGTCTTGGGCTGTTAAGGATGCAGCAATGCTTTTCATGGTGGGGTGCTTACGCTCACCTTTTTGGTAAGCATTCAAAGAAGCAACGATATAAGAAGCAGTTTGGCCTGAAATTTTGGGGACTTTATAGACTTCAGGGAAACTGGCTTGGTAACCTTTGATGCCATGGCAACCAATGCACATCGCAATTTTGGCTTCACCCGCTTTGGCATCGCCTGTGACCTGGGCATTGACGACTGAGGTCGCACAAGCGACAAACAACACGAGCAGCGACGTATAAAACTTGTTCATTTTGGACAGACAATCATTGAAACTCCAAAGATTATATAGACGCGATTTGTAAGCTACGTGTCAATCCCCCGAAAGGTAAATGAAGATGAAATTTCAAGGCTCCCAAAACTACGTGGCGACACAAGACCTGATGCTGGCAGTCAACGCAGCCATCACGCTAAAACGTCCATTACTGGTCAAGGGCGAACCCGGCACCGGAAAAACCATGTTGGCAGAAGAGGTAGCCGCTGCGCTCAACATGCCCTTGTTGCAGTGGAACATCAAATCCACCACCAAAGCGCAACAAGGACTGTACGAATACGACGCTGTCAGCAGATTGCGCGACAGCCAGATGGCGGACCTCGACGGCGGCGAGCGCGTCAAAAACATTGAAAACTACATCATCAAAGGCGTGTTGTGGCAGGCGTTCACCGCCAAAGAGCCGGTGGCCCTTTTGATCGATGAAATTGACAAAGCAGACATCGAGTTTCCCAACGACTTGCTGCGCGAACTCGACCGCATGGAGTTTTACTGCTATGAAACCCGCGAACTCATCAAAGCCACCACACGCCCGCTGGTGTTCATCACCTCAAACAACGAAAAGGAATTGCCGGATGCGTTTTTACGCCGCTGCTTTTTCCACTACATCAAGTTCCCCGAGGCCGACACCATGCGGCAAATCATCGACGTGCATTTCCCGAATTTGAAAAAAGAATTGCTCGCTGCTGCCCTCAAAACTTTTTATGACGTGCGCGGTTTGCCTGGCTTGAAGAAAAAGCCCTCCACTTCCGAATTGCTGGATTGGCTCAAACTGCTGGTGGCCGAAGACATTCCACTCGCGGCACTGCAAACTCAGGACGACAAAGTGGCTGTGCCGCCGCTGGTCGGCGCCTTGCTGAAAAACGAGCAGGACGTGACGCTGTTTGAAAAACTGGTGTTCATGCAAAGCCGTAACCGCTAAAGCCAAATCATGCTGATCGACTTCTTTTACACCTTGCGCGCCGCCAAACTGCCGGTGTCGGTCAAAGAATTTTTGATGCTGCTCGAAGCCATGCAAGCCAATGTGGTCGGGCCACAAAGCGATGCGTGCAGCATGGACGATTTTTATTACCTCAGCCGCACAGCGCTGATCAAAGACGAAAAGCATTTCGACAAGTTCGACAAAGCCTTTGGCGCGTATTTCAAAGGCGTGGAAATGCTGACCGACTTCGCCGCCGATGTGCCCATGGAGTGGCTGAAAAAAATATTAGAAAACGAACTCACGCCCGAGCAAAAAGCTGCGATTGAAAAAATGGGCTGGGACGAGTTGATGGAGACACTGAAGAAACGCTTGGAAGAACAAAAAGAACGCCACGAAGGCGGCAGCAAATGGATAGGCACGGGCGGCACCTCGCCTTTTGGCAACAGCGGCTACAACCCGCAAGGCATTCGTATTGGCGGCAAGGGCGGCAACAAAAGCGCGGTCAAAGTGTGGGATCAGCGCTCTTACCAAGACTATGACGACAGCATCGAATTAGGCACGCGCAATATCAAAGTGGCACTGCGCCGCTTGCGCCGCTTCGCGCGTGAAGGCGCGGAAGACGAATTTGATCTGGACAACACCATACGCAGCACTGCCGCCAACGCCGGTTACTTGGACATCAAGATGCGGCCCGAGCGGCACAACAACGTCAAGTTGCTGCTGTTGATGGACGTGGGCGGCACCATGGACGAACACGTCAATCGCGTGGAGGAATTGTTTTCAGCGGTCAAAGGCGAGTTCAAACACCTGGAGTTTTTCTATTTCCACAACTGTGTTTATGATTTTTTGTGGAAGAACAACCGTCGCCGTTTCGCTGAAAAGTTTGACACTTGGGACGTGATCCGCAAGTACAACAAAGACCACAAACTGGTATTTGTCGGTGACGCCACCATGAGCCCGTATGAAATTTTGCAGCCCGGTGGCAGCGTGGAATACAACAACGAAGAAGCCGGTGCGGAGTGGATTCAACGACTCACACACGCCTACCCCAAGTTCGCTTGGATCAACCCAGAGCCCTTAGGCGTGTGGCAATATCGCCAAAGCATCAGCATCATTCAACAACTGGTCAGCAACCGCATGTTTCCGCTTACCCTCAAAGGACTGGAAGATGCGATGCGTATGTTGAGCAAATAAGCAACTCTTTTTTATTGAATGCTTGCAGACTTAGTCTACGAATTGGTTTTTTTGAAGCCACTCATTGTTGATTCAAATGCAGAGTGCCAAATATCAGACATTTCAGTTTGTGAATATTCGCTGAAACAAGGCGTGCCAAGCGTGTAATGAATGAGTTTTGCATCAGGATTGGGCGGGTATTCAATCGCTAACCAGTTCCACTCAACAGGTATTTCACCGATATTTTCTTCATCTAACCACATAAATCTGTGAAGAAATTTACCATCGCTAGATGAAATCAATTCGGGAGTTAACAGCCTATTTTTAGGGTGTGCGCAATTCCAAATAATGACACTGGACCAATTTTTTTTAGGATAATCAATGTTGATATTATTCAAATATTTTTTATTACTTTTAGTTTTATAGTCGTGCTTGACAACTTGAACAGCTTTACTGCTGTCTCTCAAACTCCAAAGCAAGGATATATCCTCTTGGCAAACCATGTCACCATCTAAATAGATGGCCCATCCCTCAAAATTCATCAAATAAGGCGTTAAAAAACGCGAATATGTAAATGCATTACTTCTGTCTGTATGAATTTCAGTATAAAAAGAAATCGCGTTGCTACTCAGAGGAAAAAAAGAAATGGGCTTGCTAGATTTTTCTATCACGCTTTGTACAAACACATGATAAGCAACTGCTTCGCGTTGATCAAACCCAACGACTAGTCGAATTAATTCCATCATAGTTGCCCCAATACCCATTCTTTGCATTTATTGATTGGGTCTGTCCAATCATTCATTTGTGATTGTGAAACCAGTTCCAATGAGGGATACCACAGGCTTGGGCCAACACCTGAATGCCAGTACCAAATTTTACCTTTAGAAAATGGCATTAAAACCATGCCCTTCTTGCCAATAGCTCCCGTTAAATGAGCGGTGATGTTACTGGTTGTAACCACTAAATCACATAAAGAAATCAAGGACACCAAACCGTCAATGTCATTGAAAATATCTAAGCCGTCAATCGTATGAATTTTTATTCCAATATTTTTCTCAACAAACTCAATTTCATCTGCTGTTGAGCCGTATTGCAAAGAAACAAACACGACATTTTCAATGGAAAGAAGTGGGGATAAATCGATCAAATTCAGGCTTTTTGTAATGCCGATATCTTTATTGGTACTTTTCCAAGAGATACCGCAAACAAATTTGTCCGATAAGAAATGATTTTTATTTTTTATTTCACTGCATCTGCTTTGATTGATTTGAAAAAACGGTTTGGGAGTCTTGTGCTCTAGTGATCTATCAACTGAAAATAATTGACCTATGTCACCGATTGGCGCTTGAAAATCAAAAGCATTTTCATCACATATATTATCTATTTCTTTTCTGTCGACAAACTCTAATTCTGGCATTGATCTTTTAAATAAAGCATGCAACCTAGTGTCAGCAGAAACTGTAACTCTAGCGTCAGTATCAGAAAAATTTTTCAACATTCCAAAATAGAATATTTCGTCTCCAATACCCTGCTCAGCCCACAAAAGAATTTTGGATTGGTTATTGGTATTTTGCCTATTCCAATAAGGAATTTTTGTATCACGTTTTTTGGAAAATTGAGTTTTAATTTCCCATCGTCGTTGATATAAATTCCAACCCAATGAAAACTGCTTTAATTGCAGTAATAATATTGCTTTGTTATAGTGTGCTTCTGGGTTTTCTGGATCTAAATGAATAGCAGTATCATAATCATTTATTGCCAATTCAAATCTATTTAAGTTTTTTGATACAACTCCGCGATTAGAATAAGCTTCCGCGTAATCAGGTTTTAAACTGATCGCATTATCAAAGTATCCAAGTGCATCTGAGTATAAGGATATTTCCTCATGCACTTTTCCTAAATTATTCAATGCACTGAAGTTATTTGGGTTAATTAAAATTGCTTTATTTAAATATTCAATTGCCAGCTCATGCTTACCCAACTCTAACTGCAGGAAACCTAAATTGCTTAAAGCATCATCTGAATTTGGTTGGTATTCAATTACTCTTTGAAAATATTGAGCGGCAATTTTATAATCTTTAATATCAATCAATATATTGCCAATATTATATGCTGCATTGATATTTTTTTCATCCAACTGTAGGACTTTTTTATAATTTGAAAGAGATTTCTCATATTCTTTTTTCTTCTGAAAAAAAACAGCTAAATTGTAATATCCATTGCAGTCTTTAGGATTTATTTCAATCAAATATTCAAATAATTTAACACCTTCATCCAAATATTTTTGTGCATATAAAATATCACCCAGCGTATAAATGTATTTTAAATTTTTTGGATCTATTTCTAAAGCATTTTCTAAATATTCTATGGCGTATTGATGAAAACCCATTTGATCAGCAATCAAAGCGATAAAAAACCAAGACTCTGCATGCCCAGGTTCTACCGATAAAATTTCTTTCAATAAAATTTCTGCATCTGCAAATCTTTTATTTTGTAATAGACTAACCGCAAGATCAAACTTTGTATCAATAGACATTTCTTTATCTTGCTGCTTCGCGCCATACAATGACTTTACACTTTTACGTTTATTTATTTCCATAATTTTATAATATTTGGTGGATTCAAGGACGAAGTGCATAACAACCGCATTCAACCCCCTGATACTCAAAGAAAGTAAAAATCGAATACAAAGCAACTAATTGTTGTTGTCGTCTCCAGATTCAGCCTTCTGTCTTTCCCGCTTCAGTCGCTCTCTTTTCAAGTCACGCAGTTGATGCCAGGCAAACACAAACACCAATCCAAATACACCGAGTTCTATCCACATACCCATGGGCTGCCTTTCAGCATCAATTCATCACAATTCGCTCACTATGCCACGCCTACAATGCCTTGGGCTGCCGCCGTAGTTCAATGGATAGAACGAGCGCCTCCTAAGCGCTAGATACAGGTTCGATTCCTGTCGGAGGCACCACATTTTTTTATGAAAAACGTATCCTAACCTGAGCGAGAACGCTCACACATCGAGCTTATTGAGAAGAT
>CAMDXA010000003.1 GCA_945878065.1 Bordetella parapertussis | reverse complement strand
TTGAAAAACAAGTCGTAAATGATGAAACCCAAATACGATTTGCCCGCGCCATGGTCCGCCAGCGTAGGACCTGCGTCGCTGGCTGGTAATTCTTTGAGGATTTTTTCAATGAACTGAAACAGGTGGTTCACCTGCTTGAGCTTGCGGCGCGAATCCTGGTTGATCTTGCCCTCGCGCGTGAGGATGTGCAGTTCTTTCAGCAACTCCAACGACTGGCCAGGGCGCAGGTCGAGTTGATCGCTAGCAGTTTGGACCTTGGGTCCGGTATGTTTGGGTTTGGACATGGGTAGATTGTGCCCTTGTGGGTTTTAATGGCTCTCCCATTTCATTTGGCAATGTGATGCTGAGTTAATGAGTGGTTCGCATGTAGGATATCAATTTACAGGTTGAAACAACCATGTAATTTCACCATCCCTTTGAGAAATTACATGGTTAATTTGTGCTTCTAGCCCTTTATCACTGATTGGTAAATAAAACCCCGTTTAGTTTATTTGACGAGACACCAAAGGAAACTTCCCCGGATTGCGAATCGATTCAACCGATAAATCAATGTCCATCAAAGGCCAATAAAGATGGTCTGGCGATGGCCATTCAATGCTGGAGATTTGCTCCATAGTGGCTTTTTTAAACCAAGGGAATTCGTCGTAAGAGACAAACAATTCCTCATCGCCCAAAAGTAACCAAAAGCCTTTATTTGAAGCCTGCGAAACTTCAATTTCTGAAATGGTTTTGCCAAGCATTGCGAATTTCCTTTTCATGCGTTTGAACCATGGACAAAGTATCAGCTATTTGCTTTTGAGAAAGCCCTTGACTCATAGCGAGTTCGATTTTAGGTTCAAGCCAAAATTTAGCTTCACCATCGGTATGAGTTACGTGAATATGCATGCGTGACTCTTCACGCGAAAAGAAAAAGAAGCGAAACGCACCTTCACGGAATACGGTTGGAGCCATAGAAAAATGATATCAGTTCTGGTTTTCTTTGGTTTGTCCGCTGTCAACTCTTAACTTTTTGTTTTCCCACCGACTCCCAACCCCTCCCACCCCTCTCTCCCCAAGTCCTCCAACACCTGCAGATTCCTATCATAAATCAGCGACGCATCCGGAAACGCTTCAACGGCCTTATCAATACTTTCCTCGCGCAGCAAATGCAGCGTCGGGTAAGGCGCGCGGTTAGTGAAATTGCTGATGTCGTCCGCTTGTGTGCCTGTAAACTGGTAGCGCGGGTGAAAGTCTGCAATTTGCAGAACGCCTTCCAATTCCATCGATACCAACACCGAATCGCAATCAAACAAAAATTCGTTGAAGTCTAGAAAGTCCGGCAAAAGATTTGGCGCTATCAGTAGCGTGGTGTCCAGCACGACGGCATCGGTGTTGATCAACAACTGCATTTCTTCTTGCAGCATCTTCAACACTTGCTCGGACTCGCTGTCCATGCACACCACATAGCGCACTTGTTTTTTTGTCACCACGGCTTTGGCAAACGGGCACAGGTTCAAACCGATCACCGCTTTTTCCAGCCAAGCTTGGGTGTCGGCAATGGCTTGGGCTTCGGTCGTCATGCCGACAACACTTTGCCGGTCAGTCGCGCATGCTCTTTGGTGGCAAACCTGTCGGTCATGCCAGCGATGTAATCGGAAACTGCACGCGGCAAGTTGCTGCGCTTGGCGTGGCGATCGGGCATGTCTTGCGGCTTGTTCATATAGGCATTGAACAATTCGCTCACCACCTCGCGCGCCCATTCGGTGGTTTGCAACACCTGCGGATGACGATACAAACTGTGCAGCAAAAAATGTTTCAGCTCTGTGCTGGCTGCACGCATGCCGGGACTGAAGCGCACCAAGGCCGGCGAGCGGCGCACATCGTCAGCGGATGCAGGCGCGTACTCGCTCAATGCAGCACGCGTGCTGTCCATCACGTCGTACACCTGATCGCTCAACATGCGGCGTATGGTTTCATACAGCAAGCGTCTACCGGAGAGCGCGGGGAATTCATCTTGCACTCGCAATCGGTAGGTGTTGAACAACACCACTTCTTGCAATTGCTCTAGCGTGATCAGGCCGGAGCGCACGCCGTCGTCTATGTCGTGCGCGTTGTAAGCCATCTCATCGGCCAAGTTGCACAACTGCGCTTCTAAAGACGGTTGTTGCCGAAGTAAAAACCGTGCGCCCACGCCACCGGGTTCGGCGTCTTCCAGCATTTGCGCATTTCGCTGGGAGCAGTGTTTCAAAATGCCTTCGCGGGTTTCAAAGCACAAATTCAAACCATCAAACTGCGGGTAACGCTCTTCCAAACTGTCCACCACGCGCAGGCTTTGCAGGTTGTGCTCGAAGCCGCCGTAAGGTGCCATGCATTCGTTCAATGCGTCTTGCCCGGCGTGACCGAACGGCGTGTGTCCCAGGTCGTGCGCCAAGGCAATGGCTTCCACCAAATCTTCATGCAAACCCAATGCACGCGCCAGCGAGCGCCCGAGTTGTGCGACTTCCAACGAATGCGTCAAGCGGGTACGAAACAAATCGCCTTCATGGTTCAGAAAAACTTGTGTTTTGTAAACCAGGCGGCGAAACGCAGTGGAATGCACGATGCGGTCGCGGTCGCGTTGAAACAGATTGCGCGTCGGTGCTTCGGGCTCTGCAAAACGCCTGCCGCGACTCTGTGCGGGCAAGCAGGCATACGCGGCCAAACCGGTGGCGGCAGGGGCTATGTCAGCAGCGAACACATGGCTCATGCGCGGCAGCAAGCCTCAACCACTTCAGCCACCAGTGCATCGGGCGCGCCGCGCACCACGGCGCTGCCGGGTGGATCGATCAGCACAAAGCGTATGTCGCCTGCCTCGGCTTTTTTGTCGACCCGCATATGGTGCAAATACACATCCGCACCGAGCGCCGGGCCGGTCACAGGCAAACCGGCTTTGGCAATCAAAGCGGTGAGGCGCTGCACAAAAGCTGCATCCACCAAACCCAAGCGCTGCGACACATGCGCGGCCATGACCATGCCGCAACCGACCGCTTCGCCATGCAACCAAACACCGAAACCCAAACCGGCTTCAATGGCGTGACCGAAGGTGTGGCCGAAATTGAGAATGGCGCGAATGCCACCTTCGCGTTCGTCTTGACCCACCACCCAGGCTTTGATTTCGCAACTGCGTTTGACCGCGTAAGCCAGCGCTTGCGGGTCGCGCGCCAGCAAATCGTCTAAGTGTTGTTCTATCCAATCGAGAAACGCCATGTCGGCGATCGGCCCGTATTTGATGACCTCGGCCAAACCGGCGCTGAGTTCGCGCGGCGGCAGGGTTTGCAATGTGCCTAGGTCACACACCACGCGCTCGGGTTGGTAAAACGCACCGATCATGTTTTTACCGATGGGGTGGTTGATAGCGGTTTTGCCGCCCACGGACGAATCGACTTGCGCCAGCAAAGTGGTGGGCACTTGCACAAACGGCACGCCACGCATGTAGCAAGCAGCCGCAAAGCCGGTGATGTCGCCGATGACGCCGCCGCCTAAAGCAAACAACACGGTTTTGCGGTCGCAGGCTTTGCCGAGCAACACATCAAAAATCGCATTCAAGCTGTCCCATGTTTTGTAGCTCTCGCCGTCGGGCAATGCACACACATGGATGACCGGGTAATGCGGTGCCAAACTTTGCTGCACACGCGCCAGGTACAAAGGCGCCACGGTGTCGTTGGTGACGATGAGTGCAGCCCCTGCTTTGGGCAAGCCTTGCCAAGCCGTTTCGCTACCTAGCAAACCGGCGCCAATGGCGATGTCGTAACTGCGCTCGCCGAGGTCTATGTGAACGTGTTCAGTGTGCGTCATGGGGCGGCGGTTTCTATCGGTAGCAAACCGGCAAGTTCAAGTTGGGTGACGATCATGGTGACCATGGTCGGGATGCGCGGGCGGCTGGTTTCGATGACGAAATGCGCCGCCGCCTGGTAATGCGGGTCGCGTTCTTCAAACAGTTGTTTGATTTTGAGCTTCGGGTCATCGACTTGCAACAAAGGGCGCTGGTTGTCATTTTTCAAACGCCTGAAAATTTCCTCGGGCTGCACCCGCAGGTAAATGACGTGGGTGCGTTCACGCAACAGCTGTTTATTCGCGTCTCGCAACACGGCCCCGCCGCCGGTGGCCAGAACGCCGCAAGCCGTGCGGGTCATGTCGTCAATGACTTGGGCTTCAATGTCTCTGAATGCGGCTTCGCCACTGCTCGCGAAAAAATCTTTGATGGGGCAACCGATGCGCATCTCAATGACCTGGTCGCAGTCGACAAAACCCACGCCTAATTTGCGGGCCAATTGCCGACCGACTGTCGATTTGCCGCTGCCCGGCATGCCCACCAAAGCCAACACGATAAAAGCTTTCTCAAGGTGCGAAGGCACTTTGTTCAAGCATTTTAGGGCTTAGGAATATCAACAACTCTTGTTTGCTGCGCCTGCTCGCGCGGTTGCCAAACAGCCAACCCAGCAAAGGGTTGTTGCGCAAACCGGGCAAGCCGGCACGGTTGGTGTTGTCGCTGGTTTCATAGATGCCGCCGATCATGACCGTGCCGCCGTCCTCCACCCGCACTTGGGTACTGACATGCTTAGTATCAATGGCAAAGCCTGCGGGTGTACTTTGCCCAACGCTGTCCTTGTGCACATCCAAGTACATGGTGATGCTGCCGTCCGGTGTGATGTGCGGTGTGACCTCCAAACGCAAATTGGCTTTGCGAAACGCAATCGAGGTGCTGCCGTTCGGCCCAGACAACTGGTAGGGCAATTCGGTGCCCTGCTCGATGATGGCCTTGGATTGGTTGGCCGTCACCAAACGTGGACTGGCGACTACGCGCCCCATGCCGTCGGCTTCCAAAGCCGAGAGTTCAACCCCGAGCCGCAGGCTGTGCGCGGGGTTGAAAAACGTGAATCCCGCAGACGCTGCTTGTGCACCCATCGCTGCTGCGGCTGGGAAGTTGGCGTTCAATTGTCCGGACTTTCCAGACAACCTGACCCCGAGCGTGGACGCGAAGTTGTCCAAGGCTTCAACAATGCGTGCCTCGATCAACACTTGTCGCTGCGGCACGTCCACACGTGCGATCAATTGCGATACCTGTTCCAAGCGGTCTTCAATGTCAGTGACAAACAACTGGTTGGTTCTGGCGTCCGCCATAGCGCTGCCTCTGGGGCTGAGCAATCGCGCAGCCGCTGTTGTGCCAGAGGCACCGGCCGCCTGATTCAGCAAGGGTGGCAATAAATCGGCCGCTTTGGCGTAATTGAGCGCGAACGACTTGGTCTGCAATGGCTCCAGCACTTCAATCGCCCGTCTCGTTTCCATGGCCCCTTTTTCCCGCGCCGACAGCTCTGCCTGGGTGGCGACCCAAATCACATTGCCCTCTTTGCGCTGACCGAGCCCTCGGGTTTGCAAAATCGTGTGCAGCACTTGGTCCCAAGGCACATCTTTCAAGCGCATGGTGAGATTGCCACTGACGCTGTCGGACATGATGATGTTGACGCCACTGAATTCGCTCACCAGTTGCAGCGCGGTTCGTAATTCAATGTGTTGAAACTGCATGGACATGGGTTCGCCAGTGAACACCAAGGGAGGTTGCGCAAGCGATGCTGACGCCTGGCTTTGCGCATGGCCGGTGTGCAACTGCAAGGCCATGCAGACCCAAGCGCACTGACTGATGAGTCGAAAAAAACATGCCTTCATGGTTGCGCCCCAGCTGGAAAACGTCTTTCAAGGCTTACCCATTTGCCTTGCGCATCTGCCACCCATTCACGCAAACGCAAATGGTCGCGCCCAATCTCCATGACAACACCCCCAGTCTTGTCCGAGGCGATCGCCTACAAGCACTGGATGGACCCGTCCTTCGCAATGCACCAAGGCTTGTCGCTGTTGGTCATTGGCCAGCATACCGGCCCAACGCATTTGCGCCAGTGGCCGTGTTTGCCAAGGCAATGGCGTGGCCCCGGACAGCGCCACCATGGGCCAGGCTTTTTTCATACCCGCCATAGAGAATGGGTTGTGCATCAGTGAGGCACTGATGGTTCGCGATGTCGAGGGTGCCGGGTTGGTTGTTATAAGGTTTGCAGGCGTCTCCCCTTCTTTGTTAGGTGTGACCAGAGCTTGGGGTTTGCTCGCCTTTTCAGGGGGGCGATTGCGCTCTTTCAACAGTACCCAATGCATGTGCAACTGCAAAGCTTGTGTCTTGCCAAGGGTCTGTGTGCGTAACGGGTCTGGCTGGATACGCCATTCAAAAGCGGTGACCGCCATGCGTGGTACTGCTGCGGGCAAACCGTGCCATGCGGCCAGCAATTGCGGCAAGCTGCCGGTCCAACTTCCAGATGCCGCAGCTTCTTCAATTTTGCCGGCCTGCACCTTTAAACCATGCTGTCGGCCCCATGCCAACCAAGCGCGCAGCACCTGCTTGTTGTCTGGCGGCATGTCGTCTGGCCAAGTTTGCCAAGCCGGAAGCGTAAACCCTGCGGGGTGCGGCGTGGCTTGCATGCTGGCGATGCGCCTTCTTTGCTGCTGTACTTGCTGCTGCAGCAATTGCATGTCTTGCTGGGTTTGCAGTGCGCGGTCTTGTGACTGCCACCAACTGTCCCAAGCCTGTGCCGACACCCACACGCTGCCAGCAAACATCGCCAGCAGCGAGCACACAGAAAGCAGCAAGGCCTGTGCCCCGAGCGGCCAGGCATGCCACACACGCCAATGGGTGCGCCATTGCGGCCACGGCGACATGAGCCAGTTGATGTGTGCGGTCGTCATGGTTTGGCCAATGACGCAGGCAGCGTCAATGTCAATTGAAACGGGTGTTGTTTGACAAACAGTTCGTCTGCTGGTCGCCATTGCGCCTCTGCCCATGGCGACTGCTCTGCTTGTGGGGAGAAACCGGCAACGGCCAATGCGGTCTGCCAGTTTTGCCAATGCCCTGCGCTAAGTGTCCAACCGTTGACTTGCCATTGTTGATCGCGCCACACCACACGCTCGATTTGCACACCACGAGGTGGCACAGACAACCACTGTTGCATCACCTGCCAAGCCCGGGTTTGCTGCTGACGCCACTGCAACCAGTCAGCCTGTACTTGCTGTGCCAAGCGTGCGCGGGCTTGCCATTCGGCGTCCGATTTCAGTTCAGCTTGCCAAAGCGCCATGGTCTGCTCGGCGTGTTGCTGTTGTGCATGTTGCTCTGCCAGCCAGGCGTCCCACGCTTGGTCAAGCCCGTACACCACGGATACCGTGGCCAGCAATGACAAGACACCGCCCCATTGCCAACTGCGGATACGGTGATGGCGAAGCTGCTCACGCCAAGGCAATAAATTGAAGTCGCTCATGGCTTGGCCGCACCCAACGCCAAGCCTCCCAACACAGCCCATTCGTTTTCGCTCAACATGTCCGCGGCTTCTCCGGGGGGCTCTTGCAACACCGCCGCTTTGCTGTTTTGTACAAACTGTTGCCACCGCATGCTGGCCTGCCACTCGGGCTCTAACCGCACCAGACGCAAACCCGCCTGACGGCACCATTGCTCGCATGCCTGCGCCCACGATTTGGGCAAGGCCAAGACCTCTGCTTGCCATGCGGGTTGGGCCTGCATGGCGGCGTGTAACCATGCGGGGCGAACCGCAGTTGTGGCGGGGGTACCCGCGCTGCCCTGTGGCTGACTGAGTTGGTAGTCCCACAAGGCTTCGTGGACGGGCCAAGGCAACAAGGGTGCCAATTGCGCTTGCAAATGCGCTTGCAGTTGGCGTGGCCCCATGCCGCTGCTGATATTGAATGTAAAGCGCAACAACTTGTCAGGTGGTAGGGCCATGGCCACCGATTGCGCTGAAAAGCCACTGCGTTGCCTGGCCCAACGCAAACAATGGGGCTCGGGCCATTCGCTGGTGGAAGACAACAAAGGATGCGCTGAAAACGCTTGCCAATGCCACGCGGGATGCGATTGCTTGGCATCGTTGTAGGTGGGTGCTTGAGCCAAGGCGAGGCCGCGTTGGTTGATGAGGATGCCCAATCCGAGGGGCTGGCGCAGGCGCTTGCTGAACATGAAAATCCTTGTGCGATATGGGATGCCAAGGGTTTTAAAAGCGCCAAGCACGATTGCGGTTAAGCTGGACTGGCATTTTTTTTACAATCCACTTTCTTCACACAAAACGGCCTTGCGCCGTATGCCTGACATGCCCCCACATCCTCCCGCCAAAGATCACCCGTCCGGTGGTCTGAATTCACCACCCGCCAACAATCTGTGGCGCGTGCTTGGCAGCTTTTTAGGGTGGTTCACGGGGTTTGCGGTGGCTGCCGGATTGAGCGTGCTGCTGTTGGTCGGTGTGGCGCTGGTCATGGCCTATCCGCAATTGCCCGATATTTCCGATTTGGCCGACTACCGCCCCAAGTTATCAATGCGCGTGTTTTCGGTGGAAGGCAAAGTCATCGGTGAATTCGGCGAAGAACGGCGAAAGTTGATTCCGTTCAAAGATATTCCCGATGTGGTCAAGCAAGCGGTCTTGTCCATTGAAGATGCGCGCTTTTACAAACACGGCGGTGTCGACTACATCGGTCTGGCCCGCGCCAGCTTGGCCAATGTGGGCCGTGCCAAAAGCCAAGGTGCTTCCACCATCACCATGCAGGTGGCACGCAATGTGTACTTGACCTCTGAGAAAACATTCACCCGCAAAATTTACGAACTGCTGCTGACTTACAAACTCGAACATCTGCTGAGCAAAGACCAGATTTTTGAGATTTACCTGAACCAGATTTATTTGGGCAACCGCGCCTACGGTTTTGCCGCTGCAGCGGAAACCTATTTTGGCAAACCTATTCAATCGTTGAGCATTGCAGAAGCCGCCATGCTCGCAGGCCTGCCCAAAGCGCCTTCTGCCTACAACCCGATCAACAACCCCAAAAGGGCCCGCTCACGCCAGCTCTACATCATTGAGCGGATGGAAGAAAACGGTTTTATCACCGAGGCACAAGCCCAAGCTGCCAAGACCGAAGAACTGAAAATCCGCAATATCAGTACACCCAACCACACGCACGCAGATTATGTGGCGGAGATGGCGCGTCAACTCATGTTCGCGCAGTATGGCCCCGAGATCTACACACGCGGCCTGAACGTTTACACCACCATCAAAGCCGATGACCAAGAAATCGCCTACCAAGCCTTGCGTCGCGGCATCTTGGACTACGAGTTGCGCCAGGTCTACCGGGGGCCAGAGAAATTCATCGACCTGCCCACCGATGCCCGGGAACTTGAAGATGCGATTGACGACGCCTTGATTGAAGCGGGCGACAAAGGCGATTTGCTCAGTGCCGTGGTGCTCGAATCCACCCCCAAAAAAGTACGTGTGATGCGCCAAAACAGCGAAATACTGGACATCACCGGCGACGGCTTGAAGCCCGTGACATCGGGTTTGTCTGAAAAGGCTTCGGCCAATATCAAACTGCGTCCGGGGGCTGTGGTGCGCGTGGCAAAAAATTCCAAAGGGGAATGGGGCTTGACCCAGCTGCCCGAGGTGGAGGGGGCGTTCGTGGCCATTGACCCCGCTGACGGCGCTATTCGTTCGCTGGTGGGGGGATTTGATTTTGAAAAGAACAAATTCAACCATGTAACCCAGGCATGGCGCCAACCGGGGTCAAGCTTCAAGCCATTTATTTACTCGGCCGCCTTGGAAAAAGGTTTCACCGCCACCACCCAAGTCAACGACGCCCCTTTGTTTTTTGACGCAGCAGCCACTGGCAGCCAAGCGTGGGAGCCGAGAAATTACGATGGCAAGTTCGAAGGCGTGATGAGCTTGAAAACAGCGCTGGCCAAATCTAAAAACATGGTGTCTATACGGATTCTTGAAGCCGTGAATCCCGCAACGGCCCAACAATGGATCAGCCGCTTTGGCTTTGATCCAGACAAACACCCGCCTTTTCTGACCATGGCCTTGGGCGCTGGTTCTGTCACGCCCATGCAAGTCGCGCTGGGCTATTCGGTGTTTGCCAACGGCGGTTATTTGGTCAAGCCCTATCTGATCACAAAGGTCACCGACCCCTTGGGCAAGGTATTGTCTGCATACACCCCCATCGAACTCGATGAGCGATCACGCGCCATCGATGCACGCAACGCATTTGTGATCAGCCATTTGTTGCAGGAAGTGACGCGCTCAGGCACTGCCATGCGTGCACAAGCCGCGCTCAAACGCGGAGACATCTATGGCAAAACCGGTACCACCAACGATTCCATGGACGCTTGGTTCGCTGGCTACCACGCCAATCTCACAGCAGTCACATGGATAGGCTATGACACACCTCGCAAACTCGGTGACCGTGAAACCGGTGGTGGCTTGAGCTTGCCGGTTTGGATCACCTACATGCAACACGCGCTGAAAAACACCCCTGTGAGCGGTATGCCGGTTCCTGCAGGCGTGGTGTTTGAAGGCAACGACTGGTTTTTCAGCGAATACTCCAACGGCAATGGTGTGACGACGCTAGGCCTAGACGGAAAACCCGGTGAGGGCGAAGGCGCTGTGGTTGACCCGGAGAAAAAGAAAATCTTGGAAATGTTCAAGGATTGACACAGCGCATGCTTGAACAAGCTTGGCGTTGGTTCAATGCTGAAAATTCAAAGCAGCGCCAAATTGTCGGCTGGCATCTTGTGTGAGTTGCGCCCAAAATTCACCTTGGCCTTTGGTGTCTTGCCAACGCGCTCCATCAAACCGGTAGTGGTAACCGCCGCTTTGTGCGGCCAGCCATACTTCATGCAAAGGTTTTTGCAGGTTCACCACCAATTGACTGCGATTGGGAAATGTCAGTGTGACCATGCTTCCCACCCGTTGGTTGTCAATGTCAATGTCGGCCTGTTCATTGAGCTGGTCGCAGACTTTTTCCAGTTGTTGCAACAATCGCTCGGCGTGGTCCATGAATTCGTTATCAGTCATCGGCTTTGGTTTCTCGGTGGTTGGCCGCCCGGCGCTCAAGCGGCCATTACAATTTCATCATGAAAACAGCGATTCTAGGCAGCCTGCTCGCCCTTGCGATCTCCATGGTCATCGGCTGCGGCATGAAGGGTGAACTGGTGTTGCCCAACGAGCCTGAAGCCCAAGACCGTGCCAAGTTCCCCGAGGTGCTGATCCCATCCCCATCTTCTAACGCTCCGGCCAAACGCTGAACCTGGCCGCTTTGAAAACCGTTTCATGACCTCAACCCTATTGCCAGGCGCGCCGTTTCTGGCTTACCGCGAATCACAATTGTTCATCGAGGACATGTGCTTACAAGACCTGGCGAACACGCACGGCACACCCTTGTTTGTGTATTCCAAAGCGGCCATGCTGCATGCCTTGGCAGCCTACCAGCGGGCATTCGCCGGTCGCGATGCCAAAGTGCATTACGCCATGAAAGCCAATTCCAGTTTGGGCGTATTGCAGGTGTTTGCCCAGGCAGGTTGTGGCTTTGACATTGTGTCAGCGGGTGAACTCGAACGGGTGTTGGCAGCGGGTGGTCATGCTGCGGATGTGATTTTTTCCGGCGTAGGCAAGACCCGCGAAGAAATGCGTGTTGCCCTGCAAGCAGGCATTGCTTGCTTTAACGTCGAGAGCGAAGCGGAACTCGATGTGCTCAACCAAGTGGCTGTGTCTGTGGGCAAAGTGGCTCCTGTCAGTATTCGCGTCAACCCCAATGTGGACCCGAAAACCCATCCGTATATTTCCACCGGGCTCAAGGGCAACAAATTCGGCATTGCGCATAAACGCACACTGCAGGCCTACCAGCACGCCGCCCAATTGCCCGGCTTAAAGGTCGTGGGTATCGATTGCCACATCGGCTCACAAATCACCACCAGCGAGCCCTATATGGACGCGCTGGACAAAGTGCTGGATCTGGTCGAACAGATAGAAAAAGCGGGCATACCGATTCATCACTTGGATTTTGGCGGCGGCCTTGGCATCAATTACAACAACGACACACCGCCTGCCGCCGACACGCTGTGGTCAGCATTGCTGGCTCGGTTGGATGCACGCGGTTTTGGCCAACGGCGTTTGATGATTGAACCCGGCCGTTCGCTGGTCGGCAATGCTGGCGTGTGTCTGAGTGAAGTCCAATACCTCAAACCCGGCGAGCAAAAAAACTTTTGCATCATCGATGCCGCCATGAACGATTTGCCGCGCCCCGCCATGTACGAGGCGTTTCACCAAATCGTGCCCTTGGCACTGACTGATGCAGCCACTCAGGTGTATGACGTGGTCGGCCCGGTCTGCGAAAGCGGTGACTGGATCGGGCGCGACCGCGCATTGAACGTGCAGTCGGGCGACTCATTGGCGGTGCTGTCAGCAGGCGCGTATTGCATGAGCATGGCCAGCAACTACAACACCCGTGGTCGTGCTGCCGAGGTGCTGGTTGACGGGAACAAAGCCCATGTGATTCGCACGCGCGAAAGCATGGCAGATCAACTGCGTTGTGAAGTTTTGCCCTTTACCCACACACGCCAAGACAGCAATACGCCCAACACCAAAGCGTAAATCCAGACCTCATCAAAATCATTTTTGCCAGCACGCATCCAGTAAAAATGCAGCAAGGCAAATACCGGCAACACATAAACCAAGCGATGCAATTGCTGCCAACGTTTGCCACCCAACCAACGAACCGCCGCATTAAAGGATGTCAAGGCCAAGGGCAGCATGAACACAAAACCCAGCATGCCCAGCCAAATGAAAGGCCGTTTCACCAAGTCTTTGGCCATCTCATTGATCTCAAAGTTTTGGTCAAACCACACATAGCACAGCAAATGCAATACGGCATACACGAAACATGCCACGCCGGTGCTGCGCCGAAACCGCAGCAAGGCCGGTGCACGCAGCACATAGCGCAACGGGCTGATCGCCAGCACCAGACATAACAAACGCAAGGTCCAGTCGCCACTGGCGCGACTCAATGCCTCAGCAGGATTGGCGCCCAGTGCATCTTGGAATAACGCCCACACCAATCCTATAAATGGCAAGGCCAACACGGCGTACCACACCCAATACGCGCGCGGCGACAGCAATGCTTGTTGCCACGACACTTTGTTCAGCATGACAGACACACCGCGCTTAACAAGGGTTAGAAATTCTTGGTCAAATCCATGCCCGCATACAACTGTCCGACTTGCGGTTCGTAACCGTTGAACATTTGGGTTTTGATTTTTTTGGCGAATAAACCCCCTTCGCCGATGCGCCGCTCAGTGGCTTGGCTCCAACGCGGGTGGTCTACCGCGGGGTTCACATTGGAATAAAACCCGTATTCGTTGGCAGCGGCTTTGTTCCACGCGGTCAGCGGCTGCTTTTCAGTGAAACGAATCTTCACGATGCTCTTTCCGCTCTTGAACCCGTACTTCCACGGCACGGTGACACGCACCGGCGCGCCATTTTGGTTGGGCAAGACTTCGCCATACATGCCAAAGGTCAAGAGGGTCAGAGGATGCATGGCTTCGTCCATGCGCAAGCCTTCGGTGTAGGGCCAACTGAGTACACGCGAGCCGACATAAGGCATGGTTTTGGGGTCGGCCAAGGTGATGAACTCTACATATTTGGCACTGCCCAAGGGTTGTGCTTTTTTGATCAACTCGGACAAGGAAAAACCCACCCAAGGAATGACCATGGACCAGCCTTCCACGCAACGCAAACGGTATATGCGCTCTTCCATGGCCGAGAGCTTGAGCAATTCTTCCAGCGACAACAAGCCGGGCTTTTTCACCAGCCCTTCAATTTCTACTGTCCAAGGGCGGGTTTTCAAGGTGTGCGCGTTTTCAGCCGGGTCGGCTTTGTCTGTGCCAAATTCGTAAAAATTGTTGTAAGTGCTGGCACTCTTGTAAGTGGTGATGTTTTCCGTGGCTTGCGCACCCGCCACAGGAGACACGCTGCTGGCAAGTGGCGCTAATTTTCCGGGCCGAGGCACTGCTGCTGATTGCGCCCAGGCACCTGCGCCAGAAGCCAACAAGCCTGCTGCGCCCAAGCCGGTCAAAAAAGAGCGGCGTTGCGCGTAGAGGTCTGGCGGCGTGATCTCGCTGGGTACAGGGTGGTGAAAACCATCGTCTCGACGAATCAACATGAGCAACTCCTGAACATAAAAAAGGCCGACACACGGTCAGCCTTATGGGAATGAGAAAAGACAAAGAATCAGTTCAAACCGGCAATGTAATCAGCCAAGGCCTTGATTTCACGGTCATTCAATTTAGCAGCAACCTGATTCATTTGCAGGCTGTTCTTGCGAATCCCGTCTCTGAATTGGGTCAATTGTGAGGCGGTGTAATCGGCATGCTGGCCGCTCAGGCGCGGGTACTGGGCAGGAATGCCAGCACCGTTGGGGCTGTGGCAACCGGCACATGCCGGGATTTGTTTGTCAGCAATGCCGCCACGGTAAATTTTTTCACCCAATGCCGCGAGTTCTTTGTCTTTGGCAAAACCGGGTTTGGCTTTGGTGCTGCCCAGATAAGCCCCCACATTGCGCATATCTTCTTCGCTGAGCGCAGAAGCAAAGCCCAGCATGACAGCGTTGGCGCGTTTACCGGCTTTGAACTCGGCCAGTTGCTTGGCGGTGTATTCCGGGTGTTGTTGGGCCAACTTGGGGTTGGAGGGAATAGCAGAGTTGCCGTCAACTCCGTGGCAACTGGCGCAAACGCCGTTGTAAATGGCTGAGCCCTTGGCAGGATCGGCTTTGGCAGGGGCTGCGCCTTCGGCATGCGCTGCCCAAAAATAGCCCGTCAGGCAGACGGACAAGAGGAGTCGTGCAAAAAAAGTCATGGCAGTCTGGTCTTGAAAGTCAATCGGTGATTCTACAATGCAGGCCTGCACCCAACGGGTTGCGCGCAAAGAATAACCATGGCCCACCCCAGCACCCCTGAGGATGCAACACAACAAGTACGTGTCAAACAAGCTGTCGGCTGGCTGCACACGGCACGTTTTTTGACCACTGCCGCCCAGTTGCATCATTTACCGGCCTATGACCAGCCGGAAATTGCCTTTGTCGGTCGTTCCAACGCCGGTAAATCCACCTGCATCAATATCCTGACACAGCAGCGGCAATTGGCCTATGCCTCCAAAACCCCGGGGCGTACCCAACACATCAATTTATTTGCCTTGGGCCGGCAAAACCAGACCGATGCGGTGCTGGCCGATTTGCCGGGTTACGGATATGCCGCTGTGCCCAAAGCCGACAAAGTGCGCTGGCAACGGGTGATGGCCAACTATTTGATGACGCGCGACAACCTCAAAGGCGTGGTGTTGATGTGCGATCCGCGCTTGGGTTTGACCGAACTCGACGAAATCCTGCTGGAAGTGATTCGTCCCAAGGTCGAAGAAGGCCTGAAATTTCTGATGCTGCTGACCAAAGCCGACAAGCTCAACCGCAGTGAAGCCGCCAAAGCTTTGTCGATTGCGCGTTTGCAATCCGGCGGAGGTCAGGCGCATTTGTTCTCGTCATTGAAAAAACAAGGCGTCGAAGATGTCAGCCTGCAATTGTGGGAGTGGACCCACCCGCAGGAGGCCACACCATGATGAAAATTCAACGCGTGGCGCTGCCGCATGGCATTGAACTCGATTGCCGGGTCGCCGGTACCGCAGACCGGCCTGTGATGCTTTTTTTGCACGGCTTTCCGGAAGCGGCGTTTGTCTGGGACGCTTTGTTGCTGCATTTCAGTCAGGCCGCCAATGGCGGTTATCTGTGTGTGGCGCCTGATATGCGGGGCTACGCCGGTTCTTCGTCCCCGGCCGATGTCAAAGCCTATCGGGCCAAAGAATTGGTCAAAGACATCATCGCGCTCAAACAACATTTTTCACCCGACCATCCCTTGGCTTGCCTGGTAGCGCATGACTGGGGAGGCGCGGTGGCATGGAATACAGCGAACCAACACCCTGCCCTGATGCAACGTTTGGCCATCATCAACTCGCCCCACCCGGGCACTTTTTTGCGCGATCTCAAATCCGATGCGCATCAACAAAGCGCCAGCGATTACATGAATTTCCTGATTCGCGACAACGCAGAACAGTTGCTGGCCGAAGATGATTACAGGCGACTGTGGGCCTTTTTCACCAACATGGGCGCGGTCAATGGGCCCTATGCATGGCTCAGTGAAGAGGTGAAGCAGTCTTATCGGTCTGTTTGGCAGCAAGGTTTGAGCGGCGCACTCAACTACTACCGCGCATCCCCTTTGCGACCGCCTCGTCAAGTGGACCCAGCCGCTTCTGCCATTGAATTACCCGACGAGATGCTGCGCATCTTGGTGCCGACTTTGGTACTGTGGGGCATGCAAGACACTGCTTTGCCACCCGGTTTGATCAACGGCTTGTCGGCGTATGTGCCAGATTTGCAATTGCACCGTGTGACTGACGGCACGCATTGGTTGGTGCATGAGCAGCCTGAGTGGGTGGCCCAAACCATTGGCAACTGGCTTCGCTGATACCGATTGCAACCGGGTATCTTTGTGGGCCAGAGGCGCGCAACACTTTCCCACCAATATCAATGTTCGTAAAACGGCGGCTCGCCCTGAGGCCGGGTCTTGAAACGCTTGTGCACCCAATAGTATTGTTCGACCGATGTCTTCACTTGCGCTTCTATCGCTTGGTTCATGGTCCACGTGTCTGCCGTGATGTTGCCGCTCGGATAAGACGGCCAAACAGGCCCGATCTCCACTTCATAGCCCGAGGGCGTCAGGCGGGTCACCAACATGCAGACCCGGGCCTGGGACAACTTGGCCAAGCGCGGCAGTGAATATGTCGTGGCAGCGCTGACGCCAAAAAAATCTGTCCATTGCGCGCCGTGCATGCCAAAGTCCATGTCGGGCGAATAGTGCAAACGCATGCCTTCTTTCAACACCTGTAGCAAAGGGAGAGCGCCGTCATTGCGGGGCACTGAACGCACCCGCCCCGAGCGGTTGCGCCCTCGCATCACCCAGTCTTCCACAAACCGGTTGCGCAACGGTACGAACACGAATGCCATGGAAATACCTTTGACCTGTGTCATCGCCAGACCGCCTGCGTCCAAGCCTATGAAATGCGGTGCGAGCACGATCAACGGACTGGGGTCATCAAACACTGTGAAGTCACCACTGAAACCCATGCGCTTTTTCACCACAGATTCGGGCGCATGCCACAACCATGCGCGGTCCCATAACGATTGTCCGAGCAAGACAAAATGTGCTTTGGCCAAACAACGACGTTGCAATTCATCCAAGTGAGGAAAACAAGCTTTCAAATTGGTCAGCACGACACCGCGCCTGCGTGCAGACACCACGTAAAACGCATGTCCGGTCAAGCGGCCTATGGCGCGGATGACGCCCAAGGGCAGGTGAGCCAACACAGCCATGAACATACGCAAGGGATTCAATGCAGCACCTCATGGCGCGGTTGCTTGAAGCGGGCATAGCCCCAAAGGTACTGCGAAGGGCATTGACGGATCACGCTTTCAAGGGCGAGATTAATTTGCAACACGGCGGTTTCAAGGTCATCAGCCAGTTTTTCCGCAATGGGCTCGAAATGCAAGCAGTAGCCTTGTGCGCGAGGCAAGCGTTCCCCCCAAACCAATAATATTTGTGCATCGGTTTGCATGGCCAGCCTCGCGGCCAAGGTCATGGTGTAGGCGGGTCTGCCCCACATGTGCGACCAGATGCCCATGCCCTGCGGCGGCACCTGATCGGGCAGCAAGCCCACCGATTGCCCGCGTCGCAATGCCTTGATCAATTGCCTCACACCGTCCATGCTGGCTGGCACGGCTTTGAGAAAAGGCTTGTCTCTCGCATGCACCAACACATCCCGCAACCAAGCCTGTCTGGGTGGCCGATAAAGCACGGTCAATGGCCCGTGTTCAGGGCCAAACCGCAGAGCGCAAGCGGGAGCGGTAATTTCAAAACAACCCAAATGCGGGGTGACGAACACCACCCCTTTCCCTCTGGCATAAGCTTGGCTGATGTGATGCTCGCCACGCCATTGCACAGGCATCGGCGCGCCAAACCAGACCCGAAAGGATTCCAACGCCTGCGCACCCGCTGCCCCAATGGCGCCACGCAGTTGTGACAAGGTGTAGCCCGCTTGTTGTGCTTGGTCTTGGAATTGACGCCTGTAGCGAGGCGACAGCCACCAAGTCAACCAGCCCAGCGCAACGCCGACGCGCTGCAGCCATGGCAGCGGCAGTCTAGACAGCCAGCGGATCAATAAATTCATAGCAAACTGAGTTGATTAGAATGCTGATTGTCGCTGAGTTAATGAAGCAACTTGCAGGGCGACACACTCGAAAGAGTCGGCTGTTCATCAGTCTTCTGCTAAAGCGTTCGCCAAACTCTCATGTGATGGCAACGCATCATCAATCAACTGGAGTTTTACATGGCGAACGATTATTTATTTACCTCTGAATCTGTCTCTGAAGGCCACCCCGACAAAGTCGCTGACCAAATTTCAGACGCGATTTTGGATGCTATTTTCAAACAAGACCCACGCAGCCGCGTGGCAGCCGAGACGCTGACCAACACCGGCTTGGTGGTGTTGGCCGGAGAGATCACCACCAACGCGCATGTCGACTACATACAAGTCGCACGCGACACGATTCAACGCATCGGCTATGACAACACCGAGTACGGCATCGACTACAAAGGTTGCGCGGTCATGGTCTGCTATGACAAGCAATCCAATGACATTGCTCAGGGCGTGAACCACGCCTCTGACGATCACCTGAACACCGGCGCCGGTGACCAAGGGTTGATGTTTGGTTATGCGGTCAAGGAAACCCCAGACCTGATGCCCGCCCCCATCTACTACGCGCACCGTTTGGTTGAACGCCAGGCGCAACTGCGTCGTGACGGCCGCATGCCTTTTTTGCGCCCTGACGCCAAAAGCCAAGTGACCATGCGCTATGTCGACGGCAAGCCGCACAGCATTGACACCGTGGTGCTGTCTTCGCAACACAGCCCGGACCAAAGCGAAACACCGACCAAGATGAAAGCCTCTTTCATCGAAGCCGTGATCGAGGAAATCATCAAACCTGTGCTGCCCAAAGAATGGCTGAAAGACACACGCTACCTGATCAACCCGACCGGCCGTTTTGTCGTCGGTGGCCCGCAAGGCGATTGCGGTTTGACCGGACGCAAAATCATTGTCGATACCTATGGCGGTGCCTGCCCGCACGGCGGCGGCGCGTTCAGCGGCAAAGACCCGAGCAAGGTGGACCGCTCTGCAGCATATGCCGCACGCTATGTCGCGAAAAACGTCGTGGCTGCCGGACTGGCCACACAATGCCAAGTGCAAGTGGCCTATGCCATCGGTGTGGCCAAGCCCATGAACGTGACCGTGAATACCCAAGGCACCGGCGTGATCAGCGACGAGAAAATCGCCGCTTTGGTGAACGAGCATTTCGACTTGCGCCCGAAAGGCATTATTCAAATGCTCGACTTATTGCGCCCGATTTACGAAAAAACAGCGGCCTATGGCCACTTTGGCCGCGACGAACCTGAGTTCACGTGGGAAAAAACCGATAAGGCAGCAGCACTCCGTGCTGCTGCTGGGCTGTAAGCCCACCTTGCGTTAGCAAGGCATCGGTTTTTGGGCGAAGTTCATATTGGCGTAGCCAATGTGAACGCAGACCAAAAAACGGACAAAGCCCAAGCCCTGCGTGCAGCGGCCGGGCTGTAAGCACGGCACCCGCGAAGCGGGGTCTTGGGCTTTGGGGCGAAGCTCATATCGAGCAAGCGATGTGAGCGCAGACCACAAGGCCTGCGTGCAGCGGCCGGGCTGCAAGCACGGCACCCGCGTGATTCATTCCAACCCGTAACGCCGACACAGCGCATCACGTTGTGTCGGCTGAAAATTGATGCGCCGAACATCTGCATCCACCGCCGCCAGCAAACGCGGGTTCATCACAGCAAACCACAACGGCGGCACATAAGCCACCAAAAACATACCGGCGTAACCGCTAGGCAGTTGAGGTGCATCTTCAAAATGTCTGAGCGCCTGGTAGCGTCGCGTCGCATGCGCATGGTGGTCGGCGTGTCGTTGCAAATGGAACAGCATCCAATTCGACAACACATGGTTGCTGTTCCATGAATGACGTGGTTGGCAGCGCTCAAAACTGCCATCGGCCAATTGCAAACGCTTCAAGCCGTAATGCTCGACATAGTTGGCCGAGGTGAGTTGGAAATTGGTCCACATGGCCACCGGCAGCAGAAAGCCCAGTACCTGCGGCCCTAGCCACAGCATGAGACCCAGCCAAAGTGCAGCAGAGATGATCAAGCCTTGCACAATCTGGTTTTGCCAATGAAACGATGACAACCCCAGTTGCTGCAAACGCTGGGCTTCATACTGCCAAGCACGCTTGGCACCGCCTGGCATTTCCCGCCATAAAAAAGCCCAGATCGACTCGCCCATGCGTGAGGATGCCGTGTCATGCGGTGTGGCCACTTCAACATGGTGACCCCGGTTGTGCTCGACACAAAAATGCCCGTATGCGCTGGGCGCCAGCACCCACACCGCCAATGTGCGTTCAAGACGGTTGTGTTTGTGGCCCATTTCATGCGCGAGGTTGATGCCGAAACCTCCCACTGCGCCGGTGGCCAGCACCATGGCCAACCAAGCATGCCAAGGCAAGGCATGGCTCATCACAAACCACGCTGAAAACACAAACGCTGCCCAAAGCACCGGCACCAATGCGTAAGTGATGTAGCGGTAATACAACTCGTTTTCCAATTGCGCTACAGCGGTTTCGGGCGGGTTGTTGCCTGAAGGTGGTATCAACCTATCCACCATAGGCACCACACCATACAAAAACAGCAAGGGCCACCATAAAGCGGTCACGTCCCCTGTTAACCACATCAGCAACGGACCAGCAGCTACCAAGGCGGGCGCAAACAAAGACACCAGCCACACCCAGCGCCAAGGATCACGGTAAGGGGAATGGTGTTGGCTGTCCTTGACGTGTGTTGGCATGCTGAAGAGGCGGTTTCAATTCAAACTGGCGATGTATTGGGCAAGGTTGTCAATGTCTTCTTCACTCAAGGTGCTGGCGACACTGGTCATATTGCCCGCGTCATTATTTCGGTCCTTGGCTTTGAAGTCTTTGAGGGTTTTCACCACGTAATCAAAATTTTGGCCCGCCACTTTGGGGATCTCATTTTGGCCTTTGAACTCACCCAGATGGCACATGGCACACAAAGTTTCATTGGCTTTGGCAATGCCCTTTTTAACCTTTTCCGGATCGGCATTGAAGCGTTTATTGGTCAGTTTTTGTTCCGAAAAATACTTGGCCAACTCTTGCATGTCAGCTTTGCTGAGCCCTGCGGTCATAGCCGACATCATGGCGTTGTCACGACGGCCTTCTTGGAAATCGCGCAACTGCAAATAGAGGTAGCGTGCATTTTGGCCCGCCAGACTCGGCGTGTTTGGCATACTGGAGTTGCCGTTTTCACCGTGGCATGCCAGACACGCGGCTGCTTTGGCAGGGACTTGTGCCATGGCTGTTTGAGCGCCCAATGAAAGCATTGTGGCCAAGCTTAAATATGTGAAGAAAAAAAAGGTTTTCATACTGTTTTCTAGGAACAACTATTAAAAAGGCCTGGGTGCATTTGCATGCACACAGGCCTCGGGCTTAGAACTCAGTCAGCTCAGGGCAGTGCGAACACAACCACTGAATTGCCGCGCTTGGCATCGATCTGGTTGTTACCGCCAGCTGCCACGGCAATGTACTGCTTGCCACCGATGGTGTAAGACACAGCAGGTGCATTGACCCCAGCACCGGTTTGGTATTCCCACAGTTTCTTGCCGTTTTTGGCATCGAAAGCGCGGAACAAACCATTGGCTTCGCCGTTGAACACCAGGCCGCCAGCAGTTGCCAACACGCCACCGATCAAAGGCTCGTCTGTGTCAAATTTCCATACCACTTTGCCGGTGTCGATATTCACAGCAGACAAACGACCGCTTTGCTTTTCGCTAGGAATGGTTTTGAATGCACCACCCAACCACAGCTTGCCACCGGGATACTTGGAAGCTTCCACGTGGTAGGTCATAGGCTGCAGCAAATTGGCGGCGAATGCCAAGCGCGCTTCAGGGTGAATAGCCATTGGGCTCCACTCCACACCACCGTTGGCACCCAACATCATTTTGGCGCCTTCTTTGGTGGGCAATGTCCACAAACCGTCCTGGGGAACCATGGCTTCAGAGAAGCGGATCAGTTCGCCCGTGGCGCGGTCATGCACATACACGTGGCCTGTTTTGCCAGCATGAATAGCCACTTTGGTCATCTTGCCGTTTTTGCCTTTGGCTTCTGTCAAGATGACAGGCGACACTGAGTCCAAGTCCCACACATCGTGTGCGATGTACTGATGGTGCCACTTGTACTTGCCAGTGTTGAGGTCCACAGACACGATGGAGTCTGTGTAGAGGTTGTCTCCAGGACGCTCAGCGCCATACAGGTCAGGGCTGGGGTTGCCAACCACAAAAATGACACTGTTGGTTTCTAAGTCAACTGCAGGAGCCATCCACACGCCACCGCCCAGAGTTTTGTAGAAATCGCCGCCTTGCTTGGCCAATTGGGCTTTTTCGGCAGGAATGTCACGCAACATGTTGCGGCCCGTGGAGTCGTTCACTGCAAACACGCCTTCGTGGCCTTTTTCAGGAATGGTGTGGAAGGTCCACTGCAATTTGCCGTCTTTGGCGTCAAAGGATTTGACGAAACCGCGGATACCGTATTCGCCACCGTTGGTGCCAATCAAGACACGACCGTTGACAGCCACAGGTGCCATGGTTTCTGAGTAACCCAATTCTGGGTCAGCGATTTGGGTGTCCCACACGAGCTTGCCAGTTTTGATGTCGAGTGCAACAAGTTTGGCGTCCAAAGTGCCCATGAACACACGGTCGCCCATGATGGCCACACCGCGGTTGTTAGGGCCGCAGCAATACGTGGTGACAGGACCCATTTTGTGCTTGTAGTGCCACTTTTGCTTGCCGGTGACCGGGTCAATCGCATAAACGTGGTTGTACGAAGTGGTGATGTACATCGTGCCACCGACAACGATTGGCGCTGTTTGCATGGATTCCAACACTTCGGTCTGGAAGGTGAATGCAGGACGCAGCTTGCTGACGTTGCTGGTGTCAATTTGCTTGGCAGGGTAGTAACGGGTATTGGCGTAATTTGCATTGCTATGCAAGAAATTGCTGCCGTCCTTGTCAGCAGCAGTCAATTGAGACTGACTGACATCTGCCTGGGCGAACCCGGCTGACAAAACACCGACTGCCAAGCAGGCGATGGTTTGGGAAATTTTCTTTCCGTAAGTGTGCATGTGTGCTCCTTCAGCCTTTCGGCCATGTTTGATAAACCAGATAGGTTTGAAGAATAAAATCAATATTTACCCCTCATTCCATGTCTAGAAGTCTGGGTTTTTAACTTGCGCTAACCTTGTGCTGTGAAAACAAAAATTAGAAACAAGGAAAAATTCCCATTCACCCATCTTAACCATGCACTGTTGAATTGCACTAGGCTGCAACACCTTAAAAGGGAAAACCCTTAAGACTTCGACAGCCTAAAGCATGGCAACCAAACATCCAAGGACTGTGATAAAAATGATGAAATACACCAAACTGTTTACTATTGGACTCGCTTTGCTGGTCGGCTTGGCCGCCAGCGCATTTGCGCAAAACGACTCCACCTTCAGCCTCAATGCCCAATTGTTGGTCGCAGCCCGCCAAAGCGATGTTGAAGGTGTGCAGCAGAGCCTGGCACGCGGGGCACTTGCCAATTCGCGCAACCGCTTAGGCAAAACAGCACTGTTCATGGCGATTGAAAAAAACCAAATGGAAATTTTCAGCATGATGCTGAATGCAGGTACCGATGTGAACCTGGCCTCGTTAGAAAAAGTTACTCCGCTGATAGCTGCGTCTTATTCGGGCAATGCCAACATGGTGTCGCAGTTGATCGCCAAAGGTGCCAAGCTGGAAGAGGAGGATCGGTTGCATAAATCCGCGTTGGTATATGCCGCGGGCATGGGAAACCACAAGGTGGTGGATGTACTGCTGGGTGCAGGCGCATTGGTCGATGCCGCCTATATCGACGCGCTCACCCCACTGATGTGGGCGGCGGGCCAAGGCCATACCGAAACCGTGCGTTTATTACTCGCTAAAGGTGCAAACAAAACGCTCAAAGACGACCGTGGGCTGAGCGCCATGGACATGGCAAAAGCAGCAGGACATGCGCAGATTGTGAATTTGTTGCAATAAGAGAACCAAATCGTGCGTTGTGTATCTCTGTGGTAAAAATTCCAGATATCGTCGGTAATGGCGGGGTGGTGTGCTGCTTAAAGTTTGTCGCGCCGCGCCAAGTCGGGAAAAAGTTTTATCCATCCCAAGGCAATCGCCAGTGTTCCCAGGCCACCGCCCACCACCGAGGCCACCGGGCCCCACAGCGCCGCGGTGAGCCCTGATTCGAATTCACCAAGTTCATTAGAGGCGCCGATGAACACCCCGTTGACGGCGGCCACCCGCCCTCGCATCTCGTCGGGTGTCTCCATTTGCATCAGGGTCAATCGGGTGACCACACTGATGTTGTCAGCCGCACCGCTGACCGCCAGCGCCACCATTGACAAGACAAAACTGTCTGACAGGCCAAACACCACCAAAGCCAAACCAAACACGGCCACGGCAGCCAACAATTTGTAACCCACATTCCGTTGGATCGGCCAACGGGTGATCACGATAGACATGCACAATGCGCCAGCCGCAGGTGCAGCGCGTAACAAGCCAAGACCTTCTGGACCTACATGCAAAATGTCCCGGGCAAAAATGGGCAACAAGGCGGTGGCACCCCCCAGCAACACCGCGAACAAGTCCAAGGAAATAGCACCCAACAATACCTTGCGTTGCCACACAAACGCCACGCCGGCAAACAGCGATTGCCAACTCAAACTGTGGTGCCTGGCCACATGTTCATAGCGCACCCATAGCGTCAACAACATGGACAGCGTGAACAGCACCGCACACACCCGGTACACCGTCAAGGCGCCACCCAAGTACAGAAACCCGCCCAGAGCCGGTCCGCAAATCACCGCCACTTGTACGCCGGTGGAACTGAGGGCAACTGCACGCTGAAACAAGGATTTGGGAACCAGCAATGGGGTGATGGCTTGTTGCGCGGGCATTTGAAAAGCGCGGGTCAATCCCAGTACAAATGCCACCCCGAAAATCAGCCCACGGCTGACTTGTTCTTGCAAAGTCGCCATGCTCAACACCACTGAAATCAACACAAGTACCGCCATGCAAGTGGCAAAAATACGGCCACGGTGCAAACGGTCAATCACATGGCCGGCAGGCAAGGCCATCAACAACGCAGGGATGAACTGAAACAAGCCGACCAGTCCCAGATCCCAAGCGCTGTTGGTCAATTCGTACATGTGCCAACTGATGGCCAACATGAGCATTTGGTGAGCGGTGATGCCGCATATGCGTGCCAGCCAAAAACGCATGAACTGGCGTTGCGCCAGCAACTCTGAAAAAGACGAAGACATGCGGCGATTGTGGCGGCAATTTTTAGTCGGCTTGGGGATGGGCACAGGCTTGAGCCCATCAAAAAAATAGCAAGCGTTTTAAATCGTCATGCCGCCGTCGATCGAATAGGCGTTGCCCGTGATGAAGCGCGACTCATCGCTGGCCAAAAACACCACGATGGGCGCAATTTCGTGCGCTTGCGCCAAGCGTCCCATGGGTTGGCGGGCGATGAAGTTTTTGCGCGCTTGGACGGGGTCGTCTTGGCTGTTGATACGGTCTTGCAGCGAAGGTGTGTCGACCGTGCCTGGACAAATGGCATTACAACGAATGCCTTGTCCCACATAGTCAGCTGCCACCGCTTTGGTCAAACCAATCACTGCGGCTTTGCTGACACCATACACAAACCGATTGGGCAGGCCTTTGATGCTCGAGGCCACACTGGCCATGTTGATGATGCTGCCGCCACCGTTTGCAAGCATGTTGGGCAGCACGGCTTGGATCATCCAAAACTGCGCCCGCGCATTGAGGTTCATGGCGAAATCCCATTGCTCGTCTGTGGCATCAAGCGCTGTGTTGCTATGAACAAAACCCGCACAATTAAAAACAGCGTCAATTTTTTCAATCCGTTTGACCAATGCATGGATAGCGGGTTTGTCCAACACATCCAAGACTGCCGTATGGATGTTGGCATGTCCGTCGAACGACTTGAGCAATTCTGGCTTGATATCCGTGGCCCACACCGTGGCGCCCTCGGCTGCCATGGCCATGACGGACGCGTGTCCTATGCCTTGTCCGGCGGCGGTAACAAGCACGGTGTGATTGGCTAAACGCATATTCTTTTTCCTTGAAAACCAAATGGCTTAATCATTATGGGGGGGTTAGTTGCGAAACGCCTCAAGGCGCGGCCACGACATCGCACGAGGCCATGCTGTGCATGCTGCCTATCTTGCCAACCGAAACGTAGCGGTCAGAAGGAATATTGGTGGTCACCACCAACGCGCCGTCCTTGTAGTCGGTCCAGGTTTCGCCGTCTTGGGAACGCCACGCCCGATTGAAGGACAAGCGATAAACATCGCCCTTGAAGGTCAGTTCGGCAATTGGCCCCGCAAACACCACGCTGAAAGGCGCACCCAATACCGCTTGGGTGCACTGCATCCGACCGGTGGTCAATTGCGCATAGCTGTGTGGCATGCAACACAGCAGCATCAAAGTAACCAGCATTTTCAACATCGCATTTCCTAGGTGAATGGGTCTGGCAAATGTTAACTTGCCTTGTTTGTGCTGGCAGTGACCTCAGTGGCGCTTACCGATTTACTGACCCTTTGTCACCCTGATACAGCCTGCACCTGCCTACAGTCTGGGACATGAATCCCCGACTTAGCGCCTCCGAACGCCCCGCACCGCAAGACCTGCAAGCGGTGGAATGGTTGTCCCAATTGCTGCTGCAAAGCCTGTCATTGAAAGCCTCTGACATTCATTTGGAGCCATTTGAGAACTTGCTGCGTGTGCGTATTCGACGCGATGGTCATTTGTATGAAATGCCTGCGCCAGCTGCCGGCCTGCGCGAACAAATCGTCTCACGCATCAAAGTGCAGTCACGCATGGACATAGCTGAGAAAAGGTTGCCGCAAGATGGCCGTCTTCAACTCGCTTTGCAACACCGCTCGGTAGACATGCGTGTGAGCAGTCTTCCCACTTTGCATGGCGAAAAAATAGTGCTGCGTATTTTGGATGTGCAATCCCAACCGCTCAGCTTTGATGCACTTGGCATGCCCGACAAAGAACTCGCGCAACTCAAGCATGCGATCCACCGTCCCAATGGCATGGTGCTGATCACCGGTCCCACTGGCTCAGGGAAAACGGTTACTTTGTACACCTGTTTAAACCATTTAAATTCGCCTTCGGTCAACATCGCTACTGTCGAAGACCCCTCAGAAATTGTCTTGCCAGGCGCCAACCAAATCAATGTGAATGAGCGCATCGGTTTGACATTTGATGCGGCATTGCGCGCTTTACTGCGACAAGACCCGGACATCCTGATGGTGGGAGAAATTCGCGACTTTGCCACGGCTGACATGGCGGTCAAAGCGTCGCAAACCGGTCACTTGGTCTTGTCAACTTTGCACACCAACGACGCAGCCTCCACATTGACACGGCTCAACCACATGGGTATCGCTGGTTTTAATGTGGCCAGCAGCGTTGTGCTGATTTGCGCACAACGCTTACTGGGTCGCTTGTGTGATGCCTGCAAACAGCCGTTGCCAGACCAAGCCGGCTACAAAGCGGTAGGCTGCCCACAGTGCTTAGACGGTTATGCGGGCAGGATTGCGATTCACCAAGTCATGCCCATCACACCTTCGTTGCAACCCTTGCTATTGCAACAAGCCAGTTCAGGGGAAATAGCGGCCCAAGCCGCGCGAGAAGGCGTGCGCAGTCTGCGTCAAGCGGGCATGTCCAAAGTGGCAGCGGGCGACACCACCATCGAAGAAGTCATGGCTGCCACACATGAATGACGCGCCGCAATTTAGTCATCCGCCTTCAGCCTATCCTGCGCGTGTCACGCCGCCACGCGCTCGCGCGGTCAGCTCACACGAATTGACCGCGTTCACTAGGCAGTTGGCCACCTTGGTGTCTTCAGGCGTGCCATTGCTGCAATCTTTAGAGGCCATTCACAAAGGACTCGCGGGTCAAGCCATCGCCCGGGTGGTTGAACAACTGCGGCAGCAAATTGCAGCTGGCTTGTCACTGCAAGCGGCCTTGCAACAGCACGCCGTGTTCTCTGCCTTGTATTGCCAAATGGTGGCGGCCGGCGAGTTATCTGGCAACTTAGACGACATGCTCAACCGCCTGGCATGGCACACCGAACGCCAACAACAGTTGCTCCGAAAAGTACGCATGGCCTTGGTCTATCCGATAGCGGTGCTGCTGATTGCATTGGCGGTGGTAGCTGTTATTTTGGTGTGGGTGGTGCCAGTGTTTCAGTCGATATTCGCCTCATTCGGGGCTGAACTTCCCTGGGCCACGCGGCTGATTTTGGGTTTGAGTGATGCCATGCTTGAATGGGGTCTGCCCTGTGCAAGTGCCTTTGCTTTGGCTGGTTGGCTGATCAGAAAACGTTACCAAACCGATGCGAAGTTTCAATGGTTCATTGCTGTTAGTGCGCTTCGCCTGCCACTGTTGGCGCCGTTGGTGATCAGCGCCAATTTGACGGTTTGGACGCGTTGCATGGCAATGCTGATGCAGTCAGGCGTGCCATTGCTGGATACATTGGAGACGGTGGCCGGCGCCTGTGGCAACCGCGTATATGCGCTCTCGACCTTGCTGGTTCGCGATGCTGTTTTCAAAGGCATCAGTCTGTCGGAGGCACTGCGGCAACTCGAGGTCGCGTCGCATCATCCCAGCGGGGAATTCATCGGGCTGTACCCGCCGATTTTGGTTCAAATGATCGATATAGGCGAACAATCAGGAAGCCTGTCTGCGCTGCTTGGCAAAGCCGCTGATGCGCAAGACGAAGCGCTTGAGCAGCAAGTGCATTCACTCACCCAACTGATCGAGCCTTTGTTGGTGGTCGTGCTCGGTGGTTTGGTCGGCGGCATGGTGGTTGCCTTGTATTTACCGGTGTTTCAACTGGGTCAGGTGATGTAAAGCCGGGTCTTATAGACTTGCGGCCATGTCGCACACCGCATTCAGACGCATTGGCTTGACCGGAGGCATCGGCAGTGGCAAATCCACCTTGGCCCAACTGCTGGTTGCCAGGGGAGTTGCCTTGATCGATGCGGACGCAGTGTCACGGCAGTTGACAGCAGCCGGCGGCGCAGCCATGCCCGACATCAAACGGGAATTCGGCCCTGCCTTCATCGCTGCTGACGGCAGCTTGGCACGAGATCGCATGCGGGAATTGGTTTTTGCCCAACCTGAGGCACGCTTGCGCTTACAAGCTTTGCTGCATCCACGGATTCTTTCTGCCTTGCTTGAACAAGAGTCACTTCTGATAAATCAGGGAAAACCCTTGGTTTTGCTGGACATCCCGTTGTTGGTCGAGTCGGCGCATTGGCGCCAAAAGCTTGACCGTGTGCTGGTGGTGGATTGTTCGACAGACACGCAAATACGTCGGGTCATGCAGCGCAGCGGCATGACGGCGGAACAGGTCCAGGGCATCATGGCCACACAGGCAAATCGAGCGCAACGGCTGAGTGCCGCTGATTGGGTGATTGACAACGATAGCGACGACATCGGCAAACTCATGCGGCAAGCCCAGGCCATTCAACTGCACATATAAGCTGATGCGGCCTCGAATGGCGCTTCACAACGGTTATCATTTCCCTTATTAACAATCCTTCACCCGCGCGCTACTTGTGATTCTCTACGAACACCCTTTCAACGAACGAATTCGCACTTACTTGCGGTTGGAATATTTGCTTGGGCGTTTTGAACACCTGTTGTTGCGCTCATCAGAAATTGACCACCATTTCGCGCTGACCACCTTGTTTGAAATCATTGATGTCGGTGGCCGTTCTGATTTGAAATCAGACATACTCAAAGAGCTCGAAAGACATAAACAGCAGTTCAGCAGTTATCGGGGCAACCCGTCTGTGTCAGAAGCTGTACTCGATGAATTGCTGGGCAATATAGAAAGATGCTTGCAAGGCTTCAACACCCAAGCCGCTCGCCTGAGTCAATGCGTGACTGAAAGTGATTTCCTCAGCAGCTTGCGCAACCGAGTGGCTGTGCCCGGCGGCACTTGCGCCTTCGACCTGCCGGGCTACCACGCATGGCAACAACGCGACCCCGATTTGCGTCGCCAAGATATTTTGAAATGGTCAGAGCCTTTGAAAATTTTGCAAGACAGTGTCAGCTTGTTGATGCGTTTGCTCAGAGAAAGCGGTTCCCCGCAGCGCGTGGTGGCCAACCAAGGTCAGTTCCAACAAGCCTTGCCACAAGGGCGTTTTCAAATGATGCGCTTGTTCATTGATGAATCACAAGGCTTGGTGCCCGAGATCAGCGGCAACCGCATGATGGTATGGGTGCGATTGATTCACCAGAACTGGGAGGGCAAGCCTCAAACAGCGGTGGGCAACGCGGAATTTGAAATAGAACTCTGCGCCTGAGCCAACCACTGCAGCACGGGCACGGTCCCCGCTAACACTGGCGCTACTGTCACCGGCAGCTGCTGCCAAGAAAATTCTTGGCCCTCTTTCATTTGCAAGTCACCCTGCCAGCGGGTCACTTTACAAAAATGCAATTCCACCCAAGCATGCGGGTAATCGATTTGCTCTGAGCGCCAAAGAGTGACCTGCGTGATGTGTATGCCCAGTTCCTCGTGCAATTCACGGGACAAGGCTTGCTCAACGGTTTCACCCGCTTCCATTTTTCCACCCGGAAATTCCCAATGGCCCGCATAAGCTTTGCCTTCGGGGCGGGTGGTCAATAAAAACTGACCGTTCTCGTCAAACAATACGCCGACGGCGACTTGAATCAGCGGTCTGTCAGCCCCATGGGTGCGCGGTACTTGCGCGTCCACCACGCGCACCGATGACAAAGCGTCTTGGCTCATGTGCCGCTGGTACCCGTGCGCCCCGCAAAGTCGCGTGCAAATTGGTAGGCAACACGTCCGCTGCGTGAGCCTCTTTCCAAGGCCCACACCAATGACTCGGGATGCGCTTGCGGCCACAACTGCGCAGGCACCTGCAAAGCTGACAACCACTGGTCAACGATACGCAAATATTCGTCTTGGCTGAACGGATAGAAACTGACCCACAAACCGAAACGCTCGGAAAGCGAAATTTTTTCTTCAATCACTTCACCGGGATGTACTTCACCGTCTTCGGTGTGGGTGTAGCTCAGGTTGTCCTTCATGTACTCGGGCAACAAATGGCGGCGATTGCTGGTGGCATAAATCAGCACATTCGGCGTGGCTGCAGCGACTGTGCCGTCGAGTATGGATTTAAGCGCCTTATAGCCAGGTTCACCCTCATCAAAACTCAAATCATCACAAAACACAATGAATTTTTCTGTGCGGTCTGCCACCACCTGAATGATGTCTGGCAGATCAACCATGTCTTGCTTGTCGACCTCGATCAAGCGCAAACCCTGACTGGCGTAAGTGTTCAAACAGGCTTTAACCAAGGAAGATTTTCCGGTGCCGCGTGCGCCTGTCAGCAACACGTTGTTGGCGGGCTTGCCTTGTAAAAACTGCAAGGTGTTGCGTTCGATTTTTTCTTTTTGCAGATCGATTTCTTTTAAATCACTCAACGACATTTGGCCGATATGCCGCACGGCTTCAAGCACCCCATGGCCACTGCTGCGTTTGCGGTAACGAAACGCAATACCCGCATTCCAGTCGGGTGCATGCAAGGGTTGCGGCAAGATATGTTCTATGCGCGCCATCAATAATTCAGCGCGATGCAGCATGCGTTCCAAAGCGTCGTTCATGGTTCAGCTGCGGTAGTCTGCGTTGATGGTGACGTATTCATGGCTCAGGTCGCAGGTCCAGACTTGGTCATGCGCCTGTCCGCGACCTAGCAAAACGCGAACCGTGATTTCGTCCTGTTTCATGACGCGCTGTCCATCTGCTTCGCGGTAATCAGGGTGACGGCCACCGCGCGTGGCCACATGCACATCGTCAAGAAACAACTCAATCAAGCCTTGGTCCAAGTCAGCGACACCCGCGTAACCCACCGCAGCCAATATGCGGCCAAGGTTGGGGTCGCTGGCAAAGAAAGCGGTTTTCACCAATGGCGAATGGGCGATCGCATACGCCACTTGGCGGCATTCGGCGGTATCGCGTCCGCCTTCCACCCGCACAGTGATGAATTTGGTGGCGCCTTCGCCGTCGCGCACAATGGCTTGCGCCAACCAGGTGGCCACGTCGATCAAGCCTTGTTTCAACACAGCCGCCGCCGGGTTTTGCCAATCGGACACCGGCGCATTACCCGCCTTGCCTGTTGCGATGACGACGAATGAATCGTTGGTAGAGGTGTCGCCATCAATGGTGATGCGATTGAAAGAAGCCTCGGCCAATTCATGGGCCAGCGCATGCATCAGTGACGGGTCTATGGCCGCGTCAGTGGCTAAAAATCCCAGCATGGTGGCCATGTTCGGACGAATCATGCCCGCCCCCTTGGAGATGCCGGTGATGGTGACCGTGCGGCCATCCATTTGAATCTGAAGGCTGATGGCCTTGGGCAAAGTATCAGTGGTCATGATGGCCTGTGAAGCCAGCGACCAATTGGCCTCGGCTCTGGCCGCCAAGGCTTTTGGCAAGCCGTCCACAATGCGCTGAACCGGCAACGGCTCCATGATCACGCCGGTAGAAAACGGCAGTATGTGTTGCGGCTGTACGCCGAGTTCTTTGGCCAATGCACTGCACACAGAAAATGCGTGGTTCAAACCGTCCTGACCGGTACCGGCATTGGCCACACCGGTGTTAATCACCAGCGCACGAATGCCCAAGCCCGCCGCCAAATGTTGTTTGCACAATTGCACTGGAGCGGCACAAAAACGGTTTTGCGTGAACACTGCGCCGACCGAGGTGCCTTCGTCCAAGGTCATCACGGTCAAATCCTTGCGGTTGGCTTTGCGTACACCTGCTTCGGTCACTCCTATTTGCAATCCGGCAACGGCATGCAAGTCTTCGGGCCGTGCGACTTGGAGATGAACAGCCATGGCTTAGGCCAATTTGCCGTGGCAATGTTTGTATTTCTTGCCACTGCCACAAGGACAGGGTTCGTTGCGACCCACCACAGGCACATGGCCGGCCTGCGTTGCTGTGTCGGCGGCAAACAACTGCGCTTGGCCGGTTTCATCGGGTGCTGAATAGGTGAGATTGGTGACTGTTTCCGCACGTTGCTCAATGGCTTGCGCGGCTTGCTCTATTTGTTCGGCCTTTTCGATTTGTACCGTCATCAAAATTCGGGTGACTTCGTTTTTAACCATGTCCAACAATTGACCGAACAACTCAAACGCCTCGCGTTTGTATTCCTGCTTGGGTTGCTTTTGCGCATAGCCTCGCAAATGGATGCCTTGGCGCAAATAGTCGAGTGACGACAAATGTTCACGCCAATGGCTGTCGATGTTTTGCAGCAAAACCGCACGCATGAAAGGGGTGAATTGGTCAGCGCCGACGGTTTCCAATTTTTTCTCAAATGCGGCGTGGGCAGCTTCCACCACCATCACCAACAGGTCCTCATCGGTGATGGCCTGTGCCTGTTCAACATGGCTGGTCAAAGGCAACTCTATGTGCCAGTCATTGCGCAATACATTTTCCAAGCCAGCGATGTCCCACTGCTCTTCCACGGATTCAGGCGGCACAAATTGGCGCACCAGGTCTTGGAAGCAACCTTCACGCAAACTGGCGATTTGCGCCGTCAGGTTTGAAGCATCCAAAATATCGTTGCGCTGCTGGTAAATGACTTTGCGCTGGTCATTGGACACATCGTCGTATTCCAACAATTGTTTGCGAATATCAAAATTGCGGGCTTCCACTTTGCGCTGTGCGCTCTCAATGCTGCGGGTCACCATGCCAGCTTCGATGGCTTCGCCTTCAGGCATTTTCAAACGTTCCATGATGGCTTTGACACGTTCGCCCGCAAAAATCCGCATCAACGAATCGTCCAAGCTCAAGTAAAAACGCGAAGAGCCTGGATCGCCTTGGCGGCCAGAGCGGCCGCGCAACTGGTTGTCGATGCGTCGTGATTCATGTCGTTCGGTGGCAATGATGCGCAAACCGCCTGAGGCTTTCACGCGTTCATGTTCAATCGCCCACGCCGCACGCAACTCTTGGGCTTTGGCGGTTTTTTCTGCTTCGCTCAGACTGTCGTCTGCCATCAATTTTTCAACCGTTTTTTCAACATTGCCGCCCAGCACAATGTCAGTGCCGCGACCGGCCATGTTGGTGGCGATGGTGATGGCGGCAGGTGCACCAGCTTGCGCCACGATGTCGGCTTCACTGGCATGCTGCTTGGCATTGAGCACTTGGTGTTTGAGGCCGGCAGCCTGCAACATGCCGGCGAGCAGCTCTGACAACTCGATAGAAGTGGTTCCCACCAACACCGGTTGGCCTCGGCCATGGCATTCTTTGATGTCGTCAATCGCTGCTTGGTATTTTTCGTCGGTGGTTTTGTAGACGCGGTCGAGTTGGTCCTCGCGCCGACTGGGTTTGTTGGGAGGGATGATGACCGTTTCTAAACCATAAATTTCTTGGAATTCATAGGCCTCGGTATCAGCCGTTCCGGTCATACCGCTCAACTTATCGTAGAGGCGGAAATAGTTTTGAAACGTGATGGACGCCATGGTCTGGTTTTCAGCCTGAATCGGCACACCTTCTTTGGCTTCAACCGCTTGGTGCAAACCATCGCTCCAGCGACGGCCTGACATCAAGCGTCCGGTGAATTCATCCACAATGATGATTTCTCCGCCTTGGTTCACATAGTGCTGGTCTAGGTGATAGAGGTGCTGGGCACGCAAAGCCGCATACAAATGGTGCACCAAACCAATGTGTGAAGGGTCATACAAAGAAGATCCCGCAGGCAGCAAACCCATCTCAGAGAGGATTTTTTCTGCTTTTTCGTGCCCCGCTTCGGTCAAGTAGACCTGATGGGATTTTTCGTCCAAGGTGAAATCGCCAGGGGTGATCACGCCTTCGCCGGTTCGCAAATCCATTTCACCTTCTTGCCGTGTCAGATGCGGCACCACCTTGTTCATGGCCAGGTAGGTTTCGGTATGGTCTTCTGCTTGCCCACTGATGATCAAGGGCGTGCGAGCCTCATCAATCAGAATCGAGTCCACTTCATCGACGATGGCGTAGTTGAGTTTTCGCTGCACACGGTCAGCGGACTCGTACACCATGTTGTCACGCAAATAATCAAATCCGTATTCGTTATTGGTGCCGTAAGTGATGTCACTGCGGTAGGCGCTTTGCTTCTCCTCGCGGGTCAGTTGCGCCAAGTTGATGCCCACACTCAGACCGAGGAAGTTGTACAAGCGCCCCATCCACAGCGCATCGCGATTGGCCAAGTAGTCGTTCACCGTGACCACATGCACACCCAAACCAGCCAAAGCATTGAGATAGACCGCCAGCGTGGCTGTGAGTGTTTTACCCTCACCGGTTCGCATTTCTGCGATTTTTCCCTGGTGCAAAGCAATACCGCCTAACATTTGCACATCAAAGTGACGCATCTTCATGATTCGCTTCGAACCTTCGCGCACCACCGCAAATGCTTCAGGAAGCAAGTTGTCGAGGGTCTCGCCTTTTTGATGCCGTAGTTTGAATTCAGTGGTTTTGGCTTTTAATTGTTCATCGCTCAACGACTCTAAGGGGACTTCCAAGGCGTTGATGCGCTCGAGTGTTTTGCGATAGGTTTTAAGCAGCCGGTCGTTGCGGCTGCCAAAAATATAGGTCAGTGGATTGAAGGCCATACAAGCAAATCGGCCATGGCTTGCCGGATGGCGGGCCATGGACGCTGGTTCCTTTTTTGAAGTCAATCATTTTACCTGTGTGCAGGTCCATAATTCCCCATGTCCAGACCTACCCCTGCCCCAGGCCAACGCACCAGTGTGATCGATGCCATTGCCCAATCTGACACCTTGTCTGGGATGCTGTCTATGCACCAAACATCGACAGCTTATTTGAATGCATTGAAAACTTTATTGCCACCTGATTTATTCGCTCAGGTCAAAGCCGGCCCCATCGATGAAACCAGTTGGTGCTTGCTAACGACCCACAACTCCGCAGCCGCTAAATTGCGCCAGTTCCTGCCAGATATCGGCGCCCATTTGCGCAGCAAGGGGCACCCTGTGCAGAACATACGCATCAAAGTGATGTCACGCTGATGGGTTACTGGTTGGGTTGGAACCTGCAGCTTTTATTGGCCTCAATGTACATGTGCAAGCGGTCCTCGCTGGACTCGTAAATCTCCCACAACAGCTCGGCGATGTTTTGCGTGATGGTCATGAATTCATGGTCACAGTGGTGCTTCAACCGGTTTTCGTACCAGGGGTTTTCTTGCCAGCCGTTTTCGCGCAATAAAAACGCATAGTGCGTCATTTCATGCCCCAGTGCCCAGTGCCACATACCGTTGTTCCAAGCCACCATGCTTTGAGGGTTCAAGCGGATACGCATCTCAGTTTTCGGCGCATACTGGCTGGGGTACTCAAACATCAAACGCACATTTTTGGGCAGCGATTCATCCATCACGATAGGTGGAATGGCCAAGTCCGCAGGGGCCTGTGTTTTGCTTTTGATGAAGTTCCACATGCGCGACACTGTCTGCGCTTCAAGCATGCCATCCGTGGATTTGAGCAAATCTTGGGCACGTGCGTGCTGGCATGCACTCAGCGCACAGATTGTCAAAACCATCATTTGAAACACATACCGAGAAAAAACCATGGCAGCCATTTGAAACCTCACAGTCATTTGCTGGATTATTTCAATTTGCCATGCTTGATGCGGGACGCGGTGCTTTGACCCTGATTCGCTTGGCTTTTTGGGCGCTCTGTTGCACTAGCAGCCAGGGGATGTCCCCAAAATAAACGCCGTACTACATCTGACGCACAAAGAAAAAAGCCAGACCTCTTCGGAAGGTGCTGGCTTTTTAAATGGTGCCGATTATCGGATTCGAACTGATGACCTACCGCTTACAAGGCGGTTGCTCTACCAACTGAGCTAAATCGGCGAAATGCTTATTCTACCCAAGCGCAGACGTATTTACTTGATCCGCTTAAGTTGTGGACGACTGCTTGTGGCGCCGCTGGGAACATTAGGCGTTTGGTTTGCTGTGTCAGAGGGATTGGGCGTGGCAGGTGCAGCTTGTGCAGCGACAGGCGCAGGAAAAGCCATGCCTTGTCCGTTTTCACGCGCATAAATAGCCATGACCCTGCCCATAGGAACCACAATTTCTCTGGCCACGCCACCAAATCGGGCTTTGAATTGAATAAATTCGTTGCTCAGCTGCAAACCGCTGGTCGCATCAAAACTGACGTTCAAAACAATTTCACCATTGTTCACGTACTCACGCGGCGCTTGAACACTGTCGTCGACAGAAACAGTCACATAGGCCGTGAAACCATTGTCCGTGCACCACTCGTGCAAGGCCCGAACCAGGTAAGGGCGAGTGGAAATTGACGAAGAGTCAGACACCATAGGGGGGTTACTTGCGCATGACCTTTTCAGACGGCGTCAATGCTTCAATATAAGCCGGTCTCGAAAAAATACGTTCCGCATACTTCAGCAAAGGGGCTGCGTTTTTTGACAATTCGATGCCGTAGTGGTCAAGGCGCCACAGCAAGGGCGCGATGGCCACATCAAGCATGGAGAAGTTGTCTCCCAGCATGAATTTATTTTTCAAAAACACAGGGGCAAGTTGGGTCAATCGATCGCGGATGTGTGAACGCGCTTTTTCAAGCACTTTTTCGTTGGACTTCTGAACCCGTGACTCGAGTGAACTGACATGGACAAACAGTTCTTTTTCGAAATTCAACAAGAACAAACGCACTCGCGCACGGTCCACGGGATCGCCTGGCATGAGTTGTGGATGCGGAAAACGCTCGTCAATGTATTCGTTGATGATGTTTGACTCATACAAAATCAAATCGCGCTCGACCAAAATAGGCACCTGACCATAAGGATTCATCACGTTGATGTCCTCAGGCTTGTTGTAAAGGTCTACATCACGGATCTCAAAATCCATTCCTTTTTCAAACAGCACGAAACGGCAGCGGTGGGAAAAAGGACAAACTGTCCCAGAGTACAAGACCATCATGCGCGTGGCTCCTGAAAATAAAAAGTGTAACGGGCCAGGGCAGGCCCGTTGTAAAAACCCGCTAAAGCGGGTTGAGGTGTTTCGCGATTAGCGAATGTCTTTCCAAAAAGCGGCATTTAAACGCCAAGCAATGAACATGAATATCAGCAGGAATATCATCACCCATACACCAACTTTGACGCGCAAGCTTTGTGTGGGATCAGACATCCACTGCATATAGCTGACCAAATCGCCAACCGCTGCATCGTACTCTGTGGGACTGAGTTTGCCAGCAGATACCTGTTGCCAGCCTTTGAACACCTGTGTTTTATGACCGTGAGATTCGACCGAGTCGTAAAGAGGTTTTCGCTCGCCTTGCAATTCCCACAGCACATGCGGCATGCCGACATTGGGGAAGGCAAGGTTGTTCCAGCCAGTGGCCTTGCTCGAGTCTCTGTAATAACTGCGCAAATAGGTGTAGAGGTAATCGGCGCCAGTGCCACCATGGCCTGAGCGTGAACGGGCGATCACCGTCAAATCAGGCGGGTTGCCACCGAACCAATCCTTGGCTTGCTTCGGATCCATGGTGATTTTCATGGTCTCACCCACCTTGTCGGTGGTGAACAGCAAGTTGTCTTTGATTTGCTGCTCCGTCAAACCGATGTCGGTCAAGCGGTTAAAGCGCATGTAAGCCGCGGCATGGCAGTTCAAACAATAGTTGACAAACAATTTGGCGCCGTTTTGCAAAGCCCCCAGATCATTGATTTTGTTGGGCGCTTTATCCCAAGGAATAGTGTCTGTGGCGGCAAAAGCAGACCAACTGGTGAACACGCTGATCAGCAGGCTGAGAATGATTTTTTTCATGGTTGTTTGCTCCAGCCGTTTCTCAATGTGCGACAAAGTTGACGCGCTCAGGCAATGGCTTGGTTTCACCCAAGCGACTCCACCAGGGCATCAGCAAGAAAAAGCCGAAATAAAACAATGTGCCGACTTGGGAAATTCGCTCATTGATCAGGGAAGGCGGTTTAATGCCTAAATACCCAAGCACGATAAAGTTGATGACAAATACCGCATAGAGGTAGGAGTGCCATGTAGGTTTAAAGCGTATGGATTTGACCTCACAATGGTCCAGCCATGGCAAGAAGAAAAGAATAATCACCGCGCCGCCCATGACCATCACGCCCCAAAATTTGGCGTCGATCGCAAGCATCAAACCGACGATGACCAGTGCGCCAGCAACAACCATGATTTTGAGAGTATTACTGATGGCTGCACGGGTTGCACCCAGATATGCAGCGGCAATCACACACACAATCAGCGCATACATCATCTCGCTGGTGATGGCCCGCAACATGGAATAGTAAGGCGTGAAATACCAGACCGGAGCGATATGCAGTGGCGTTTTCAGTGGGTCTGCAGGAATGAAGTTGTTGTACTCCAAGAAGTAACCGCCGAACTCTGGGGCAAAAAAGATAATGGCCGAAAACACCAACAAGAACCCTGTCACACCCATGATGTCGTGCACGGTGTAATAAGGGTGAAATGGAATGCCATCCAAAGGTTTGCCGCTGGCATCCTTGGTGGCTTTGATTTCAATGCCATCGGGATTGTTTGAGCCCACTTCATGCAAAGCAATGATGTGCGCGACAACCAAGCCAAGCAACACCAGAGGCACGGCAATCACGTGAAAAGCGAAAAAGCGGTTTAAGGTGGCGTCGCCGACCACATAGTCGCCGCGAATCAGCAAAGCCAAGTCTGGTCCGATGAATGGAATCGCAGAGAACAGGTTAACGATCACTTGCGCGCCCCAGTAAGACATTTGGCCCCATGGCAACAAATAGCCCATGAAAGCTTCGCCCATCAAGGCCAGAAAAATAGCACAGCCAAACAACCAAACGAGTTCGCGCGGTTTGCGGTATGAACCGTAAATCAAGCCACGGAACATGTGCATGTAAACCACAACGAAAAAAGCGGAAGCGCCAGTGGAATGCATATAGCGGATTAACCAACCCCATGGCACGTCGCGCATGATGTATTCAACCGAAGCGAAAGCCGTGGCTGCGTCTGGTTTGTAATGCATCACCAGAAAGATACCGGTAACGATTTGTATCACCAATACCAGCATGGACAGCACGCCAAAGAAATACAAGAAATTGAAGTTTTTAGGCGCGTAATACTCGCTCAAATGCTCTTTGTAAAGCTTGGACAACGGAAATCGGTTGTCCACCCAGTTCAGCGCTTTTTCCGCCAATGGGGCGTTGGGGGAAATTTCTTTGAATTCAGCCATGGTGTTCGCCTTTAAGCCTTTTTGTCTTCGCCGATCAGCAAACGACTGTCTGAAAGATACATGTGGGGAGGAACTTCGAGGTTATCTGGAGCCGGTTTGTTTTTGTAAACACGGCCGGCCATGTCAAACGTGGAACCATGGCACGGGCAAAAAAATCCGCCTTGCCAGTCGTCAGGTAAAGATGGCTGAGGGCCCATTTCGAATTTATCGCTGGGTGAACAACCCAAATGGGAGCAAATGCCCACACCCACGAAAAATTCCGGCTTGATCGACCGCATTTGGTTGCGAGCGTAAGCAGGTGTCAATTCATCCGGGTTGCGCTTGGACTCCGGGTCTGCCAATTGGGTTTCGACTTTTTTCAAGGCGTCGAGTTGCTCAGGTGTGCGTCGGACGATCCACACTGGCTTGCCTCGCCATTCCACGGTGAGTTTTTCTCCGGGTTTGATGGCGGAAATATCCACCTCAACCGCGGCTCCAGCGGCTTTGGCGCGCTCGGATGGGCTGAAGGTACTGATGAAAGGAACGGCGACTGCCGCTCCTCCGGCAACACCTGCGCAACCAGTGGCGATAAGCCAAGTGCGTTTGCCGGTGTCTATAGTGGTGTCACTCATGTAAGACCTCTGAAATTCATTGTGTTCATCGAAAACCCTCAATTCTAACCGAGCGGCTTAGGTGAAAACCAGAGGTCTGGTCAGAAAGGGTTTTGTCACACTCCCTTGGGCCCGCCTCGAATGACGAATTTAGTATTCACAAGAGCGGTAATTAGCCGTTCATATCAATGGGCATTCGCTGCGGCCACGGCTGCAAGCAAACTGGCTGGGTCTGCCAAGCCTTTGCCCGCAATGTCAAACGCCGTGCCATGGTCCGGACTGGTTCGGATAAATGGCAAACCCAAGGTTTGATTGACCCCGTGTGCCAAACCTTGCAACTTCACCGGAATCAGCCCCTGGTCGTGGTACATGGCAAGTACCAGATCAGGCGATGTCTTGGCACCAATTTGCAGGGCTTGCATGAACACGGTATCGGGCGGGAACGGACCGCTGACATCCATACCTTGCGCTTTGGCGGCGGCCACGGCTGGAGAAATTTCAAGAATTTCCTCTTGTCCGAACAAGCCTTCTTCACCGGCATGCGGGTTCAAGCCAGCCACCCAAATAGTTGGCCGATAACCATACAACTGCAGCCAACTGTGGTCTGTGACTTGCAAGGTTTTCAACACATTGGCCGCAGTGACCGCTTCAATGGCTTGGCGCAACGACACATGGATGCTCAACAGCACCACCCGCAAACCAGGCCGACTGAGCATCATGCGCACCGGCATGTCGGCCACTGACACCCCAAAATGGGCGGCGGCAAGCGCCTGCAGCATTTCGGTATGACCTGGAAAATCGATCGCTGCCAGCGACAAAGCTTTTTTGTGCAGAGGAGCAGTCACCATGGCCCTCGCCCGGCCCGCTAAGGCCTCATTTGCCGCAAAGCGCACCGCATCCGCTGCCATTCTTCCAGCGGCAGCGCTCACTTCACCGATGGAGATCGGGGCGTCGGGCGTGACATTGCACACAGGGATCTGACCGGCTTGCAGGCCCAAGGCGTCATTGAGCGCAAAAACTTCCACACATTGAATATGCGCAGGCAAATGCTCGGCCAATGCTTGTCTGTGCTGATGCATGAGCGCCAGATTGCCCACTACGCAACAGCCCTGCATCTGCGCTGCATGGTTGGCAAATGCCTTGAGAATGATTTCGGGCCCGATGCCTGCCGGGTCACCCATGGTCAGCGCAATCGGCAAATGGTGGTTTGGCAAAGCCATGGCGTGTCTGGGTTCAGGCCGGGTTGTGTATGTCGATGAATTCGTGCGCAATGCCGAAATGCTCACTGACATGCGCGGCCAGTGCAGGCGCACCATAGCGCTCGGTGGCGTGGTGCCCACACGCAAAAAATGCAACGCCGGTTTCGTGGGCCAGATGCGCTTGGGGCTCAGAAATTTCGCCAGTGACATACGCATCAGCGCCCGCTGCAATGGCGCTTTCAAACCACGATTGGGCGCCCCCTGTACACCACGCAATTCGCTTGATGGCTCGCTTGGGATCAGGCACCACAGCAACTGGTGTGGTGCCCAATTTGGCGGCCAATTCGTGGGTGAGGGTCAGTGCATTTAGATCGCCTTGCACGGCATGACCGACCATTCCGAGCGCTTGTTCTCCAAACCTGTCTGTTGCCTGCCAACCCATGAGCGCGGCTAATTGCGCGTTATTTCCCCACTGCGCATGGGCGTCCAGTGGCAAGTGGTAGGCCAGCAAATTGATGTCATGCGCCAGCAGCAAAGCCAACCGCTGTTTGAGCCATCCCGTCACGCTACCGTCGTGACCGCGCCAAAACAGTCCATGGTGAACGAGCAAAGTATCTGCATTTTTCGCAATGGCAGCTTCAATCAAAGCGCGACTGGCAGTCACGCCAGAAATGATTTTTTTTATTTCCGAGCGCCCTTCGACTTGCAGACCGTTCGGGCAATAGTCTTTGAACAACTGCGGTTGCAACAATTGATTGCAATAAGCCAGTATGTCGTTGCGATGGGCCATGTCAACGCGGTACCGATTTGACCCGAGGGCGTTGTGCCGGGGTAACCGCGAACTCTAATTCTTGGTTATTTCGCAAAAACTTGAGCCGTGCCGGACGTCCCGGCTTCAGGGCAGACACCTTGGCGAGCAACTCCGCCACGGTTTGTATGGACTGACCTTCTACGGCTAGCAACACATCGCCTGGCACCACACCGGCGCGAGCCGCCGGGCCGGATTGCAACACGCCCGTGATGATGACGCCGTTGTTACGTTGCACATTGAACGTCTTGGCCAAGTCGGGGGTCAGCTCAGTGGGTTCGACGCCAATCCATCCGCGCACCACTTGCCCGTCCTTGACGATGCCCTCTAACACTTGGCGGGCGGTGCTCACAGGTATAGCAAAGCCTATGCCCAAACTGCCACCGGAGCGCGAATAAATCGCTGTGTTGATACCAAGTAAATTGCCTTGAACATCTACCAGCGCACCTCCAGAATTGCCTGGATTGATGGCAGCGTCGGTTTGAATGAAATTCTCAAACGTATTGATGCCCAATTGGCTACGCCCAAGCGCAGACACGATGCCACTGGTCACTGTTTGACCCACGCCAAAGGGATTGCCAATGGCCAGCACAATGTCACCCACTTGCAACTGCTCTGAGCTGCTCATGACCATCACAGGCAAGTTGTCGAGCTTGATTTTGAGCACCGCCAAATCGGTGTCCGGGTCGGTGCCCACCAAACGCGCTTGTGTACGCCGGCCGTCGTTCAAAACCACGGTGATTTCATCGGCAGTCTCCACCACGTGGTTGTTGGTCAGTATGTAACCGTCCGCGCTGACGATCACTCCGCTGCCCAGCCCAACATTGGATGGGTCTTCATCCTGATCACCGAAAAAATAACGGAACCAAGGGTCACGCATGCGGTCTGCTTGGTTGGATTTTCGAGAAGCCGTGTTGATGCTGACCACCGAAGGCGATGCACGTTTGGCAGCCACACTTAAACTGCCAGCGCTAGAGGCCGTTAAGTTGGGCGATGGGGCTTGCAGTACCTGCACATCTGGGCCCAAAAAGCCAGGGCGTTGCAACCATTCCGGCTTGAGCGTCATCAGAACAAACCACAGCGCCAACAGCACGGTGACCGTTTGCGCAAACAGCAGCCACAGGCGACGCATGGTCAGGGTTTCTCGCCGGTCACTTCATCCTCCGGCGCCTTGGTGTGCTTCATGAATATTTGCGCCGCCCAAATACCCACTTCATAAAGAATGACCATGGGAATGGCCAAGGCCAATTGGGAGACCACATCAGGTGGCGTCACGATGGCTGCAATGACGAAAGCCAAGACAATGAAATAAGAGCGAAACGCTTTGAGTTTTTCTATGCTGACCAGGCCCATGCGGGCAAGCACGATCACCACAATCGGGACTTCAAACGCCAAACCAAAGGCAATGAACATGGTCATGACAAAGCTCAGGTAGGCCTCAATATCAGGGGCTGCCGTGATGCTTTTCGGGGCGAAACTTTGGATGAACTTAAAGACCTGTCCAAAGACAAAGAAATAACAAAATGCCACGCCGATAAAAAACAAAATGGTGCTGGACATGACCAACGGAAACACCAACCGTTTTTCGTGGGCATACAAGCCGGGGGCTACAAATGCCCAGGCCTGGTAAAGCACCACCGGCAGCGCCAGCAAAAAAGCTGCCATCAGCATGATCTTGAGCGGAACTAAAAACGGGGAAATGACCGAGGTGGCAATCAGCGTGGCACCCTGGGGCAATTGCGCCACCAAGGGTTCGGCCAATAAATCGTATAGCTGACCGGGGCCGGGGTACACGCTGAGAACTGCACACATCACCGCCACAGCGATGAACGATTTGACCAAACGATCACGCAGCTCTTTAAGGTGTTGCACAAACGGCTGTTCAGTGCCGGTGAGCGGGTCTTTTTCTTGGGAACCTGTATCAGACATTCAGCATCAAACTTTGATCTAACCTAAACCGGCAGGACGAAAACGCGCGACACGCGCAGCCCCAGACAAGGCCTTGGTACGCACTCCCTGACGGGCTTTGTACCAATGCGGCATGGCAGAACGCTTGAGCCGCCAGTTTTTACCGGGGTGCTTGTATTCGGGTTGCTGCGGCTGCCAATAGGGAAGAAAGGAATTGTTATTGTCAGAAGAAGTGGCTTCCTGACCAAGGTCAGCGATGCCTTGGTTCAGCTGCGTGGTGGCATTCAGCACACTTGACTGCACATCGGTCATGGCCGAGTCCATGGTTTCCTTCATTTTCTTCAGGTCTTCCATTTCCATGGTCCGGTTGACCTCAGCCTTCACGTCAGAAATATAGCGCTGCGCTTTGCCAAAAAAGGTACCTATCGTGCGAGCCACACGCGGCATTTTCTCCGGGCCGATAACCACCAGCGCGACTGCGCCAATGACCGCCAACTTGGAGACGTCTAAATCAAACATTATTAAGACTTGCTTTTGGCTTCGACATCAATGGTGGACTTTTCTGCATTTGCAGGGCTCGCGCCAGTGACTTGTTGTGCAGGTGCAGCAGGATTTTCTTCAGGTGTGGCCGAGCCGTCCTTCATACCGTCTTTGAAACCCTTGACAGCACCGCCCAAATCGCCGCCGAGTCCTTTTAATTTCTTGGTGCCAAACACCAAGACCACGATCAATAAAACAATTAACCAATGCCAAACGGAAAATGACCCCATGGAATGCTCCTCAATGAACTGTAGGAATTCTAGTCTTAGCCACGCAACCATGGGCGGGGGCCGCCCATGACATGCCAATGCAGGTGGTGAACCTCTTGTCCACCCTCTGCGCCGGTGTTGGTCAGCAGCCTAAAACCACCCTCGGGATAGGGGTTGACCCCCTCTTGTAATGCCAGTTGCGGCACCTTGACAAGCATGCGCCCGAGCAAGGCCGCGTGTGCTTCGGTAACCTGCGCCATCGAAGGGATATGCAGTTTCGGGATCACCAGAAAATGCACTGGCGCCCAAGGGTTGATGTCATGAAACGCGAACATGTCGTCATCTTCATAAACCTTTCGCGAAGGAATCTTGCCCTGGATGATTTTGCAAAAAATGCAGTTCGGGTCGTGCGTGTCGCTCATTCAATCTTCTCCTGATTCACGCTGCAAGGCTTTGCGCAAGGCTTTTTCTTCCAGGCCGCCAAGGCCTTCTCGGCGCGACAACTCATCGATCACATCCTGCGGGCTCAGGTTGTAATGCGCCAGCGCCACCATACAGTGGAACCACAAATCGGCCATTTCATTCACCAAATGCTGCGGGTCGCTGCCGTGGCTCAAGTCTTTGGCGGCCATCACGGTTTCGGTGGCCTCTTCGCCGATTTTCTTTAAAAACGCGTCCGGGCCTTTGTGCAGCAAGCGTGCCACATAGCTGGAATCCGGATTACCGCCGTTGGCCGATTTGCGGCTTTCAATCACCGCGGCCAGGCGCATCAAACTATCGGTTGTACTCATGGTGTCTTCTTATAAATAAGGGCGGGGTCTTGCAATACAGGCTCGGTGCTCAGCCACTGACCGCCGTCCGGGCCGGTCTGCCAGCGCTGGTAAAAACAACTGTGACGCCCGGTGTGACAGGCAATGCTCGGGTCGTGGCCAGTTTGCGTGACGCTGAGCAAAACCACGTCGTTGTCGCAATCGAGGCGAATGTCGTGCACCAATTGCACATGGCCGGACTCCTCGCCCTTGAACCAAAGCTTGTTGCGCGAACGGCTGAAATAGACGGCGCGCCCTTGCTCGGCGGTGAGTTGCAGCGCCTCGCGGTTCATCCAAGCGAACATCAGCACGTCTTTGCTGCCCTGCTCTTGCGCGATGACGGGCACCAGGCCTTGCGCGTCCCATTTGATGTGATCAAGCCAATTCATAGGGGGAGATGTTAAGGGCATCACACGTCAGAGATAAGGATTCAGAAAAAGCGTTGAGAAAGACTTTTAAAACGATGTTCAAACTCTCAATGTTTTGGGATCCGAGTTATTGCCAAATTTTGCCAAGGACTCTAAACTGACCGCATGAGCATGATGAATATTTCTTTACCCGACACACTCAAGGCATTTGTAGACGAGCAGGTAAGCCAGCGAGGCTATGGCACCAGCAGTGAGTATGTGCGTGAACTGATTCGCAAGGAACTGGATCGACTGCAGTTGCATAGCTTGCTCTTGGAAGGTGCCGGTTCAGAACCTACTCAAGCTGTGACGCCTGCCTACTTTGACAGTTTGCGCGACACTGCGGTCAATGCAAGCAAGGCTCGCAACAAGGCGTGAATTCCAAACCCATCGTCCCGCGTCAGTTTGCCAATCAGGATGTTGATTTCCACATTTGGTTTTTTACGTTGAGCGCCCAGACCATATTGATGTTTGGCGGGTGTTGCATGGTCAGCGGGATATACCTGCTTGGATGCAAGAAGCAGCGGGGATTTAAATCTTGCTCAGCCGCTCCGCCATGCGGATTTAAGAAGCCATACGAAGTTGCAATGCTTCTTGCGCCACCATGTTGATGCTTTTACCTTCCGCTTGAGCCGCCAATACCAGTTGTTCATGCAGCTCTGGTGAAATGCGGAGATTGAATTTGCCTGAAAAATTCCTTTTTGGCTGAATGCCTTTTTCTTTACATACATCCAAGAAAACTTGCAAAGATTTTTTGAACTCTGTGCGTAACTCCTTGGGATTCTTTCCATAGAAGTCAGCCCCGCCATTGAGCCCCAAGATTTCTCCGCGAAAGAGATCAAGCTCTTCGTCATATTCAATCTTGGCGTTAAAGCCGTCAACAGTCATTGTGTTCATGGTTCTACTCCGTGTTGTTCTAGCCATTTGCGAATGCTTGCAACAGCACTTTTGACGGTGTTGGGGGATGGATGGGGTCTGTGAAAAACCCTGACCTCGCCATACATCACCACCGCCACGCGACTGCCTTCTCGCTCGCTGACCTCTGCACCCAGTTCCTGAAACATGGCTTCAATGTCGCGCCACTGAACGTTAGCGCTTGTTGGCCTTGCAAAAATCAGAGCGAGGGTGCGTTGGTGTTTTCGCTTCATGCCGAAATGGTACTATTTATCGGTACCTGTATCAAGGCACGATTATCAATACGGCCTGCCGTCCTTGTGCTGAAAGGACCACTTGCCATCCATCATGACGGCCTTGATGTCATCGTCAGGGTAATAAGCCTTGTCTTCAGGACTCCGATCACCCACTTCCAAATAGACGACAACTTCCAATGTTTCGTTAACCAACCGATGACCGTTGCCACTACCCGCCTTGAAGCCAGCACACATACCGGGCGACAAGCGGGCGTTTCTCGCGACCTTCCATTTGGGATGCAAAGGGTGAAGGATAGTTGGAAGGTTTGATTCGCTTGGGAGCGTCTAGTGCGATAACTGAAATAGGGGATGGTTGATTTGGCATGGTGAGTATCTTGACTGTCAAATGGCGAGGCCTGTGCCGCCATGAAATACTGCCAAGCAAATAGCGCGGGATTTCCTAGCAGCTGCATCGGTGAATTTTGCACTTGCGGCGTATCCGTCCCGCCATCCCATCTTGACGTAGTCAAATGCATTAAATAAGAGATAAGTGTCCACGATAGTTAAGTGCACACCATCTTGCTCATTTAAAACGCATCATTCAAGATGGGATGGCTGGACGGATACGCATTACGAGTCTTTTAACGTAGAAGTCACCGGCCTTGCGCGGCTTTATGCGCAAGGTCCGTGTGGACTGCCGGGTTATGCCATATGGGATCAGTTGCGAGCCTTTGAGTAATCAACTGCACATACTCACCCATGCCATCGATTAGGCTCACTCCTTTTTTGGCGCGTGAGTGTAGTTCCAAAAGAAGAACCGCATTTCGCTGCGCCCTTCTATCTTTAAGATTGAGTTCATCTCGATCGGGAATGATGCTTCCGTAATGTCCGATGCTTGGCAAAATTGACCTCCATCGCTTCGCATGATCATCATCCGCTCCAGAAAAAACGTACACCGCAGCAGCAGCCACCGCATCTGCAATTTGAATGCCGTGAGTGGTTTTGGAGTCCAGGAATTCGATTGGTCCTGAGAGATTGAACGTAATCGGATGCTTTTCTCCGTAGCCTTTACTGAATAGTTGATCCTTTCGTCCAATCATCGCATCGAACATTGTTTGCTCATGTTGTAGCGGTTTTGATGGATCGCAAACTGCCGTAACTTCAGCAAACTCAGTACCCCAATGCGCAAGCAATGTGAAGAGCGCAGAATTCGTAAGGTCGAGAATCCACTTTCCCACGCCCGAATCGTTCAGCGAAGATAGTTCCTCCCGAATATCTCCAGCCCGGCATTGTGCGAATTCTCGGATTTGAGTAATGATCGGCGAGTTTTCAGGATGCATCGACGACGAAAATATGCCTTGAAGATTCGCCTCGTCCTTTGTGCCCATTAATGCCTCGAACTCACCGAATATTTCTTCTGCTCCCGCCCCTCTAGCCATGAACTCCACATACAGAATATTTGCGATAAATCGGTGAAATCCCACTCCATAGAACAGCGAGTTGATGTCTGAAAAGCATGGCTCAAAGATGTACTCAAAGAACTTGCACGCTAGGGCGAACTTCTTGTCAGAAATTGAAACTTTAAGTCGCCCTTCGTAATGCTCGAATATATCGTCAATCGCCTTCCTGCCTTTGTTGAATTTGACGAGTTTGCTGCCCTTCAATTCCCCGTTTTGAATGCCGTACTTCTTAATGATCCCGAGGACGAAATCTTTGGCCTCTTGGTCGTCTGTTGCTACGGATGCGTAGGCAAAAAACTTTTGATCAGGGTTAAGGAGGTTATTCCCTGTAAACCCAGATTCGTCAAAGTAGATTCGTTGTGGCATTGGCTGCTCATGTACCGAGATTGAAGGCATAACGTTAGAGCTAAGCGGGCGCCAACGGTGTGGCGCGATGGGCGGCTGGCGCAAAATGGGCCGAAGGCCCTGAGCCAGGCGAACAGCGTGACACGCCGTTGGTGCTCAGCTTGAGCGAGGGGTTAGGCATCCCACGCAACCTGACCGCCCGCGCCCTTCGGGTACTCTGGCTGCACGGATTCGTAAAGTACGGTCTCGTCCCTCATGACCTTAATTGCATGGATCCACTTTCCGTCCACCCTGGCGAATCTCAGGAGTTGAGTAAAACTGCCATTTCTAGCTGAGAAGAAAATGTTGAATCGCCGGGGTGACGTTGTTCCAAGATTAAATTGATGAGAGGTCATTAGTGCATGGCCCACGGTCAAGTTCCCAAAGCTGATTACGGTTTCTGAGGCCCTTAGGCTTTCAGGAGTCATATTGTCTTTGGTTTGGTCAAATATTTCCAAATCGACAATTCGCGCATTGATTTCATAAAGCGGGTGATCTCCTACATGCACCAACACTAGGCTGCCGATTCGGTCGGTGCTGATTTGCGACATGACCAAATAGCAGGCGCTGGCGCCTCCCGTTATGTACGAAACTAAGTCCTGAGTCTTTTTATCCAGATCATCCAGATTCTTTTGGATCTTGGATTCGATGCCAACTAGTCCCTGCTCGACCTTCTGTTGTTTCTTTACTCGATACCATTGTGCTATTAGCCAGCTTGCAAAGAAGAAAGTTGGGCCGAAAATGTTTATGGCATCTTTCAAAGTGGTTTGCACTTTGGGTGCTGAATTGACGTTATAAATAGTCCAAGCAATGGCGACTAGCACTGGGAGCCAGAACTCTTTTAGCAGTTGTTTGATGACAGGCATGTGAGTGGATGGTGGTCATGGGATGGCTAACGTGAAGGTAACCGGCGCTGCGCGACTTTATCGCGCAGCGTCCGCGTGGACTGCCGGGTTATGCCTTGCCTACGCAATGCGTACATTTTGAAACCGAACTGACTGAAGGTACGGTATGGCATTGAGCCATGCGCCCTGCACGTTGTCGCACGCTTCCTGTAGCGCCAAGAACAACATTAGCAAGTTTCCGGAACTTGAATCGCAAATGACATGCGTGCCCGCTACTGGAGGTTGATGCGTATTTAGCGTCATAGGCGAGTTGTCCAGCTTAACGAAACCCTTTTGCAACAGAAACACACCATCCAACGCCGTTCCAGGCACTGATACACGATTATCTGAATTCCATGTGGGTAGCGGTATGTTCTGAGTTGTGTGTGAATTAACGATCCATGAGTGCACGGTACTCATTTGGGCCGGCCCCATGTAGGCCACAACGAAATTCAAAACACGTGGAGGTATCCAGCCCGTACTAAAGCTGGTGTTGATGTTCGGGGTAAGGCTCTTAGCTGCGTGTGCTGCCCTCACGGATTGGTCGATAGCCGCTTGATCAAGGACCGATTTGACTTCAATAGTTGCGACGACTGATTCGATCATGAATCCGTTGATACCACCTCCGAAGTCGAGCTTCGGGTAGTTGTTCTTATAAATGACGATATCGAACTGGTTGCGAGGCGCGCGAGGTTGTGAACTGGCGTCAATAATTTCGCCAGTACCGATTGCGACGTTTGCGCTTAGGTGTCCCTCAAGAAATTCCTTTATGAAGGCTTCTCTTGGAGTGCCACGATGCAGCGTATGCCCGGCGTTGGCGGGTATGTTGGAGATATGGATTAGGGACGTCTCCACAGCATCCATGTGCGACTTCAGCATTGGTGGTCCTTAGGCATAACGCAATGTAGACCGCAAAACCCGGTGGATACATCCGGGCAGGGTCGATACATCTTTTGAATGAAATGGCTCCAAGCCGCTTGCGCCTTGGCATGCAGATCCATCTACTGTAATTTCATACAGATATAAATTGGCCATGAAACTCGGTACTCCTTCCTTGCAGTCCACCCGCTTGCTCGATCAGGTGCGCGAGCAGGTTCGGTATAAGCACTATAGCCTCAAAAACCGAGAAGGATTACCTTTATTGGATTTGTTTTTTCATCCGCTGGAGTGCGATGCAGTACGGTGGTATGCGTCACCCCCCGCGAGATGGGTGTGGCCGATGTAGAAGCGTTTTATCCATGCTGGCCCATGAGCGCAAGGCATCGGCCTTCACTCACAACCAAGCGCTCAGTACTCTGCTGTTTTTGTACCGGCCTTGCGTTTGCTGCAATCGGGCACCGACATTCGCACGGTGCAAGAGTTGCTGGGTCATTCAGACGTTTCGACAACGATGATTTACACCCATGTGCTCAAGGTGGCAGCGGGTGGCACGGCCAGCCCTTTGGATTCACTGCTTCAGGTCTGAGCAGACATCACAACCTCACAGGTATCCCGCGCCCCGCCATATGCTGCTTGGCCTGCCCCACCGTAAATTCACCATAGTGAAAAATGCTCGCCGCCAACACCGCGTCAGCACCGCCGGTTTGTATGCCGTCGGCCAAATGGTCCAGCGTGCCCACGCCGCCAGATGCAATCACCGGCACCGGCACCGCGTCGCTGACCGCGCGGGTCAGCGCCAGGTCAAAGCCCGACTTCGTACCGTCGCGGTCCATGCTGGTCAGCAATATTTCGCCCGCACCGTACTCGGCCATTTGTGTGGCCCAAGCCACCGCGTCCAGCCCGACGTTTTTGCGTCCGCCGTGGCTGAACACGTCCCAGCCCGGGCCCACGGGCAAACCGTTGGCACCTGTTCGCTGTTCTTCTTCGGCGCTACGTCGTTTGGCATCTATCGCCACCACGATGCATTGCGAACCGTATTTGTCCGAGGCGTCGCGTATCACTTGCGGGTTGGCAATGGCCGCCGAGTTGAAACTGGTTTTGTCCGCACCGGCGTTCAGCAACCGGCGCACGTCTTCCACAGTGCGTACGCCGCCGCCGACGGTGAGTGGAATAAACACTTGTGAAGCCACGGCTTCGATGATGTGCAAAATCACATCCCGCCCGTCGCTGGTGGCGGTGATATCTAAAAATGTCAGTTCGTCTGCGCCCTGCGCGTTGTAGCGGGCCGCAATTTCCACCGGGTCACCGGCGTCGCGCAACTCTAAAAAGTTCACGCCCTTGACCACCCGTCCGGCGGTCACGTCCAGACAGGGAATGATGCGTTTGGCCAGCATGTCAGCCGTTGAGTTCGTCGGCCCGGTCTTGGGCCTTTTCAAAATCGAGGTCGCCGCTGTAAATGGCACGACCGCAAATCACACCTTCAATGCCTTCGTCCTCGACCGCGCACAGCTTTTCTATGTCTTGGATATTCGATAAACCGCCGGAGGCAATAACGGGAATGGACAAGGCCTGTGCCAGTTTGACCGTGGCTTCGATGTTGATGCCGCTCAGCATGCCGTCACGGCCGATGTCGGTGTAAATGATGGACTCGACACCGTAGTCTTCAAATTTTTTGCCCAAGTCCACCACTTCGTGGCCGGTCATTTTGCTCCAGCCGTCGGTGGCGACTTTGCCGTCTTTCGCATCCAGGCCAACGATGATGTGGCCGCCAAACGCGCTGCACGCGTCTTGCAAAAAGCCGGGATTTTTCACTGCCGCCGTGCCGATGATGATGTAGCGTACGCCGCCGTCTATGTATTTTTCAATGGTGTCTAAGTCGCGGATGCCGCCGCCGAGTTGCACCGGTATGTCGTCGCCGACCGCTTTCAAAATGCTGCGGATGGCGCTGTAGTTTTGCGGCTTGCCGGCGAATGCGCCGTTCAAGTCGACGAGGTGCAAACGCCTGGCGCCCTTGTTCACCCATTGCAAAGCCATGTCGGCCGGGTTTTCGCTGAAGATGGTGGATTGGTTCATGTCGCCTTGGATCAGGCGTACACAATGACCGTCTTTCAGGTCAATCGCGGGAATGAGCAACATAAGAAGTGGTGGTGGCAGTCAATGACAATAAAGTCTTCAAGGTGACCAAGACAAAAAGTTTCGGTAGAGCATCAGACCCATAGCAGCGCTTTTTTCAGGGTGAAACTGGGTTGCGAAAATATTATCCCTTGAAACAGCCGAGGTAAAGGGCTGGCCGTAATCGGTTTCCCCAGCGGTGTGGCGCACATCTAACGGCTTGGCATAAAAACTGTGCACAAAATAGAAATAACTGCTGTCTGGCACGCCCGCCCATAGTGGGTGCTGACTTGTCTGTCGCACTTGGTTCCAGCCCATTTGCGGCACTTTGAAACGGCTGCCATCAGGCTGATGCTGACCATTCAACTCAAACTTGACCACTTCGCCGGGAATCAAACCCAAGCAAGCTGTTCCGCCCGCGTCACCCTCGGCGCTGTGGTCGAGCAACATTTGCATGCCCACGCACACCCCAAACAGCGGCTTGTTGGCTGCCGCGTGCAGCACTTCGGGCATCAAGCCGCTGTCATGAAGCTCGCGCATGCAGTCGCGCATCGCGCCTTGTCCGGGCAACACCACGCGTTCGGCTTTTCGCACCTCGGCCGGGTCGGAAGTGATGACGACTTCCACCCCGCTGCCGTGCGCCGCTGCGATGACGGCTTGCGCCACCGAGCGCAAATTACCCATGCCGTAATCGATGACCGCGACGCTTGCCATAGAAATAAAAGCTTAGAGCGAGCCTTTGGTAGAGGGAATCATGCCCGCAGATCGCGGGTCGAGTTCAGTGGCCGCACGCAATGCGCGGCCAAATGCTTTGAACACAGTCTCGGCCTGGTGGTGGGCGTTTTCGCCGCGCAGGTTGTCAATATGCAAGGTGACGAATGCGTGGTTCACAAAGCCTTGGAAAAACTCGAACGCCAATTGCGAATCGAAGTGACCGATCATGCCGCTCTTGAAAGGCACATGCATTTCCAACCCGGGACGGCCGGAAAAATCGACCACCACGCGGCTGAGCGCTTCGTCCAGCGGCACATACGCATGGCCATAACGGCGAATGCCTTTTTTATCACCCACCGCTTGTGCGACGGCTTGCCCCAAAGTGATGCCCACGTCTTCCACGGTGTGGTGTCCGTCGATATGCAAATCGCCGGTGGCTTTGATGGACAAATCGATCAAGCCGTGACGCGCGATTTGATCTAGCATGTGGTCAAAAAAACCGATGCCGGTGGATAGATCGGACTGACCGGTTCCATCCAAATTGACCCGCACTTGAATTTGGGTTTCCTTGGTATCGCGGTGTACTTCGGCTATGCGTTGTGTCATGGGTGTGTGGATTTCGTTAAAGCTTCAGGCCAGCACTTCTTTGAGTGCCAAGAGAAATTGGTCGTTTTCAGAAGAGGTGCCCACGGTGATTCGCAAGCAGTGGTGAAGCACAGGATGCATTTTAGAAACGTTCTTCACCAGTATGTTTTTAGACTTCAAGGCCGCAAACACACGGGTAGCAGCATCATCGTCGCCGGGCAAACGCAGCAACATCATGTTGGCCTGACTCGGGTAAACACTCACGCCCTTGAAAGCGGCCAAACGCTGGCTCAAGCGCTGGCGTTCATGGCAAATGTCCTGCGCTTGTTTCTCAAACACATCGGCATGCTCCAGCGCAAACAATGCACATTCGGCGTTCAACACGCTGATGTTGTAGGGCGGGCGGATTTTGTCGAGTTGATCAATGACTTCAGTGCGCGCCAACATGTAGCCAATACGCACACCGGCCAGACCAAATTTGGAGAGCGTGCGCATCAATAGCACTTGCGCGTTGGCTTGGCGGTCGCGGTTGATCTCGGTCAACCATGTGTCTGAAGAAAACGGTTGGTAGGCTTCGTCCAACACCACCCAGCCGCCATAAGCCGACACTTGAGCGATCAGGCGACGCATGACATTCGCGTCCCACAAATTCGCGGTCGGGTTGTTCGGGTAGGCCAGATACACGATGGCCGGTTGGTGCTTGGCAATCGCCTCGGTCATGGCGGGTTCGTCGAGTTCGAAATCGTCCCGCAATGACACCGGCACATAAGTCATGCCTTGCAATTTGGCACTCATGGCGTACATGACGAAACCAGGCTCAGGTGCAAGTGCGACTGCGCCGGGCATTTGACAGGCCATGGACAAAAGAGAAATCAATTCGTCTGAGCCGTTACCCAACATCAAGCCGTAGCCTTGGGGCAAACCGGTGTGTTGTGCAATTGCGCGCTTCAGATCGTCAATGCGACTGCCCGGATAACGATTAACAGCGACGGCGCCCAAGCGCTCGCCCAATTGCGCTTGCAACTGGGGGGATAAACGGTGGGGGTTTTCCATCGCATCCAACTTGACCATGCCGCTTGCGCCTTGCACGGTATAGGCCTGCATGTCCTGCAGGTCGCGACGGATATGTTTCAAATAGCTCATTGTGTGCACAAATTATAGTCATGACCCGAGTGAAATGGCCGTGCAATTCATGCTTTCTCAGCATTCGAACAAAGTCAGTGCAGAATGCACCATGCATTCGGTAGCCAAGCCAAGCCTCGCCGCTGAACTGTATCCACACCGCTCAAGGACCTTGACCATGCCCACCCTTCCCAGCACTTCCCGCTTGCGTTTCATCGGTTTATCACTTTTTTTTCTGACCTTGCAAGGGTGCAGCACCTTAGGAGATTGGACGCAAACAGTCCAGAAAAGCCTTGTCCCCAACACCACCTCCGCCGGTACTGCACTGATCAATGGCCAGGATTTGAACGCTTGGAAATTGCTGGGCAACGCCAATTGGCGACTGCAAGACGGGTTGGTGCAAGCTGAGCTGGGCGATGGTTTTTTGATCACACGCGACAGCTTCCAAAACTTTCGCTTGGTGGCGGAATTCTGGGTTGATGAGGAAGCCAACAGCGGTATCTATTTTCGGTGCACCGACCCTGTGGTGATCACTGACAAAACCGCTTATGAAGCCAATATTTACGATAAACGCCCTGACCAGTCTTATGGCACAGGTGCGATTGTGAATATTTCCAAATCACTGGTTCAACCCAACATCAAAACTGGCGGGCAATGGAACACGTACGACATCACTGTCGTAGGAACACGCATGACAGTAGTGCTCAACGGTCAAACCACTGTAGATACCAACGACAGTACGCACACCGGCGCGGGACCGATTGCCTTGCAATACAACAAGGGCGTGGTCAAGTTCAGAAAGTTGACCGTCGAATCGCTGTGACACTTGGAGAGCAAGTCTCCGATTTACCCCGCGCACCCGGGGTGTATGTCTTTCATGGCGACGGTAACTTGCCGCTTTATATCGGCAAAAGCATTGATATGCGCTCGCGCGTGCAGTCGCATTTACGCAATCCCGATGAAGCGCGCATGCTGTCGCAAACACGCAGGATTGAAGCCATAGAAACAGCGGGAGAAATCGGCGCTCTGCTGCTTGAGTCGCAAATGATCAAAACGCAAAGCCCTTTGTACAACCAACGTCTTCGGCGTGTGAAAAAACTCTGCAGCCTGCAACTGGTCCAGAAGAAAGACGGTTGGCAGACTGCGGTGGTCGACGAACAAACCGTGGCATTCGGACAAACACCACAGCTCTATGGTTTGTTTTCCTCGCGCCACGCCGTGCGCCAAAAATTGCAATCTTTGGCACAACAACACCGATTGTGTTTGCAATTGCTGGGGCTTGAAACCGTTAACCCGCGCGGTTGTTTTGGCTGGCAAATCCGTCAATGTGCCGGAGCTTGCGTCGGGCACGAAGCACGCACCGCGCATGACGATCGCTTGCTCCAGGCGCTAGCAGATATGCAAATTCACACATGGCCATTTCCAGGTGCAGTGCATTTGGTTGAGCGACGTGGCGACTGGGTACAAAAGCACCGCATCAACCATTGGTCTTACCAAGGCACTTGGTGTTCGCAAAAAGGCGCATGGATAGAAAGGCGCGAGGGGTTCGCAGGGTTTGACGCTGACAGCTACCACATTGTCGTCAAACCCGTGCTGCTGCAAACACTGGCGATAGAACCGGTTGACGGTGATCCGCAACACGCAAGCTGACCGCCAAATCAGGTATCAGGGTTGTTTGCCCAGCCAATCCAGCACCCAAGGTGCGTCACTGTTGCTGGGAAAGACAGGGTATTTGACCGCCACCACTTTGCGGTCCCATGCAATCAAGGTCAAGCGTTTGATAAGTTGCATGCCCGCTGCTTGAAACACAGGCAAGCGCAAGGCGTTTGCAAACGCCAGATACTGGTCACTCAATACCGCAAACGGCAACTGCAAACGCTGCGCCATCTCTTGTTGATAAGCAGTCGGTTGCACGCTCAGGCCAAACAACTGCACACCCAACGCATGAAATTGTGCGTGGTGGTCGCGGTAACACATGTTTTGCGGGGTGCAACCACGCGCACCCGGTATGTCGTCCCATCCTTGAGGCAAGGGCACACCCGGCTGCCCGGTCATGGGATAGCAATACACGACCACATACCCTGTCAAGGACGATAAATCCACCTGGCCACCTTGCGTGGAATCCAACATGACCGAGGGCAAGTGCATGCCGACCAGATGGTCCGTCGCGCCGTCATCGACAGGTACTGGCAGGTTGTCAGGTGTGCTTGCGTAGTCTTTTGTTGACATTACTATTCCTCCCATGTCTCCAAAGCAATGGCTAACGCCAGATTGGCGTATCCCATGTGTGGATCATTCCACTGTCACGCTCTTGGCCAAATTTCTAGGCTTGTCGACATCCGTGCCTCGGGCGCAAGCTGTGTGATAGGCCAGCAATTGAAGCGGCACCACATGCAGCAACGGGGACAAAGCGCCGTAATGCTCTGGCATGCGAATCACATGCAACCCCTCTTCTGACTGAATGCGGGTATCTGTGTCTGCCAGCACATACAACACGCCACCGCGGGCACGCACTTCTTGCAAATTACTTTTGAGTTTTTCCAGCAACGCGTCGTTAGGTGCGACGGTCACAACCGGCATGGCGCTGGTGACCAACGCCAACGGGCCATGTTTCAACTCACCCGCCGGATAAGCCTCGGCGTGTATGTAACTGATCTCTTTGAGCTTGAGTGCGCCTTCCAGAGCAATCGGGTAGTGCATGCCACGCCCCAAAAACAGCGCGTTTTCTTTGTCGGAAAAATCTTGTGCCCATGCCATCAACAAAGGCTCTAGGGCCAACACACTTTGCAACGCAACCGGCAGATGCCGCATGGCCTTGAGATGGTTGGCTTCGTCGTTCTCGCTCAAGCGGTGCTTGGATTTGGCCAGCGCCAATGTCAACAAAAACAAGCCGGCCAGTTGCGTGGTGAAAGCTTTGGTGGAAGCCACACCGATTTCCACACCCGCACGGGTGATGTAGGCGAGCTTGCATTCGCGCACCATGGCCGAAGTGGCCACGTTGCAAATGGTCAAGGTATGTGGCATTCCCAAACTTTGCGCATGGCGCAATGCAGCCAAGGTGTCGGCGGTTTCGCCAGACTGGGTGATGGTGACCACCAATGTTCGCGGGTCGGGCACGCTGTCGCGGTATCGGTATTCACTGGCCACTTCAACTTGACACGGTATACGCGCCAAGCTCTCTAGCCAATACTTGGCCACGCAACCGCTGTAGTAACTGGTGCCGCACGCCAGAATCAACACATTGTCAATGTTCGCAAATACGTCTGCGGCAAGGCCATGATGTCCGATGGGGTCGAACAATTCAGGCACGATGCCTTCGACACCTTCGAGGGTGTCGGCAATCGCGCGGGGTTGCTCGAAGATCTCTTTTTGCATGTAGTGTTGATAGGGACCCAGATCAGCTGCCATGGACTGGGCCTTCACGGTTTGCACTTCACGCGACACCGCTTTTTGCGATACGTCATACACTTGGCATTGGTTCAAACCCAAGTCCACCACATCGCCTTCTGCCAAATACACAATTTGGTCGGTCACTCCCGCCAAGGCCATGGCATCACTGGCCAGGAAGTTTTCAGACTCACCCACACCCCATATCAACGGAGACCCGGCACGGGCACCCACGATGCGATCGGGTTCATCCTTGGCAATGACAGCAATCGCATAAGCACCCTGCAGTTGTTGTACAGCCTTCATCACGGCTTGCAGCAAATCGCCTTGGTACAAAGAATCAATCAAATGCACCATGACCTCGGTATCGGTCTGGCTGGTGAATGCATAGCCTTTGGCCACCAACTGGGCGCGCAATACATCATGGTTTTCAATGATGCCGTTATGCACCAACGCAATGCGTGGCAAGTCCGTCGTGACAGCTGTCGTGGGGCCATGGCTGAAATGCGGATGGGCGTTGTGCACCGCTGGTGCACCATGGGTGGCCCAACGGGTGTGGGCAATGCCGGTGTGACCTTGCAAACCGCCACGGGTGGCGTCTACTTGATCGGCGAGTTCGGCCACACGCGAGGTACTGCGGGCACGTTGTAAACCGGCGGCTTGGCCCAGTTGTTCGGTCAACGCATTGACCGCGACTCCACACGAGTCATAGCCCCGGTACTCCAGTCGCTGCAAGCCTTGAACCAGCACAGGAACGATATTGCGGGTTGATACCGCGCCAACAATGCCACACATAACCATTGACCCTTTATTTGCTTTTCTTGGCGGGACGCTGCCAATTGGCAACCTGAATTTGCTTGCCGCGCGCCACGGTCAACGCACCGGCTGCGGTGTCTTTGGTGACCACCGACCCGGCGCCAATGGTGCCGCCCGCGCCCAGGGTCACCGGTGCGACCAACACGCTGTTGCTGCCCACATGCACATCCGCTTGAATGGTGGTGTGGTGCTTGTTGGCGCCATCGTAATTGGCAGTGATCACACCCGCGCCATAGTTCACTCTTTCGCCGATTGTGGCGTCTCCCACATAGGCCAAGTGATTGGCTTTTGCGCCTTTGGCCAAATGGCTGTTTTTGACTTCCACAAAATTTCCGATATGCACATCGTCGTCGAGCTGTGCCCCCGGGCGCAAACGTGCAAACGGGCCGATGCGCGCACCATGACCGATACGCACGCCTTGGGCTTCGCCATCGATATGGGTGAAAGCAAAGACTTGGGTACCAGCACCGATCACAGCATTGGCAATCACGCAATGGGGGCCGATTCGCACTCCCTCGCCCAAATGCACTTTGCCTTCGAATACACAATTGATATCAATTTCTACATCGCGGTCACACACCAATTCACCCCGGACATCAAAGCGTGCTGGGTCTGCCAGTCGCACACCTTGCTGCATCAAACGGTTTGCCTGCAAATGCTGATAGGCACACTCTAGCGCCGCCAACTGCACAGGAGTGTTCACACCCTCCACCTGCCAGGCTTGGTCTATGCAATGCGCTTTGACTTCATTACCGTCAGCCACCGCAAACTTCACCACGTCGGTCAGGTAATACTCGGCTTGTGCATTGCGGTTGTCCAAGCGCGCCAACCAAGCGCGCAGCAAGTGGGTGGGCACGGCCATGATGCCGCTGTAAATTTCTTGGATGCGTCGTTGCTCATCCGTTGCATCTTTTTCTTCCACAATGGCGGTGACCTGCTGCGCCGGTCCGCGCAGAATGCGCCCATAGCCCCCGGGCGTCGGGGTTTGCAAGGTCAACAAAGCCAGATGCTTTGCATCACACAATTGCAACAAGGCTTGCAAAGTGTCGGCCTGAATCAATGGCACATCACCGGACAAAACCAGCGTGACCCCATCGTCTTCCAACACGGGAATAGCTTGCTGCATGGCGTGGCCGGTGCCAAGTTGCGGCATTTGCCGAACCGACGCAACACCCGGTTGTTCTGCCAGCACAGCCTCGACTTGCTCAGCCTCATGCCCGGTAATGACCAGCACACGGCGTGCCTGAATATGTCCTGCGGTTTCAATCACATGCTGCAACAAAGCCCTTCCTCCTAAACGGTGAAGCACTTTAGGCATACTGCTGTGCATGCGGGTACCTTTGCCCGCCGCCATGATGACCACATCAATGTTTGACATGTATTGGGTTTCCTCTGTGACCAAGATTATCAATCAGCACCTGTCCCGCAGTTGGCGGGGCATGAAATTCGTTTTTTTAGGTCTCGTGCTGGGCTTATCGGGCTGCAGTCTGCTGGTCTCGGGCTACAACAACGCGCCCAATTTGTTGATGTTCTTATGGATCAACCCCCATGTTGATTTAAATGCTGCCCAAGAAAAACAAACCCTTGCTGACTTAAAAACCGTGCTTGAGTGGCACCGCCAACAGCAACTGCCCCTGTATGCGGATTGGCTCAAAACCATGCAAAAACTGGTGGCCGAAGATATTTCAGCCGAACAGGTGTGCAGTTTGGCGCAATCCATCACGGACAGCTTGGACCCTTTGGTTGATCAATTTGAAGAACCGCTGACCCGGCTGTCACTGACATTGACCACCGCGCAATTGCAAACCCTGAAGAAGAAGTACCAGCAGGATTTGAAAGACTACCGCAAGGATTGGAAATTGGACGCATCGGCAGAAGCCCAACTCGATGTGCAAACAGACAAAGGACAGTCCAACGCCGAAAGGTTGTATGGCCGCCTAAGCTCACCACAAAAGAAACTGTTGCGTCAGTTGGCGCAAAATTCCGGCTTTGAAGCTGAACGCACATTTGCCGAACGGGAAAGACAGCAACGTGAAAGCCTGGCCATGCACACGCGCATTGTGCAAAACCAACCCACCCCCGAAGAAGCGCGAGCCTGGGTACGGCAGTGGCTGCAAAGCAGTTTGCACACTGCCGATCCCGAATACGCGGCCTATTTGAAAAAACGCAAACGCCTCAACTGCGAAGCGTCTGCGCAATTTCACAACATGACCACACCTGAACAACGCACACGCGCAGTCAAGACGCTCAAAGGCTACGAAGAAGATGTACGGGCGTTGATGCGCTCAAAAACTTAATCGTTTCAAGCCTGCAATGCGGCCCACATTTCTTTGTCGCGCTCAGCTGTCCAAATACGTGGATGCTTGATGCCCTTGGCTTCGTCATAGGCGCGACTGACATCAAACGGCAAGCAATGTTCGTAAATAAACACCTTGCCAAATACCGGGTCCATGTGCTGACGGGTCAACGCCATGGCAGCTTTGAGGTCCAGGTTGCCCGCCACGGCTTGCTTGCCGCATGCAAACAAAGTTTCTACCCAGCGCTTGGTGTAGTCGAGCGACTTGTTGACATTGGCGTTGCCCAACATGGCTTCACCACGCCCCGGAACAATCGCTTCTGCGCCCAAGCCGCGCAGCGCTTCCAGCGTGGCAGGCCATTCCTCTAAATGGGCATCGCCTGTGTACACGCCGGCTTCGTATTCCACCAGGTCACCGCTGAACAGCACTTTTTCAGAAGCCACCCAAGCAATGGTGTCGCCGCGCGTGTGTCCTGCCCCTGGATGCCAAATATCCACGGTCACGCCGCCCAAGTCCAAGCTGATACCGCCTTGTCTGCCGGGGCGGCCGTCACCCACCACCAACGTAGGCCAAGTCAATCCCGGCACACTGTCAGCCCCCCTGAACAAACGCGGGAAACGGTCCATTTCACTTTGCATGTCCTCAGCACCGCGTTCAACGATCAGGTCGTATGTGCCCTTGCTGGCAATGATTTCTGTGGCGCCTTCTGCCACGTAGGCGCTGGCACCTAACACCCTGACTGCGTGGTAATGCGTGAGCAGCACATATTTGATCGGCTTGTCGCTGACTTGGCGAATACGGGCAATCAAATCCTGCGCCATCATGGGAGTGGCAGTGGTGTCGCTCACCAAGATGTACTTTTCCCCGATGATCACGCCTGAATTCGGGTCGCCTTCCGCGGTGTAAGCCCAGCAATGTTCGCTGAGACGGGTGAAACTGATTTTTCTATCGCTTAAATCGCTCTGACTGGCAAACGCTTTGGACATGACTCACCTGCATGAAAGTTGATGCATGCATCATAAGTAACTCATGCGAGGGTCGAATTCGCAATGATTTCCGCATGGCTGCAGCATCAAGCGAGCGACACCGCTTCACAAGTGCCGCCATAAAGCCGCCTCAAGAAAAATGGGTGGGCCAGACCACACCGTTTTCGTTGAGCAACGCATCCAAAGGCACATCATGCGGCTCGGGTGCCATGTCTTCAATGAACCCATTGGTGAACCCCAGCCCCACGGTAAAAGGCGAGGGCTGCAATTGCGCCAGCGTGCGGTCGTAAAAGCCGCCGCCATAACCCAACCGATAGCCCCCTGGTCCGTAACCCACGCAAGGCACGAACAATAAGGTAGGCACCACCACCTCGGTGTCTTTGGGTTTGGGTATGTGATAAGCATCCTCTTCCATGTCGCAACCGGGGTACCAGGCATGAAAGGTCAGGGTCTTGGTCAATTTGTCGACCACAGGCAAACCAATGCGCCGCCGCACTGCGGCGTCAACCAATTCGCCATCTTCTTTCCAGCGGTGTAATGCGGGCAAGGGGTCAAACTCTCCTTTGATCGGCCAGTAAGCGCCAATCACAGTGTCTTTTCGATCGAACAACCAAATACGCATGACGCGTTGCAACAAGTCGGCGCGCTGTGCGCGGTCGGGCAAGTCGAGTCGTTCTTGAATCAATTGTTTGCGAAGGGCTTTTTTGTCCATGGGAGAATGCATCCCTTATGTCAGGTGTATTCATTGTGTCATGTCCTTGTTTTTGATCCGCCGGCTCATCGTTTCAGCCTTTGGCGTTAGCGTACTCGCCTGCCTGCAGCCCTCTTTTGCTGTTTCATTCAGCGCTTCGCCCGACAGAAATGACCAAGTTTTGCTGGACATGTCGGCCGCTTACTCGCAAAACGATCGGCGCAAACTGACCCAACTTCTGCCGCAGGCCAAAGGGCACATTCTTGAGCCTTGGGCGGCGTACTGGGAATTGCGTGTGAGACTTGGGGACGCCAGCGACAGCGAAGTCAAAGAATTTTTAACCAAATACGCGGGCACTTACCAAGAAGACCGTTTGCGCAACGACTGGTTGCTGTTACTTTCTCAACGCCAAGAATGGACGCAATTTGAACGCGAATTTGCGCTCTACCGCATGCACGACGACAAAGAGGTGGAGTGCTATGCCAATTGGTTGAGCAGCAGCCAGAAAAAATTTCAAGGCACCGCCGCGCAAGAAGACTATGTCCGCAGAACCTGGTTGGGTTTGCGCAATGCTGACGAAGGCTGTACTTACTCATTTGAACAGTTGTTGCTGGCCAAGCGGGTCAACGCTTTAGATGCATGGCGCAAAGCACGAAGCATGGTGGAAATCAACCGCAAGACACCGGCCAGAGATGCCTTGCACATGGTGTCCGGCCAAAGCATGTCCAAGCTCGATGAACTGATGGCCAATCCGCTGCGGTTTCTACAACAACGCGCTACCTCGCTGGGCAAAGAATCTCCCCAATGGATCACCTTGGCGCTGGTCAAAATGGCAGCCAATGAGTATGGCGCCGCGATCAAACAAATCAACACCAACAAATCCATCAAGTCGCTGACGGCAGAACAATTGCAATGGGTCTGGGCAGTGATCGGTCGTCAAGCAGCGATGGATTTCGACAACAAAGCCGTGACATATTTCGAATCGGCTGGCAATGCACAAGGACTCAGCGATGATTTACTGGCCTGGATGGTCAGAGCCGCTTTGCGCGCCGAAGGTGTGCCGCGTTGGTCGATGGTGGAGGCAGCGATAGAAGCCATGACCCCTGCCATGCAAAAGGACCCGGCATGGGTGTACTGGCGTGCACGTGCATTGATTGCCCATCAACCGGTGTCCACCACCGCCATGCCGCAAGCGCTGATTGCGCTGCAAAGCATCGCTGGCCACCAAGGTTTTTACGAGCAACTCGCGCTTGAAGAACTTGGTCAGAAAATAACTTTGCCCGCTCGCCCCTCGCCGCCCACCACCGCCGAATTGGAAGCCGCCAAATCCAACCCGGGCTTGCAACGCGCAGTGCGTGCGATTCGCATGGGCATCAGACAAGACGGTGTGCGCGAATGGAATTACACCGTGGGTTTGGTAGATGGCCAAGGCAAGCGCGGACGCATGAGCGACCGAGAAAGACTGGCTGTTGCGCAATGGGCCTGTGAACTCGAAATTTGGGACCGCTGCATCAGCAGCAGCGAGCGCGCACAGCAATTTGACACCAGTCACCGCTATCCCATGCCATTCAAAGAAGATGTGCTCGGCCGCACCCGTGAGATCAAGCTTGACCCGGCATTTGTGTATGGCCTGATTCGACAAGAGAGTCGTTTCATCATCAATGCCCGCTCTAGTGTGGGTGCCAGCGGGTTGATGCAAGTCATGCCGCGCACGGCCAAGTGGACCGCCAAGAAGATCGGCATGAAAAATTACCAACCCGAACTCTTGAACCAACACGACACCAACATCGCCATTGGTACCGGCTATTTAAAAATGATTTTGGACGATTTCCACGGGTCTTTGCCCATGGCCACCGCCGCCTACAACGCAGGGCCCAGTCGTCCGCGCAAATGGCGCAACGGGCCCACGCTGGAGGGCGCTATCTGGACCGAATGCATCCCGTTCACTGAAACACGTGACTATGTAAAAAAAGTGTTGAGCAACGCCACCATGTATTCAGCCATCATCACGGGCGAACCGCAATCGCTCAAAGCAAGGTTGGGAAAAGTCGGGCCACGCGAAAAAAATGAATCGTTAGAAGACACGGATTTGCCTTAAGCGTTGTCCTCTTGGCTTTGCTGCAAGGCCCACATCTGCGCATACCTGCCATCGGCTACCAGCAACTGCGCATGCGTGCCGCGCTCAACGATATGGCCGGCATCCAGCACCACAATTTCATGGGCGTCCACCACGGTCGACAAACGGTGCGCAATCACCAATGTGGTTTTGTTCTGTGCGGCTTCGCGTAACTCGGCTTGAATCGCGCGCTCATTGCTGCTGTCGAGTGCAGACGTGGCCTCATCAAAAATCAATATGGACGGGTTCTTCAGCAAAGTGCGGGCAATGGCAACCCTTTGCTTTTCTCCACCAGACAATTTCAAACCTCGCTCGCCCACCATGGTGTCATAGCCCAGTGGTGTTGATGAAATGAAGTCGTGGATACGCGCCGATGTGGCCGCTTCTTCCACCTGGGCGCGGCTGGCCTGGGTGTTGCCATATGCAATGTTGTAGTAGACCGTGTCGTTGAACAACACGGTGTCTTGCGGCACGATGCCAATGGCTCGTCGCACACTGTCTTGGGTCAGTTGCCGCAACTCGTGGCCGTCAATGCGGATCGCGCCTTGCTGTACATCGTAAAAACGAAACAGCAAACGCGCCAGCGTGGATTTTCCTGAACCTGAAGGGCCGACCACTGCGACTGTTTTGCCTGCAGGAATAGTCAAACTGATGCCATGCAATATCGGACGATCCGGTTCATACGCGAAATGCACGTTCTCAAATCGGACTTCCGGGGAGCGTTCCAATTGCAAGGGCTGGGCAGAAGGCAAATCAGCCACTTCGCGATTTTTTTCCAATAACCCAAACATACGCTCAAGATCGGTCAGGCTTTGTTTGATCTCGCGGTAAATCACGCCTAAAAAATTCAAGGGTATATAGAGTTGAATCATGAAGGCGTTGATCATCACCAAGTCGCCCAGACTCATGCGCCCTTGCACCACGCCTTCGGTGGCACGCCACAACATCGCCACCAAAGCCACAGCGATGATGAGTTGTTGGCCGATATTCAGAGCACTCAACGAATTTTGTGCTTTGATGCGCGCTTGTCTGAGTTTGTTCAAGTTCTCGTCATAACGCGTCGCTTCAAACGCTTCATTTCCAAAGTATTTCACTGTCTCGTAATTCAACAATGAGTCGATGGCGCGTGTGTGTGCGCCAGAATCAAATTCATTGACTTGCTTGCGAAATTGGGTGCGCCACTCGGTCACCGTGACCGTGAAATAGATGTACATGGCCAGTGCCAACAAAGTGATGATGGCATACCACTTGTCAAATTTCATACCCAATATCGTGAGCACCAACACCACCTCAATCAGCGTGGGCACGATGCTGTAGAGCGAATAAGCGATCAATGATTCGATGCCGCGCACACCGCGCTCAATGTCGCGACTCATGCCGCCAGTTTGACGCTCTAAGTGAAAACGCAAACTCAAATGGTGCAAATGCTCAAAGGTTTGCAATGCAATTTTTCGTGCAGCTCCCTGTGTGGCCGCTGCAAACACCAGTTCACGCAATTCGGTGAATGCTGACACAGACAAACGCAACAAACCATAGCCAAACAACAAAGCCAGCGGAACAACCATCAGCATTTGCGCACCCGAGGGTTGCGGGGTCAGCGCATCGATCAACTCTTTGAGCAGCAGGGGAACCCCGACATTGGCGAGTTTGGCTCCCACCATGAATGACAGTGCGGCCACCACCCGCCACTTGTATTCCCACAAATAAGGGAACAGTCGCTTTAAGGTGGCCCAGTCCGAAACGGGAGCCTGGGCAGGCGCGGTGACAGGCAAAGCAGGAGACGGGGCAGCGTGGTGACGCATAAAGCACAATACCGGTTAAACAACTACTTGGATTGTGCCTGTGACCGACACCAAAGATTCCCGCTACACAGTCAAAAGCCTGCCCGACGATGCCGAATTGGTGCTCAAAGTCATCCCCATGCCGGCCGATTGCAACCAAAGTGGCGATATTTTTGGCGGTTGGGTCATGGCACAGGTGGACTTGGCCGGCGCGGTTTTGCCAGCCCGTTATGTCAATGGCCGCATTGCCACCGTTGCAGTCAATGAATTCATTTTCAAGCAACCGGTCAAGGTGGGCGACATACTGAGTTTTTTCAGCTCGATCACGCGCGTAGGCAACACCTCGATCACCGTGAAAGTGGAAGTGTTCGCAGAACGCTTCAGCATGCAAGGTGTTTATTTGAAAGTCACCGAGGCCAATGTGACTTATGTGGCCATCGATTCAAACGGCAAACCCAAACAGATTCAGCGCAAAGACAACTGATATTTTTTCACCTGAATATCAGCTATGCCCGAATCAGTTGAATACCGGCTTGCGCTTTTCCATGAAGGCGCTGAACGCTTCAATCGCAGCCGGTTCTTTCAACATCCTAGAGAAAACAGCGGCCTCTTCATCCATTTGCGCCAACACGGCGGGCGTACGGGCAGATGTCATCAGGCGCTTGGTTTGCACCAATGAGGCCAGAGGTTTTCTCGCCATTTTTTGTGCTTGCTGTTGCGCATAAGCGTTCACCTCGGCTGGCGGCAACACGCGGCTGATCAAGCCCAGCTCCAGCGCAGTCTCGACCATGAAAGGTTCGCCCATGAGCAAGGCCTCAGCCGCACGTTGGTAACCCATGAGCTGCACCGCCAGCAAACTGGATGCCGCTTCAGGGCACAGACCTAAGTTGACAAATGGCATAGAGAACGCTGCGTTGTCACCGGCATACACCAAGTCACAGTGCAACAACATCGTGGTGCCCACACCCACCGCAGGACCGCAGACCGACGCCAACAAGGGCTTAGGAAAAGTTGCTATGCCACGCAAAAAACGTGACACCGGTGAATCAGCGTTCGCCGGTGGTTGCTGCAAAAAATCAGCGATGTCATTGCCCGCACTGAAGACGGTTTCATGGCCTTGCAGCAAAACCACCCGCACATCATCTGCGGCTTGTGCACGGACCAAATGTTCTGCAAGCGTGGCGTACATCTGAGCAGTCAGTGCATTCTTTTTATCCACCCGGTTCAAGGTCAAGGTGAGCACGCCATGCTCTTGGTTGTGCAATATAGAGGTCATGATTTTCCTGTCAATTCAATGCGTTCAGCGGTTTATTCTGCCCTGATCCAGTATTGGGTCCGGTAAAACACGCCGATATAACCGCGAACTTGCAAGCGCTTGCCGCCATCTATCGGCTTCATTTTCACGGTGTACACCTTGCCATTGTTGGGATCAAGAATGGTGCCTTTGCCCGCCCACAAATAATCACTGTCTTTGCCTTCTCGGGTCAGGTTGCGCAGGATTTCCATGCCAATGATATTTTGGTTTTTTCTGTCATCGGTACACAAGTCGCAAACAGTTTTGGCCTTGGGGTCTTCCTTCAACGCTCGACCCACCACACCACTGAGCACACCATTGTTTTCCGTGATGCGAATTTCGCCCTTGGGTTGATTGGTCTCGTCGTCAATGGTGTGCCACAGACCGACCGGGGTCATCTGAGCGCTGGCAGCAAAGCTCACAGCCATGGCCAGCAGCGCAATGGTTTTTTTCATCATATGTCTCCTTGGTATGTAGGTGGTGATTGGTTTCAGAAAAATACTTCTTCCGTGTCCATCAACACATCACTGCCTGAGCGGGCAGTCAGCATCAATGACGCGGTTTCAGGGAACAGTCTTGCAAAATAGAAACGTGCTGTTTGTAGTTTGGCTTTGTAAAAAGGGTCGTTGCTGCCAGCAGCAATTTTTTGCAATGCCACTTGCGCCATGCGTGCCCAAAAATAGCCAAACACCAAATGGCCAGCGACACGCAAATAATCCACCGCTGCAGCACCGACCTCGTCCGCATTGGCCATGGCTTTCATGCCGATTTCTCCGGTGAATCCGGTCATTTGCTGACCCAATTTGGCCAGCGGTTGTACAAACGGCGCCATCTCTTCGTTACCAGACTCAGCAGCGACCAAAGCAGCAATCAATTGGCCAAATTTTTTCAGCGTAGCGCCTTGGTTACCCAACACTTTGCGACCCAGCAGGTCCAAACTTTGGATGGTGTTGGTGCCTTCGTAAATCATGTTGATGCGGGCGTCACGCACATATTGCTCCATGCCCCATTCGCTGATAAAGCCGTGGCCACCCAAGACTTGCAAGCATGAGGAAGTCGCTATCCAGCCGTTGTCTGTGATGAACGCTTTCACAATAGGGGTGAGCATGGCCACCATTTCTGCGGCGTCTTTGCGCACAGTTTCATCAGGGTGGTTCAGCTCTTGGTCGATCAAGAGAGCGCAATACAAGTTCAACGCACGACCGCCTTCTGCATAGGCTTTGGCTGTCAAAAGCATTTTGCGAACATCCGGATGCACCAAAATGCTGTCGGCTGGTTGAGACGGATTTTTCACACCAGACAAACTGCGCGATTGAATCCGTTCTTTGGCATAAGCCAATGCGTTTTGGTATGCCACCTCTGTCAGACCCAATGACTGCATGCCGACACCGATACGCGCCGCATTCATCATCACAAACATCGCTGCCAAGCCTTTATGGGGTTGCCCCACCAACGTGCCCACCGCGCCATCCAGCACCATCTGGCAAGTGGCGTTGCCGTGTATGCCCATCTTGTGCTCCAGACCTCCGCAAAAAATACCATTGCGTTGACCCAAGGTGCCATCTGCATTGACCATGAATTTGGGCACCACAAACAAACTGATGCCTTTGCTGCCGGGAGGCGCATCCGGCAACCGTGCCAGCACCAAATGCACGATATTGCTGACAAAGTCGTGCTCGCCGGCACTGATGAAAATTTTGTTACCGGTGAGTTTGTAGCTGCCATCGGCCTGCGGTTCGGCTTTGGTACGCAACAGACCTAAGTCTGTGCCGCAATGCGCTTCGGTCAAGCACATGGTACCGGTCCATTCGCCGTTGGTCAGTTTGGGCAGGTACAGCTTTTTCTGATCTTCGTTGCCATGTGCATGCAAGCATTCGTAAGCGCCGTGGGTCAGGCCTGGGTACATGGTCCAGGCTTGGTTGGCACTGTTGAGCATTTCGTAAAAACACTGATTCACCACCAAGGGCAAGCCTTGACCGCCATACACGGGATCACAACTGAGTGCAGGCCATCCGCCTTCTACATATTTTTCAAAGGCTTGCTTGAAACCTTCCGGGGTGCTCACCTCATGTGTTTGCGCATCTAAAGTACAGCCTTGTCTGTCACCCACACTGTTGAGAGGCAACAAAACTTCGCTTGCAAATTTACCGCCCTCTTCCAAGATAGCGGCGATGGTGTCGCTGTCGAGTTCAGCATGTGCTGGCAGCTCGCGCAATTTAGCGGACAAATCCAGTACTTCGTTCAATACAAACTGCATGTCTCGCAGGGGCGGGTTGTAAATAGGCATGGTTAATCTTTCAATGTGGGCGCGCCGTAGCGCAAAAGAATATGTTCAAAACCCTGTTTGGCACGGTTCAGACTTTTGGCAGTCTTTAAGAACCGGGCTTCGTAATGCAAAGCCAAAATCAATCCATGTATTTCAAATGACATTTGTGTCGCGTCTGTGTGCTCGGCCAAATGTTTTTCATCGCGGGCTTGAATGACCGCCCTGTGCAATGCGGTCAACCATGTTTTGACCGAACTGGCCAACGCGTCACGCACCGGCCCGGGTCGATCGTCAAATTCTGCAGCGCCACTGATGTACAAACACCCTGAATCGATTTCGGCACTGGTGCGAGCCATCCAGTTGTTAAACAAGGCATGCAGCCTGGGCAAACCGCGCGGCAGTTGCATCGCGGGGAAAAACACCTCTTGTTCAAATTGGTGGTGGTATTCGCGAATGACCGAAATTTGCAATTCTTCACGCGATCCGAAATGCGCAAACACACCGGACTTGCTCATGGCCATGACTTCAGCCAACGCGCCGATACTCAGTCCTTCAAGACCGATTTGAGTGGCGAGTCCCAGCGCTGCTTCTACGATGGCAGCTTTGGTTTGCTGACCTTTGTGCAGCAATCTCTGTCGCGACATCAACTTGTCAGCGTCTTTTTGAACAGGTGTGGAATGTGACATGCGCGCAGTCTATCAAAAAAGAACGGTCGTGCTATTTTATTTCCCTTGTTTGTCACAGGGTTTGAATACACTTCGGAGATGGAAACCACACGCATACTGGCCATCCGACATGGCGAAACCGATTGGAATGTCGCCACGCGCATTCAAGGGCAAATAGATATTTCACTGAATGCACAAGGTCAATGGCAAGCAAGCCAAGTGGCCAAAGCACTGGCTGACGAAGAGCTACACGCTGTTTACGCCAGTGATTTAAGCCGGGCATGGGTGACTGCGCAACAGATTGCAGCTGTTCATCAACACGAAGTCAAGCAAGTCATTGCGTTGCGCGAACGGCATTACGGTTTTTTTGAAGGCCAGACTTGGGATGAGATTCAAACCGCCCACCCAGAAGATGCAGCGCTGTGGCGGGACCGCGATCCACACTGGACCCCAAAGAGCGGCGGCGAAAGCCTGGTGATGCTGCATGAACGCGTGAAGCACATGGTGAATGAAATTGCCAGTCAGCACCGGGGTGAGCAAATTGCACTGGTCACACACGGCGGCGTGCTGGATATTATTTATCGGATCGCCACCGGTCAGGATTTGCAAGTGGCGCGAACATGGAAGTTGCGCAATACCGCCATCAACCGCTTGCTATGGACGCCACAAGGCTTACAAATGGTGGGCTGGGCCGATGAACGACATTTGGACCAAGGCACACGGGAAGAAAGCAACACCTGACTATTCACCCGCCTTGGCCGCCAAATTTTTAATCGTTCACTCGTTATCGCCACCAAACAAACCTGCACCGTTTTGCATGGCCGCAGGTGCTGTTACGCCAAGGTGCCGGTAAGCCGCCAAGGTTGCAATACGACCGCGCGGCGTTCGCTGCAAAAACCCTTGCTGAATCAAAAACGGCTCGATCACGTCTTCGATGGTGTCGCGCTCTTCACCGATGCTCGCTGCGATATTGTCTAGACCGACCGGGCCGCCGTCGAAACGGTGAATCACCGCCTCGAGCAATTTGCGGTCCATCAAATCAAAACCTTGTGCATCCACATCCAGCATGGCCAAGGCAGATTCAGCCACGGCACGGCTGATGCGGCCATCGGTTTTCACTTCGGCATAGTCGCGCACCCGGCGCAACAAACGGTTGGCAATCCGCGGCGTACCCCGCGAACGCTTGGCGATTTCAAACGCGCCGTCTTCATGCAACTGCGCTTTGAGCAAACCGCCGCTGCGCATGACGATGCGCAACAACTCTTCGGGTGAATAAAACTCCAGCCTTGCAACGATACCGAAACGGTCGCGCAACGGGTTGGTCAACATACCTGCGCGAGTCGTCGCACCGACCAGCGTGAATGGTTGCAAATCCAGTTTGATACTGCGAGCCGCAGGGCCTTCGCCGATCATGATGTCGATCTGGTAATCCTCTAGCGCGGGGTACAAAATCTCTTCCACCACGGGCGATAAACGGTGGATTTCATCGATGAACAACACATCGTTTTTTTCAAGATTGGTCAACAGTGCCGCTAAGTCCTTGGGTTTTTCCAGCACCGGCCCGCTGGTCTGGCGCAAGTTCACACCCAGTTCTTGCGCAATGATGTGGCTCAACGTGGTCTTGCCCAAACCCGGGGGACCAAACAACAACACATGGTCAAGCGCTTCATCACGCTGACGCGCCGCACCGATAAAAATTTCCAATTGCTCACGCACCTTGGCCTGCCCCACATAGTCTTGCAACAACTTGGGCCTGAGCGCACGCTCAATCGCTTCTTCGCGGGGATTAACAGGCGCTGCAGAGACCACGCGTTTGTCCGGCACGAAGTCGTCTGAAAAGCTGTCGGTTTGTATGCTCATGGGTTATCTGGCCAAAGCCTTCAAGGCCTGCTTGATACCGTCACTCACACCAATGTCCGCAGGCAATTGTTTCAAAGCCGCAGAGGCCTCTTTGTCGCTGTAACCCAAGCTCATCAGCGCTTGCAAAATATCGTTTTGGCTTGAATGCGCCTGCGGTACGGCGTTCGCTCCCAAGTCGCTGCCCATTTTGCCTTTGAGTTCAAGCAACAAACGCTCTGCCGTTTTTTTTCCTACGCCGGGAATTTTCACCAGCCTGCCCGCTTCTTGCAAACTGATGGCTTGCGCCAATTCAGCCACGCTCAAACCGCTGAGCACACCCAGCGCCATACGCGGACCAACGCCGGAAATTTTGATCAATTGACGGAAAGCAACGCGTTCCTCGGCAGTGGCAAAGCCATACAAAATTTGCGCATCCTCGCGCACCACAAAATGCGTGAGCAGACTGAGTTTGTCGCCGACAGCGGGCAAGTTGTAAAAAGTACTCATGGGCACATCGACCTCATAGCCCACGCCATGACAGTCCACCACCACCTGCGGTGGATTTTTTTCAATGAGCGTGCCGCTGAGTTTGCCAATCATGTCGAAGTAAGTATGGATGCTGTGCAAGGCCAATTATCAGCGCGAATGGTTTCGTACCCGCAAGCAGGCGTTTGGCCATGGGGTATGCTTTGATTCCTCGACCGTCACCGACAGAATTTCTCAATGCCCTCTTTCAACTTGGTTCATCTTCAATGCCGTCCCGCGCTTGTGGGTTCACGTCTGGCGGGTTGATGTTTTGATTATTCGCCACCAATTCAGTCCGAGCAGCAACACCCGTCTGGGTAATTTATGCGGCGCGTTGGATGAACATTTGCGCACCATAGAAACTGGTTTGCAGGTCAAGATTTCTCACAGCCACGAGAAATTCAAAATTGACGGCCTCAAGGTCAACGCCAACCGCGCTTTGGAAGTGTTGCAAGCCATGTTCGAGCGCGCAGCCAAACCCATAGCCAAAGAACACGTGCAATTGATGCTGGCCGGTGACTCGCACATGCCGTCCAACGCAAACTCGCTGAGCACGCGGCGCAACGATGTCAGCGCGAGAACACCAACCCAGGCTTTGTATCTGGAGAACATCGCCAACCACGACATCACCTTCGGCATAGGACCGGCGGGCACCGGCAAAACCTATTTGGCCGTGGCCAGTGCGGTGGATGCGCTAGAGCGCAGCGCGGTGCAACGCATCATCCTCACCCGCCCTGCTGTTGAGGCCGGAGAGAAACTGGGTTTTCTCCCGGGTGATTTAGGTCAAAAAGTAGACCCTTATTTACGCCCGCTATACGACGCTCTATATGAACTCATGGGTTTTGACAAAGTGCAAAAAGCGTTCGAGCGCAGTGCGCTGGAAATTGCGCCGCTGGCTTTCATGCGCGGACGCACTTTGAACAATGCATTCATCATTTTGGATGAAGCGCAAAACACCACGCCCGAGCAAATGAAAATGTTTTTGACACGCATAGGCTTTGGCGCCAAAGCCGTGGTGACCGGCGATGTGAGTCAAATCGATTTACCCAAAGGCAGTCCTAGCGGTTTGATTGAAGCTGAACACGTACTGCGCCGGGTTGAAGGCATAGCGATCACGCATTTCACCAGCAAGGATGTGGTGCGTCATCCACTGGTGGCGCGCATCGTCGATGCCTACGACAAGCAACGCAAAGCGGTTTGAGCCGTGGCACTGAAACAGTTGTCTTTGTCTTTGCAGTTCGGCGACATCGCTTATGCCGCGCGTCATCGCGCAGCCTTACCGCGCTATTGGGTAGCGCGTTGCCTGCGTCATACATTGTCAGTGGACGCCGAGTTGACGGTGCGCATTGTGAACGAGCAAGAAGGTCGTGCATTGAACGCCAGTTACCGGCGCAAAGACTATGCCACCAATGTGCTGACCTTTGATTACCAGCAGTCCCCAGTGGTGATAGCGGATTTGGTTTTGTGCGCACCAGTGGTAGCTACTGAGGCTAAGGCACAAGGCAAATCATTGAAAGCGCATTACGCGCATTTGCTGGTGCACGGCGCACTGCATGCGCAAGGCTGGGACCATGAAACATCGCTCAAAGATGCCAAGGCGATGGAGGCCTATGAAGTGCAGATATTGGCTGGGCTGGGGATTGCCAATCCTTACATCTGATAAAGGTTAATCCATCAAACGCACGCGCACGTTTTTGCCTTTGATGCGACCTTTAGATAAACGCTCTACCGCTTCAACTGCAATCGCTCTGTCCACCGCCACATAGGTGGAAAATTCGTTCACATTGATCTTGCCGATTTGATCGGCGCTGAACCCTGCTTCTCCTGTTAACGCACCCAGCACGTCGCCGGGACGGATCTTTTCTTTGCGCCCGCCGACGATTTGCAAGGTACGCATAGGCGCCATCAACCTGCCGCCCGGTGTGGGTGTCAGCGTATCCAACTTGACCCAGTTCGATTCCATGTTTTGCAGCAACTCAATGCGTCCGACCGCGCCCATTTCATCCAGACTCGCCAGCGTCAAGGCCAGGCCTTGTGCATCTGCACGGCCGGTACGGCCGATGCGGTGAATGTGAATCTCCGCATCCGGCGTGACTTCCACATTGATGACCGCATTCAACTGGCTGATGTCCAAACCGCGCGAAGCCACATCGGTAGCGACCAGCACCGAGCAACTGCGGTTGGCAAATTGCACCAACACCTGATCACGCTCGCGTTGTTCAAGTTCTCCGTACAGCGCCAGCGCATCAAAACCTTGCGCTTGCAACACCGCCAACAATTCACGGCATTGCTGCTTGGTATTGCAAAAAGCCAGCGTTGACTCTGGCCGGAAATGGTTCAGCAGCAATGACACCGCATGCAAACGTTCGTCTTCGCGCACCTCGTAAAAGAGTTGTTTGATTTTGTCTGCCGCATGCACGGTTTGCACTTTGACGGTTTGAGGGTCGCGCATGAACTGCGCCGACAACTTGGCAATGCCTTCGGGATAAGTCGCCGAGAACAACAAGGTTTGGCGCTTGGGCGGGCACTGCTGAATCAGTTGCTTCATGTCGTCGAAAAAGCCCATGTCCAGCATGCGGTCGGCTTCGTCGAGCACCAAGGTTTTCACTGAGTCCAAACGCAAGTTACCGCGCGTCAAGTGATCCAAAATGCGCCCGGGCGTGCCCACCACCACATGTGCACCGTGTTGCAAGCTTTGCTCTTGGCCGCGCAAAGCCACACCGCCGCACAGCGTGACCACTTTGATATTGGCCGTGGCGCGTGCCAGCCTGCGTATTTCGGTGGTGACCTGATCGGCGAGTTCGCGGGTCGGGCACAGCACCAGCGCTTGAACCGCATGAAAATTGGCAGTGAGCTTCTCCACCAGCGGCAAACCAAATGCAGCCGTCTTGCCGCTGCCGGTGCTGGCTTGCGCGATCACATCCTGCCCGGCCAGCGCCAAGGGCAGACTCGCTGCTTGTATCGGCGTCATCTCGTTGTAGCCGAGTTGATCGAGGTTGTTGAGCGTATCGGGTGAAAGAGTGAGCGTGCGAAAGGAGGAAGTCATGCAGGGATTATCGGTGTGTGACTCCATGAATCAAAAATTCAGTCGTTTCATAGCTGGACAGTCAAACTGTTGAAGGATGCTTTTTACGCAGATCTATTTCAAATCCCGCACATCATCAAAATGTGCTTCCACATCGCTGGGCAAGAGTTGAATGCTCGCACGCAGTCCAGGCACCGCGCTCATCAAAGCTTGCTCAACACTGGTGCGCAACGCCGCCGCGCGTCCCAGCGACCAACTGGCCGGCATGTGCATATGCATATCCACAAAGCGACGTTGTCCGGCTTGGCGTGTGGTGATGTGGTCAAAGCGGATGATCCCCACGTCGCCGCGCTTGTGCTCGAACCCGTCCAGTACTTCTTTGATCTGCGACAGCACCTGTGGCTCGACCGCTTCATCCATCAAACCTTGCGATGAGCGCCAGATCAAATTAAAGCCTTCTTTCAAAATATTCAAAGCCACGCCGATGGCCACCAACGCATCCAACCACAACCAGCCTGTGAACAGCACCAGCAGCAAGCCTGTGACCACGCCTGCCGATGTCCATACGTCGGTCACCAAATGTTTGGCATCGGCTTCAAGCGCGATAGAACGCTGTGCTTTGGCTACCTTGAACATCACCCAAGCCAATAGACCGTTCAACGCAGAACTGGCCACTGACAAACTCAAACCCCAACCCAAATCAACCACAGGTTGCGGATCAAACAATCGGTGCACAGAAGCCCAGATGATGGCCACGGCCGCTCCCATGATCAACACGCCCTCAAAACCGGAAGAAAAATACTCGGCCTTGTGGTGGCCGTAAGGATGTTCCGCATCGGCCGGCTGCTGTGCCACGGTGACCATCAGCAAAGCAAAAATGGCGCTGGCCAGATTGACAAACGATTCCATGGCGTCAGACAACAAACCGACCGAATCGGTGATGTACCAGGCCAGTGTCTTCATGACGATGGTGATGATGGCCACCACCACGGATGTCCACAATAAAGTGGTGGGTGAGAGTTTCAATAACCAGTCATTCAATCTGCTCATCGCTTGGATACCGGTTGTCTTATCGCGAAATCAAGGGCTGAGATGCACACGCGCGAACTTGCGTTTGCCGACCTGCACCACATAGGTACCTGCCTCTAATTTCAAGCCTTTGTCGCTGACCACGCTGCTGTCTATGCGCACGCCGCCGCCTTCCACCAATCGCCCAGCTTCGCTGGTAGAAGGTGCCAGTCCGGCGCTCTTCAATAGTGCGTTGATGCCCAATGGCGCGCCGCTCACATGCACATCTGCAATTTCATCAGGAATGCCGCCTTTGCTTCGGTTGACAAAATCCTGCTCGGCGCTGTCAGCCAGTGCCGCCGAGTGAAAACGCGCCGTGATTTCTTTGGCCAGCATGACTTTGGCGTCGCGCGGGTTGCGCCCTGCTTCAACTTCGACTTTCAGCTTGGCAATGTCTTGCAGGCTTTGAAAACTCAACAAGGTGAACCAGCGCCACATCAACACATCGCTGATAGACATGACTTTGGCGAACATGGTGTTGGCATCTTCTGTGATGCCGATGTAATTGTTTTTGCTCTTGGACATTTTGTCCACGCCATCCAAGCCCTCGAGCAAAGGCATGGTCAAAATACATTGCGGTTCTTGTCCGTATTCCTGCTGCAGATGACGCCCCATCAGCAAATTGAATTTTTGATCGGTGCCGCCCAGCTCAAGGTCGCTTTTTAACGCAACACTGTCATAGCCTTGCATCAAAGGGTATAAAAATTCGTGCACGCTGATCGATTGCCCGCCGTGAAAGCGTTTGTGGAAATCGTCACGCTCCATCATGCGCGCCACGGTGTAGCGCGACGCCAGCTGAATCATGCCGCTGGCACCCAAGGGCTCGCTCCATTCGCTGTTGTAACGAATCTCGGTTCGCGCCGGGTCCAGCACCATGCTGGCCTGTTTGTAATAAGTGTCGGCGTTGTGCTTGATTTGCTCGGACGTCAAAGGCGGGCGCGTGCTATTGCGACCGGAGGGGTCACCAATCAGCGAGGTGAAATCGCCAATCAAAAAAATGACTTGGTGCCCCAAGTCTTGGAGTTGGCGCATTTTGTTCAGCACCACGGTATGCCCAATATGTATGTCTGGTGCTGTTGGGTCCAAGCCAAGTTTGATGCGCAGCGGCTGCCCTGTGCTTTCATGGCGTTGCAACTTCTTGACCCATTCATCCCTGGGCAGCAATTCTTCGCACCCGCGCAGCGACACTGCCAATGATTGTTCAACGTGTACGGATAAAGAGGTTTCGGTCTTAGATGCTTGATTCATAAGTGATTTCGTACTTGTTTCCTTGGCGTGAGGCTTGTATACTCTCACGTTTTGGGCCACGGACTAGACGGTACGGTGGCCACAATGCATCCATTCATTCTAAAGCGCGGGCTTTTTGCCACACGCTCACTCAAATGGGCTTTTTGTTTTACGGATTTTTGTTTTGCCAAACACTGACAAATTGATCTCTACCGAAGACACACCTCGCGCCAGCATTTGGCAGGTGCGGTGGTTGGTGCTTGGTGTGTTGCTGGCCACCGGCGCATTTGCGGTTGCCGGTTTCGGCAACTTGGACCGTAGCAATATACCGATCCGTCAATTGGTCGAGTCGGTCTCCAACCTCAGCTTAGACAGCCAAATCAACAGCCTTAGCAAAGACAAAATACGTCTTTACCGCACCGACACATCGCGCGCTACCGACACGGCAGAAACCTTGCTGGCCCGTCTGGGCATGTCAGACAAAGTCGCTGCCGATTTCATGCGCAGCAACCCCTTGGTTCGCGAAAGCTTGCTGGGAAAAAATGCCCGCTTACTCAATGCCGAAGTCGATGATGACAACCACTTGCTCAAACTGACTGCACGCTGGGCCACAGAAAGCAACGACACATTTCAACGTCTGGTCATCGAACGCAGCGAGCAAGGCTTGAGTGCATATCGTGAGACCGGTGAACTCAAACCTTCTGTTCGATTGTCTGGCGGTTTGATTCAAACCTCATTGTTCGCCGCCACCGATGAAGCGCGTATTCCCGACAGCATTGCTTTGCAATTGGCCGATATTTTTTCTGGTGACATCGACTTTCACCGCGCATTACGCAAAGGCGACCATTTCTCTGTCAGCTACGAATCTTTAGAGGCAGACGGTGAAGTGCTCAAACCCGGCAAAGTACTGTCTGCCGAGTTTGTCAACAAAGGCAAATCGCATCAAGCCATGTGGTTTCAAGACAGCCCGCAAAAGCCTGGCGGTTACTACAATTTGCAAGGCCAAAGCCTGCGCCGTACCTACTTGGCATCACCTTTGGCTTTCTCTCGGGTGAGCAGCGGCTTTAGCATGCGCTTACACCCCATATTCAAAACATGGCGCGCCCACTTGGGGGTGGACTATGCGGCTTCCCAAGGCACACCTGTGCGCAGTGTGGGGGCAGGCGTGGTGCAGTCTGCTGGCAACATGGGCGGCTACGGCAATGCAGTGGTGGTCAAACACAACAATGGCCACACCACGCTTTATGCCCACCTGAGCAAAATGCTGGTCAAACCCGGTCAGTCAGTGGCGCAAGGTCAAGCCGTGGGGCGGGTCGGTGCCACCGGTTGGGCCACCGGACCCCATTTGCATTTTGAATTCCGCGTCAATGGCGTGCACAAGGACCCGGCCATACTGGCGCGCCAAAGTGAATCGGTTCCGGTTCCTGTCCATGCCCGCGATGAGTTCAATCGCCAAGCCTCTCAAGTGGCACGCCAACTTGCCTCTGCTTCAGTGGCTTTCGCAGACAACACCCCCTGATTGATTGCCATGTCCACGCTTTATATCGGCGTGATGTCTGGTACTTCTCTGGATGGCGTGGACGCTGTATTGGCCGATTTTTCAAACGGTGTTCGTGTACTGGGTCACCAGGCCTTACCGTTTGAACCTGCATTGCGCCAGGCTTTTTTGCAATTGAACCAATCTGGCCTTGATGAATTGCACCAGGCTGCGCTGGCAGCTAATGCGCTGGCCAAGGTATATGCACAAGCCGTGCGCCAATTGCTGCTTGACGCTGATGTGCCTGCAAACGATGTGGCTGCCGTCGGTGCGCATGGACAAACCGTTCGCCACCAACCCACACAGCATGACGGCACTGGGTACAGCTTGCAAATCAACAATCCTTCTTTGCTTGCCGAGTTGACGGGCATGCGCGTGGTGGCTGACTTTCGCAGCCGCGATATTGCCGCAGGCGGTCAAGGCGCACCTTTGGTTCCGGCGTTCCATCAACACTTTTTTGCCGAACCCGGTTGCACGGTGGCTGTGCTCAATATCGGCGGCATCTCCAATCTCAGCGTGCTCTCGCCACAGCATGTGAGCGGTTTTGATTGCGGCGCTGGCAACGTTCTGCTGGACCATTGGTGCCAACAGCACACCGGACAGGCCTTTGACAAAGATGGCGCATGGGCGGCCACAGGAAGCTGTCACCCGGCCTTACTCTCACTCTTTTTAAGCGAACCGTTCTTGCACCAACCGCCACCCAAAAGCACCGGACGGGATCTTTTCCGTGTAGATTGGTTAAACGCGCACTTAGAAAAATTCGACAGTTTGTCAGCAGTTGATGTACAGGCCACACTCACCGCGTTCACCGCACAGGTTTGCGTCAACGACCTACAGCGTCACGCGCCGGGTGCCACCCGACTGTTGGTATGCGGCGGGGGTGCTTACAACCGCTACTTGATGCAGTTGCTGCAACAAGGCCTGCCTGATTTGACAGTCAGCACCACCGAAGCAGCGGGTTTACCGCCCTTACAAGTGGAGGCAACTGCTTTTGCTTGGTTGGCCCGACAAACTTGTCTGAACTTGCCAGGGAATTTGCCTGCAGTGACCGGAGCGCATGGGCCCCGTGTGCTGGGTGGCATTTACCCTGCATGAATAAAAAAGCCGGGACACGCCCGGCTTGTTGCTCAGCAAAAAAGGATCAGGCCGAGAATGAAGACCCGCATCCGCAAGTGCTGGTGGCATTCGGGTTTTTGATGACGAACTGCGCGCCTTGCAAATCTTCTTTGTAATCGATTTCGGCGCCCAACAAATACTGGTAGCTCATGGCATCAATCAACAAAGAGACGCCGTGTTTAGACATGATGGTGTCGTCTTCATTGGTGATTTCATCAAAGGTGAAACCATATTGAAAACCTGAGCAACCACCCCCTTGCACAAACACGCGCAATTTCAAATCAGGATTGCCTTCTTCGGCGATCAGGTCAGCCACTTTGGCCGCCGCACTGTCTGTGAAGACGATAGGCTCGGGCATGGCGGTAGGCAGGGTTTCGGCTAAGGCACTCATGGCGCTCTCCAATGGAAATGTTCTTTGAACATCAATAGTAACCTATTTCAGTCAACAATATCTGTGGCAAGGTTAAAGGCCACGCTTAAGAGACAACCCGTTTTGCATGAGCCATAAAAAAACCGCCAGAACACAAGCTCTGGCGGTTGATGGCAGACCCAGGGCCTGCAGCCGGATCAGCGTTTGCTGAACTGCTTGCGGCGACGAGCGCCGTGCAAACCGACTTTTTTCCGTTCCACTTCACGCGCATCGCGGGTGACAAAACCGGCAGCTGACAGCGCAGGTTTGAGTGTGGCATCGTAGTCAATCAAAGCACGTGTGATGCCGTGACGGGCAGCACCGGCTTGACCGGATTCACCACCGCCTTGCACATTGATCTGGATGTCGAAAGATTCGGCATGCTGAGTCAAAAACAAGGGTTGTTTGGCAATCATGATCGAGGTTTGACGGCCGAAGTATTCGGCGATGTCTTTGCCATTGACGATGATTTTGCCAGAGCCTTTTTTCAGAAACACGCGAGCGACGCTGGATTTGCGACGGCCGGTGCCATTGTTCCATTCACCAATCATTTCATAGCTCCTTAGATGTCCAGCACTTTAGGCTGTTGGGCGGTGTGGGGATGCTCGGCACCGCCGTACACCTTGAGCTTTTTGATCATGGCAAAACCCAAAGGACCTTTGGGCAACATGCCTTTGACTGCTTTTTCCAAAGCACGTGTGGGGTGCTTGGCTTGCATGTCTTTGAAATTGGTGCTGGAAATACCGCCCGGATAACCCGAGTGGCGGTGGTACATCTTGTCCAAGGCTTTGTTGCCTGTGACGCGGATTTTGGACGAATTGATGACGACAATGTAGTCGCCGGTATCGACGTGGGGCGTATAAATGGCTTTGTGCTTGCCGCGTAAACGGAGGGCTGCTTCGCTGGCAATCCGTCCGAGCACCTTGTCGGTGGCGTCAATCACAAACCACTCATGCGTCACGTCAGCGGGTTTTGCGCTGAAAGTGGACATGTGTTTTCCTAGAGTGGGTTGTGGGGTCCTTTTCCACGGTCGGTGTTCTTCTGCTGAGAACCTCTTAGGTGGGGGTAAAAACTAAGCCGCGGGACCTTGTTCGCTGCGAAGCCTTATATTCTATGCCAGTTTGTGGGCGGTTTTGCAAACACAGGCAGGCGAGTTACCATGGCGCAATGTTCAGTTATCGCCACAGCTTTCATGCGGGCAACCATGCCGATGTCCTTAAACACTCGATTTTGGTTTCTGTTGTGAAGCATTTAGCACTCAAAGATGTGGGTTTCACCGCCATCGATACCCATGCCGGGGCCGGCATTTACCGGCTTGACGGCAATGATGCGAGGCAAAGCGGCGAAGCTCAAGACGGTTTATTGGCGCTCATGCGCAACAAATCCAAGCTTGCCGGGCCCATGGCCGATTTGTTGCTGGACTATCGCCGGGTGCTGGACCATTTCAATCCGCAAGGCGGGCTGATCAACTACCCGGGCTCGCCTTTCATCGCCCAACATTTGTTGCGTGAACAGGACAAACTCAAGCTGTTCGAAATGCACCCGACCGACATTCGCAGTCTGCAAACGCAGGTAGAAGCCCTGAAAGCGGGCCGCCAAGTCATGGTGATGCATGAAGACGGGTTCAACGGTTTGCCCAAATTTCTGCCGCCCCCGTCTCGTCGGGGGATGGTATTTATCGACCCCAGTTATGAAATCAAGTTGGATTACGAACGGGTGGTGGTGGCCGTGTCTATCGGAATGAAACGTTTTGCCACAGGTACTTATGTGGTTTGGTACCCGATCATTCCGCGCCCCCAGGCGCACAGTTTGCCGCGCCACCTGACCAATCTTGCGCGACAAGCCGACAAGCCTTGGTTGCATGCCACATTGCGCATACGCACCGGCGCGCGCGATGGGGTCGCCGCGGGTGAATCCATCAAACCGATAGGTTTGGTTGACAGTGGCGTGATTGTGATCAATCCACCTTTTACGCTATACGAGCAATTGCAACAAGCCTTGCCGCAAATGGTGCAGCTCATGGGCCAAGACCACATGGCGGGTTTTCACCTGACGCAAGGCTAAGCCAGTTCCAAGTTGCGGCAAATGGCGGCCACTGCCACTGACTGGTTCATGGTGTAGAAATGCAATCCGGGTGCGCCGCCGTTGCGCAATTGCTCGCACAAGTCACTGACCACGTCCAAACCAAAGGCTTTGATGGAGGCGGTGTCATCCCCAAACGACTGCAAGCGCAAACGGATCCAGCGCGGTATTTCCGCGCCGCAAGCATCTGAAAAACGCATCAATTGCGAGGAACTGGTGATCGGCATGATGCCGGGCACAACAGGAATATCCGCGCCGAGTTTGTAGGCCTCGTCGACAAAGCGAAAGTAAGCATCGCTGTTGAAAAAATACTGGGTGATGGCTGAGTTTGCGCCTGCTTTGACTTTGGTCACATAGGCTTGCACATCGGCCTGCGGCGATTTGGCCTGCGGATGCACATCGGGGTAACAACCGACTTCGACATGGAAATGCTCGCCCGACTCTTGTCTTATGCATTCCACCAATTCGCTGGCATAACGGAACTCACCAAAGGTGCCGTGACCGCTGGGCAAATCGCCACGCAATGCCACCATGCGGCTTATGCCCGCCGCTTTGAACGCTGCCAACTGCTCTCGCACAATTTCGCGCGTGGTGCCAATGCAGGAGAAGTGTGGTGCCGCATCAAAGCCGTCTTGCAAGATGCTTTGTACTTGCTGCAAAGTACCGTCTTGCGTGGAACCGCCCGCGCCATAAGTGACACTGAAGAACTGCGGTTTGAGCGCATACAGTTCTTGACGCACTGTCAACAACTTGGCCGCACCCTCAGGTGTTTTCGGCGGAAAAAATTCAAAACTGATGGGAATAGGCTTTGAAGCGCTCATGACATTCTCCTGCGCACATGTATAAAAAATTCCCGGTTTCCGTCACCACCGGTGACCGGGCTGTCTAACCATTGCAACACCGCAAGCCCTGTGTCCGCACAAGCGGTTTGCAAACGCTGTTGCACTTGCGCGTACAAGCCAGGGTCTTTCACCAAACCGCCTTTGCCAATGTCTGCGGGCTGCAATTCAAACTGAGGCTTGACCAGCAACAGCGCCTGCGCTTGAGAATGCATCAATGCGGGCATGACAGGCAACACCAAGGTGAGCGAAATAAAACTGAGGTCAGCTACCAGCAAATCAAAACCACCAAGTGGTGTGTGTGGTGCAAGCGGCGAATCTGCCGCGTCAAGCGTTCTCGCATTGAGCTTCTCAATGCACACCACCCGCGCATCGTTTTTCAACGACGGATGCAATTGCGCATGACCGACATCCACACCGACCACTTGCGCCGCACCATGTCGCAACAAACAATCGGTGAAACCGCCGGTCGACTGTCCAATGTCCAGACAACGCAAACCTTGAACCGCCAACCCCGTCAATTGCAATGCACCTGCCAGCTTCAAACCGCCGCGCGACACAAACCGCGACTCGGCATCATCCAGCAATTGCAATTCACATTCAGGCGGCAGCAAGACGCCGTTTTTCTCGATGCGCTGCCAAGTGTGCAATGGATGTCGCCATTGCACACCCGTGGCAATCAAACGCTGGGCTTGTGAGCGCGATGCAGCCAGACCGCGCTCGACCAGCAACTGGTCGGCGCGCATCTGATCAATAGCGGTAGGTGTCGGCTTTGTAAGGGCCGTTTTTGCTCACGCCAATGTAAGAAGCTTGTTCGTCAGTGAGTTCGGTCAGCATGGCGCCGACTTTCTTCAAATGCAAACGTGCGACTTTTTCGTCCAAGTGCTTGGGCAACACATAGACCTTACCGTTTTCGTAATGGTCCTGGCGGGTGAACAATTCGATTTGCGCAATGGTTTGGTTGGCAAAGCTGGAAGACATGACAAAGCTGGGATGGCCTGTGGCACAACCCAAATTGACCAAGCGGCCTTTAGCCAGCAAAGTGATTTTTTTGCCATCAGGGAAGATGATGTGGTCGACTTGCGGCTTGATCTCGTCCCATTGCAATTTTTCCAGCGATGCCACGTCGATTTCATTGTCGAAGTGACCGATATTGCACACAATCGCTTCGTCTTTCATGGCAGCCATGTGCTCGTAACGGATCACGTTTTTGTTGCCGGTGGCAGACACAAAAATGTCGGCTTTGTCGGCCGCGTATTCCATGGTCACGACTTTGTAGCCTTCCATGGCCGCTTGCAACGCATTGATCGGGTCGATTTCTGTCACCCACACTTGGGCGCTCAAAGCACGCAAGGCTTGGGCAGAACCTTTGCCCACGTCACCGTAACCGGCCACCAAAGCCACTTTGCCGGCGATCATCACGTCGGTGGCGCGTTTGATGGAGTCCACCAAAGACTCGCGGCAGCCATACAGGTTGTCGAATTTGCTCTTTGTCACCGAGTCGTTCACGTTGATAGCGCGGAACATCAAGCTGCCTTTGGCAGCCATTTCGTTCAAACGCAACACGCCGGTGGTGGTTTCTTCGGTCACGCCGATGATCTGCGCCGATTTGCGGCTGTACCAGGTGGGGTCCACAGCCAACTTAGCCTTTATGGCGTTGAACAAACAGACTTCTTCTTCGCTGCCAGGGTTGTTCAACAGTGACGCGTCTTTTTCAGCACGCTTACCCAAGTGCATCAGCAGCGTGGCGTCACCGCCGTCATCCAGAATCATGTTCGGGCCTTCGCCTTCAGCACCCTTGGCGCCAAATTCAAAAATGCGGTGGGTGTAGTCCCAGTAGTCGTCCAGGGTTTCGCCTTTGTAAGCGAATACTGGCGTGCCGTTGGCGACCAGCGCAGCGGCAGCATGGTCTTGGGTAGAGAAAATATTGCAAGAGGCCCAACGCACTTGTGCGCCCAAAGCTTGCAGGGTTTCAACCAGCACAGCCGTTTGAATCGTCATGTGCAGTGAGCCGGTGATGCGTGCGCCTTTCAAGGGTTGCGCTTTGGCGAACTCTTGGCGAATCGCCATCAGGCCGGGCATTTCAGTTTCAGCGATTTTGATTTCTTTGCGGCCCCAATCGGCCTGGCTCATGTCGGCGACATGGAAATCGGTGGTTTGGGTGGGTTTGAGAGATGCGTTCATGTGGAGGCTCCAAAAAAGTTCAGGGCCACTGACACGCGTGATAAAGCACAGGTAGAACCGAGGTGCTCACCTCACGTTGTCAGTGGGTGAGCGCAGTTGGAAAGGGTTCCGAGCCTCACATCAAGAAAAGATGCTGCAGCGCTCCTCGGTGTGCAAATTCTATTTCAAAAACCGACCACGCAAGGCTACACTTTGCAAAACCCTAAATGACTCAGAAGTTATCAAGCATGGTGAACAAAAATTATCTTTTTTACTTATGGGTGCTGCGCAAATTGCCTTTAGGGTTACGCAGTTCACAAAATTTTTACTTTTTGATCAACTCCCTGGCAGCCGTGGTTTTTTTGCTGCCACTGTCGGCACTGTTGTGGTGGCTGTCAAACCCGTTCGCCGCCCAAACTTGCTTGGTGGCCAGCGCTTTGTTGCTGGCCAATTTATCGGCATGGCGCTTTGGCTTGCCCATGTTGTGGTCACACGCTATTTACCAAGTCACATTGATGGTATTGATTTTGTCCAATGCGGCATTGACTGGTGGCTTGACTTCAGCCTTTCTTGTTTTCATGGGTTTGGTGCCCTTGTTGGCGGTGTTTTGCATGAATCGGCAATGGGCCATTTTTTGGGTGGTACTGAGTTTTTTCAGTCTGCTGCTGATGTTTTTTGCCCAAATCAACGGCTACTTACCCATGGCAGAACTCTCCAGTTGGCAACAACTGCTACAAAGCTTCATGTGCATCATGGTGCTGGAAATCACCCAAGTGATTCTGGTGTTTGTGTATGACTCGGCCCATTCGCAATCCATGCATACACTCAACCGCACCAACAAGCGCTTGGCCAGTGCATCCGCCGCATTGCAATTGGCTGACTCACACAAAGACAAATTTCTGGCCATGGTCAGCCACGACATGCGCACGCCACTCAATGCCGTGATCGGTTACCTGGGCTTGATGCACGACAACAAACAATTGAACAAAGAGTCGCTGGGTTTTGTAGCGAGCGCCCAGCATGCCGCAGCACATTTGCTCACAGTTATCAATGACCTGCTCGATTTTTCACAAATCCGGTTGGGGCAACTGACCTTGCATCCGCAAGTGGTCAAGTTGAGCGATGTGCTGCAGCAAACCTTTGACACCTTGAGCCACCAAGCCCATGAAATGCAACTCGGCTACAAGCTCACGCTTGCCAAAAACCTGCCAATGTGGGTGCGCATTGACCAAAACCGCTTGTCGCAAATCCTCATCAATTTATTGGGCAATGCCATCAAGTTCACCCCTAAAGGGGTTGTGCATATGCGTGCGTCGCTGATTCATGTGGATGACGCGCCGTATCTGTTGGTGGCTGTGGAGGACACAGGTATCGGCATGACAGAAGAGCAACAAAAGCACATCTTCCGTCCATTCATTCAAGTGCATGATGCCCAAACTGCTTTGCGTATGAGTGAGCCCATGCGTGGCAATGGACTGGGTCTGGCCATCACCCAAAGTCTGGTGAAAAGCCACCGCGGGGAATTGGGCTTAAGTAGCCAGCCCGGGGTAGGCACCACTTTTACTGTCAAGCTACCGCTAGAACTCGCGGCTGAGCCGCAATTGCCCAAAGACCAGCTCCCTCAGACGGATGCCCTGTTAGACCAAACCGCATTGCAATTGCTGGTGGTCGACGACAACCAGGTCAACCGGCTCCTGGTCACCACCACGTTGCTGCGCCACTTTCCCAATGCAGTCATCGACCAAGCGGAAAACGGTCAACAAGCCTTGGAAAAAATGCTGTCACACGCGTATGCACTGGTGTTAATTGACTTGGTCATGCCCGACATTGACGGAGCCCAAGTGGCGCAACACATCCGCCAGCATGCCAATTTGCCCATGCGCGATGTACCGATGGTGGCTCTGACCGCCAATGTGGCGCAAGACGCGCTGGAGCGATGTCGACAGGCCGGTATCAACCACGTATTGGCAAAGCCCTTTGACCGCCACATGCTGATCCGGGTGGTGCGGTTTTTCGCCCTGAACCAGCAACAAGGCGAACTCTGAAGGCAGGCATTCATCGGGCTATGATCCCGACTTATCCCCTGTCCACACCATGACCACAGCCCTAGAAGAAGTGCGTCGTCGACGCACGTTTGCCATCATTTCTCACCCTGACGCCGGTAAAACCACACTGACAGAAAAACTGTTGCTGTTTTCCGGCGCGATTCAGATCGCCGGTTCGGTCAAAGCCCGCAAAGCCTCGCGCCATGCCACCAGCGACTGGATGGAAATTGAAAAGCAACGCGGCATCTCCGTGGCCTCATCCGTGATGCAAATGCTTTATCGCGACCACGTCATCAATTTGCTGGACACCCCGGGGCACAAAGATTTCTCAGAAGACACCTACCGTGTGTTGACTGCGGTGGACTCGGCCTTGATGGTGATTGACGCGGCCAACGGTGTGGAAGCGCAGACCCGCCGCTTGATCGAAGTCTGCCGACAGCGCGACACGCCCATCATCACCTTTGTCAACAAAATGGACCGCGAGGTGCGCGATCCGTTGGACATTCTGGACGAGGTCGAGCGTGAACTCGGCATGCCTTGCGTGCCCATGACCTGGCCAGTCGGTCAAGGCAAAAGTTTTGGCGGCATCATCAATTTGCGCACACATGCCATGACGGTGTTTGAGTCTGGCAGCGAACGCTTGCCCCAGGATTTCGAAACCATTGCGCTGACCGAACAAGCTGATTTGTCCAACCGCTTTGGCATGGAGTGGTCCACCGCCATGGACAGCATGGAACTGGCCACCGGTGCATCGCCGACGTTTGACCGCGAAGCTTTTTTACTAGGCAAGCAAACGCCGGTGTTCTTCGGCTCAGGCGTGAATAATTTTGGTGTGATGGAAGTACTGGATGCGCTGGTCGACCTGGCGCCCTTCCCGCAAGCGCGACAAAGTTCCTTGCTGGTCAATAAACAAATGGTGGAAAAAACTGTCCAGCCTGAAGACAGCGGTTTTTCCGGCGTGGTGTTCAAGGTGCAAGCCAACATGGATGCCAACCACCGTGACCGAATTGCCTTTGTACGCGTGGCCTCAGGCAAGTATTCCCCCGGTATGAAACTCAAAGTGCAGCGCAGCGCCAAAGAATTGAGGCCGACTTCGGTGGTGACATTTCTCAGCCAAAGACGAGAAGCCGTTGAAGAAGCGTATGCAGGGGACATCATCGGCTTCACCACGCACGGCGGTGTGCAACTCGGCGACACCATCACCGACGGCAGCAGTTTGCAATTCACCGGCTTGCCGTTTTTTGCGCCTGAACTGTTCATGACCGTGCTGCTGAAAAACCCGCTGCGTACCAAGCAACTGCAAACCGGTTTGGAGCAACTCGGCGAAGAAGGCGCGATTCAAGTGTTCAAGCCCGAGGTCGGCGGGCCCATGCTGCTCGGCGCCATCGGCCAATTGCAATTTGAAGTGGTGCAACACCGGCTCAAAGCCGAGTACGACTGCGATGTCAGGCTCGAGGCTTGCCAATACACGGGGGCACGCTGGATCACCGCAGATACTCCTGCGCAATTGCGTGAATTCAACAACGCCTACCCGCAGCGCATGGCGCTGGACGCGGCCAACACGCTCGCATATTTGTGCACCTCACCGTATGACGTGCGTTTGGCGCAAGAGCGTTTTCCGCATATCCATTTCCATCCTTTGCGCGAACACGCCGGTTTGTCGCTGGGATCGGCAGGCTGATACCAGCGTATGCGCAAAGACTGGTTACCACCCTCTCTGCGACCTGTGGTTTGGCTGTTGGTGTGGCTGCTTGTGGGCGTGGCGTTGTTGATCCGCCCCCAACAGGTCAACCCGATTGGCAGACCTGCGGCTCTGCCCTCCAACAGTCCACCCACTGGTGCCGTTCACACATGGGTGCTGGAAGCCCAAGGGATGATTGGTCAACCCAAAGAAGCTCCCGCTGCTCACGCCAGTAACTTGGTGGCTTTGCCTGACCACCCTTCTTACTCGCTGGCGGCTTTCTGGTTTGCGGGCAGCAAAGAGGCCCGCCCCGATGTGCGCATTGCCATGTCTTTGTGGCAGCGTCAGCAACAAACCTGGACCCCGCCGGTATGGGTGATTGATCGCCATAGCGCAGGCGCAGCATTGGGCAAAGGCATATTGCACATAGGCAACCCGGTGGCTTGGCTAGACCAGCAACAACGCTTGCACGTGTTTGTGGTGGGAACCGGGCTGGGAGGATGGGCCGCTGCAAGGGTGCTGCATTTGCGCCAACGTGCTGCGTTGACTGCCAACGCATCCGCGCCCGATTTTGAAGTGATCGGTCAATTGCCGCTGGGTTGGTTCTGGAATCTCAGCCACCTGGTGCGTCATTCTCCGATGCCGTTGGCCGATGGCGGCATGGTGCTGCCATTGCATTTCGAGTTAGGCGGCCACTATCCCTTGTTTGCTTGGTTCAGCCCGGACGGTGAGTTTCAAGGGCTGCGCCGCTTGACACACATTCACCAAGCCTTGCAACCTGCGCCGGCAGCGGTTGATGGGCACCACTGGCTGGCCTATTTGCGCACCTTGGGACCGCGCGACAAGCTCCAAGTACTCGCCAGCACCGATGCCGGCCAACATTGGCAACTGCAACCCGAGTTGGCTCAGAGCCAAAGAGACACTGCAGTGGCCAGTCTGCGTTTGCCTTCGGGTGAATGGATGCTGGCGCGCAATCCACTTGAACGGGGTCGTACCCAGTTGGTCATGCACCACAGCCCAGACGGGTTGAATTGGTCACCCTCTTTGATGCTTGCCGAGGGCGGGTCTGGCAGCGAATATTCTTACCCGTCATTGCGTTGGAGCGAAGACCGGTTGTGGGTCAGCTACACGCATTTGCGCCAAGGCATTGCTTGGCAACGCTGGCGTACCGCCCCATCTGACAAGGCGTCGCGATGAACGCATGGCATGGGCTTAACCCCTTATCGCTGTTACCGCCATTGGCGCTGCAACAACTTTTTCACGCCGTCATTTGGCTGGCGGTCTTGAGTTGGCTTGGCGTGCAATGCTTGCCCTCTTATGACCGACGCTGGCGCTGGGTCATGTGCAGCGCGGCAGCCTTGCTGGTGCTGCTGGTCTGGCAGTCAGTGCTGCCTGCACTGGGAATGGTGTTTCAAACCCCCAGTTTGATGACGCTGTGCGCTTGCCTGGCTGTGGCTTGGAGCGACATCAAAGGCCCTTCCGTCAGGCTGTTTGGTAACCACACCGATACGCGACTCAGCCCTTGGCTATGGTTCGCAGTGGTGCTGGTTGGTTGGTGCTTGTTGCTTGATGCATTCGGTATGTTGCCCTGGGACATTTACAGCTTGGGCTTTGATCATCAATTGCTGTGGTTGGCTTGGTGGCTATCGGGTTTGTGGATAACCATCGCCTATTTGTTGTCCTTGCCCGATTGGCATGCCAGAGCCGCGACCTGCTGGCTGCTGGCTACCGGTTTGTTTGTGGCAACACATGCACCCTCCGGCAATGTGTGGGACGCTTGGCTAGACCCGGGCCTGTGGTTGTTTGCGCATTACCAGTGGATCACATACGGTTGGCTTCAGCGCACCCGCAGCAACCACTCTTGACGCCACAGCCATTCGCTGGGTCGCAAAATATTGCCTGCATGCACCTGCCCGGTTTTTAACCGTTGCTCAATGTCCCAGCGTACTGCCACGCGTTCGCAAACATATTGGGCTTCACAGGCCAAAGGCGGATCGCTCATCAGGCGAGGAACGATGAACCATGCGCCCGGCGTACGGTCTGTTCCATCGATCAAAGCATTGAGCTTGGCCTGCTGCGGCACAAACCGGTTGTGACCCGGCAGCAAAAATTGCAAGCGCTCAAATTCACCGTTGAAGCCCTCTGTGACCCATACTGTTTCAGCGCTGGGTCGATCCGCCATACTGCCGTGGAAACGCACCCGCTCTCCCGACATGCCTTGCAACAAAGCATTCAAGCCGAGTAAAAATAAAGCAGCGCACCACAATGACTGAATCGCGGCTTGGTCAACCGACCGCCACATCGCCGCACACAGCACAACCACACCCAAGCTCGCCAACGCGACGCACAACGCCCACGTCACAGGCAACACACCCACACTGTGGGCATGCCACGCCAACCAACACAACACCGCCAATGCCATTGCACTGAGCAAGCCTGTGCCGCGCGCCACACCCGCAGAAAATTTCTCTGCATGCATAGCCATCAGCATGGCCAAGGCTGGCATCAAAGGCAACAAGTAACGCCCAGAACGTTGGCTGGGCAGCATAAACACCAAGCACCAGACCGCGATCCACAGCCAAAGCGCCATCGCCAATCCACCGCGCCACTCCCAACCGTGCACTCGCACAAATCGCCAGCCCATCGCCACCAGTGCCAGCACCCAAGGAAACAACAAACCGGTATTCAACAATGGGGCGACCAAGTAATCACCCGACCCGCTGAGGCTGAACAACACGGACAGATATGACTGGTTGCTAGTCATCTTGCCAGCGTTTTCACGCTGTACAAACTCGCGCCACACTTCTTGCGGTTGCGGGTCCAGCAGCAGCCAAGTGGCAAACACACCCACCGCCAATACCGACAGCCAAAGGGTTTGCGCTGTGCATACCGCCAGATCACGCCACGACCACCGGGGCTGTAAGGCCAAGCGCATGGCCCATATCGCGGCTGCCAATGGTGCGATCAAGGCAAACGATTTGTAAGCCAAACCCAAGCCGGTCAGTAAACCCAATACGGTCCAAGCAAACCATTCAGAGACGGTGTGGTGAATGCCACGCGTGCCCGACTGGGCCGCGCGCCAAAGTACCCAAGCCGGGGCCAAGCCATACCAGAACATCTCGGGAGCTGTGGTCAGGTAAGGCCTGCCGTAACGAAATGTGCCCCAAGACAGCAACAAAAACAACACCGCCCAAGCAGCGGTTCGCCATTCACCCAGCCAACGGTGCAACAACCAGGACATGCCCGCGCAAACCAAGCCTAAGTAAACCAAACTGGGCAAACGCAACAACCATAACTGCCAATACTCACCCCAGCCGCTGACGACCATGCTCTGCCAAAACAGCAGAGGGGGTTTGGTGTTGCGCATGTCATTCAGATCAGACACCAGCGGTAACCACTGTGCACTGGCTGCGGTCAGCCTTGCAATATGCGCATAAACCATTTCATCGCCATTGCTTGGCATGTACAGGTTATTGATGCCCCAGATATACAGCAAAGCCACTGCCAGAACCGTAATCCACAGCACCCGGGTGGAGGGCAAAGATCGGTCAGCGTATGAGGTAATCATGCCTGATCATCAGCCGATTTTTTCCTGAATGTCCATTTGTCATTGGCCAAAAAATTGCTGACACTGGCCAACAAAATAGACAACACATTGGCGACCAAGTAATACATGTAGGAAGCCAGCAATAAGGTCAGACTGTACTGAATGAACATGCCCAACCAGCAAGACAAGGTGTATTTGAACAGGCGCTTGCCTGTGGCCACGTCGGTACGCAAACGCGGTGCATCGCCTGCATGCAAGCGGTCGGCCCATGTCCACAGACTGTTCCACGCAAAATTATTGACGGTGGCCACAGCAATCGCAGCAGCCAATGCCACCGACAAACGCAAGTCCGGACTGGCAATGACAACAGGCAGCACCCACTCTTGCATGGCATAGAGCACTGCAATATTGACTACCGTGCCAGAGGCACCCACAGTCGCAAAGCGAAAATAACGCCATGTAAACAATCGCAGCAAAACGGGTTCAGACCAGGCCAACCAAACAGGCAATCGAACCGGCAACACGGACGGCGGTAAATCAGACATACGCAGGCAAACGTGGCTCGCACAATTGCAACTGGGTCAACGCCAATGACAACACATGCTCGGGATGAATTTGCTTCAAGCATTGGTTGTCACCATCGCACGGCGTAGCGCGGTGGTTATAGGCGGTCAAACACGGTGAACATGCCATATGGCGTTCAATCGCCACAGCACGCGGAGTAAGCGGCCCATACAAAGCGCTGGTTTCTGGGCCAAAAAACATCAACGTGCGAATCGGTGTGAGGCTGGCGAAATGCCCGGGGCCACCATCATTGGTGACCAGCAAATCGCTGTGAAAAAACAAACGGGTCAAGGCCTCCAGATTTTTGGTGTAGCCGACAAAGTTCAAGCACAAAGAATGCGTGCATTCGGCTTGGATAGCAAGCGCCAACGCTTGGTCTTCTGGCAAACCGATGATGCCAACCGCATACCCTTGGTCACACAAGCCCATGGCAAGCGTGGCGTAGTGTTCGGCCGGCCATGCACGTATCGGCAGCAAACCTCCCCCTGCATAAAACAAGATGCGTTTGGGTGCGGACATGAACCCAGGGTAATCACGGCGCAATTGTTGGGTGAAATCGGCCATGTCATCCTGACTGAAATGCACGCGCAAACCTGAGTCCAAAGGCTTGGCCACAACCGCCATGCTTTTGCTGCGCGGCATGGTGTTCGATTGCAAGGCTTCCACCAATGCCATGAATTGCAAACTGATGTGACGATAGGGGTTGTAAGAAACCGCCGCATTGAAGAAAGAACCTCTGTACAAACCCTCTTGGGTATGCGGTGTGAAGCCCGCCCGCAAGCGCGCACCGCAACCATAGGCCAGCAAAGCACTGATGCGGGAAAACAATTCGCAGTCAATCACCGCATCAAATTTCAGGCCGCGCAAGCGCCACAACACACGCAGCAAATCACGCAGCAGGCTGAACAAGCCGCGGTCATCAATGCCATGCAACTGTGACTCGGGTGCCAAGCCAAGTAATCGGGCCACCGATTGATTGCGTCTGAGCTGCAGGATGTGAATTTGCGCCCCGGGGTGGCGCTCCTGAATATGGCCAAACATGGGGCCAGCCAGCACCATGCTGCCCATTTCAGACAACATGATGACCAGCACTTTTTGTACCGGTTGTGATGGATCAGAGGCGCGACCGAAGAACCGGTCCCACAGAGACACCAGGCCACATAAAGAGGGACCGACCCAGGCGTCGATTCGGCGTTGCGTATGTATATTCATAAAGACAAGCCGAGATTGTAGTCAGCCGCAAGGACTGACAAAAAATGCAGTTTAAGAACGTGCCAGCACAGGCTGCAACGCGCGACCGGTGTGTGTGCCCAAAGTGACCAAGGCCTCAGGGGTGTCTGCTGCCACCACACGGCCACCACCATCCCCGCCCTCTGGTCCCAAATCGATCACCCAATCGGCTTCTGCAATCACATCCAAGTCGTGTTCGATCACCAACACGCTGTGGCCGCCATCCACCAAGCGGTGCAACACGCGAATCAGTTTGTCGACATCGGCCATGTGCAAACCCACCGTCGGTTCGTCCAACACGTAAAAGGTGTGCGGTGCCTGTTGGCCACGCCGCGTGACATCGTCGCGCACCTTGGACAACTCGGTCACCAGTTTGATGCGCTGGGCTTCGCCGCCGCTCAATGTCGGCGACGGCTGCCCAAGCGTCAAATACCCCAAGCCCACGTCTTTGAGCAATTGCAAAGGGTGGCTGATCTGTGTCATGGCCGCGAAAAAATCCACCGCCTCATCAACTTCCATTTGCAACACCTCACCGATGCTTTTGCCGCGCCAGCGCACCGCCAGGGTTTCCGGGTTGAATCGCGCGCCTTTGCAGACCTCGCACAACACCTTCACATCCGGCAGAAAACTCATTTCAATGGTGCGCATGCCTTGTCCTTCGCAACCGGGACACCGGCCTTCGCCGGTATTGAAGCTGAAACGTCCCGGTCCATACCCGCGTGCTCTGGCCTCTAAGGTTTCGGCAAACAATTTGCGGATGGTGTCCCAAAATCCGATGTAGGTCGCGGGACAACTGCGCGGGGTTTTGCCAATTGGCGTTTGGTCCACTTCCAACACGCGGTCAATGTCCTCATAGCCACTGAGCGCTGTGCAACCTATCCACGCCGGGTGTTTGCCTGCGTCGTTCGCTTTACGTCCGGCTTGTGTGGAGCGTTGCGCCACCACCGCGTGCACATTGGTCAGCAACACATCCCGTGCAATGGTGGATTTGCCCGAACCGCTGACGCCAGTGACGGCGACCAAACGCTGAAGCGGCACTTGAACATTCACCTTTTGCAGGTTGTGCAAGCAGGCTCCTGTCACACCCAGCCAACCTGTTGGGGAAACCAACACGGGCCGGCGCGCTTGCAACGGGTGTTGCATGGCGTGTTTGAGATAGCGTCCGGTTTGCGAGTCAGGCGCAGCCATCAGGTCTGACACCGACCCTTGTGCCACCAAGTGTCCGCCGCGCTTACCAGCGCTCGGTCCGATATCAATGATGTGGTCGGCGCGTCGTATGGTGTCTTCATCATGCTCGACCACCACCAAAGTGTTGCCCTTGTCGCTTAGGATTTTCAAAGCGTCCAACAAAATTTGGTTGTCACGCGCATGCAGTCCGATGGTGGGCTCATCCAGCACATAACACACCCCTTGCAAATGGCTGCCAAGTTGTGCGGCCAAACGGATACGCTGAGCTTCACCGCCACTCAACGTGGGCGCACCCCGGTCGAGGGTCAAATATCCCAAACCTACGCTGTCGAGAAACTCCAGGCGGCTTTGGATTTCCGGCAGCAAGTCACGTGCAATCTCTGCTTCACGCCCGCTCAAAATCAATCCAGCGGCCCATGTCCGCATGCGCTGCACGCTCATGCGCGCCAACGCTGTGATGGATACACCCGCAAATTTGACCGCACGGGCCGTCGGGTTCAAACGGGTGCCGTGACAAGCGGTACACGCTTGGTCCGTGAGGTCTTCCAATTCGGGTTCGGCAAAGCTTTTTTCGCGACCGCGATCTTGCGGGTCTTGTACCGAATCATCCATGGCAGCGCGTTGCTCACGTGACAATGCCATGCCGGTACCTACGCATTGGGCACACCAGCCGTGCTTGCTGTTGTAGGAGAACAATCGTGGGTCGAGTTCAGCGTAAGAGGTATCGCACACCGGGCAAGCCCGTCGTGTCGAAAACGCATGAAGTTGTCCAATCTGCGATGTGTCTTCACCACTTTCCATGGCCTGCTGCAGTCCCTCCAAGCCACTCAGCACATGCACCACACCTTTGCCGTGCTCCAAGGCGGTCATCAGTGCTTGACGCAGTTCGGCTTCACGCGCCGGTTCGATGGCCATGCTCGCCACCGGCAACTCCACGGTGTGTTCCTTGAACCGGTCAATGCGCGGAAAACCCAGGGTCGGTAAAAACTGGCCATCCACCCGCAAATGGGTGTAGCCGCGCGGACGGGCCCAGTCCGCCAATTCGGTATAGACCCCTTTGCGGTTCATCACCAAGGGGCTGAGCAAGCCGATGTGTTGACCGCGAAACTGCTTCATCAACAGCGCCAACAAACGCTCCGGGGTTTGCGGTTGCAAGGCCGCATCGTCATGCACGCAATGCTGCGTGCCGAGTTTCACAAACAACAATCGCAAGAAATGCCAGACCTCGGTGGTGGTACCCACTGTCGACTTGCGGCCGCCGCGCGACAAACGCTGCTCGATGGCGACGGTCGGCGGTATGCCATAGACCGCGTCCACTTCGGGGCGTCCAGCCGGTTGCACGATGCTTCGCGCATAGGCGTTCAAACTTTCCAAATAGCGCCGCTGTCCTTCGTTGAACAAAATATCAAATGCCAATGTCGACTTGCCTGAACCGCTGACGCCCGTGACCACATTGAATTGGCCGCGCGGAATGTCCACACTCAGGTTTTTTAAGTTGTGTTCTTTGGCATTGATGATGCGTATGTTGTTGTTCAGTACTTGGCCCAGGTATTTGGCAGAAGGCTCAGCCACTGCCACCACGGCCATTGTTTCGACAGGCATGCTTGCCGCATCAGCCTCCAACAACTGCCCCATGGCCTCTACATACGCACGCAAGGCCTGTCCAGTGTGAGAGCTTGGGTGTTCACGCAATTGTTCAGGCGTACCCTCAGCCACCAGCCAACCACCGCCCTCGCCGCCCTCGGGGCCGAGGTCAATCAGCCAGTCGCTGGCACGGATCACATCTAAGTTGTGTTCAATCACGATCAGCGAATGACCAGCATCCAGCAAGCGCCGCAATGCACGCATCAATTTGGCGATGTCATCGAAATGCAAACCCGTGGTCGGCTCGTCAAACAAAAACAACACGCCTTTGCGGGCAGCAGGTTGACGGCTTGATGACGCTGTCTTCGCAGCTTCTGCCAGAAAACCGGCCAGCTTCAAACGCTGGGCTTCGCCGCCACTGAGCGTGGGCACCGGCTGACCCAAGCGCACATATTCCAAACCGACATCGACGATCGGTTGCAAGGCGCGGATCACATCGCGGTCATTGGCAAACAATTGCACCGCTTCGCTGACCGTCAGATTCAAAACATCAGCGACATTCAAAAACACCGGGGGCTCATGCGCTGACTTTTTTCGCTCGATCTTGACTTCAAGTATTTCCGGGCGGTAACGCTGTCCGTCGCAATCCGGGCAACGCAAATACACATCGCTCAAAAACTGCATTTCCACATGCTCGAAACCGGAGCCACCGCAGGTTGGGCAACGGCCATCGCCACCGTTGAAGCTGAATTTAGAAGCGGTGTAACTGCGCTGACGTGACATCGCCGTGTTGGCGAATATCTCGCGCACCGCGTCCCAAGCACCGACATAGCTGGCCGGGTTGGAGCGCGCGGTTTTGCCAATCGGCGACTGGTCGACAAACACCACATCGCTCAAATGATCTGCGCCCAACAAGCGGTCGTGTGCACCCGCACTTTCGGTGCTTTTGCCGAAATGCCGCAACAGTGCAGGCGCAAGTATGTCTTGTATCAGTGTGGATTTACCCGAGCCGCTGACACCCGTGACTGTGACCCAGCGTTGCAACGGGAATTCCACACTCAAGTTTTGCAAGTTATGTTCACGTGCACCTTCGAGCACCAAGCGCGGCGTGGCATCGCTCACCATACGCTTTAATCCCACGCCCACTTGTTTGCGTGCACCCAAATACGCACCCGTGAGCGTGTCGGCTTGCTTCAATTGCGAAGGCGTGCCATCAAACACCACCTGGCCGCCACGCTCGCCCGGGCCGGGCCCCATGTCCACGATACGGTCCGCCGCCAACATGACCGCAGGATCGTGTTCGACCACCACTAAGGTATTGCCTGCATCGCGCAAGCGCAACATGGCTTGGGTAATTCTGTGCATGTCGCGCGGATGCAAACCGATGCTGGGTTCGTCCAGCACAAACAAGGTGTTGACCAACGACGTGCCCAAGGCTGTTGTCAGATTGATGCGTTGCACCTCACCGCCGCTGAGTGTGCGGCTTTGCCGGTCCAGGCTCAGATAGCCAATGCCGACATCACACAAATATTTCAAACGCGTGCGGATTTCGTCTAACAACAAATGCAGCGCTTGTTGCTCGGCCTGGGCGTGCGCGGTCAGCGAAGCATCGCTGGCCATGTGATCGAAAAATCGCCGCAAGCGATCAAGCGGCAGCAGCATCATGTCATGCAAACACAAGCCTGGCAGTGCCTCCAACTGACTGCGTGACCATGACACACCGCTGGGTAAAAACCGTTTCGCCGCCGGCATGGCCAGTTCCGCCCCGGCCAAACTGCCGATGCGCCACAACAGGCTCTCGGTTTGCAAACGCGCACCGTTACATTCGCCGCACAAGGTGTAAGAGCGGTATTTGGAGAGCAACACACGGATGTGCATTTTGTAAGACTTGGTTTCTAGGTACTCAAAGAAACGCTTGACGCCATACCACTGCTGGTTCCATTTGCCGTTCCAATTCGGTGAACCGTTGATCACCCAGTCATGTTGTTCGGCGGTTAATTTGTACCAAGCGGTGTCGCGCGGAATGCCTGCGCTTTCGGCATGCCGCATCAAATCATCCTGACACTCTTGCCACGCCGGTGTTTGCATGGGCTTGATGGCCCCCATGCGCAAGGTGAGTTTGTCGTTCGGAATCACCAGTCCATAGTCGACGCCGATGACCCGCCCGAAGCCTTTGCACACCGGACAAGCACCTGCCGGTGAGTTGAATGAAAACATGGACGGCGCGGGCTCGCTGTAACGCAAATCGCTGTCCGGGCAATGCAAGCCAGTGGAAAAACGAAAGGCTTCGCCCGTGCTGTCTGCGTCTGCATCGGCGGTGATGCGGTATGCGGTTAAGCGACCGCTGCCGCGCTGCAAGGCCAACTCAATCGCTTCCATGGCCCGTACATGCTCGACGTTTTGCAAACGGAAACGATCGGCCACCACATCCAGCACCTGACGTTTACCGTCTGCCTCTGGTTTGGCTTTGGCACTTTTCTTGGCTGCTGCTGTCTTTTTTGCGGCTGCGGATTTTTTCGCTGCGACCGGCACGGCTTCAGCGGTGTAAGTGACTTCACGTTGTGCATGTATGCGGGTGAAACCACTGGCACTCAGCCAAGTTTGCAATTCTTCGGCGCTGGTGTTGGCGGGCAATTCAACAGGGAATGTGATCACCCAGCGCGGGTCGGCGTCACTCAGCGCCATCAATTTTTTGAAAATACTGTCGGCGCTGTCATGCGCCACCGCCTGTGCGGTTTGTTTGTCAAACAACTGCCCGGCGCGTGCGAACAACAACTTCAAATGGTCGTTCAATTCGGTCATGGTGCCGACGGTGGAACGCGAACTGCGCACCGGGTTGGTCTGGTCAATGGCGATCGCTGGCGGCACGCCTTCGACCTTGTCCACCGCCGGTCGGTCCATGCGGTCTAAAAATTGCCGCGCATACGCGCTGAAGGTTTCCACGTAACGCCGTTGTCCTTCGGCGTATAAAGTGTCGAACACCAGACTGGATTTACCGGAACCGCTGGGGCCGGTGAACACCGTCAACTCGTTGGTGCGGATGTCTATGTCTATGTTTTTGAGATTGTGCTGACGGGCACCCCGAATACGAATAAAACCTTGGCTCATCCCGCCATTATTCACCGAGGTAGGCGGCACGCACTTTTGGGTCATGCAGCAGGGCTTTTGCGTCTCCCTGCATGCTGATTTCGCCGGATTCCATGACGTAGGCGCGCTGCGCCATCTTCAGAGCACGACTGGCGTTTTGTTCGACCAGCAAAACGGTAACGCCCAGCGCCGCCACCTCGGCAATCACCTCGAATATTTTGTCCACCATGATCGGCGACAAGCCCATGGACGGCTCGTCCAACAGCAACAACTTGGGACGACTGAGCAAGGCGCGCCCCATGGCCAGCATTTGTTGCTCACCGCCAGACAAGGTGCCCGCCAGTTGAGCACGGCGTTCTTGGAGGCGGGGAAACAAGGCAAACACACGGTCCATATCAGCCTGTATGCCCGCCTTATCAGAACGCAAATACGCACCCATTTGCAGGTTTTCGACAATGCTCATGCGTGTGAACACGCCGCGTCCTTCGGGCACCATGACCAAGCCTTGCTTGACCAAGTCCCAGGGGCCTAGCCCGCGAATATCGTGCCCCAGGTATTCGATGCGCCCGGCAGATGGCATCAGCAGACCGGTGATGGCTTTCATGGTGGTGGTTTTGCCGGCGCCGTTGGATCCGATGAGTGACACCAATTCGCCTTCATGGACCTCAAAGTCCACGCCTTTTACGGCTTGAATCCCGCCGTATGCCACCCGCAAATCGTGCACCTGAAGCATTGCCGCCATGTCAGTGGCCCCCTGTGCCGAGATAGGCCTCGATGACCTTGGGGTCAGCCTGCACTTGCGCCGGTGTGCCCTGTGCGATTTGCTTGCCGTAGTCCAACACCGTCACGGCATCGCACAAACCCATGACCAATTTCACATCGTGTTCGATCAGCAAAATGGTGCGCCCATCGTTGCGAATCCGGTCAATCAATTCGCGCAATTGGCGTTTTTCGGTAGCGTTCATACCGGCGGCCGGTTCGTCCAAGGCCAGCAATTGCGGATCGGTGGCCAATGCACGCGCAATTTCCAAACGGCGCTGATCGCCGTAACTGAGTGTGCGCGCTTTGTAATCGGCCAAGTCGGCAATGCCCACGTATTCAAGCAACTCGTGTGCACGCTGTTCGATCGCCGCTTCTTCAGCGACAAAAGCTTTGCTGCGAAAAATCGCGCCCAGCAAGCCTGAGCCGGTGCGCACATGGCGCCCGACCATGACATTTTCCAAAACTGTCATGTCAGCAAACAAGCGGATATTTTGAAACGTGCGAGCAATGCCCGCCTTGGCCACTTCATGCACCGCTGTCGGCTGGTAAGGTTTGCCAGCCAACTCGAAACGGCCAGTGTCGGGTGTGTACAAACCGGTGATGACATTGAAGAATGTGGTTTTGCCTGCGCCGTTGGGGCCGATCAAACCGTATACCTGACCGCGTTCAATGCGCATGCCTACATCGCTCAGGGCTTGCAGTCCACCGAAACGCTTGGAGATGCCTTGCACATTCAAAACGGGTGTATTCATGCTGACTTCTTCTCCGGTGTCAGCGCTTTGCCGTGTTCCGGTGCCGGCCACAAACCGCGCGGTCGCCACAGCATGATGAGAATCATCGCCAAGGCAATCAAGAGCTGGCGCAGTATGGCGGCATCCAGTCGGCCACCGGTTAACTCTTGCAAGGGGCTGGCCACATAGCGCAATACTTCCGGCAAAGCTGACAGCAACACCGCACCCAAAATCACGCCCGGCAAATGGCCCAATCCGCCGAGCACCACCATGGCGACGATCATGACCGACTCCATCAAGCTGAAGGATTCAGGCGACACAAAACCCTGGAACGACGAAAACAAGACACCGGCCACTCCGCCAAATGTGGCACCCATGCCAAACGCCATGAGCTTGAGGTTGCGGGTATTGAGGCCCATGGCTTTGGCCGCGATTTCATCTTCACGAATGGCCATCCAAGCACGGCCAATGCGCGAATGCTCTAAGCGATAACACACCAAGACACTGACCAACACCACGGCTAAAAACAAATAGTAATACTGCGTGACGCCGGGCAATTCGATGAAGCCCAGATCGAGTTTGCGTGACAGCGGATGGTCCATGATGGTCATCGGGTCAATTTGTCCCAAGCCCTTGGGGCCATTCGTGATGTTGACCGGGCTGTCGAGGTTGTTCAAAAACACGCGGATGATTTCACCAAAACCCAAGGTCACGATGGCCAAGTAGTCGCCGCGCAATTTCAAGGTGGGCGCTCCGAGCAACAGGCCGAAGACACCGGCCAAGGCCGCACCCAAGGGAATCACTGCCCACAAAGGGGTGTGTATGCCTTGGGGGAACATGGCGGCAAACATAGGGAAATTTTCTACCAGGTGCGGTGACGCCAACAAGCCGAACATATAGGCACCCACCGCAAAAAAAGCGACGAACCCCAAGTCAAGCAAACCCGCATAACCCACCACGATATTCAAACCCAAAGCCAGCATCACATACAGCAAGGCCATGTCTGCGATACGTACCCAACCGTTGCCAAATATTTGCAACACCAAAGGCAATGCCAACAACAGCACGCCCCAAGCGGCATAACGTGCATACGGCGTGGCGATGTGGTTTTTCATGGTTTCATGCCCGGTCCGAGACGCGTTCACCCAACAAGCCCGAAGGCCGCAAAGTCAGCACGGCAATCAACACCACGAACGCAAAAATATCGGCGTAATGGCTGCCCAGCACACCTCCAGTCAGGTCGCCGATATAGCCGGACGCAATGGCTTCGATCAATCCCAACAAAATGCCACCGACCACCGCGCCTGCAAGGTTGCCAATGCCACCAAAAACCGCGGCGGTGAAGGCTTTGAGCCCCGGCAAAAAACCCATGCCGTGTTGCACGGTACCGTAGTTTGAGGCCCACATGACACCAGCCAAAGCCGCCAGTACCGCGCCAATCATGAATGTGGCCGATATCACCATGTCAGGCTTGACGCCCATCAAGGTAGCGACGCGCGGGTTTTCAGCGGTTGCGCGCATGGCCCGCCCCAGCTTGGTGCCATTGACCAACCACATCAGCAATGCCAAGGCCACCGCAGTAACCGCCAAAATCAGAATCTGTGTAGGAGTGATCACCGCCCCTGCAACTGGAATCGGGTCGCTGGGCAACAAGGTGGGGAACGACTTGTAATTGGGTTTCCAAATCACCATGGCCAATGTTTGCAACAAAATGGACACGCCAATTGCCGTGATCAATGGCGCGAGTTTCGGCGCATTGCGCAGCGGCTTGTATGCAATTTTTTCGATCGCGAAATTCAAACCGGCCGCCACCACGCAAGCGCATAAGAGAGAAATCAGCAGCATGAGCCAACCCGCCGTACCGGGTGCATATTGTTGCAAAACACCGACCACGGTCCAGCTGGTCAGCGCACCCACCATCAACACTTCACCGTGCGCAAAATTGATCAGGTTGATGATGCCGTAGACCATGGTGTAGCCAAGCGCCAGCAAGGCATACATGCTGCCAAGCACCAGCCCATTGATGATTTGTTGCAACAAGATATCGATGGCCAGTCTCCCAAAAGGTGCGCGATTGTAGAAAAAAAAAGCCCTCCATGGGAGGAGGGCTTGGTTATTCAGCGGTCAGATGAATCAGTCGTCGGCATAAATATCCACATCTTTGGTTTCCTTGATGAACAAGCTGCCAATGATGAAGGTGGCGCCCGCAATGATGATGGGGTACCACAAACCGCTGTACATATTGCCGGTCTGCGCCACGATGGCAAATGCCGTGGTTGGCAACAAACCGCCGAACCAGCCGTTACCAATGTGATAAGGCAAAGACATAGAGGTGTAGCGGATGCGGGTGGGGAACATTTCCACCAACATGGCTGCAATCGGTCCATACACCATGGTCACCAAAATCACCAGGTAAGTCAGGATCAAAATCACCCACACTTTGTTGATTTTCATTGGATCCGCTTTGGCAGGGTATCCAGCAGCTTTGAGCGTGGCGCTCAGGTTGGCAGAGATAACTGCATCGCGGCTTTTCTTTTCATCCGACAGGCTTTTCAAAGAATCTTCGGCTTTTTTAACCGCTTTGGCATCGACCGGAACCGCGGCTTTGAGTTCTTCAAGTTTCTTCTCAGCCACTTGCTTGGCAGCGGCCACATCGTCTGGGGTGACCACCGTTGATATCACTGTTTCGCCGACTTTGATGATGGCAGGTGTGCCAGCAGGTGCGATTTCGTTGGAATAACTGACAGAACTGGCGGCCAGTTTTTGCTTGGCAATGTCACAAGACGATGTGAACTTGACAGTACCTGTCGGGTTGAACTGGAATGAACACTCTGCCGGGTCAGCCACTACCACCACTTTGTTGGCTTGTTGTGCCGCATGCAAATCCGGGTTGGCGGCTTTGGTCAACTGCTCAAACACAAAGAAATAAGTCAGCACGGCCAGCAAACAACCCAGCATGATGATGGGCTTGCGACCGATCTTGTCAGACAGGGAGCCGAAGATGATAAAGAAGGGTGTGCCAATGATCAAAGAGGCCGCCACAAACAAATTGGCGGTCGCGCCATCGACTTTCAACGACTGCGTCAAGAAAAACAGCGCATAGAACTGGCCGGTGTACCAAACCACCGCTTGGCCTGCGGTCAAACCGATCAGGGCCAAGATCACAATCTTGAGGTTTTTCCATTGGCCAAAGGATTCTGTCAATGGCGATTTGGAGGTTTTTCCTTCTGCTTTCATTTTCACGAAAGCAGGAGACTCGCTCATCGACAAGCGGATGTAGACAGACACGCCAAGCAAAACGATGGAGAGCAAGAAAGGAATACGCCAGCCCCAATCTTCAAAGGCCTCTTCACCCAACGCGGTGCGGGTGCCCAAAATCACCAGCAAAGACAAAAACAAACCCAGGGTTGCGGTGGTTTGAATCCAGGCGGTGTAAGCACCACGCTTGCCATGCGGCGCATGTTCGGCCACATAAGTGGCAGCACCGCCGTATTCCCCACCCATCGCCAAACCTTGCAACAAACGAAGCGCAATCAAGATGATTGGCGCTGCCACGCCAATACTGGCATAGGTCGGCAAAATACCCACGATAAAGGTCGACAAACCCATGATCAAAATGGTCACCAGGAAGGTGTATTTGCGACCGATCATGTCGCCCAAGCGGCCAAAGAATATGGCACCGAACGGACGCACGATAAAACCCGCCGCAAACGCGAGCAACGCAAAGATGAAGGCAGAACCTTGGTCCAGACCACTGAAGAACTGCTTGGCGATGATGGCTGCGAGTGAGCCGTACAGATAAAAGTCATACCACTCAAACACGGTGCCGAGTGAGGATGCCAAAATCACTTTTTTCTCTTGCGACGACATTGGTCGGTCTTCATGCACGATGGCCATGGTGTCTCCTTGAGGTTACCCGCTGACTGGGGTTTGTCGTTATTTTGTTTGAATGTACTTGCCAGCGACTGACGCAAAACTGAACGAGGGCTGACAACCCTAGGGCAAACCCTTGCGATCTATTTCACGATATGAATTTTTCAGCGTTTGCGCTGTATGCCTGCGGGCAAATCCAAGGCAGCCTTCCACGCTTTGCTGCGGTACCAGTCATCTCCGTCTAAAAATTCACGCAACATCGGCAAGGCGTCCAAGCCCCAAAACATTTCGCCGTTGGCCTGGATGCTGGGCACACCAAACACGCCATCGGCAATGGCTTGCTCGGTGTTTTGTCGCAAGGTTTCTTTCACTTCGGTCTCGTCTGGTGAGCGTGCCGGTTGCAAAGTGCGGGCCAATGCTTCCAAGCGCTGGCTGTCACTGGGGTCAAGGCCTCCACACCACACATGTTTGAACACCGCTTCACACACGTGTCGGCTGGGTTGCCCGTTGGGGTCGCAGGCAATGGCCAATCGCAACAACGGCAACGGGTTGAAAGGATGCGCGGCAGGCATTTGCAGATCCAAGCCTTGTTGTCGCGCCAACCACAGCGACTGGCGGTAAGTCCACTCGCGTTTTCCGGCGACTTCAACCGGCCCCAACTGCCCGTGGTGTTTCAATAAACCACCAAACAACACCGGCTTGTAAACCACCTGGTAACTCAAGCCTTGCAAGGTGCGCGGTAATTGGTCGAATGCCAAATAGGCATACGGGCTGATCACATCAAAATAAAAATTCAGCTGGTGCATGTCAATCCCCGTTGAAATGTTGTTCTATGCGTTGTCCCAATCGCTGCCAAACCGCCCGCTGCTGCGCGGGGGTGCTCATGCCCCAGCGGGCGATTTCATCGATGCTGCGAAAACAGCCGTGGCATTCATCCCGTTCGGCATGCATGGTGCACACTGACACACACGGTGACGCCAGTGACTGACCGGCGGGTGTGCGCAACACCGACTGCCAACGCTCACGTAAGGCATGCCAAGCTGGGGTAAGTTGCACCATGGGGTTTCTCCAGTCAGTCTGTCGATAAACGCAACAGCGGCGCGCCTTCTGCCACCTGGTCGCCGGGCACGTACAACAACTCGGCCACCGTGCCCGCCACAGGCGCGGCCACGGTGTGCTCCATCTTCATGGCTTCCATCACGGCAAGCGCTTGTCCGGCCACCACTTTGTCGCCGGTCTTCACTGCAAATGACAACAGCTTGCCGGGCATCGGAGCCGTCAGGTTTCCGCCGACGGCCACGTCTTGCGTCTCGTAGGACAAGGGGTCTGACAAACGCAAACTGGCTTCACCTGTCTCGGTGAACACATGCCAGTCACCGGCGTCTTGGTAGACATGGCAACGGAAATGCTGTTCGCCCCAAGTCACTTGCAATTGCCCGGCCACATCACGCCAACTGAAAGCTGCTTCCTGTCCGGCCATCTGTAAACGCATACCCTCGCGTACCAAGCAGGTCAGCGCTGCTGTGTACTTTTCGCCATGAGCATCAAACTGGAAGTTGCGCACAGAGCGGCCTTGCATCAACCAACTCTGGCGAACCGACCACGGATCGATCCAGCCATCAGAACCATGCTGCTCGTCGCGCAATAAAGCCGCGACCACGGCCGCGATGATCTGCGTTGTCGACAAGGTTTGCTGGTGAAACAACACGGCTTTTTCACGCTCAATCAAAGCCGTGTCCAGATGAGCTTGTGCGAAAGAGTCTGAGCGGATCACGCGCCGGATGAAAGCCACATTGTTTTGTACACCGACGATATGCAATTGCGCCAGCGCCATATCCAATCTGGACAGCGCTTGCTCGCGGGTTTCCCCATGCACGATCAGCTTGGCGATCATCGAGTCGTAATACGGGCTGATGCTGTCGCCTTGTCTGACGCCGCTGTCCCAACGGACATCAGACACATGGAAACGACTGGCTGGCGGCGTCTGCAACACATGAAGCAGGCCGATGGCCGGTAAAAAATCGTTATCCGGCGTTTCGGCACAAATGCGTGCTTCAATCGCGTGGCCGTGCACTGTGACTTGCGCTTGCGTCAAAGGTAAAGGCTCGCCACTGGCAATCCGCAATTGCCATTCCACCAAGTCCAAGCCCGTGACCGCTTCGGTGACGGGATGCTCGACCTGCAAGCGGGTGTTCATTTCCATGAAGAAAAAATCCATGCCGCGCTCGGTTTGCTCGACGATGAACTCCACCGTACCTGCACCGACATAGTTCACCGCTTTGGCAGCCGCCACGGCTGCCGCACCCATGCGTTGTCGCATGTCTTCTGACAGGCCTGGTGCCGGAGATTCTTCCAATACCTTTTGGTGTCTGCGTTGCACTGAACAATCCCGTTCATGCAAATGAATCACCTTGCCGTGTGTGTCGCCAAACACCTGTATTTCAATGTGGCGAGGGCGTTGCACATACTTTTCAATCAGCACCGCGTCATCACCGAAACTGTTTTTTGCTTCGCGCTGACATGAAGCCAAAGCATCATCAAAGTCTGCTGCTTGCTGCACGATGCGCATGCCTTTGCCGCCGCCACCCGCACTGGCTTTGATCAACACTGGAAAGCCCATACGCTTTGCTTCACTGGCCAGCAATGCCGGTGATTGATCAGCGCCGTGGTAGCCCGGCACCAAGGGCACACCGGCTTTTTCCATCAGCTGTTTGGACGCCGCTTTGAGTCCCATGGCTTGAATGGCCTCGACGCCAGGGCCGATGAACACCAAGCCTGCTTTGGCACATGCATTTGCAAAATCAGCGTTCTCACTCAAAAAACCATAGCCCGGATGCACCGCTTGTGCGCCGGTTTGCAAAGCCGCATTCAAAATGCGCTGCCATTGCAAATAACTGTCCTGCACAGACGCGCCGCCAATATGCACCGCTTCGTCGCAAGCTTGCACATGTGCAGCATGCGCATCCGCATCGGAATACACAGCGACCGTGCGCACGCCCATGCGCTTAGCGGTGGCGGCGACACGACAGGCGATTTCGCCGCGGTTGGCAATCAGTATTTTTTGGAACATGGCATCAGTAGCGTTTGGCCACTTCTTCGAGCATCACTTCGGTGGCGCCACCACCGATAGCCAGCACGCGTGCATCACGCCACAAGCGCTCGATGGGCGCTTCACGCATATAACCCATGCCACCCCAGAACTGCAAACAACCGCCGACCACTTCGTTCACCAGATCACCGGTCAGTGCCTTGAGCATGGACACCTCTTGCACAATGTCATGGTCTTGCGTGACCGACCATGCGCAGTGGTACATGAACTGGCGCGCCGAGCGGGTTTTGGCATCCAACATAGCGATGCGCTGACGAATGTGTTGCATCTCCCACAAGCTCTTACCAAACGCCTGACGCTGACGCACATAGTCCAGCGTCAACTCAATGGCGCGCTGGCAATGGCCGATGGCCATGGCAGCCAACGCAATACGCTCGGTTTGCAAATTTTTCATCAATGCGTAAAAACCTTTGTCTTGCTCGCCCAGCAAAGCCTCGGGGCCGAGACGCACGTTATCCAGCACCAACTCTGCGGTGTCCGAGCACAGCCAACCGGTTTTGTCCAATGACCGTCCGACGCTGAAACCCGGCGTGCCTTTTTCCACAATGAACATGGACATTTGGTGCTTGCCGACACCGGTTTTGGCCGCCACGAAATACACGTTCGCATGCACGCCATTGGTGATGTAGAGCTTGGTGCCGTTGAGCACCCAGGCATCGCCGTCGCGCTTGGCGGTACTGCGCATGCCGGACAAATCAGAACCTGCTCCCGGCTCGGTCATGGCCACCGCGCTGATGGTTTCACCGCTGATGATGCGCGGCATGTATTTGGCTTTTTGTGCAACTGTGCCGGCATGGTGCAAATGCGGACTGGCCATGTCGGTATGCACCAACACGCTGACGATGAACCCAGCATAGGTGGATTGCGACAAAGCTTCGGCAAACACCAGATTGGTCAAGGCATCCGCTTCTGCACCGCCGTATTCACTGTCATACATCAAACCGAAAAAACCCGCCTCGCCCATTTTGCGCAAGACTTCGCGCGGCACCTTACCCGCTTTTTCCCATTCCAAACCATAGGGCTCAACTTCGCGTTCTAAAAAACGCGCCATCTGGTCGCGCAGTGTTTGGTGTTCGGGTAAATGGTAGATATGGTTCATGGTGGTTATCTCAAAAAATCACATACGGAAGACACCGAAGCGGGTGTCGGGAATCGGTGCGTTCAAAGACGCGGACAAGGCCAGCGCCAACACCTGTCGTGTATCAGCGGGATCGATCACGCCGTCATCCCACAAGCGGGCACTGGCGTAATAAGGGTGGGATTGGTGGGCGAATTGATCTAACAGCGGTTGTTTGAATCTGGCTTCTTCATCGGCGCTCCAACTGCCGCCTTTGGCTTCAATGCCGTCGCGGCGCACCGTGGCCAACACGCTGGCCGCCTGCTCGCCGCCCATGACGCAAATTCGTGCGTTCGGCCACATCCACAAAAAGCGCGGATTGAACGCGCGGCCGCACATGCCGTAATTGCCGGCACCGTAACTGCCGCCGATGATGATGGTGAATTTAGGCACTTGCGCGGTGGCCACAGCGGTGACCATCTTGGCGCCGTGTCTGGCGATGCCTTCGTTTTCGTATTTGCGACCGACCATGAAGCCGGTGATGTTTTGCAAAAACACGAGCGGGATTTTTCGCTGGCAACACAGCTCAATAAAGTGCGCGCCTTTTTGCGCAGACTCGGAAAACAGCACACCGTTGTTGGCCACGATGCCGACCGGCATGCCTTCGATATGCGCAAAGCCACACACCAAGGTGCTGCCAAAACGCGCTTTGAATTCATGAAACTCTGAACCATCGACCACACGGGCAATGATGTCGCGCACGTCATAGGGCTTGCGGGTATCCACGGGAATCACACCGTAAATCTCTTGCGGGTCGTACAAAGGCGCACGTGCAGGAATGACTGCCGTGTCAAAAGATTTTTTACGGTTCAAACGCGACACCGCTTCGCGTGCCAGCGCCAAAGCATGCTCGTCGTTGTCTGCCAAATGATCGGCCACGCCGGACAAACGCGTGTGCACGTCGCCGCCACCCAAATCTTCGGCACTGACAATTTCTCCGATCGCTGCTTTGACCAAAGGCGGACCGCCCAAAAAGATGGTGCCTTGGTTTTTTACGATGATGGTTTCGTCGCTCATTGCAGGCACATACGCACCGCCTGCGGTGCAACTGCCCATGACGACCGCAATTTGCGCAATGCCTTGCGCACTCATATTGGCTTGGTTATAGAAGATGCGGCCAAAGTGCTCTTTGTCCGGGAACACATCGTCCTGGTTAGGCAAATTCGCACCGCCTGAATCCACCAAATAAATACACGGCAAATGGTTTTGCTGCGCGATCTCTTGGGCACGCAAATGTTTTTTGACTGTCATCGGGTAATAGGTGCCGCCCTTGACCGTGGCATCGTTGCACACAATCACGCAATCGACACCGCTGACGCGGCCTATGCCTGCGATCACGCCTGCGCCCGGTGCGTCGCCGTTGTACATGCCGTGCGCAGCCAAGGGGCTGAACTCCAAAAACGGTGTGCCGGGGTCCAACAACAAGGCCACGCGTTCGCGCGGCGGCAATTTGCCACGCGCGATATGTTTGGCACGCGCGGCCTCACCGCCGCCTTGTGCGCTCAACGCCATTTGCACGCGCAGGTCTTCTACGGCGGCCTGCATGGCCTGTGCATTGGCGATGAATGCCGCCGAACGGCTCGACAAGTGGGAGGTGAGAACGCTCATGCTGTGTCAGCCTAGATCAGTTCAAGCGCCATGGCCGTGCCTTCACCGCCGCCGATGCACAAAGTCGCCAAGCCTTTTTTCAGACCGTGCGCTTGTAAGGCATGCAGCAATGTGACGATGATGCGTGCCCCTGAAGCACCGATGGGATGACCCAATGCACAAGCGCCGCCATTGACGTTGACAATCTCATGCGGCACTTTGAGTTCGTGCATCAGTGCCATGGGTACCACGGCAAATGCTTCGTTGACTTCCCACAACTGCACATCGCTGACCTTCCAACCGGCCCTGGCCAAAGCTTGCTGTGTGGCTCCCACCGGTGCCGTGGTGAACCATTCGGGTTCTTGCGCAAACGTGGCGTGGCTAACGACGCGGGCCAAGGGTGTACATCCCAGTTTTTTGGCGGTGCTCTCGCGCATCATCACTAACGCGGCAGCGCCGTCGTTGATGGACGAACTGGACGCGGCGGTGATGGTGCCGTCTTTTTTGAATGCGGGTTTCAGGCTGGTCACTTTGTCTAGCTTGACTTTGCCGGGGCCTTCATCCACGGTCACCACGCGCTCGCCGCTGCGGTCTTTGATGGTGACAGGCGTGATTTCTTTGCTGAATGCACCATTGGTAGTTGCATCTTTGGCGCGCTGCACGCTGGTCATGGCGAAATGGTCTTGCGCTTCGCGGGTGAATTTGTATTTGGCTGCGCAGTCTTCGCCAAAGGTCCCCATGGAGCGGCCGGCTTCATACGCATCTTCCAAACCATCAAGCATCATGTGGTCATAAATTTTGTCGTGGCCCATGCGGTAGCCGCCTCGGCCTTTCAACATCAGATAAGGCGCATTGGTCATGCTTTCCATGCCACCGGCCACCATCACGTCTTGCGAGCCTGCGCTCAATATGTCGTGGGCAAACATGGCGGCACGCATGCCTGAGCCGCACATTTTTGACAAAGTAACCGCGCCAGCACTTTTGGGCAATCCACCTTTGAACGCAGCCTGACGCGCCGGGGCTTGGCCTTGACCGGCCATCAAACAATTGCCGAACAACACCTCGGTCACGGCATCGGGCGAAATGCCTGCGCGCTTGACTGCCGCAGCAATTGCCACACCACCTAAATCATGGGCGCTGAGCGATGAAAAATCACCTTGGAAACTGCCCATTGGGGTACGGGCGGCACTGACAATCACTATTGCATCTGACATCTGACACTCCTTCAAAAAAATACGCTAAGTGGCTTGGGCAAGCGTGGCACGCTGCACCTCAAACCGTTTGTCTGCTTCATACGGAAACACATCATGCACATGGCCTTGATTGATTTTTTCCTTGTGCCCTTGCCAAAAACCGGCGTCCAATAAATCCGCATGGTGCTTCATGAATACTTCGCGCACCGACGGGTTGCCCAGCAAAAACGGGCCGAAGGTTTCGGGGAACACATCGCGCGGCCCGACGTGGTACCAGATCTCGCCTGACATTTCATCTTCTTCGTTACGCGGTGCAGGTACTTTGCGGAAATTGCAATCGGTGATGTACTCGATCTCATCGTAATCATAAAAAACGACTTTGCCGTGGCGAGTAATGCCGAAGTTTTTCCACAACATATCACCAGGAAAAATATTGGCAGCCACCAAATCTTTGATGGCATTGCCGTATTCGATCACAGCACGTTCCATTTGCGCTTTGGCGCGAGGTTCTTGCAAGCCCACATCAAAAGACTCTTGCAAATAGATGTTGAGTGGAATCATGCGCCGCTCAATGTAAGCGTGCTTGATCACCACCTCTTTCTTGCCGTTGTCGGGCCGAATATTGATTTCAATTTGGCTGGGCGCGAACTTTTGAATTTCTTCGATCAACTCGTCTTCAAATCGCTCGCGCGGAAAAGCCACGTTGCTGTACTCCAAGGTGTCTGCCATTCGGCCGACCCGGTCATGCTGCTTGACCAGCAAATACTTGCCTTGAATTTGTTCGCGCGTGGTGTCTTTTTGCGGCGGGTAAAAATCTTTGATGACCTTGAACACAAAAGGGAATGAAGGCTGATCAAACACCAGCATGACCATGCCCTTGATGCCCGGGGCGATGCGAAATTTATCTGTGCTGTGGCGTTGGTGATAAAGCAGATCGCGGTAGAACAAGGTCTTTCCCTGCTTGGCCAGGCCGAGTGCGTTGTAAATTTCAGCGCGTGGCTTGCGCGGCATCAGACTGCGCAAGAACTGCACATAGGCTGAAGGGATATCCATGTCGACCAGGAAATAGGCGCGCGCAAAACTGAACAACATCAAAAAATCGTCTTCGCCGAACAAGGCCGCATCAATCACCAACTGGCCTTGTGCGTTGTGCAAAATAGGCAAGGCAAACGGAATCTCTACAAACCCGTTGATGACCTTGCCGACAATGTAAGCCGCTTTGTTGCGGTAAAAAAGACTGTTGAGCACCTGTATCTGAAAGTTGGCACGCAAGCGGGTTTGGTCCAAGCGAATCTGCACATTGCGCAAAATGTCGCTGGCGTCTCTTGGCAAGTCGGCGAATTCACATTGCAGGTTGAAATGCTCGACGATGCGCATGATGGTCTCGTGCAAGTTGTCGGTGCTGGGATACCACGCCTGGTAGGTCGGCAGCGCATTCGGGTCGTCACTTTCAATGTACTCGGTGCTGACAGCTGGTCGCACAAAAATAAATTCATTTTGAAAATAACTGCGGTCCAAAATTTTGGTGGTCACCGAATTAAAAAAAGTTTCTGCCAACTCTGGCTGAAAATGGTCGACCAGCAAGCCGATGTAATGCAATTTCACCTGTTGCCAGATATCAGGCGGTTGTTGCGCCGCTTGGAATTCGGTTTCCAAACGTGCAGAGCATTCTTTGACTCGCAAATCGTAAAACTCGATGCGCTCACGCTGAGCGCGTTGCTGGCCATGCCAGTCTTGTTGTTCAAAACGTTCTTTGGCCTTGGCTGATTCTTGACGGAACAACTGGTAATGCCGGTTAAAGCCATCCATCATGGCTTGCGCGATGCCATAAGCCACGGTGGAGTCGAGTCGTTGGGGAAACATCGATGTACAGGTTCAGGGGGTGGCACGCGGGTAGCGCTTAAAGCCATTGCGAAATACTTCGACGACTTCCTCGGAATGGCTCATGGTCACTTGCAAATCTTTGACCAAGCCATCTTTGAGGCCGTAGACCCAGCCATGCACGCTTACTTTTTGTCCGCGCGCCCAGGCATCTTGCATGACATTTGACAAAGCCACGTTGCCGACTTGCTCAATCACATTCATTTCACACAATACGTTTTCTAAATCGGGCTGGGCCAAATGGTTCAAGCGTTGGCGATGCCGCAAATGCACATCCTGCACATGGCGCAACCAGTTATCAGCCAAGCCGATGCGCATGCCGCGCGCGGCTGCCATCACGCCGCCGCACCCATAGTGGCCGACCACCATGATGTGCTCTACCTTTAAGTGTTCGACGGCAAACTGAATCACCGACAGCGCATTTAAATCGGAGTGAACCACCAAATTGGCCACATTGCGATGCACGAACACCTCACCCGGATCCAAGCCAATGATTTCATTCGCAGGTACCCGGCTGTCCGAGCAACCGATCCACAAATACTTGGGCGACTGCTGGCGCGCCAGTTTTTCAAAAAAACCGGGGCGTTCTCGGGTCATGCGGTCAGCCCATGCGCGGTTGTTTTCAAACAAGGTGTTAAGCAGTGTTGTCATAGGTCAGTTGTTTTCGATGCGTCGGTATTTGGCCATCAATTGTTTGGCTTCTTTTTCGTGTTGTTTGACTTCATCCAGATTGGCTTGGATTTCGCGCATCTGATTTTCCAATTGTTGGCGGTGTTCGGCCAGCACCGTGATGAATTTCTCCAGCTGAGGAACTGTATCGCGCGGGCTGTCATACATGTCGATGATGTCTTTGGCCTCCATCAGCGACAAACCCAAACGCTTGGCGCGCAAGGTTAAACGCAACCTGGCCCGTTCTCTGGCGCTGTAAATGCGGTTTCTGCCGCGCGGGCCGTGCCGCTCCGGACGCAGCAAGCCCATGTCTTCGTAAAAACGAATGGCACGGGTGGTCAGGTCAAATTCTCTGGCCAGGTCGCGGATGGTGAATTGGGTCGCCATAAAGACATTACAAACTGATTAACGTTTACGTAAACGTCAATTATCAAGCAAAATACCTTGCTATGAATTTGCATGAAAAAGAATTGCATTATCCGCTCGGGGATGCATTGCCACCCCCCGGCTCTCATCTGGCGATTGCCCCCGGTGTTCACTGGCTTCGAATGGCACTTCCATTTGCCTTGGACCATATCAACCTTTGGTTGATTCGCGACCACATGGACGGTGTGGACGGTTGGTGCATTGTCGACTGCTGCTTGGACAACCCGCAAGCCCGCGAGCAATGGTTGCAAGTGTTTGATTCAACCCTGATGGGTCTGCCAGTGCTGCGGGTGCTGGCCACACATATGCACCCTGACCACTTGGGGTTGGCCCATTGGCTGTGCCATCACTGGAACGTGCCCCTCTATATCAGCGCCACCGATTACCACACGGCCCGGACATTGATTGCCAATCCGCCGCCTGAAGAAGGCAACCAAGCGCAAACGTTTTTTCGCTCGCATGGCTTGCAAGACGCGCAGGTATTTGCAGCGCTCACCGACCGCAGTTTGCAATTTGTGCACATGGTGCCGGCCTTGCCCTCGCAATTTGTTCGATTGACAGATGGGTTGGTGCTGCAAATTGGCGAGCATGCGTGGCACTGCATCAGTGGCTATGGCCACGCCCCGGAACACATGGCGCTGCATTGTCCCGCGTTGAATGTGTTGATCAGTGGCGACATGGTGCTGCCGCGCATTTCTAGCAATATCAGCGTGTATGACACCGAACCGCAAGCAGACCCGCTGCGTTTGTTCATGCAGTCACTGTCCCGATACGCTGACTTGCCTGCCGATTGCTTGGTGCTTCCCTCGCATGGCAAACCATTCACCGGCCTGCACCAACGTATTGGCCAGCTGTTGCAACACCACCAAGACCGACTGCACGACTTGCGCGAGGCCTTCAACGACAACGGCATGACTGCCATGCAAGCCATGGCTGTTCTTTTTAAACGCCAACTTGACCCGCACCAAACCACTTTTGCCATGGGCGAATCGCTGGCGCATTTGCATTACCTGTGGTTTGGCGGTGAATTGCGCAGAAGCTTGACGGTTGACGGCCTCTACCGCTTTACGCCCACTGCGGCAATGTCTCATCCCTGAGTTGTGCGCGGCGACTGGCGTAGTCCGGCACCACGGTTCGAACAGTTTCCCAAAATAATGGGCTGTGGTCCATCACCCGCAAATGGCTGAGTTCGTGCACCACCACGTAATCAATGATTTCCGGCTTGAAATGCACCAGTCGCCAATTCAATCGAATGCTGCCGTCTGAGCCTGCGCTGCCCCAGCGGGTACTGGCATTGCTGAGAGACAGCTTGCGCCATTGCACGCCTAATACTGGCGCGAAATGGTTCAGTCGGTGGGTGAACAACTGTTTGGCCTGCACCATCAACCAAGCTTGGACTGCATCTCGGATTTGCGATGGGCTGGCGTTTTGAGCAACCGATACTTTCAGCAATCTTGTGGCTTGCGCATCAGCGTCTGACGTAATGTCTTCAAGGCAGGCGCCGGTTTCGCTGAAAAAATGCGCGGCATCTAAATGAAGCCGCACTGTTTCACCCAAATACGGCAAGCAAATACCGTCGCGCCATTCAATGATGGTGGACTGCATGTGCGTTTGCCGCTCTTGCATCTCTTGTAATTTGCGCAGTATCCACGTGGCTTTTTCATGCAAAGCCTGTTCGATGGCGCCCAGGCTGACCCAGCGCGGCGCCCGCACATCCAAACCCTCTGGACCGACTGACATGCCAATGGTTTTTCGTTGACTGCGTATGAGTCGGTAATCCGCACTGCCCACCCCCAAACGAATAAACCGATTGGCTCGCGGATGATGAAAATGTGCCGTCTCAGTGGCCAAGTGCATTTGCGCGTGTTGCGTGAGTGTGTGGGTGGCAACAGGATCACGGATGTTTGATGTGTGGGCGGGCGGCTCCCACCAATCAAGTGCAAGTTGCACAAAGGATTTCATGTGTCTGCGGGTGTTGTCGAGTAGGCCGATGGATCCAACAGCTGCATTTCTGCTTCAATCCATTGGGATACCTCCGCCATCAAGGTATCCGCTTGGCGGCCCTCGCTGGAAATGGCTGGTCCGATAGACACGGTGACAACACCAGAGTGCTTGACAAATGCTTTGCGCGGCCAACATACCGCTGAATTGACCGCCACCGGAATCACTGGAACACCTGTTTCAATCGCCAATCTGGCGCCACCTGATTTGTACTGTCCCGCCTGCCCTCGGGCGATGCGTGTGCCCTCAGGAAACATGATGACCCATATGCCTTTGCGCAATAAATCTTTTCCTTGTTGAACCACTTTTTGAAACGATTGCGATTTTTGCTGCCGGTCTATATGGATCATGTCTAACTGACCAATGGCCCAACCAAAAAAAGGCACATACAACAATTCGCGCTTGAACACATAGGCCAAATCTTTGGGCATGATGACAGGCATCAAAAATGTTTCATAAGTGGATTGGTGCTTGACCAACAAAATACAAGCTTGGTTCTGGGGCGGCAGATTCTCTTGGCCTTTGATCTGATAGCTGATGCCCAATATGTACCGCGCCCCATGCACCGCAAGGCTTAACCAAAAAACCGCGATGCGATAAAGGCGATGTCCATTCAATCGCATGGCAGCCGCAGTCAGCAATACCAGCGCCACTGGCACCACGGTCACCAGCATCCACAACATATGCAGCACTGATCGCAAAGCTGCCATTAACTTGACGCGCCTTGAGTTGTCGTGTGTACGGCTGTTTCACCCACAGCCAACACCCAATCTGCAAACGCCGCCAGGTTGTCATGCACCAAGGTGTTTGGCGGGAAGTTTTCGGGCGGTGTCGATCCACGGTAGCCCTCGCTTTTGCCGGTGCACACCAAATGCGTTTGGCAGCCAGCCAAAGCTGCGGCTTGTGCATCCCGCAAGGTATCGCCCACCGCATGCACCTGGTCCAAAGCCACCCCGAAACGCTCACCGATTTGCTCGAACAATCCGGGCAAGGGTTTTCTGCATTGGCAGTTGTCTTGCGGCAAGTGCGGACAAAAGAAAATGGCATCCACACGGCCGCCAGCAACAGCGAGCAATTTATTCATTTTGTCGTGCATAAGGTTGAGGGTGGCTAAATCAAACAAACCACGGCCTAAACCGGATTGGTTGCTGGCAATAGCGATATGCCAACCCGCTTGACACAAACGAGCAATAGCCTCAATGGACCCCGGCAGTGGTAACCATTCGTCAGGCGACTTGATGTAGTCGTCGCTGTCGCGATTGATGGTGCCATCGCGGTCCAGAATGATGAGCTTGGTGTGCATGGCGTGCTACTGCGCCAGACGCGAAATATCCGCGACTTGGTTCATGTGTGTTTGCAATTGTTTGAGCAAGGCCCAGCGGTTTTGCCGAATCTTCTCGTCTTCGGCATTGACCATGACATCGTTAAAGAAAAGATCAACCGCATCGCGCAATCCAGCCAATATTTTCAAGTAGCCGGTGTAATCTCTCGACGCCAAACAAGCATGTGCCAACGGTGCAATCAGTTGCATTTGTTGATGTAATTGCTGCTCTGCAGGTTCGATCAACAGGCTTGTGTCCACTTCTGCAGAAATGGGTTGATCAACTTTTTTCAAAATATTTGAAATGCGTTTGTTGGCGGCAGCCAAAGCTTGGCTTTGTGGCAAATTTGCAAACTCAGCAACCGCATCCAAACGTGACTTGATCTGACTCCAGCCCTCTGCGGCATCTACCGCAAGCACTGCCATGATGTGGGTGACGGGTTTGCCTTCTGCTTCCAACAGGTTGATCAGACGCTCTTGGAAAAAAGATTCCAGTTTGTCGATGTCTAGGTCAGCTGATACTTGTGCAGGAAATACTGCCGCCGCGCATTCGAGCAAACTGCGCACATTGACCGCCAATCTTTTGTCAAGCAACATGCGTGTCACGCCCAACGCATGGCGGCGCAAAGCAAACGGGTCGCGGTCGCCAGTAGGCAAATTGCCAATGCCAAACATGCCCACCAAGGTTTCCAACTTGTCGGCCATGGCAACAACCAAACCCACATCGTTGCGGGGCAATTCATCGCCTGCAAATCTGGGTCGGTAATGGTCGGCAATGGCTTCACTCACCAACGGGTCCTCGCCATCATTCAAGGCGTAATAGCGCCCCATGACGCCCTGCAACTCGGGAAATTCGCCCACCATGTCGGTCAACAAATCGGTTTTGGCCAGACGCGCTGCCCTGACCGAATGCGTGATCAAGGCATCGGTATCTTTCAAGGAAGTGGTCCATCCCGCCTCAACAAGCAACTTGGCTAGCGCTTGCGCAATCGCGCAGACACGCAACATGCGCTCGCCTTGCGTGCCGAGTTGGTTGTGATAGATAACTTTGTCCAAACCTGCAACTCTTGATTCGAGCGATTTTTTTCTGTCTTGGTCAAAAAAGAATTTGGCATCTGCCAAACGCGGGCGTACCACCCGTTCGTTGCCGCCGATGACGGCCGCAGGATTGTCAGGATTGATATTGCTGACAATCAAAAACCGATGGCTGAGTTGTCCGTCAGACTTGAGCAGCGGAAAATATTTTTGATTGGCCTTCATGGTCAGTGTCAGACATTCCATGGGCACTTGCAAAAATTCTTCTTCGAATTGACAGACCATGACGGTGGGGCGCTCCACCAAGGCCGTGACTTCCTGTACCAACTCGTTGTGGCGCAATGCTTCTTCTGCTTGCTTATCAGTTAACCCAGCAGGCTCCACTTCCAAGCGGCAACCCAATTGTTTGGCCTGCTCACGCAAGGCGCGCACCATGGTCGCACTTCTGGCGTCAAAACTGGCGATGACGGCACCTTGGCTGGACATGGTTTCTTCATACGCATCTGCATGCGCAATCTGTACCGGATGCTGGTTTGCTTCGAACCGATGACCGTGGGTAGAGTTTCCTGCCGACAAACCCAAGACGGTCACCGGCACCAATTGATTGCCATGTAAAGCGATCAAACCATGGGCAGGGCGAACAAAACTGACCGTGCTCCACCCGGGCATTTCACACTGTTGGTGCAATTGGTATTGCATGACTTTGGGAATGGGCAACTTGGTCAAGGCATGTTCTATGGCGGACTGCAAGCCCTGTTGCAAACTGGCACCTTTGGCCATACTGTTGTAGTAGAGCACCTCGGCTTTGCCATCGGAAAGACGCTGCAGTTGTTGGACCACTGATTCGGCGTTTGTGGTGTCCACGCCCAGTGCATGTAATTTTTTCAAAAGTGCCGGCGTGGCCTGACCGTCGGGTGTCAGGCCGACACTGACAGGCATGAGCTTTTGCTCTAGCGGTTTGTCTGCTGCTTGCGCTTTGACATCTTTGATCCACACCGCGAGTCGCCTGGGTGATGCAAATGCTTTGTATGTTTGTTCGTTGCTGCTGGACTGCGAGCTCTCCAATAATTGAAGATCAGCCAAGCCGGCCCATACAGACTGGGCAAACGCATCGCCCAATTTTTTCAAGACCTTGGGCGGCAGTTCTTCAACCAGCAATTCAACCAATAAATTTTGCGTGGTCATGCGGTGGTTTCCTTGGCCATGAAATCATCGACCCATGCTTTAGGCGCCATAGGGAAGCCGAGTTTGGCGCGACTCTCCAAATAACTTTGCGCCACACTTTTGGCCATATTTCTGATGCGACCAATGTAGGCCGCCCTCTCGGTCACACTGATGGCGCCTCTGGCATCTAACAAATTGAATGAATGCGCAGCTTTGAGAACTTGCTCATACGCAGGCAAGGCCAAGGCCTGCGTCATCAGGTATTGGGCTTGTTTTTCATGGGCGCTGAATGCCGTTAATAGAAAGGCCGTATCGCTGTGTTCAAAGTTGTAGGCGGATTGCTCTTTTTCATTTTGCAAATAGACGTCGCCGTAGCTCAATGTTTGGGTCCATTTGAGGTCGTACACGTTATCGACACCTTGCAAATACATGGCCAAACGCTCTAGTCCGTAGGTGATTTCACCAGTGATGGGCTTGCAGTTGATGCCGCCGACTTGCTGGAAATAGGTGAATTGCGTGACTTCCATGCCGTTTAGCCAAACTTCCCATCCCAAGCCCCAAGCACCTAACGTGGGGTTTTCCCAATCGTCTTCGACAAAACGAATATCGTTTTGCTTGAGATCAAATCCCAATGCTTTTAAAGAACCCAAATACCTGTCCAATATATCTGCAGGTGCTGGTTTCAATACCACTTGGTATTGGTAATAGTGTTGTAGCCGATTCGGATTTTCGCCGTATCGACCATCTTTAGGTCGACGCGAAGGTTGGACATAAGCAGCTTTCCAAGGCTCTGGGCCAATGGCGCGCAAAAATGTGGCGGTATGTGATGTACCTGCGCCCACTTCCATGTCATAAGGTTGAAGTAACGCACAACCTTGTGCATCCCAGTAGTTTTGCAATTGCAAAATGATTTGTTGAAACGTCAGCATTGTTTCATTTTACAGACTCGCTATTTTCTGAATGATTTCTCCCTCTCAGCGCGGCAAACAGCATCAATCCGCAACATATCAACCAGACGGGTTTGAGGCCCCAGCGCCCGGCCCATTGGGCAAAGAAAGTGATGTCTTGATAGGGTGAATGGACAACACCGGTCAGTTGCCCTCGGGTGAATGGAGCCAGCTGATTAGTGATTTGTCCTTGTGCATCAATGATGGCGGTCCCGCCTGCGTTTGTCGCACGAACTGTGGGACGCTTGAACTCCAAACTTCTCATGCGTGCAATGTCTAGGTGCTGTTTGACCACTGTGGTGTCCCCGAACCAGGCAATATTGCTTAAATTCACAAAAAGAGTGGGCGCGTTGGCTGGGTCAATGAATCGAACGGCCAATTCTTCTCCAAATAAATCTTCATAACAAATAGTGACCGCCATTTTGTGATTTTTCCAAGTAAAAGCCGACTGGTCCACGGCACCCCGATTGAAGTCACCAAAGTCTATTGACATCATCCGTGTGAACCAACGAAGTAAGTCAGGGGTAAATTCCCCAAAGGGCACCAAATGGTGTTTGTCATATTGCATTTCTTGTAAACCACCTATACCAATCGCAGAATTACCATAGCCTTTGTTGCCATCTTGTGTGGGTATGCCCACAATGGCAAATTTCTTGTCAGCTACGGTTTGCTTTTCCAAGGTGTCCCAATAACCGTCGGGTAGTTCGTGTTTGAAATACGGCAATGCTGTTTCCGGCATGACCGTCAATTCAGAATTGCTGTCAAACAAGGCTGTTTGGTACCACTCCAATGCCGGCAAACGTGCTGTTCTGAATTTGGTGTCTTGGCTGATGTTGGCTTGCAGCAAATTGACCGATAGCGCCGGACCGTTGGTGTTGATGTCTCGCACCGCTGGTAGACAAACCACAGTGACTGCCAGACAAACCACCCATCGATGGGCTAGCGTTTTTCTTTTGAAAAATATTTGCGCCAATGCACAAGACATGAACGCTGATATGAAGCACAAACCATAGATGCCTGTCCAAGGTGCAGCGTATGACAACACGCCATCTACATGCGCGTATCCGATAGCCGCCCAAGGAAAACCTGTCCACCATTGCGCTCGGGCTAATTCAGCAATGGTCCAACAAGCAGCAAAACACATGTTCTTTTGCAAACTGGTTAACTTGCTGGAATAGGTGACATAGACCCACAAGGCCGCAGCGTAATAAAGTGCCAAACCTCCACACAATACAAAAAGTGCCACCACCGTGATGATTGCTGGCAATCCCCCATATTGGTGAAGCGCTATGTACAACCACCATACGCAACTTGCTAACCACAGCGTCGCAAAAACCCAAGCCAGTTTAATTTTTGGCAATGTGTGGTTTCTGTTGAGCGCAACGCATAAAGCTGTTAGGCCTATGATTTGCAGCAATCCGCCCCAATAAGGATGAGCCATGCCGTTGCCTGCGATAGCCATGCAGGCCACACCGGCCGCTAAAATCAAACCGATGCTTTTACCGGTTAATCCGGCAGTTGCACTCAATTGCCTATTTTCTTAACACGGTACCACTTCACCACACCACTTTTGGAGTGCATGACCTCAAATCTGAGGCCATGGATGTCGTGGTGCTCTCCTTTGGTGGGTACATGCCCCATCAAATGCGCAATCAAACCTCCGATGGTTTCAAATTGCTCTTCGTCTTCTGACAGTAATTGTGTGTTGAAAAACTCGCTGAATTTCTCAACAGTGGTGTGCCCTGCCACTCTGAATGATTTATCTACCAGGCTGTAGATTTCTCCGCCATCTTCATCTTCATCAAATTCGTCTTCAATTTCTCCAACGATTTCTTCTAAGACATCTTCAAAGGTGACCAAACCAGAGATGCGGCCGAATTCATCCACCACCATCGCCATGTGGTTACGGTTTTTTTTGAAGTCTCGCAAGAGGTCGATCAGATTTTTAGTTTCAGGAACAAATACCGCAGTTCGCAAAAAGACTTTTAAATTGATCTCTGGCGCCCGCTGCCATTTCAACAAGTCTTTGGTCATCAAAATGCCAATGATGTTTTCTTTTTCGTTTTCATAGACTGGGTAGCGTGAATGTCCGATGTCTATGATTTTCTCTAACATGTGCTCAATTGGCATATCGACATCCAGCAAATCCATCTTGGGCGTTGGGATCATGATTTCTGCCACATGCATTTGGCTGATTTTCATCACACCTTCGAGCATGATTTTGCTTTCTGCACCGATGAGTTGCTCGGCGCCAGCTTTCGAAATAAGCTTTAGAAAGTGTTCGCGCGTTTTGATAGGCGACAACCATTTTTCATAGAGTTGCTTTGTCCATTTTTTTGGGACAGTTTTTTGGCGCGATTTTGGGGGTATGTCGTTCACTCAGGAATTCTATTTAAACTCAATCCATACAGTTTATTGATTTTTCAGGTCAATCATGCTTCCCAATGGGTTTATTTTTCTTCAGCGCGACTGGCTGTCTTCTAATCGTTTGTTACTCAAAAATGAGGCTTCTTCTTATATGTTCGTTTACGGCTATGCCGCTTATGCCGATTAATTGGTTCAGCTGTTGTCGACTCAACTTGGGCACAGGTCGTTGGATGTTCTGATCAATACCCATTTGCACAGTGACCACTGTGGTGGCAATTCGCTTTTGCAGAACAATTATGTAGATTTGCAGATCTTGGAGCCTTCAATGCAATTTACTCAGCTGAGTTCGTGGGATGAAGATGCATTGACGTTTCAATGGACGGGACTTTGATCCCATCAGTTTTATGACTTGCACGATCGGCTTGATTGCAGCTTTAGCAGCCAAGCAAGCTTTGTCTGTACGCAATGGCGTTTGTTATAGCCATTAACTATTGAGCGATCCAAAGCATATGTGACCCGTAAATTTCTATTGAATACTTGAGTATATGAATAATTTCATATCTAAAAAACAAAAAGCCCGGCTCTTTCGAGTCGGGCTTTCTGAGGCTGTAATAGCCTGACAATGTCCTACTTTCACACGGGGATCCGCACTATCATCGGCGCAGACGCGTTTCACTGTCCTGTTCGGGATGGGAAGGAGTGGTACCACGTCGCTATGGTCATCAGGCATAACTTGTTCTCATCATGACAAAGTCAGGACAAGGAATTTATAGAGCGAATCAGCTGTATTTTGAATGCGTCACTTGGCATAACAACCTTGATCATTGCTGAATCAAAGTTATAGGGTCAAGCCGCACGAGCAATTAGTATCAGTTAGCTTAACGCATTACTGCGCTTCCACACCTGACCTATCAACGTCCTGGTCTTGAACGACTCTTTAGGGGGCTCAAGGCCCCGGCAGATCTAATCTTGAAACGAGTTTCCCGCTTAGATGCTTTCAGCGGTTATCTCTTCCGAACTTAGCTACTCGGCAATGCCACTGGCGTGACAACCGATACACCAGAGGTTCGTCCACTCCGGTCCTCTCGTACTAGGAGCAGGCTTCCTCAAATCTGCAGCGCCCACGGAAGATAGGGACCAAACTGTCTCACGACGTTTTAAACCCAGCTCACGTACCTCTTTAAATGGCGAACAGCCATACCCTTGGGACCGGCTACA
>CAMDXA010000002.1 GCA_945878065.1 Bordetella parapertussis | reverse complement strand
TTTGACCCTATCGTCTAGAGGCCTAGGACATCACCCTTTCACGGTGAGTACCGGGGTTCGAATCCCCGTAGGGTCGCCAAGTTTGTAGCACTTGGTTTCAGCGTCAGTTGAAACAAAGCTATCTACCAGGAGTGGTAGTTCAGTTGGTTAGAATACCGGCCTGTCACGCCGGGGGTCGCGGGTTCGAGTCCCGTCCACTCCGCCATTTCGAAAACGCGCTTCACAGCGCGTTTTTTTTGCCCTGATTGCTTAGTTGCAATCAGTTTTCACCCCAAATGGGGTCATGTCGAGGAACACCATGTACAAAAACCTCATCGCAACGCTGTGTGCGTTCGCTTTGTTTTTCAATTCCACATTTGCGCAAACTACTGGACCATCTAGAACGCCACTCAAGGTTGGTTTTGTGTATGTCACGCCCCGCCTACCTGCGGGTTGGGTGCATCAACATGAATTGGGACGATTGGCCTTAGAGGCTAATTTGAAAAAACAAGGCATCTCAGTGCAGACGCAGTTTGTCGAAAATGTGTCTGAAGGGGCCGACGCTGAACGAGTCATCCGCGACTTGGCGCAACAAGGCGTCGGGTTGATATTTACGCCAAGTTTTGGCTATATGGAACCCACGATCAAGGTGGCTGTCGATTTTCCAGACGTGAAATTTGAATCCATCACTGGCTACAAAAATTCACCCAATGTCGCCACTGCCAACGCACGGTATTACGAAGGCCGCTTTCTTGCAGGTATTGCGGCAGGGCGGGTCAGTAAAAGCGGTGTTGCTGGATACGTCGCGAGTTTTCCAATCCCTGAAGTCATACAAGGGATCAACGCATTTACGTTGGGCATGCGGTCGGTTAACCCAGAAGCAACCGTCAAATTGATTTGGCTGGAGACCTGGTTTGACCCAGCGCGTGAACGCGAGGCTGCCATCACATTGATGAACCAAAAGGCCGATGTGTTGGCGTTTCATACCGCTTCAGATGCAGTCATGGTGGCTGCGCAAGAAAAAGGAAAAATGGCTATTGCTTACCACTCAGACATGCGACATGTGGCGCCGCAAGCGCAACTGCTGGCTGTCACCCATGTGTGGGGCGACTATTACAGCCGCCGAGCCTTGGATGTGATTCGAGGTACATGGCAAAGCACCCAGACATGGGGCGGTGTTCGCGAGGGCATGATCAAAGTAGAGGCTTTTGGCCCACGACTTCCCAAACGGGTGCAAGCTGAGGTTTTGCGCCTGCAGCGTGCCATGGCCAGAGGCAGTTTGCAGCCATTTACCGGCCCAATCTTTGATAACCAAGACGGCGTGGTGTTGGCGCAAGGGCAAGTGATGAGCGATGAGCAAATTGCCAAGATGCGCTTTCTGGTCAAAGGCGTGGTGGGTTCCTTGCCCTGAGTTTTTGGTGCCGAACTGCCAAACTACAATCCATCCATCAAGCAAAAGGCAGTCTTATGAGCATCAAAAGCGATAAATGGATACGCCGTATGGCTGAACAAACCGGCATGATTGAGCCGTTTGAGCCGGGACAAATCCGTGTCAATGCAGCAGGTGAAAAAATTGTCAGCTACGGCACCAGCAGTTACGGTTATGACATCCGCTGCGCCCCTGAGTTCAAGGTATTTACCAATATTTACAGCACGGTGGTTGACCCGAAAAATTTCGATGAAAAAAGCTTTGTCGATATCCACTCTGAGGTTTGCATCATTCCACCCAACAGTTTTGCATTGGCCAGAACCGTTGAATATTTCAGAATCCCGCGCAATGTGCTGACCATTTGCTTGGGAAAAAGCACCTATGCGCGCTGCGGCATCATTGTCAATGTCACGCCATTCGAGCCTGAGTGGGAGGGCTACGTAACGCTCGAATTCAGCAACACCACGCCATTACCCGCCAAAATTTATGCGGGCGAGGGATGTGCGCAAGTGCTGTTCTTTGAAAGCGACGAAGTGTGTGAGACCAGTTACAAAGACCGAGGCGGTAAGTACCAGGGGCAGGTTGGGGTGACATTACCCAAGGCCTGAGTTCGCTCTGAGATTGCTTTTTGCAGGGGTTTGAAGGCGGCTGGTGCGGAGTGCGACAATAGACGCTATCTATGAATTCATTCTCACAATTGCAGTTAGCCCCCAATTTGGCGAAAGCCGTCGCTGAAATGGGTTACGAATCCATGACGCCGATACAGGCGCAGGCCATCCCAGTGGTTTTATCTGGCCAAGATGTCATGGGTGCCGCGCAAACCGGGACAGGAAAAACCGCCGCATTTTCATTGCCGTTGTTGCAACGCATGCTCAAGCATGAAAACACGTCGACTTCTCCGGCCAGACATCCCGTGCGCGCCTTGGTGCTTTTGCCCACCCGAGAATTGGCAGATCAGGTTGCACAGCAAGTCAAGCTGTATGCCAAGTACACGCAACTGCGTTGCGCTGTGGTGTTTGGTGGCATGGACATGAAGCCACAAACATTAGAGTTAAAAAAGGGTGTGGAAGTGTTGGTCGCAACGCCCGGGCGTTTACTGGACCATATTGAAGCGAAAACTGCAGTGCTCAACCAAGTGGAATATGTGGTGCTTGATGAAGCAGACCGCATGCTCGACATCGGTTTCTTGCCCGATTTGCAGCGCATCCTGAGCTATTTGCCCAAGGAACGAACCACCCTGTTGTTCTCGGCCACTTTCTCTCCTGAGATCAAGCGACTGGCTTCCAGTTACTTGCAAAACCCAGTCACTATTGAAGTGGCGCGACCCAACCAAACCGCATCTACCGTCACGCAATTGTTCTACAGCGTGCCTGATGATGACAAGCGCCGCGCATTGAAGCAAATCGTCAAACAACGCGGCATCTCGCAAGCGTTTGTGTTCGTCAACAGCAAATTGGGTTGCGCCAGATTGGCCAGATCCTTAGAGCGAGAGGGTTTGAAAACCACGGCTTTGCACGGCGATAAAAGCCAGGATGAGCGCTTGAAAGCTTTGGACGCTTTCAAAAAAGGCGAGGTCGATTTGCTGGTGTGCACCGATGTAGCCGCCCGTGGCTTAGATATCAAAGATGTGCCTGCAGTTTTCAACTTCGATATTCCATACAACGCCGAAGATTACATTCACCGCATTGGTCGCACCGGTCGTGCGGGTGCCGAGGGCCTTGCGGTCAGTTTTGCTTCATCCAGCGACACCCGTTTGGTGACTGATATTGAAAAACTGACCAAGCAAAAAATCGAGTTATTGGGTTTTGAGTTTGAAGACGAACGCCCAAGCGGCCGTATCAACCATGGCAGACGCCACTGGAATGATGACGACGCGGGCAACGATGGCTCGTCAGATACCAAGCCCGCTGCGCGTGGTCGCTTTGTCCCGCCGCCCAAGGTGCATGATCCATTTTTCGACAAACCCTACGAAGTCAGCGATGAACCAGTGAAGACAACGGCTGGGTCTGATCAAGTGCTGTCTAACGCACGAAGTATTTCGCCCAATATCAAACCCAAGCGAACGGTTGCGGCATTGTTCAAAACCACCACCACTGACTAAACCATACCGGCTGCGGCCTCACATTTCACCTGCCAGCGTTTTTTCTCGCCGGTGGTGGCATTGAGTTCGAGTGCGCTCAAACAACCTCCCCACACGCAACCGGTATCTAACTCGAGCACATCGTTTCTGTGCAGGGGTGCGAGGGACGACCAATGCCCAAAAGCAATAGTGGTTTGTTGTGTTTGTCTGCCCGGCACATCGAACCACGGGACATAGCCCGGTGGTGCTTGTGCGGCATCACGGTGGTGTGAAAATTCCATCGTGCCTTGCGGGGTACAAAAACGCAAGCGTGTCAAAGCGTTCACGATCACGCGAAGACGTTCATATCCGCTGAGTTCATCCTGCCAACGATCTGGTTGGTTACCGTACATGTTGGCCATGAAATCTGTCCAATCATCACTCTGCAGCACGGTTTGCACCTCTTGGGCCAGCGCCAGAGTTTGTTGCGTTGACCACTGAGGTAACACGCCTGCATGCACCATCAACACGGATCCCTCAAACAAGGCCAAGGATTGCGCGCGCAACCAATGGATCAATGGCAAACGGTCTGGCGCCTGCAATACATCGCCCACGGTATCGCCCGGTTTAAGTCGCCCATGCCCCAAGTGCAAGGCCAACAGGTGCAAATCATGGTTGCCCAAAAGACATTTGGCACTGTTGCCGTAGCGCTGAAGACGCCGCAATACAGCCAAGTTGTCCGACCCGCGGTTGACCAGATCGCCCAAAAAGTACAGCGTGTCGCGACTGGGGGAAAATTGGATAAGGTCCAGCAAATGTTGCAAGGCTGGGTCGCAACCTTGCACATCGCCAATCAGGTACATTGCCATGGCATGATTGTCATTCATTCACCCTTTGCTCGCCCTAGGCGCTGAAACCCAGTTTTATGGATATATTGCTGATCGTTTTTTTGACTTTTTTGAACGGCTTGTTTGCCATGTCAGAAATGGCATTGGCCTCAAGTCGGCGGGCAGTGCTTGTGGCGCTGGCAGAAGAAAAAATGGCGGGGGCACAAGCTGCTTTGGATTTGCAGCAAAGGCCGACCGAGTTTTTGTCCACTATTCAAATTGGCATCACCACACTGGGCATGCTCAATGGCATCATTGGCGAAGCCGCTTTCAGCGTTCAAGTGGCCCAGTGGTTTGTCAGCATGGGAGCTGCCAACGTGTTGGCTGGCGTATTGGCAACCGCTACGGTAGTGACTTTGATCACGCTCAGCACCATTTTGTTTGGTGAACTCGTGCCAAAGCGTATCGGGCAGATTTATCCTGAAACAGCAGCTCGCATGACTGCTCCCGCTATGTTGGCGTTGTCCTGGATGGCCAGACCCTTGGTCAATGCTTTGTCTTGGAGTACGGCTGCCATGTTGCGTTTGATGCGCATTGACCTAGAGAAGGTCAGGCAAGTCACTGAAGAAGAAATCACCGCCAGTTTGGTCGAAGGTGTTGACGCCGGATTGATTGAACACCATGAGCACCAAATGGTGAAAAACGTATTTCATTTGGATGAACGTAACCTGGTGTCATTGATGGTTCCCCGAACCGATATTGTCTGGCTGGACTGTGCTTGGACGGTTCATCAAGCGATGGCACACATTCAAGGGGAGGCCGCCCATTCTTGGTACCCCTTGTGCCGCGATGGTTTGGACGAGGTGGTGGGTGTGGTCAGCATGGCCAGCATGCTGCACCATGTGAACAGTGAACTGCCTTTGGAAACATGGGTCACGCCTGCAGCTTTTGTGCCTGAAACACTGAGTGGTCTGGATTTGTTGTCGCAATTTCGCAGACCGCATTCGGCAGACAAACCCCAAGGCCATATGCACAGCACCCGTATGGTGTTGGTGGTCGATGAATATGGCGTGGTGCAAGGTCTGGTCACGCCGCGGGATTTGCTGGAAGCTATCACGGGTGAGTTGGTGCAGACCACATCACCGCAAGATGCATGGGCAGTTCAGCGCACCGATGGCAGTTGGTTGCTGGACGGCATGATGCCTGTGCAAGAACTCAAATCCCGGCTGGCGATTGATGCCTTGCCTGCCGAGGAAAAAGGCATTTACAACACATTGGCAGGATTGATCATGGTGTTGACGGGCGAATTGACCAAAGAAGGCGAGGCGGTCGAGTCCATGGGTTGGCGCTTTGAAGTGGTTGACTTGGATGGGCGAAGAATTGACAAGGTATTAGCTACTTTATTGCCTGTCAATCAACAAGACGACGACCCGACTGGCTGATCTTGTGTCAGAGTTTTTTCTCTGGCTTTTTTTCTTCTAGCTCATCCAACAAATTATTTATTCCTGAGACGTTTTTTTTCAAGGCTTCTACACGCCCATGAAACTCGTCCATTCTTCGGGCTTGTTCTACTTTGGCCGCTTGCAATTTCTCAGCTTCCGCGCTTTGCATGGTTTTGGAGTGCGCGCTGGCGTTGCTTGACCCAGGAGATTTGACAGATGCACGGGGCTTTTCGTCAATGACCGAAGGGCCAGATGCATTCACAGCACCAGGCTTGGGGCCATCCTTGCGCATGCTGTGTTGATCAGGCAAGGCCGCCACGTGGTCTTGCACATGTTCTTTGTCTGATTCAGCCGTGCGTTTTTCCAAAGCGTCAGACGGCAAACCGATGGTGTTGTCGCTTATCGCTGGGTTGTCAATGGCTTGCTGGTTGTCCTCAAGCGAATCGTCATCAAGCGATGCTTGGTTGCCGCGAATAGCCGGGTTGTCGACGGCTTGCTGGTTGTCTTCCAATGCATTGCCCGGCAGGTCTTGCAAGTTGTCCTGAACCGCTTCTTTTGCAACAGATGATTTCCTGTCTTTTAAAGGGCTGTTCGATTCAGCTGCTGTTCGGTCTTTCAGAGAATCCTTTTGAACACCCTGCGAATCTGAATGCAGTGCATCAGATGAGACAGACGCAATGTTGTCTTTTAAGTGCGATTTTTCTATGTCTGAATCGCGATGTTTTGCGTTGGTTTGCGTGACCGCTTGCAAGTTGTCCTCGATGGCAGTGTTATCTACCGCTTGCAAGTTGTCTTTTTGGGAACTGTCGTGAAGTGCCTGCAAATTATCTGCAAGAGCATCGCTGCCTACCGCTTGCAAATTGTCTTTCAGCGAACTGTCTGACAGCGTTTGCGTGTTATCTTTAACTGCACCTTGCGCAATAGATTGAAGATTGTCCTGGTTGCTGTCGGTATGGGGCAGGGCGACAGTGCGGTCGCGTACTGCATCTTCCCCCACGCTTTGGACGTTTGCATCTTTGTGGCTGTCTTCAAGCGCCATATGAGGGGCGTGCAATGTGGCATCTTCATGCACATTCAAGTCTTGCGACGCCAATGCATCGGCATGATGCGCAGACCTGTCAGCCAATTCAGACACAGGTTCGTGGTGTAACTCTGGAAGAAGTACCGCGTCGCTGGTTTTGAAGTCGGGTTTTTTAGCAGAAATACTCAGTTCATCGCTGCCCACAACATCACTTCGCCGTGATTTTGCGCTGTTAGAACCTTCAGGTATTTCTACAGAAAAAGCTTTGGAACTTCTGATGAGGGGGGGAGGCGTTGCCATGGAAATCAGTTTAACGCGGCTATTGCGTTAAGCGAATAACCATCACGGCAAAATTTAGTAAGAAGGTGCTCTTAAGCGGGTTTCAACAACTGGTTGGCCAACTCTATGGCCTGTGGCGCATGCGAGGAAACGCCATCAGCGCCGGTTTTTTGCAACAGGTCTGGGTCGCTGGTTACTGCAGGGCCACCCAAAATCACCAAGGTCTGGGGGTTGAGCGCTTGCATTTTGAGTCGAGTGATCAAGTCTTTGAGTCCTGGCAGTTGTTCTACCAAACCGACGGATAAGCCGATCATGTCAAACCATTCACGCCGCAATGCCTTGAACAATTCTTCTTCGGTCGATGCAATTTCCATGACGACTTGCCAGCCGTCGCTGCGGAACATTTCGGACACGATACTCAGTCCAAGTATGTGCATGGACCCGGGGGCGCAGGCAAAAAATATGCGTTTGACCTCGCCAGCGGTTTGTGGGGACTCGTGGTTGATGTAACCCAAGCTGCGCGTTAACTGGTGCATGCGCATCAAGCCATGCGTGACAGCGGTGAAATCTTTTTGATCCAGCTCCCATTGCTGACCCAGCCAGCGCGCTGCAGGTGTGATCAAGTCGATGAACACACTTTCAATGGACACGCCTTGTTCAATCAGTCCCATGACATAAGCCAATGGTTGGTCGAGTTCGTTACCCAAACAGGATTCAGAAAATTGTTCGATTTCTTCATCTGTGAACATGCGCGATGTCTTTGGCGCAGTTTGGGAGTCTGCAACGCTGGTGTGTGCTTGCATCAATTGGGGAATGATTTGCGCCTCTATCACCGACAACAAAGATTTTTGGCAGTTGTCCGCAGAGGAAGTATCCAGCGAATCCGACAGTTGTGAGGAACGCTTGGGTTGTGCGCCCGGGGAAAAGGCCGAAAGCACAATGTTAGACAGGCCTTGAATGTCAGCCAGGGGTTTGGCAATTGAAATGCTGATACTCATGGGGTTCTCCGGCTAGGAACTGACAGCTTCCAATTGACTGATAAATACCATGTGTCATTGTGTCAATATTTCCAGGACTTATCCACTCGATCAAGGGTAAATACCCAGCAAATAATTCACCACGACCTGTGTTGCTCAGGGTTTTCCTTGTGTTTAGCGTGATACCACCCAGACGCTAGACGCCGATGAAATACTGATCTCGGTCATTCATAAGTCAACAGGAGACAGCCACATGCGAACCATACCCATAGCAAATCTTGCTTCAGAGTTCAGTGATTGCGAAGAAAGCGGCATCGTGCCAAAACAAAACCTTCCTTTGGCTCGCCGTGAGTTCCTCAAAGGCTCAGGCATTTTGATGGGCACTTGATCAACGAGGCTTTTTCAGACCGGACGCAGAGATAAAGTCTTTGCGTTTGACCTCATCGCTTTTCAATGCTTGCTGAATTTGCTTGACCAGCAGTTTTTTGGTGTCCTCTTGCATATTGGCCGCGCGAAGTCGTATGTAAATGGCTTTGGCCTTCTCTTTGTCATACGTTGCCTCAACCAAAGCTTGGGCCCATAGGCCGTCGCGGATCACGCCTTCTTGCATCTCGCGAATAACCATTGCGTGTATGAGTTCACTGTTTTGCGTGGCCATGACTGCTTTCTATTGATGTCGGAGATTTGCACCAAACATCCTACTTTCTCATGAAGGATGAAATGCGATAGCGACTGAGGAGCGACACTGACGCCTTTTGAGAAATTATAGGTGCCGGTTTTTTATGCAGCCAGGTGCATAGCAGTGACTCTGGCCACTTCATTTTTGGAGCCTAGAAAAACACTCACACGCTGGTGCAAAAGCGTCGGTTGAATATCCAGAATGCGTTGTTTGCCGTCGGTGGCCATGCCACCTGCTTGCTCGACCAGCCAGCCCATGGGGTTAGCTTCATACATCAGGCGCAGTTTGCCGGGTTTGTCAGGTTCGCGCTTGTCCCACGGATACATGAACACACCGCCACGGGTGAGGATGCGGTGCACATCGGCCACCATGCTGGCGACCCAGCGCATATTGAAATCTTTGCCGCGTGGCCCGTTGCTTCCTGCCAAGCATTCAGCGATGTAGTCGGCAACAGGCTTGTCCCAGTGGCGCATATTGCTCATGTTGATCGCAAATTCTCGGGTATCTTCAGGGATTCGCACATTTTCCTGGGTCAAGACGAACGAGCCTTGTTCTCTGTCAAGTGTGAACATGGCCACACCATCTCCAACCGTCAACACCAAGGAGGTTTGCGGCCCATACACGCAATAACCTGCCGCGACTTGTGTATGACCGGGCTGCAAAAAATCTGCTTCGCTGACGGCATCTGAGGACTCGGGTTTTTTCAAGACGCTAAAAATGGTGCCGATGCTGACATTCACATCGATATTGCTGGAGCCATCCAGTGGATCAAACAACAACAGGTACTCGCCTTGCGGGTAACGGTTGGGAACCACATAGATGGTGTCCATTTCTTCAGATGCCATGGCGGCCAGGTGGCCGCCCCATTCATTGGCTTCAATCAATACTTCATTGGCGATGATGTCGAGTTTTTTCTGCACTTCGCCTTGAACATTTTCGCTGTGTGCCGAGCCCAGCACACCGCCCAAGGCGCCTTTGTTGACTGCGTGGCTGATGCCTTTGCAAGCACGCGCCACCACCTCAAGCAATAACCGCAATTCAGGCGGAATATTTTGTTTGGCGCGTTGCTGTTCAACTAAGTAGCGGGACAAAGATGAGGCCATGTGTCAATCCTCCAAGGCAGAGTCAATTACTTCGCGCACATCGGCGCTCAAATCTTCTTTGGCAGAGACGCGACGGATGGCTTCATGCGCGGCGCTGCGGTAGGGCTCGCTCAATTTGCGCCAACGGTCCAGGGCGCTGGCCAAGCGAGCGGCAACCTGGGGGTTGAAGCCGTCCAATTCCAGCACACGTTCGCTCCAAAAAACATATCCTGAGGCGTCTGCCCGGTGAAATGCTGCCGGGTTGCTACAGAAACTAGACACCAAACTGCGAGCGCGGTTGGGGTTGCGAATTTGAAAGTCAGGGTGTTGTATCAATTGACGCACTCGTCCAAGCACATGACCGTCGTGATCGCAGGCAGAGGCTTGTACGGAAAACCATTTGTCCAAAACCAATTCTTCATGCCTGAACTGATGGTGAAATGAAGCTAGGGCTTGTGCGGCCAAGGGGTGGTTGACTGACACCAAGGCTTGCAATGCGAGCATACGCTCGGTCATGTTGTGGGCGCGGGTGAAGGCTTCTAGGGCTTGGTGTGCCCAACGGTCATCGTGCTGGTATTGACCGGCAAGGCACAGGTAGTTCAATGCCAAACCTTGTAGAGCGCGAAGTCCGCTAGACGCAGCGTCCGGCGAGTATTCGCCTTTGACACGATGGTGTGCATAAGCCCATGACCAGTCATCTTGCATATCAAGCGCAATTTGTAGGCGCATGGTTTCACGTAACTGATGGATTTTTTGCGGATCAACCACCGAGACTTGTTCGGCGATATAACTTTCGCTCGGGGGTGTCAGCACAAGTTCTTTGAATGCGGCATCCAGCTCTGGATGGCGCAGCACTTGACGCAAACCGCTGATGAATTCTTCAGACAGCAAAGCATCAGAAATAGCGTCTTGCGCCATTGCCTGCACGGCCGCCGCCAAATACAAGCGTTGTGAGGCTTCCCAGCGGTTGAATGCATCGGTGTCATGTGCGAGAAGGACCAGCAATTGCGCCTGGTTGTGTGGGAACTGCAATTGCACCGGCGCACTGAATCCACGCAGCAAAGACGGAATCGCGGGTGACGCTATGTTTTCAATCACCAAGGTGTGCTCGGCATCGCCCAGCACCAACAATTGCTCGGGCAAGACCGATTGCCCATTTTCATTGAGTAAGCCAAATTGAACAGGGATGAGAAAAGGAAGTTTGTGCAACTGACCGGGTGTAGCGGGGCAACTTTGTGTGAAGTGCAACGTCAGGCGCTGGGTGTTGAGGTCATGCGACATTTGCACATCTACCTTGGGTGTGCCCGATTGCGCATACCAGCGCTTAAATATGTCGAGTTGCTTGTATAGCTCGGTGGTGGGGTTGGCATCTGCAATGGCCTGAACAAATTCATCGCAGGTCACGGCTTGGCCGTCGTGTCGTTGAAAGTAAAGCTTCATGCCCATGGCGAAACCGTCACGCCCGACCAAGGTTTGCATCATGCGGACAATTTCAGCGCCTTTTTCGTAAATCGTGACAGTGTAGAAATTGTTGATCTCCATATAACTGTCGGGGCGAACCGGGTGCGCCATGGGTCCAGCGTCTTCGGCAAATTGCACCGTGCGCAATAAACGGACGTCTTCGATGCGTTTGACCGCGCGGGCAGATGCCGAGCCACACAGGTCTTGGCTGAACTCTTGGTCGCGAAAAACGGTCAGGCCTTCTTTCAACGACAACTGAAACCAATCGCGACAGGTGATACGGTTGCCGGTCCAGTTGTGAAAATATTCATGGCCCACCACGCTTTCTATATTGGCGTAGTCTTGGTCGGTGGCAGTGGAGGGGCTGGCCAGAACATATTTGGTGTTGAAAATATTCAAACCTTTGTTTTCCATGGCACCCATGTTGAAGTCCGAAGTCGCCACCACCATGAAGCGTTCTAAATCCAGACTCAATCCAAAGCGTGCTTCGTCCCAAGCGATGCTGGCCATCAAGGATTGCATGGCATGGTCGGTCTTGTCCAAGTCACCCGATCGCACATAAATTTGCAACACATGTTCTTTGCCGTTGCGCGCGGTGATGCGTTGTTCACGGCAAACCAGTTTGCCAGCCACCAGCGCAAAAAGGTAGCTGGGTTTATGGTGTGGGTCTACCCATTTCGCAAAATGCCGACCATCTTCCAATTCGCCTTTCTCCACCAGATTTCCGTTGGACAAAAGCACTGGGTAGGACAGTTTGTCAGCACGCAAGGTCACGCTAAAAACAGACATCACATCGGGTCGGTCAAGAAAATAACTGATGCGTCTAAAGCCTTGCGCTTCGCATTGCGTGAAGAAGGAATCTTGGCTGACATACAAGCCGCTGAGTTGGGTATTTTTGGACGGGTTGCAGGTGGTGAAAATTTCCAGCTTGAAAGGCTCTGTGCCTTCTGGCAGGTTTTCAAGCACCAATTGCTCGCCATCTATTTTGAAAGAAGTGCCTTGACCGTTAACGAGCACGCGGGACAGGTTGAGGTCTTCGCCGTCCAGACGCAACGCTTGTGCGGCAACCTCTGGATTGCGCCTTACCAGCATGGTGTTGAGGACGCGGGTTTTGAGCGGGTCCAAGTCAAACACCAAATCAACGTTGTCGATCCAGAAGCCGGGGGCTTGGTAGTCTTCGCGCCGAGTGATCACGGCCTGGCCTTCACGAAACATGGGGGAATTCTCCGATAACGGTTGCTTAGCCCCTCAAACACCTTGTTTGAGTGAGGCTTCGATGAAAGTGTCCAGATCGCCGTCCAGCACTTTCTGGGTGTTGCTGATTTCGACATTGGTGCGCAGGTCTTTGATGCGGCTTTGGTCCAGCACATAGCTGCGGATTTGGTGGCCCCAGCCCACATCGGTTTTGGTGTCTTCCAGTTTTTGTTGCGCTTCCATGCGTTTGCGCATTTCAAAATCGTACAAACGGGAACGCAAGCGTTTCCAGGCGACATCGCGGTTGCTGTGCTGGCTGCGACCGTCTTGGCACTGCACCACGATACCAGTGGGAAGGTGCGTCAAGCGCACCGCTGAATCAGTTTTGTTGATGTGCTGGCCACCCGCACCACTAGCTCGGAACGTGTCGGTGCGTACATCCGCCGGGTTGATGTCGATTTCAATCGAGTCATCGATTTCCGGGTAGACAAAAATGCTGGCGAAGCTGGTGTGCCGCCCACCGGCTGAGTCGAACGGTGACTTGCGAACCAAACGGTGCACACCGGTTTCGGTGCGCAGCAAACCAAACGCGTATTCGCCTTCAATCTTCAAGGTCGCGCCTTTGATGCCGGCGACATCGCCAGGGGATTCGTCTTCCAAGGTGGCTTTGAATCCTTTGCGCTCAGCGTATTTCAAATATTGGCGCAGCAACATGCTGGCCCAATCACAGGCCTCGGTACCACCGGCACCTGCTTGTATGTCCAGAAAAGCATTGAGCGGATCGGCCGGGTTGTTGAACATGCGGCGAAATTCCAGCTTCTCAATTTCAGCCTGTATGCGCTGCGTGTCTTCTTCAATGGTGACAAGTCCGGCTTCGTCGCTGTCAGCGCGGCTCATCTCAAAGAGTTCAGTGTTGTCTTCGATTTCTTGCGTCAGTCGACCCAGCGCCAGCACAATATCATCCAGCGATTTTTTTTCTTTGCCGAGTTCTTGCGCTTTTTTGGGGTCATTCCATACCGCAGGGTCTTCCAGCGATGCGTTGACGGTTCTCAGTCGTTCTGCTTTGGCATCGTAGTCAAAGATACCCCCGTAGATCGAGGGTGCGAGCACCCAAATCGACCAGTAAATTTCCGATGCTGTTGATACGTTCTGCGTCCATGCGTCGCCTCAAAATTCTTGCAAAAGCGCTGATTATCCCCCGAGCGCAGAGGACACAGTTTCTTCAGGCCTGAAGCACCGTGTTTGGCGTGTCGACCGTGGCCATTTTGTGCAGACCCAGAAGCACATCGCCAATGATGATGACGGCGGGGCTGGCGAGCTGTTCGTGCAGAAAGACATCACTCAATTGCGCAAGACATGTTGTGGCGTGCCGTTGTGTGGGCAAACTGGCGTTTTCAACCACTGCCACAGGAGTGTCGCCAGGCAAACCTTTGAGCAAGGCTTGTTGCAAGTTGTATGCAGTTTGCACACCCATATAAACCACCAGCGTCAAACGGCATTCGTGCGCAGTACGCGCAATCAGGGACCAATCAATGGCGGGCATGCGCTGTGTTGCTTGACCCGGGGAAGCATGACCGGTGATCATCAGCACCCCGTGCGCATGGGCGCGGTGAGTAAGTGCAATACCCAGACCTTGCGCGGCAGCCAATCCGGCGGTAATGCCGTTGATGACCTTAACCGCTATGCCTTGCGCCTGCAGATGTTGTTGTTCCTCACCGCCTCGGCCAAAAATCAACGGGTCTCCACCTTTGAGCCTCACCACTGTTTCACCTGCCAAGGCTTCTTGCGCCATTAACTTTTCAATGAAAGCCTGCGGTGTGGATTGGCAGCCGCCGCGTTTACCGACATGGATGATGCGCGCCGCCGGGCTGGCGTGTTGCAAAACGTCGGGGTGCACCAGATCATCCACCATCAAAACAGTGGCTGATGCAATGGCCTTGACCGCTTTGAGAGTGAGTAATTCAGGATCGCCCGGACCGGCGCCAACCAGCGTGACCTTCGGCGTGAATGATGTGTGTGTGTATGCAGTCATGGGGATACTTAGCTTAGCGAATAGCTGCAGCCAGTTGGCTCAGCATGGATACTTGGTGTTGAATCGGTGCAGGTATATCCTCTGGTGCATCGATCAGGGAACGAATGTATTGGGCAGTGGCCGCCGCATCCAAGCCTATCGGAAAGGCATGGTTTTCTGCCGATGCCAGGTCTTGCGGGTCATGTATGTTGTGCACCTTGCCTTCTAGCAGCAATATGGATTTGCGCATGCGCCTGGGGTCAGCCACCGGCTCACCTTCTGTACCACGTAGCAGCATGGCATGGGCTTTGGTGAGCTGCAAAGTGTGCAGCATGGAGTCTTCATATTCTGGGTGGGTGTAACTCGCCACCAGCAATGCCGGCCCGGCCACGGGGTTCATGAGTTTCACCAAGCTGTGCCCAGAGTTTCTGAGTCCAATTTTGCGCCTGACCTGCAGCAGTTGCCACAGCCCTGGACACAACACTTCGGTGGGTACATACGCAATTTCATTCGCTCGCAGGGCCCGCACACTGTTTAAAAGTGGCAAGTCCATAGCCTGCATCACATCAGCTGTAGACACACGGCTGTCTTCGGTGTTGCCGCCATGCACGAGTACCCGAATACCTTTCTGCGCCAACAGCAAAGCCAAAAGTGGTGTGAGCACAGGCAGTCGCCGTGAACCGTTGTAGCTGGGCAGTACCACCGTCGGCCGCCCGTCTGATGTGGGAAGGGTGTTCAAACGCGTTGAGGTGGCGTCCAAAAAACCGGCCATTTCCTGCGCCGTTTCCCCTTTGACACGCATGGCAATACAAAATGCGCCCAATTGCAGATCAGACACGTTGCCATCCAATACCTGGCCCATCAATTCGGCGGCTTGCTCGCGCGACAAATGGCGTGCGCCTTGTTTGCCGCGCCCAATTTCCCGGATGAAGTGGCTGATGCTCATGGCTGCATTGTGAAACAAGCTTGATAACTTTCAGTTATGAGGCAAATCACGCAGCGCTAAACTCGCCGACATGTGGATATTGGGCATTGAATCTTCCTGTGATGAAACCGGCGTGGCCTTGGTTCGCTCTGAAGCGGGTGGCGGTTTGCCCCAGTTGGTGTCGCAAGCGCTGCATACACAAGCAGCAATGCATGAGGCGTATGGCGGGGTGGTGCCAGAACTGGCCAGCAGAGACCACATCCGGCGGGTGCTGCCCTTGATCCAGCAGGTCATGCAACAAGCGCAATTGCCTTTGGCTGACTTGGATGTGGTGGCCTACACCCGCGGCCCTGGTTTGGCAGGGGCATTGTTGGTGGGCGCGGGTACGGCCTGTGCGTTGGCGGCAAGTCTGGGCATTCCATTGTTAGGAGTGCACCATTTAGAGGGGCATTTGCTCTCGCCTTTCATGGGGGCTGACCCGCCAACTTTTCCGTTCGTGGCATTGTTGGTGTCGGGCGGGCATACCCAATTGATGCGGGTCAAGGCAGTGGGCAGTTACGAGCTGCTGGGTGAGACCATCGACGACGCAGCGGGTGAGGCATTTGACAAATCAGCCAAATTGCTGGGCTTGGGCTATCCAGGCGGTCCCGCTTTGTCCGCGTTGGCCGTTCATGGCAACCCGCAAGCGTTTGAATTGCCAAGGCCCTTGCTGCATCAACCCAACTTAGATTTTTCTTTTGCCGGGCTCAAAACCGCGGTGTTGACTCAGAGTCGCAAACTCGGGGATGAATTGCCGGCCCGCAAAGCTGATTTGGCGGCTTCTACCCAGGCAGCTATCGTGGATGTGTTGGTCAAAAAATCGGTCAAAGCGCTTAAACAGACCGGCTTAAAAACCTTGGTGGTTGCGGGCGGCGTGGGTGCTAATCGCATGTTGCGCGAGCAACTGCAAAAAGATTGCCACGTATTGGGAGCCAAAGTGCATTACCCCGAACCCGAACTGTGTACCGACAACGGCGCCATGATCGCCATGGCAGCAGCCATGCGCATAAACGCGGGTGTAGAAATGGCGCAAAAAAATTACGCGTTCAATGTGCTGCCGCGCTGGCCGTTAGCGCAAGTTGCTCCGGCCTGAATGCCAATTATTTAACGTGACCATGCGCCAAACCATCATTGACCTGCAAGCTTCCCGCATTCGCGATGTGGCCAATGCGGGACTGGGGCGCAGCGATGTGCTGGCTTTCTGGTTTGGCGAGAGCGATGAGGTCAGCCCAGACTTTGTGCGTCAGGCAGCCATTGATTCTTTGAACACTGGCGAAACTTTTTATGCCCACAACCTGGGTTTGCCAAGCTTGCGTGAGGCCATTGCGACTGAAATGCAATCGCGCCATGCTGCAAACATCGGGGTGGAACGTGTTGCTGTGACTTCCGGCGGGGTCAACGCTTTGATGTTGGCGATGCAAGCTATTGTCAATCCGGGTGACGAGGTGGTGGTGGTCACGCCGGTCTGGCCTAACTTGACGGCTCAACCCGTGATTTTGGGTGCACAACTCAAGACCGTGTGCTTAGAACCCAAACAAGGCCGTTGGACATTGCCCATGGATGCATTGCTTGCAGCCGTCACAGAACGCACCCGTTTGCTGGTGATCAATTCACCGAACAACCCGACCGGTTGGACGCTGACTCGGGAGGAGCAGCAAACTATTTTGCAGCATTGCCGCCGCACCGGAACCTGGATATTGGCTGACGAGGTTTATGAAAATCTGTTTTATTTGCCCAGCACCAATTTGTGTGCACCTGGTTTTTTGGACATTGCAGCCCCCGAGGACCAGTTGGTGGTGGCGCACAGTTTTTCTAAAAGCTTTTTGATGACCGGCTGGCGCTTGGGCTGGTTGGTCATGCCTGCAACCATGACAGAGCACATGGGCAAGTTGATTGAATACAACACCTCATGTGCCAGCGTATTTGTGCAGCGCGCTGGCCTTGCTGCCATGGCCCATTCCAGTGACGTGGTGCCGCGTGTCGTGTCACACATGCAGACTTGCCGTGACCGTTTGTTCAACGAATTGGCGCAAATTCCCGGTCTGGAATGGGCGTTGCCAGATGGCGGCATGTATGCTTTTTTCTCCATACCTGACCATGCCGACGATCTGCTTACTGCCAAGCGGTTGGTGGCCGAGGCCGGTTTGGGCTTGGCCCCGGGCAGTGCATTTGCCCCAGAGGCACAAGGCTGGCTGCGCTGGTGTTTTGCTTCGCAAGACCCTGACCGGTTGGGCGAGGGCGCACATCGGCTCCGCCGGTGGCTGAGAAAGCTATAATTCCGGGGCTTGGCCATTTCGGTTCCAAGTTCACGCCATCTGGCATTTCCGGCTGTTGGCGCATGTCAAATTTTTTGGAAAAACACCATGACTACATTAAACAAGGCCGAGGTCGTCAAGGCCAATGCCCGTTCTGCCAACGATACCGGCAGTCCCGAAGTGCAGGTCGCCATTCTGACCGCACGCATCAATGAACTGACCCCTCACTTCAAAACCCACGCCAAAGACCATCACGGTCGCCGTGGTTTGTTGCGTATGGTCAGCCGTCGACGCAAATTGCTCGACTACCTCAAATCCAAAGACGCAGAGCGCTACACCGCGCTGATCGCCAAATTGGGTTTGCGCAAGTAACACCCGTCAATGTGAAGCGCCTGAGTACATGCTCAGGCGTTGTCTCATGTGGCAGGGCTCATGCAAAGCAACTGTTTCAGAGCGAAGCTGTGTCATTCCAAAAAAAGCAAGGCATTTTTCTGGAATGGCATCGTGTTCTGACAGCAACTTTGGGCTTTTGTGAGGTGGCCTACACCTCACTTATTCTGTTCAGGAATCTAAGATGTCTTTATTCAACAAAGTAAGCAAAACGTTCCAATGGGGCCAGCACACGGTCACCATGGAAACCGGCGAAATCGCTCGCCAGTCTGGCGGCGCAGTGCTGGTCAATATCGACGACACCGTGGTGTTGGCCACCGTTGTCGGATCTAAAAACTCCAAACCCGGCCAAGACTTTTTCCCCTTGACCGTGGACTACATCGAGAAAACATACGCCGCAGGCAAAATCCCCGGCAGCTTTTTCAAGCGCGAAGCCAAGCCCAGCGAACACGAAACCCTCACCAGCCGACTGATCGACCGTCCCATCCGTCCGCTGTTCCCCGAAGGTTTTTACAACGATGTTCATGTCGTTGTTCACACCATTTCACTCAACCCAGAAGTGGATGCTGACATCGCTGCCATGATCGGTGTGTCTGCCGCCTTGTGCATCTCCGGTATTCCATTCAACGGCCCCATCGGTGCCGCCCGCGTCGGTTACATCAACGGCGAATACGTGCTCAATCCCGGTCAGACCCAGCGCAAGGACAGCGTCCTCGAGTTGGTCGTCGCAGGTACCGAAGCCGCCGTGCTGATGGTCGAATCCGAAGCCCTGCAAATGTCTGAAGAAGTCATGCTCGGCGCGGTGGTGTTCGGTCACGAGCAAAGCCGTATCGCTATCAATGCCATCCACGAATTGGTGCGTGATGCCGGCAAACCCGCGTGGGATTGGCAACCGCCTGCCAAGGACGAGCCTTTGATCGCCAAAGTCGCTGCATTGGCCGACGACAAGTTGGCCGCGGCTTACCAGATCCGTAACAAACAAAGCCGCACACAAGCCTGCCGCGAAGCCTATGCTGCCGTCATGGCAGGCCTCAAAGCCGACGGCGTTGAGTTCGACGGCGTCAAGGTTGAAACCATGTTGTTTGACATCGAAGCGCGCATTGTTCGCAGCCAAATTTTGGCCGGCGAACCGCGCATCGACGGCCGCGACACACGCACCGTGCGCCCCATCGAAATCCGCAACAGCGTATTGCCACGCACCCACGGTTCTGCTTTGTTCACCCGCGGTGAAACCCAGGCCTTGGTCATCACCACACTGGGCACAGAGCGTGATGCACAGCGCATCGACGCATTGGCGGGCGAGTACGAAGACCGCTTCATGTTCCACTACAACATGCCTCCGTTCGCCACCGGCGAAGTCGGTCGCATGGGCAGCACCAAGCGCCGCGAAATCGGCCACGGTCGTTTGGCCAAGCGTGCACTGGCTGCGTGTTTGCCGACCAAAGAAGAGTTCCCTTACACCATGCGTGTGGTGTCAGAAATCACCGAATCCAACGGTTCATCTTCCATGGCTTCTGTCTGCGGCGGTTGTTTGTCGCTGATGGACGCCGGTGTGCCGATGAAAGCGCACGTGGCCGGTATCGCCATGGGCCTGATCAAGGACGGCAACCGCTTCGCCGTGCTGACCGACATCCTGGGTGACGAAGATCATTTGGGCGACATGGACTTCAAAGTGGCCGGAACCACCAACGGCATCACCGCTTTGCAAATGGACATCAAAATCCAAGGCATCACACAAGAGATCATGCAAGTCGCTTTGGCCCAGGCCAAGGAAGCGCGCATGCATATTCTGGGCAAGATGCAAGACGCCATGGGCGAAGCCAAGACCGAGGTCAGCAACTTCGCACCCAAGCTCTACACCATGAAGATCAACCCCGAGAAAATCCGCGACGTGATTGGCAAGGGCGGCGCTGTTATTCGCGCGTTGACCGAAGAAACCGGTTGCCAGATCAACATCGAAGAAGACGGCACCATCACCATTGCTGCAACTGACGGCGCCAAAGCTGACGAAGCCAAACGCCGCATTCAGGAAATCACCGCAGAAGTGGAAATCGGCAAGGTCTACGAAGGCCCGATCACCAAGATTCTTGACTTCGGTGCTCTGGTCAATTTGCTGCCCGGCAAAGACGGTTTGCTGCACATCAGCCAGATCAGCCACGAGCGTATTGCCAAAGTCACTGACGTGCTGGCCGAAGGCCAAATCGTTCGCGTCAAAGTGTTGGAGACCGACGAAAAAGGCCGTATCAAGCTGTCTATGAAGGCATTGCTCGATCGTCCCGAAGCGCCTGCACATCACGAAGAGCAACCTCACCAAGAGTGATGCAGCGATGAACAGCAAACTCATTGTGGGTAACTGGAAAATGAATGGCAGCTTGGCTGCCAATCAAGATCTCGTGCGCGCGGTGATTGCTGGTTTGCCTGCTTCTTCCTGCCAAGTCGCTGTGTGCGCGCCTGCGGTGTATTTGTCTCAATTGCAACAACTCGCAGCAGGCTCGTCCCTGCTGTGGGGTTCGCAAGATGTGTCAGCACACGAGCAGGGCGCTTACACGGGTGAGTTGTCTGCCGCTATGTTGCGCGAATTCGGTGTCCGTTACGCCATCGTCGGTCATTCAGAGCGTCGCCAATACCATAGTGAAACTGATGCTGTTGTGGCAAGCAAAGCGCAACGTGCCTTGGCTGCAGGCATCACGCCCATTGTGTGTGTAGGTGAGACCTTGGCCGAGCGTGAGGCCGGGCACACGCAAGAAGTGGTCAAACGTCAGTTGGCGGCTGTGATTCACACCAACGGCCATTGCATCAGTGAAATTGTCGTGGCTTATGAGCCCGTGTGGGCCATCGGCACCGGCAAAACCGCCAGTCCCGAACAAGCGCAGCAGGTTCACGCTTTGCTGCGTGCCCAACTGAAAGCGGCAACCGAGCATCCTGAGCGCATTGCTTTGTTGTACGGCGGCAGCATGAACGCCGCCAACGCGGCCAGTTTGTTGGCGCAAAACGATATTGACGGCGGCCTCATCGGTGGTGCCTCTCTCAAATCTGCAGATTTTTTATCCATTGTTGCTGCGGCATCGCATTGACATTCACGGAGTATTCATGAGTACGCTTCTTAATTTATTGTTGTTGGTTCAAATCTTGTCTGCATTGGGCATGATCGGTTTGATTCTGGTTCAACATGGCAAAGGCGCTGACATGGGCGCAGCGTTTGGCAGTGGCAATTCGGGCAGCTTGTTTGGTGCCACTGGCGGTGCCAACTTTTTGTCTCGCTCCACGGGGGCATTGGCGGCTGTGTTTTTTGTCTGCACGTTGGTATTGGCTTACTTTGGCAATCTGCGTCCCACAGATTCAGGCAGTTTGCTCGAACGCACATCGCTGCCTGTAACTGCCCCACCGAGCGCCGGAGACAATATCCCGGGTTCAACCCCAGCACCAGTTTCAAATGCTGTTCCTGCCGAAGCAGATAAGTCAGTGCCGGCGCCAGTGGCCCCTGCGCCTGCCTCTACCCCCGCCTCTCAAATTCCATCGAAGTAAACAACGAGGGTTTTCATTGTTTTCAAGGGGACAGCTGATTAATTAAGGTTAAGATGAGAGGCTTTTTTGCGAGCACATGCTTAGGCAAAAAAGCAGACATTGCCGTCGTGGTGAAATTGGTAGACACGCTATCTTGAGGGGGTAGTGGCGAAAGCTGTGCGAGTTCGAGTCTCGCCGACGGCACCATCACAAACCGCTGTCATTGTCTTGTCAGCACAATGTCCGAACCTAACCTTGTACATGATTTGAAAAAAAGTTTTATATGAACCTAGAACAGTACCTGCCCGTTCTTTTATTCATACTTGTCGGTTTGCTGGTTGGTGTTGCACCGCAATTGATTGGTGGGTTTTTAGGCCCCCATAAACCTGACGCGGCCAAAAACTCGCCTTATGAGTGCGGCTTTGAGGCTTTTGACGACGCCCGCATGAAATTTGATGTGCGCTATTACTTGGTGGCCATCCTGTTTATTTTGTTTGACCTCGAAATTGCTTTCTTGTTTCCCTGGGCGGTTGCGCTCAAGGACATCGGACTGACCGGTTTTATTGCCATGATGATTTTTCTTGCCATTCTGGTCGTGGGTTTTGTCTACGAATGGAAAAAAGGAGCCCTTGACTGGGAATGACACATGTCACTTGAAGGCGTTTTTAAGGAAGGTTTTATCACCACGTCTTACGACTCTGTGGTGAATTGGGCTAAAACCGGTTCGTTGTGGCCCATGACATTCGGGCTAGCGTGTTGCGCCGTAGAAATGATGCACGCCGGTGCTGCGCGTTATGACATAGACCGATTTGGCATGTTGTTTCGTCCCAGTCCTCGTCAGTCTGATCTGATGATCGTTGCTGGCACCTTGTGCAACAAAATGGCGCCTGCACTGCGCAAGGTTTATGACCAGATGTCTGAGCCGCGTTGGGTGCTGTCCATGGGTTCATGCGCCAACGGCGGCGGTTATTACCATTACAGCTATTCAGTGGTTCGTGGCTGTGACCGCATTGTTCCTGTCGACGTTTATGTGCCCGGTTGTCCTCCCACTGCAGAAGCTTTGCTGTATGGCATCTTGCAGTTGCAATCCAAAATTCGCCGCGAAAATACCATCGCTCGCTGACACTGTTTATGAGCATCACTGTTTCGATTGACACACTTCAAACTGCACTCAAGCAGGTTTTGGGGGCGCAGATTCTAGATCTGCAATTGGCCTTGGGCGAATTGACTTTGACCGTCAAAGAAAATGATTATTTGTCTGTGGCGTTGGCGTTGAGAGATCACCCCGATTTGGCATTTGAACAACTGCTTGATTTGTGTGGCATGGATTACTCAGCCTACAAAGACGGCGCTGATTCCAAGTACACCCATGCCCCGCGTTATGCGGTGGTGTTGCATTTGCTTTCATTGACCCACAACTGGCGTGTGCGCCTGCGTGTGCATGCCACGGATGACGATATGCCCCAACTGGACTCGGTCACAGGCATTTGGAACGCTGCCAATTGGTTTGAACGCGAAGCCTTCGATTTGTTTGGCGTTCACTTCAAAGACCATCTGGACCTGCGTCGCTTATTGACAGACTATGGTTTCATTGGCCATCCATTCCGCAAAGACTTCCCCACTTCAGGCCACGTGGAAATGCGATATGACGCAGAACAAAAACGAGTCATTTACCAACCCGTCACCATAGAGCCGCGCGAAATCACGCCACGCATCATCCGTGAAGACCATTACGGCGGGTTGAATTAAAGCCATGGCTGATATTAAAAATTACACCTTGAACCTAGGGCCGCAGCATCCGGCGGCGCATGGTGTGTTGCGTCTTGTGCTCGAACTTGACGGTGAAGTGGTTCAGCGCGCAGACCCGCACATTGGCCTATTGCACCGCGCCACAGAAAAACTGGCAGAAAGCAAAACCTATATTCAGTCGTTGCCTTACATGGACCGCTTGGACTATGTGTCCATGATGTGTAACGAGCACGCCTATTGTTTGGCAATAGAAAAACTCATGGGCTTGGAAGTGCCGGTGCGTGCGCAATACATACGCGTCATGTTCGCCGAGATCACCCGCATGCTCAACCATTTGTTGTGGCTTGGGGCGCATGGTTTTGACTGCGGCGCGATGAATATCCTGATTTATTGCTTCCGCGAGCGCGAAGATTTATACGACATGTATGAAGCTGTGTCAGGCGCTCGCATGCATGCCGCCTATTTCCGCCCCGGTGGTGTGTACCGTGATCTGCCTGACCACATGCCGCAATACCAGGTCAGCAAAATTAAAAATGCCCGCACTATCGCCCGCATGAACGAAAACCGCCAAGGTTCATTGCTCGACTTCATCGACGATTTCACGAAGCGTTTTCCCAAATACGTTGACGAATACGAAACTTTACTGACAGACAACCGTATTTGGAAACAACGTACGGTCGGCATTGGTGTGGTGACTCCAGAGCGCGCAAAAAATCTGGGCTTCACCGGCCCGATGTTGCGCGGTTCAGGCATCGCTTGGGATTTGCGCAAACAGCAGCCGTATGACGTATACGACCAAATGGATTTCGATGTGCCTGTTGGCTTGACTGGCGACTGCTATGACCGTTATCTGGTGCGCGTGGCTGAGATGCGGCAATCCAACCGCATCATCGGCCAATGTGTGAAATGGCTGCGCGACAACCCCGGCCCTGTCATCACCGACAACCACAAGGTGGCGCCTCCCTCGCGTGAGTCCATGAAGACCAGCATGGAAGAGTTGATTCACCACTTTAAATTGTTCACCGAAGGTTTCCATGTACCCGAAGGCGAGGCTTATGCTGCGGTCGAGCACCCCAAGGGTGAATTCGGCATTTATTTGGTCAGCGACGGTGCCAACAAACCTTACCGTTTAAAAATCCGTCCACCCGGTTTTGCGCATCTGGCCGCCATGGACGAAATGACCCGCGGTCACATGATTTCGGATACCGTCGCCATCATCGGCACCATGGACATTGTGTTTGGGGAAATTGACCGATGAACATCGCAATCGAACATTTATCAGCAGAAACCATGCAGCGTTTTCAGCATGAGTTGAACAAATACCCTGACGACCAAAAGCAGTCGGCGGTCATTGCCTGTCTTTCCATTCTTCAACAAGAAAACGGTTTCGTCACGCCCGAGCAGGAAAAAGCGCTGGCGGCGGTGCTTGAAATGCCCGTCATGGCAGTGCATGAAGTCTTTACCTTCTACAACATGTTCAACCAGAAGCCAGTTGGACAATTCAAAATCAATGTGTGTACCAATTTGCCCTGCCAGTTACGCGGCGGTCAAAAGGCCTTGGAACACCTGTGTAAAAAACTGAGTATTGAAGTTGGACAAACTACAGCAGATGGCATGTTCACATTGCAGCCCGGCGAGTGCATGGGCGCTTGCGCGGATGCGCCGGTGCTGTTGGTCAATGACCGCAGCATGTGCAGCTTCATGAGCCACGACAAACTCGATCAACTGATTGACGGCCTGCAACAGGCGGAGGCCAAGGCATGAATGTTCAGCAACTTTTGGCCCAGTTCCAGTCCAAAGGACTGGAGTCATGCTTTCATGGACGTCATATCCAGCCGCAAATTTATGCGAATCTCAACGGGCGCAACTGGGGCTTGCAAGACTACGTGTCGCGTGGCGGTTACCAAGCCTTGCGCACCATACTTGGATTGAACGGTGAAGCGCCGTGGACACAAGACCAAGTCATTGCTTGCGTCAAAGAATCTGGATTGCGTGGCCGTGGCGGCGCAGGTTTTCCTACCGGTTTGAAGTGGAGTTTCATGCCGCGTCAGTTCGACGGCCAAAAATATTTGGTCTGTAATTCGGACGAAGGTGAACCCGGCACATGCAAAGACCGAGATATTTTGGAATACAACCCACATAGCGTGATTGAAGGCATGGCCATTGCAGCCTATGCCATGGGCATCAGCATCGGCTACAACTACATACACGGCGAAATTTTCCAAACCTACGAACGCTTTGAAGCTGCGTTGGCCGAAGCACGCGCCGCAGGTTTTCTGGGTGAGCGCATACAAGGCAGTGAATTCAGTTTTCAACTGCATGCCGCCCACGGTTTCGGTGCCTACATTTGTGGTGAAGAAACGGCATTACTTGAATCGCTGGAGGGCAAAAAAGGCCAACCGCGTTTCAAGCCACCGTTTCCCGCCAGTTTTGGCGTGTACGGCAAACCAACCACCATCAACAACACTGAAACATTCGCGGCCGTGCCGTGGATTATTCGCAACGGCGGCGCTGCGTACCTGGCCTGCGGCAAACCAAACAACGGCGGCACCAAGATTTTTTCTGTCAGCGGTGACGTGGCTTTGCCCGGCAATTACGAAGTACCCATGGGCACACCGTTCGCCAAGTTGCTTGAATTGGCTGGCGGCGTGCAGGGCGGGGCGTTGAAAGCGGTTATTCCTGGCGGTTCATCCGCACCGGTGTTGCCTGCATCCATCATGATGGACATCACCATGGACTACGACGCGATTGCCAAGGCCGGGTCCATGCTCGGTTCGGGTGCTGTCATCGTATTGAACGACACACGCTGCATGGTGAAAAGCCTGCAACGCCTGTCTGCGTTTTACATGCACGAATCCTGCGGACAGTGCACGCCTTGCCGTGAAGGCACGGGTTGGTTGTCGCGCATGGTTGACCGGATTGAAACGGGTCACGGCAAACCGTCTGACATGGACCTGTTGGACAGCGTCGCTGAAAACATCATGGGACGCACCATTTGTGCATTAGGCGATGCAGCCGCCATGCCGGTGCGAGGCATGCTCAAACATTTCCGCGCAGAGTTCGATCACCACATCACGCACAAGACCTGCATGGTCTCGTCGCAGGCACACGCGAGCCATCACCATGATTGAATTGCAAATCGACGGCAAGACCGTACAAGTTGCTGAAGGCAGCGTGGTCATTCAAGCGGCAGAGCAAGCGGGCACGTTCATTCCACATTTCTGTTACCACCGCAAACTCAGTATCGCGGCCAATTGCCGCATGTGTTTGGTTGACATTGAAAAAGCACCCAAGCCCATGCCGGCCTGTGCCACACCGGTGACCCAGGGCATGGTGGTGCACACAAAGTCAGAGCGTGCTATCAAAGCCCAAAAATCGGTGATGGAATTTTTGCTCATCAACCACCCATTGGATTGCCCTATTTGCGATCAAGGCGGCGAATGCCAGTTACAAGATTTGGCCGTGGGTTATGGCGGCAGCGCTTCGCGTTACGAAGAAGAAAAACGCGTGGTGTTCCACAAAGACATCGGCCCGCTGGTCAGCATGGAAGAGATGAGCCGCTGCATCCATTGCACACGTTGCGTTCGCTTCGGTCAAGAGATTGCGGGCAGCATGGAGCTCGGCATGTCGCAGCGTGGTGAGCATTCTGAAATTGAAGCATTTGTCGGTGAAACGGTTGATTCCGAGTTGTCCGGCAACATGATCGATATTTGCCCGGTCGGCGCATTGACCAGTAAGCCGTTTCGCTACCAAGCCCGCACGTGGGAACTGAGCCGTCGCAAATCCATCAGTCCGCATGACGCCACTGGTGCTAACCTGATTGTGCAGGTGAAAAACAACCGTGTCATGCGTGTGGTGCCCTTGGAAAACGAAGACGTCAACGAATGCTGGATCGCTGACCGCGACCGCTTCAGTTATGAGTCGCTCAACAGTGAAGAGCGCTTGACGCAGCCCATGCTCAAGCAAAACGGCGAGTGGATCGCCGTTGATTGGTCCACAGCGCTTGAATATGTGGCCAATGGCGTTCAGCAAATTCGTGCCGACCATGGTGATGCCGCTTTGGCTTGTCTGGCCAGCCCGCACAGCACGCTCGAAGAACTGTATCTTGCGACGCAACTGATTCGTGGCCTTGGAAGTGACAACATTGACAGCCGTTTGCGCGCTGCCGACTTCATGCATGAGGGCAAGACCCGTTGGTTGGGAACGTCTATTGCATCCTTGTCTACCCTTGACGCAGTGTTGGTCATTGGCTCAAATATCCGCAAAGACCAGCCGTTGTTGGCGCAACGTATTCGACAAGCTGCTCGCCGTGGCGCCAAGGTATTTGCGGTGAACGAACAAGCATTTGATTGGGCCATGCCTGTGGCGCAGGCAGTGTTGGCTGAATCCTCGGTATGGGTGCAGGCCTTGGCTGATATAGCTGCAGCGGTCGCGCAGTTGAAAAATGCACAGCCTCCTGTTGCGGGCAATGCGAATGCGCCGGGCGTACAAGCCATCGCATCGGCATTGCTTAGTGGCGAGCGCAAAGCGGTCTTACTCGGCAATGCGGCGGCTCACCACGCCAAGGCATCAAGCCTCTTGGCACTGGCGCAATTCATCGCCCAACAGACGGGCAGCACTGTCGGGTATTTGGGCGAAGCTGCTAATACGGTCGGCGCACAACTTGTGTCCGCTAGACCTATGAGCCATGGAATGAATGCCGCTCAACTATTGCAGTCCACCTCAATCAAAGCCATGTTCTTGTTACATACCGAACCGGCCCACGATTGCGCGGTGAAAGAGCAACGGTTTGACGGCGTGGACATGGTCGTGACCTTGTCGCCATTCAAAACCAACATGGACATCAGTGATGTGCTGTTGCCGATTTCACCTTTCACAGAAACTGCAGGTACCTTTGTCAACACCGAAGGGCGGGCGCAAAGCTTTCATGGTGTGGTCAAACCCTTGGGCGAAACCCGCCCTGCGTGGAAAGTGTTCAGGGTGCTTGGCAGCATGCTTGGTCTTGCAGGTTTTGAGTTCGACACCATTGAGCAGGTTCGTGCACAAGCTTTGCCTGCCGATATCGCATCGCATTTGTCCAATGCATGCCATGCAAGCATTGATGTCACCCCTGCCACGCAAGCACCTTTCAGTGCATCCATTTACCAACTAGACGGTTTGGTTCGTCGCTCTCATGCCTTGCAAATGACCGCAGACGCGCGAGAAGGAGTGGTCCATGGTTGACCTGTTGTTCAACACTGGCGCCTCATTGTTATCGGCACCTTGGTGGGCGAGTCTGGTGTGGCCAGTGTTGTGGACGTTGCTCAAAATTGTGGCGGTGGTTTTGCCCTTGTTGGGCTGCGTTGCTTATCTGACGTTGTGGGAACGCAAGGCGATCGGGTTCACGCAAATTCGCGTGGGTCCCAACCGTACCGGGCCGGCGGGTTTATTGCAGCCGATTGCTGATGCGATAAAAATTTTGACCAAAGAAATCATCTTGCCTACCAAGGCCAGTTCGGGTTTGTTCTTTTTAGGTCCTGTCATGACTATCATGCCTGTCATGGCTGCTTGGGCGGTGATACCTTTTGGCCCTGAAGTGGTGTTGGCCAATGTGAACGCAGGCCTGCTATTTCTGATGGCCATCACATCGCTGGAGGTCTACGGCATCATCATTGCAGGTTGGGCGTCCAATTCCAAATACGCTTTTTTGGGCGCATTGCGTGCATCTGCGCAAATGGTCAGTTATGAAATCGCCATGGGGTTTTGTCTGGTGGTGGTGTTGATGGTGTCGGGCAGTATGAACCTGATTGACATCGTCAACGGGCAGGGCAAGGGCATGTTTGCCGATCAGGGGTTGGGCTTTTTGTCTTGGAACTGGTTGCCTCTGCTCCCCGTTTTTGTGGTGTATTTCATTGCCAGTCTGGCGGAAACCAATCGACATCCATTTGATGTGGTGGAGGGCGAATCTGAAATTGTGGCGGGCCACATGATTGAATACTCCGGCATGTCATTCGCTATGTTTTTCTTAGGTGAATATGCCAACATGATTTTGGTCTCCACCATCGCCGTGCTTTTGTTCTTGGGGGGATGGTTGCCGCCCGTGGATACGGTGTATTTGGCGTGGATACCTGGCTGGATCTGGCTGGCTATCAAAACTTTTGTTGTTGTCACCATGTTCCTTTGGGTGCGGGCTACTTTCCCGCGTTTTCGCTACGACCAAATCATGCGTCTGGGTTGGAAAATTTTCATTCCCGTGACTTTGGTCTGGTTGGTCATCATCGGGGCTTGGATGCAAACCCCTTGGAACATTTGGAACTGATGCAAACATCCCTATGACAACGCATACTTCCACCACACCGCCAACGCCTTTTTCCTGGGCTGATTTCTTTTCCAGCTTTTTGCTGCTGGAATTCTTCAAAGGTTTTGCGATCACCGGACGCTATATGTTCGCCCGAAAAATCACGGTGCAATTTCCAGAAGAAAAAACACCGTTGAGCCCACGCTTTCGGGGCTTGCATGCATTGCGCCGTTATGAAAATGGCGAAGAGCGCTGCATAGCGTGCAAACTGTGTGAGGCAGTGTGTCCGGCCATGGCCATCACTATTGAATCCGATGTGCGGGACGACGGTTCGCGCCGAACCACGCGCTATGACATCGATTTGACCAAGTGTATTTTTTGTGGCTTTTGCGAAGAAAGCTGTCCGGTTGATTCCATTGTTGAGACACACATTTTTGAATACCACGGAGAAAAACGCGGCGATCTGTATTTCACCAAGGAAATGCTGCTCGCAGTAGGTGACAAGTATGAAACGCAAATTGCAGCCAACAAGGCGGCTGACGCCAAATACCGCTAAACCCAGGAACAGATAAGCCCATGGAAATCAAGTCAGCGCTTTTCTATTTATTTTCAGCTGTGCTGTTGTTTGCTGCTTTGCGTGTCATCACGTCGCGCAACCCGGTGCATGCAGCTTTGTATCTGGTGCTGGCCTTTTTCCAGGCCTCTGGCATCTGGATGTTGCTCAAGGCCGAATTTCTTTCCATCACGCTGGTGCTGGTGTATGTCGGTGCGGTGATGGTGTTGTTCTTGTTTGTGGTGATGATGATTGACATCAACTTAGATGCTTTGAAAAAAGATTTTTGGAAGCATTTTCCGCTGGCAGCGTTCATTGGTGCGGTGTTGGCACTTGAATTGGCTTCGGTGCTGATGGGCGGTTTTCGATCCTCCCAAATCGCAGTGGATAGTGCGGTGAGCGGCGCGCCTGTCTCCAACACTCGCGATCTGGGTGTACTGCTCTATACCGAGTATTTGTATCCCTTGGAAATCGCAGCGGTCATTCTTTTGGTGGCCATCGTGTCGGCGATTGCATTGACCATGCGTGAACGAAAAGACACCAAAGCGCAAGACCCGGGTGAGCAAGTGAAAGTCAAAGCAGCCGACCGCTTGCGCATGGTCAAAATCGAACCCGTGCAACAAGCCTTGGTACCGCCCGTTGTAGAGGAACCCAAATCATGAACATCACGCTGGGCCACTACCTGACTTTGGGTGCAGTCTTGTTTTCGCTGTCAGTGATTGGTATTTTTCTGAACCGAAAAAATCTGATCGTGTTGTTGATGGCGATCGAACTCATGCTTTTGGCTGTCAATACCAATTTCGTGGCTTTCTCACATTACCTGGGAGATATGCACGGACAAGTGTTTGTGTTTTTTATTCTGACAGTTGCCGCAGCCGAGTCCGCCATCGGGCTGGCGATTTTGGTGCTGTTGTTCCGCAACCGTTCAAGCGTCAATGTTGACGAACTCAACAGCCTCAAAGGCTGAGTCAGCATTCACCATGAGCCAATCCATTCAAGCTTCCACCCTGGTCACCGTCGTGCTGGCCCCCTTGGTCGGGTCGCTGTTGGCGGGTATTTGGGGCACACAGTTCGGGGGTGGCGGGTTAGGGCGTCGCTGGGCACACAGTCTCACTATCTTGGGGGTCTTGGTTTCATTTGTTTTGTCGGCGCTTACCTTGCAAGATGTGGTGGTTGATGGAGCTCGTTTTAATGAATCCATTTACACCTGGATGCAAATTGGCGAGTTGAAAATGGAAATCGGTTTCATGGTGGATGGGCTCACCGCCATGATGATGTGCGTGGTCACTTTTGTTTCTTTGATGGTTCATATCTACACCATCGGTTACATGGAAGAAGACGAGGGCTACAACCGTTTCTTTGCTTACATTTCATTGTTCACCTTTGCCATGTTGATGCTGGTGATGAGCAACAACATGTTGCAATTGTTTTTCGGCTGGGAGGCTGTTGGCTTGGTCTCTTACTTGCTCATCGGGTTTTGGTTCAACAAACCCAGTGCTGTGTTTGCCAACATGAAAGCTTTTTTGGTGAACCGTGTGGGTGACTTCGGCTTCATACTGGGCATCGGTTTGATCGCCGCTTATGCAGGCACCTTGAACTATACCGAGGCATTTGCCAAAGCAGACCAATTGGCGGCCTTGACATTGCCTGGCACCGATTGGATGCTAGTCACTGTGATTTGTATTTGTTTGTTCATTGGTGCTATGGGTAAATCAGCGCAATTTCCTTTGCATGTCTGGTTGCCAGACTCGATGGAAGGCCCGACCCCTATTTCTGCGTTGATTCATGCGGCCACCATGGTCACAGCCGGCATATTCATGGTGGCCCGCATGTCCCCCTTGTTTGAGTTGTCTGACACAGCGCTTAACTTGATGTTGTCAGTCGGCGCTATCACTGCTTTGTTCATGGGCTTTTTAGGCATTGTGCAAAACGATATCAAACGAGTGGTTGCCTATTCCACGCTTTCACAATTGGGCTATATGACGGTGGCTTTGGGTGCCTCGGCATATTCTGTTGCAGTGTTTCATTTGATGACCCATGCATTTTTCAAGGCATTGCTGTTTCTGGCTGCGGGTTCGGTCATCATGGGTGTCCACCATAACCAAGACATTCGATACATGGGGGGCTTGCGCAAGTACATGCCTATCACCTGGCTGACATCTTTATTGGGTTCGTTGGCATTGATTGGCACGCCGCTTTTTTCTGGTTTTTATTCCAAAGACAGCATCATCGAAGCCGTGGCGGCCAGTCACTTGCCTGCTGCACCTTGGGCCTATGTTGCTGTACTGGCTGGCGTATTTGTCACGGCTTTTTATTCTTTCCGCATGTATTTTTTGGTGTTCCACGGCAAGCCCCGGTTTGATCAAGACCCTCATGCCCACCACGGTGACAGCCACCCACACACACCGCACGAATCTCCTTGGGTCGTGACATTGCCGTTGGTGCTGCTGGCTATTCCTTCCGTGCTTATTGGTTATTTCACTATTGACTACATGCTATTTGGCGATTTTTTCAAAGACGCTATTTACGTCAACAGTGCATTGCACCCTGCCATGAAGGCACTGCAAGACATGTTCCATTCCCCGATGGCCATGGCAGAGCATGCATTGACCACCATTCCGTTGATGCTGGCCTTGGCAGGCGTGTTGCTGGCTTTTTACATGTACATGGTTCACCCGGCCGTACCAGCTTTCATTCAACGACATGTCAAGCCCTTACACAGTTTGTTGGTCAACAAATATTTTTTGGATGATTTCAACGAAAAAATTCTTGCCCGCGGCACTCGCATGTTGGCCACTGGTCTGTGGAAGGGTGGCGACCAAGGGGTGATCGATGGTTTTGTGGTCAATGGGTCTTGGCGCATCATTGGCAGAATGGCTATGTTGGCCCGCCGCTTGCAAACCGGTTTTCTTTATCACTACGCCTTGCTGATGATTCTGGGAATGTTCGGACTGATCACTTGGTTCGTCTGGCTTAAACCATGAATCTCACCCTGTCTTTTACGCGCATTCGATTCAGAGGGCTGCTATGGAATTGTTGAGTCTGGCCATTTGGACACCGATCGTGTGTGGTGTTTTGCTGTTGGTCTTTGGGCGTGATGAACACTTGCGCTTGGTGCGTTGGTTTGCATTAACCGGTGCGCTGCTTAGTTTTGTCTTGACGCTGCCCTTGTATGCGCAATTTGACAATGCATCTGCCTCCATGCAGTTTGTTGAAAACCTTCCCTGGATCAGCCGTTTCAATGTCAACTATCACTTGGGCATAGACGGTATTTCTCTGTGGTTTGTTTTGTTGACTGCGTTCATCACGGTGGTGGTGGTGATTGCCGGTTGGGAAGTGATCACCGAACGTGTCAACCAATACATGGGCGCTTTTTTGGTGCTCAGTGGCTTATTGATTGGTGTGTTTTGCGCGCTTGATGGCATGCTGTTTTATGTGTTTTTTGAAGCCACCTTGATACCCATGTATTTGATCATCGGCGTGTGGGGCGGTCCCAACAAAATTTACGCCGCATTCAAATTTTTCCTCTACACCTTGCTTGGTTCACTGCTGATGCTGGTGGCATTGATTTATTTATACATTGCATCTGAGGGCAGTTTTGATTTGGCCACATGGCAGCAACTTCCACTGGCAGCCACCCCGCAAACATTTTTGTTTTTTGCTTTCTTCGCCGCCTTTGCCGTCAAAGTGCCCTTGTGGCCTGTACACACTTGGTTACCTGACGTGCACGTCGAGGCACCTACGGGCGGTTCAGCGGTTTTGGCGGCCATCATGCTCAAGTTGGGTGCCTATGGTTTTCTGCGGTTTTCGCTTCCCATTGCGCCTGACGCTGCCCATGAATGGGCATGGCTGATGCTGACGCTTTCTCTGATTGCCGTGGTCTATGTGGGCTTGGTAGCCATTGTTCAGCAAGACATGAAAAAACTGGTGGCGTACTCGTCTGTGGCGCACATGGGTTTTGTCACGCTAGGATTTTTTATCTTCAGCGAACTCGGCGTGAGCGGTGCTATTGTGCAAATGCTTGCGCATGGGTTTGTGTCAGCAGCCATGTTCTTGTGCATTGGTGTGCTTTACGACCGGGTCCATTCTCGCGAAATCGCCAGCTATGGTGGCGTGGTCAATCGCATGCCAAAATTTGCAGCGTTTGCCGTATTTTTTGCCATGGCCAATTGCGGCTTACCCGGCACAGCAGGGTTTGTGGGTGAATGGATGGTCATTTTGGCAGTCGTTAAATTCAATTTTTGGCTGGGACTGTTGTCAGCCTCTGCACTCATATTCGGCGCAGCCTACACCTTGTGGATGGTCAAACGTGTTTATTTGGGCCCTGTGACCAACCAAGCAGTCCAAGATTTACAAGACATTAACGCGCGTGAATTTTTGATGCTTGGCCTCTTGGCAGCAGCTGTTTTGTGGATGGGCGTGTATCCCAAACCTTTCACCGATGTGATGCACGTATCGGTGACCCAATTACTTGAACATGTGGCACTGAGCAAATTGCCCCTATGAATCACACGATCAACTGCCTAGGAAGTCAACCATGATGAACATTGTCAACTGGATGACCGCATTGCCTGAAATTTTTTTGCTGTCGATGGCTTGTGTCATCACCTTGGTTGATTTGTGGGTAAAGAGCAAAGACCGCACACTGACTTATTTATTGACCTTGGCTACTTTATTGGCGGTTGCATTGATGCATGCCATGTATGCGACAACAGGTCAAACGGTCTATGGCTTTGGTCAGATGGTGGTGTCAGATGCCATGGGCAATTGGCTCAAATGTTTTGCGACATTGGCCGTCATGGTGACACTGATTTACAGCCGTCCTTATGCGGCAGACCGCAAAATGCTTGAGGGTGGGGAACTGTTCTTGCTGAGTTTGTTCTCATTGCTGGGCATGTCTGTGATGATCTCGGGCAACAATTTTTTGGTCATCTACTTAGGCCTAGAACTGCTGACCCTGTCCAGTTATGCACTGGTGGCTCTGCGCCGCGACAACGGCAATGCAACTGAAGCTGCCATGAAATTTTTTGTCCTCGGGGCATTGGCCAGCGGTTTTTTACTCTACGGCCTGTCGATGATTTACGGGGCCACTGGCTCGCTAGAGTTATCAGGTGTTTTTCAAGCCATCTCCAGTGGCCACATCAGGCACCAGGTATTGGTTTTAGGCCTGGTCTTTGTGGTGTGTGGTGTCGCATTTAAATTGGGCGCTGCGCCTTTTCACATGTGGGTGCCAGACATCTACCATGGTTCACCCACAGCGGTTACTTTGATGATCGCTGCTGCCCCTAAATTGGCAGCATTTGCCATGATGATGCGTTTGCTGGTTGATGGCATGTTGCCTCTGGCGATTGATTGGCAGCAAATGATGATGGTGTTGGCGGTGTTGTCGCTGTTGGTCGGTAACCTCTCTGCCATTGCACAAACCAATCTCAAACGTATGTTGGCCTTTTCCACCATTGCCCAAATGGGGTTTGTGCTCATCGGTATGTTGTCAGGTGTTAACCAAGGCAACACTTTGTCTGCGGCCAATGCCTACAGTTCTGCCATGTTCTACATGATCACTTATGTGCTCACCACGTTGGGTGTGTTTGGTGTTATTTTGTTGTTGGCGCGAGAGGGTTTTGAAAGCGAAGAAATCTCTGACTTGGCTGGTCTCAACCAACGCAGTCCCTTGTTCGCGGGCGTGATGGCCATTTGTCTGTTCTCATTGGCCGGTGTACCGCCGTTGGTCGGCTTCTTTGCCAAACTCTCGGTGCTGCAGGCCTTGGTCGCCTCCGAACAAATCAGCGCGTTGGTGTTGGCTGTATTTGCTGTGATCATGTCCTTGGTGGGAGCGTTTTACTATTTGAGGGTGATCAAAGTGATGTACTTTGACCCACCTTTGACGGTGAGTACTGTGTCTGCGGACACCCATGTCAAGGCGGTACTGGCCGTCAATGGGGGTTTGGTGTTGGTGCTGGGTTTGTTGCCTGGTGGTTTGATGTCCTTGTGCGCCGTTGCTGTTGTGCAAGCATTAGGCACCTGAAACACCTTGTTTTGACATAATGCACCCATGAAAGTGCTCAATCTTCAATGCCAGCAACAACATCAGTTTGAAGGCTGGTTTGCCTCTGAGGACGACTACCAGTCCCAGCGCGAGCGCAACTTGGTGGAATGTCCCATCTGTGCAGACCACACCATACACAAGCGGTTGAGTGCACCGCGCTTGAATTTATTAACCTCCCGCTTGGAGCCGCAATCCACGGTTGTTGAGTCATCTTCCCGGAGCCAAGCAGTGGTCCCTGTTGAAGAGTCTGCAGCTGTGCCAGAGGCCCCAGAGGCGCACATTGCCTGGTTAAAAATGGTGCAACATGTCGTGGCCAATACGGAAGATGTTGGCCAAGGGTTTGCAGAGGAAGCCCGCAAAATGCACTACGGCGAAATCGAAGAGCGCAACATACGCGGACAGGTTTCTATGGAAGAGACCCGTTCATTGCTCGAAGAGGGCATTCCGGTCATGCCATTGCCAATGCCAGCGGCACTCAAAGGCTCGGTTCACTGACCCCACTTTTCCTGGCAGGCGTTATTTGCCTGACCATGGGCTGGATTATTTATTTTTCAACTTACCGCGCGGCGCGACAAATGTCACGGGCGCACTGGGCCTGTCACCCGGAACAATCGCCTTAGGGGGAGACGTGTCCTTTTTGGGTTTTTTGGTCATTTTGTTACTGCGCTGTTCGCCTTTGGCCATGAGATTCTCCGGTGGTTGTGTGGGTTGGTGGGCGCAAAGCAGCAATTGCCTACTTTACTTCGGTGATAAATTCGTTGCGCGGGCGACGCACTTTGACCAATGGTTCAAGCCAGTCTTGGCCACTCAAGCGGTATCCCAAAGGCAAGAGCGCCACACTGCGCAGACCACGCGCTGACAAATTCAAAATCTCGTCTACCGCTGGAGGCTGAAAGCCTTCCATAGGCGTGCTGTCAACATGTTCCGAAGCCGCGGCCATCAAACTGGCAGCCAGTCCAATATAAGCTTGTCGGGCGGCATGTTCAAAATTGACCTGTACGTCGCGCGCAGGATAATTTTTAAGCAACATGTTTCGGTAGTTTTCCCAACCTTCATTGGTGCCACCGCGGGCGTTGACATGCAGGTCAAACATATGGTTGATGCGTTCTGCGGTGTAGTTGTCCCACGCGGCAAACACCAGCAGGTGTGAACCATCGGTGATTTGGGATTGGTCATTCGCCACGGCACGAATACGGGCGCGAACATCAACGTTACTCACCACGACGATTTCATAAGGTTGCAGGCCGCTGGAGCTGGGCGCCAATCTGGCGGCTTCTACTATGCGATCCACTTTGTCTTGAGGGACCACCTTGCTGGCGTCCATTTTTTTAGTGGCATAGCGCCATTGCAGTTGTTCTAATAATTGGGACATCATGATTTCTTGAAAAAAATGATTATCGTTGCTAGCGTATTGATGGCTTTATTTGGACCAATTGTCTTTGAGGCTGACTGCGCGGTTGAACACTAAGTGTGATGGTTGATGGTCCACGCGGTCCGCGACAAAATAACCCAAGCGTTCAAATTGAAACTTGTCGTCCGGCTTGGCAAGTAGCAAAGAGGGCTCAACCCAGGCTTCTTGAATTTTCAAACTGTCCGGGTTGATGGCAGTCAAAAAATCACGACCGCCGGCGTCTGGTTGTTCTTCGTTGAACAGTCGGTCATACAAGCGCACTTGCGCGCGGACGCCATCGGACACCCCCACCCAAGTGATCACACCTTTGGCCTTGACGCTGTCTGCTCCTGCGCTGCCACTTTTGGTATCGGTAAACACCGTTGCATGTACTTCAGTCACAGTGCCGTTGCCATCTTTCAAGCAACCGGTGCATTGCACGATGTAGCCCGCTTTGAGCCGAACAATGCTGCCCGGAGTGTCAGTGCCGTCTGCTTGGGTGATGGGCGGGCTGAGTCGTTTGTAGCCCTTGGGCGGTTGCTCCGCAAAATCATCGCGTTCAATCCAGACCTCTTTGCCGATGGTGAATTGCCGCGCAGCAGGTTCGGGTTGGCCTTCAGGCGGATGCGGCAAAGCGGGCAGGGTGCAGGGCTCCAAATGGCCAGCGCCAAATGCTTCATCCCAATTGGTCAGCACCAGTTTGATGGGGTCGAGCACCGCCATGGCGCGGTGGGCTTTGAGCTCCAAATCTTCGCGCAAGCAGCCCTCTAAGGTGCTGTAGTCGATCCAGCTGTCCGATTTGGTCACGCCGATGCGGTCGGCAAACAGGCGCAGGCTCTCGGGCGTGTAACCGCGGCGGCGCAGCCCCACGATGGTGGGCATGCGCGGGTCGTCCCAACCGCTGACTTTGCCCTCATTCACCAGTTGTGCCAGCTTGCGTTTGCTGGTGATGACGTAGGTCAGGTTGAGGCGGGCAAATTCATACTGTTTGGGGGAAGGGGCGGCCAGCAAGCCACCTTCGCAAAGACGCTCCATCAACCAGTCGTAAAACGGGCGTTGGTCCTCAAACTCCAGCGTGCAAATGCTGTGGGTGATTTGCTCCAGCGCGTCCTCGATGGGGTGGGCAAAGGTGTACATCGGGTAGATACACCATTTGTTGCCGGTGTGGTGGTGGGTGGCGCGGCGGATACGGTAAATAGCTGGGTCGCGCATATTGATGTTGGGCGAGGCCATGTCGATCTTGGCACGCAGCACAGCGGCACCGTCGACGAGCTTGCCATCACGCATTTCACGAAAGCGGTTGAGGTTTTCAGCGGGAGAGCGGCTGCGAAACGGGCTGTTCACGCCTGGCTTGCCAAAGTCACCGCGGTTGTTGCGCATTTCCTCGGGCGTTTGCTCGTCCACATAGGCGTGACCGGCTTCAATCAAATGCTCGGCGGCACGGTACATGAAGTCGAAATAGTCGCTGGCTTGGTAGGGCGCGTCGTTGCCCGGTTGGCTCCAGCTGAAGCCCAGCCACTTCACTGCGTCAATGATGGCGTTGACGTATTCGGTGTCTTCTTTTTCGGGGTTGGTGTCGTCAAAGCGCAGGTGGCACACGCCGCCGTACTCTTGGGCCAGGCCAAAGTTGATGCAGATGCTTTTGGCGTGGCCCACATGCAAATAGCCGTTGGGCTCGGGCGGAAAGCGGGTGCGGATATTGGCGGGGTCTGGCTGGCCTTTGGCATGGTGCGCCGCATCCCCGGGGCTGCCCGCCCAGCGGCGGTTGGCATAAGTGCCTTTGTCCAAATCGTTTTCGATGATCTGGCGCAGAAAGTTGCTGACTTTGTGTTCTTCGGGTGTGGCAGGGGAGGCGGGTTTGGTCATGCGAGGATTTTAGGGGAGTGAGGTTGTGGTTGACTGGGGAAACGATGGTATGTATCATGCTATATATCATTTATGTCGAGGTTTTGCATGACAGCCATTGCCAAAATTTTCACCACGGGTCGCAGCCAAGCGGTGCGCTTACCCTTGGAATTCAGATTCGATGTGCCCGAAGTGTTCATCCGTCATGACCCTGCCACGGGGGATGTGGTGCTGTCACGCAAACCCGGCAACTGGCAAGGTTTGCTCGAAGCCGTGGCTTTGAACGCCAGCGAAGACCTGTTGATCGAACGCCGCCAAACCAGTGCAAGGCGCGATCCCTTTGATGCTGTCGAAAAATGACCCAGCGTTATTTGTTAGACACCAACGTCATCAGCCACATCATGCAAGGGCGTGACGCCAAGTTGTTGGCCAAGTTGAGCAAATTGCCCATGGGACAGGCGGCTATTTCCAGCGTGACCTTGGCTGAAATTGAATATGGTATTGAGCGCAGAGGTTCACCAACCAAGTTGAGAAACGCACTTTCACAAGTGATGCTGCACATGGACGTCTTGCCATGGGATGCCTTAGCCGCGACTTGCTATGGTGAACTGTGCAGCAGCTTGGAAACACAAGGCATCAACTTAAGCGACTTTGACATGATGATTGCCGCCCATGCTGTGGCTTTAAAGATCACATTGGTGAGTAGAGACAAGGCTTTCGCTCACTTACCTAAGCAGCGTTTGAAACTTGAAGTTTGGTAAGTGTTCGCTATGGGTTGAATCAAACCCATCCCAACCACTCATGCCAAATCAAGTTTCCCAAATAACGTGAGGGCAACAAAGTGAAGCCGCCAGCAATCACGCAAGCGCACACATACAGCGATTGCATGGTGATGCGGTGAGTCACAAAGTCTTTTTTGGCGAGTGCTCGAAACGCCACCCATAAGCTGATAAGCGTGACAGGGATTAACAGGTGAATGGCCGTGAACCCATGAACATTGGGTAAATTGAAATCCCGAATAAAGCAAGCGCTGATGGCCGCGAGGAGCATGAGGGTGGCGTAGGCATAGCCCATGGCGCGGTGCAGCCAAGGGCGCTGCACAGACCCCATACGCGCCCACAGCGCAAAGGGGCCAAGGATGACAGCGCCAATGGCGGCGGTCATATGAACCGCGATCAGGGGTGTGAATTGCATAGGGAATTTTAAATATCTCAAGATTGACCGGCGATTAGAATAAACCCAAATTAATCAAAAGGATACGTCGTGGATTTCATGTTGCTTTTGAAGGTCGCTGTCATGGGCATCGTGGAAGGTCTGACCGAGTTTTTGCCCATTTCGTCCACCGGTCACCTCATCCTTGCGGGTGCCTTGCTGGGCTTTGACGACGAGAAAGCCAAGGTCTTTGACATTGCCATCCAAACCGGCGCGATCCTCGCCGTCATCATTGTGTATTGGGAAAAAATCAAAAGCACCGTGGTGGCTTTGCCCACGCAACGCCTAGCGCGTCGCTTTGCTATGAATGTGCTGATCGCCTTTCTTCCTGCAGTGCTGCTGGGCCTCTTGTTTGGCAATGCCATCAAGGCGCATTTGTTCACGCCCACGGTGGTGGCGTCCACCTTCATCATCGGTGGCTTCATCATTTTGTGGGTCGAGGGCTGGGGACGCAAACCCTTGCACGACGGCCACCCCGATGACCATGTGCGCATCGTCAATGTGGAGAGCATGACGCCTTTAGACGCCCTAAAAGTAGGCTTGGTCCAATGTTTGGCCATGGTGCCAGGCACCAGCCGCAGCGGCGCCACCATCATTGGCGGCATGTTGTTAGGTATGAGCCGCAAAGCTGCCACCGACTTTTCTTTTTACTTGGCCATTCCTACGCTGATAGGCGCAGGCGCATACAGCCTGTACAAAGAACGCGCGCTGCTCAGCATGGCTGACGTGCCCATGTTTGTGGTGGGCTTGGTGTTCTCGTTTCTAAGCGCATGGGCTTGTGTGCGTTGGTTGCTTCGCTATATCGCCACCCACAGCTTTGTGGTGTTTGCGTGGTACCGCATCGCGTTTGGCGTGGTGGTTTTAGTGACTGCTTACAGCGGCTTGGTGGTCTGGCAGCCTTAGTTTTTTTGCACCACAGGGCCAAGCATATTGAGAATGGCAGCTTCCACGGCTGCAGCCGTGGCCAAGGGGCTTTCCATGGGCACCAAATGCGTGCCGTCGATGATGGTGATACGGCCCTTGGTGATGCGCTTGGTAAATTCCATGCCAGCCAATTTCATTTCTTGTGAATGCCGTGCGGCGACCAAGCTGACAGGGCATTTCAGCGGATGACGTTTGATCAAGCCTTCTAAGTGGTGTGGCACGGTGTTGTAGATGAGCGTTTCAATGTCGCGTGAAAAACTCAGCGCTCTGGTTACTTGCCCGTTCACCGTTACCTCTTGGGTGCCGTGCGTGATGTAGTCCTCTAGTACCTGAGGTTGCCAACGTGCAAAGTTTTTCTTGGAGCCAAAATGCTGCCGCACCTCATCCAAAGAGCCCCATTGGTTGCGGCGTTTTTTACTGACAGCCCCTGGGGAATACTTGGCGGTGAGTGAAAGCTTTTTTGATAGGTGCAACAAATTTGCTTGCCAACCTGCCACGGCAGGTGCATCCACCATGACCACTGCATGTGCCAAAGCAGGGTACTGCGCCGCCAGCATCAGGCTGAGCATGCCGCCCAGCGAATGGCCCACCAACACCACAGGCCCTGTGTGTAAATCAATCAAAGGCTTGGCGAATGCATGCACTTCTTCCACCAGATGCGGCCAGTTGCTGGTGACTGGGTAAGCCGGGTTGTGTCCGATTTTTTCCAAGGTCTTAACCTGCATACCGCGATCACGCAAAGCATTCAGCATGACGTTATAGGTACTGGCAGGAAAACTGTTGCCATGGAAAAAAAGCACCAGCGGTTCGCCTGACGGGACAAACTTGGTAGGAACTGGAGTCATGTGAGTTTCTTCAAAGCGTAAAGCGCATCCAGTGCTTCTCTCGGGCTCATTTGATCTGGGTCAATGCCCGCCAATGTCGCTTGTAAAGGTGTAGGCCCATGGTCGATGTCTTGCGGCGGCTGCGCAAACAAATCCACCTGAGCGCGGGCATGTTGCGCATCGTTTTCTAACGCTGCCAAGGCATGCTTGGCATGGTTCAACACACTGGTAGGCATGCCGGCCAAGCGCGCTACTTGTATGCCGTAACTGCGGTTGGCAGGGCCCGGTTGTATCTCGTGCAAAAACACGATGTCATTGCCACTTTCAGTGGCGCTCACATGTACATTGACCGCGGCTCGGTGAGACGCTGCAAACTCGGTCAATTCAAAATAATGCGTGGCAAACAAACTGTACGACTGCGATTTGTCGTGCAAGTAGGTGGCAATGCCACTGGCCAATGCCAGACCATCAAAGGTGGAAGTACCGCGGCCAATCTCGTCCATCAACACCAGACTGTTTGTTGTCGCGGCATGCAAAATTTGCGCGCCTTCGGTCATCTCCAGCATGAAGGTGGATTGCGCGTTCGCCAAATCATCCGCTGCACCGATGCGCGTGTGAATCGCGTCAATCGGGCCGATGCGACAAGCACTTGCTGGTACATGGCTGCCGATGCTGGCCAGCAGCACGATCAGTGCAACCTGTCGCATATACGTTGATTTGCCACCCATATTGGGGCCGGTGATGATTTGCATCCGTTGTGAGGGGCCCAATTGCGTGTCATTGGCAATAAAGCTGCCACCAAATTGAGCCAAGCGCGCTTCGACCACTGGGTGCCGACCTTGCGTGATGCTGATGCCCGGTGTCTTCACCAGTTCAGGTGCACACCAGTTGAGTGTCAAGGACCGTTCACTCAAACAAGCCAGCACATCCAAAGTGGCTAGCGCCCAAGCCACTTGTGACAGCGCTGGCACATACTGTTGCAATTCGTCCAGTAACTGCTCGAACAGAAATTTCTCGCGCGACAGCGCACGTTCCTGCGCCGACAAGGCTTTGTCTTCAAAGGCTTTTAATTCGGGCGTGATGAAGCGTTCCGCATTCTTTAAAGTTTGTCTGCGGCGGTAATCATCTGGTACACGATCCAGTTGACCTTGGCTGATCTCGATATAAAAACCGTGCACGCGGTTGTACTGCACTTTGAGGTTATTGATGCCCGTACGTTCCCGCTCGCGTATTTCAAGCGCCAACAAAAAGCTGTCGCCATTGGTTTGAATATTCCGCAGTTCATCCAGTTCACTGTCAAACCCATGGTTGATGATGCCACCGTCGCGCACCAGCGCCGCCGGTTCTGGCAATAGCGCGCGGTGCAGTAATTCGGCGCATGCAGGCGGGGACACCAATGATTTACAAAGTGTTTGCAGCCAAGGCGTATCAGCCGTCTTCAGCATCAACTCGGGCAATTGAGAAGCGCGGGTCAAGGCATGGCCCAGCGCGACCAATTCGCGGGGCCGTACTTGGCGCAATGCAATGCGTGCGCTGATGCGTTGCACGTCACCCAGGCCTTTCAAGGCCGTACGCAAATCGCGCCAACCACCAGCCCCGTGCTCGCCTTGCAAGGCCTCGATGGCGTCGAGTCGTTGTTGTGCCAGTGTGCGTTCACGCGGAGGGTCCAGCAGCCAGCGTTTGAGCGTGCGACTGCCCATGCCCGTCATACAGGTGTCCAGCAAGGAAAACAAAGTGGGGCTGTCTTCGCCTTTGAGCGTTTGCGTCAACTCAAGATTGCGCCGAGTCGTGGCGGGCAGGTCAATGCGTTCTTCGTTGCGTTCAACCCGCAGCTTTTGCACATGGGTGAGGCTGCGTCCTTGCGTGTGTTCTGCATAAGCCAGCAAGGCGGAGGCGGCCGCATGCGCTTGCACCAGGTCTTGCGCTTGCCAGGCTTCCAAGGAGGCGACGTGTAATTGCTCGAGCAATTTGCGCTGCCCTAAGCTGCTGTCAAACGCCCACGATGGCCGCTCGGACTTCACGTTCACGCCGCCGAGAAAGGGCAGCAAATGCGCGGGCAATTCACTGCTGTAAATCACTTCGCTGGGCGCAATGCGTGCAATCCACGCAGGCAATTGATCAGCAGCGCATTCGGCCAATCGCAGTTCTCCCTCGGTCACACTGAGCCACGCCAAGCCGCAACCCGCTGCCTTGCCTGCACGCTCACTGGCATGCACCGCCAACACGTAGGCTTCGGTTTTGTCGTTCAACAATTCGGCATCGGTCAAAGTGCCAGGCGTGACCACGCGAACCACTTTTCTGTCGACCGGGCCCTTGCCACCGACTTCGCCCACTTGTTCGCAAATCGCGACGGATTCACCCAGTTTGATCAAGCGTGATAAGTAGCTGTCGACCGAATGAAACGGCACACCAGCCATGACCACCGGCTGCCCGGCGGATTGACCGCGTTGCGTCAAAGTGATGTCCAGCAGTCGCGCGGCTTTTTCTGCGTCTTCAAAAAACAGCTCGTAAAAGTCTCCCATGCGGTAGAAAAGCAGCGTATTGGGAAAGTCTGCTTTAAGACCCAGGTACTGGGTCATCATGGGGGTGTGCGTTAATGTGTCGGCCATGGTCACACAAGGCGCATGCTGGCTTATTTGCCGGATTCGATAACTTTGCTGACGTCGACAATCGATTGCGCCGCTATCGCCTTATCAGCTACCCCTGCAAATTTGGAGTAAGGCTGAAGCAGGGTCACGAGTTGGCCGTAAATTTTCGGGCTGGCGGCCAGACATTCGCGCTGTTGCAAGAAATCCGCTTCACCGGTGAAGTTGCCTACCAGGCCACCTGCTTCGGTGATCAGTAACGCACCGGCCGCCATGTCCCAAGGGTGCAAACCGGTTTCAAAAAAACCATCACTGAAACCGGCGGCCACATAAGCCAGATCGAGAGCAGCAGCGCCGGGTCTACGCAAGCCTGCGGTGCGGGTCATCACCTGAGACATCATGCTCAAGTAGGCATTGAAATCGTCTCCGTCCCTGAACGGAAAACCTGTGCTGATCAGGCACTCTTTCAAGCGAATGCGTTTGCTCACGCGCAAGCGGCGGTCGTTGAGGAAGGCGCCGCGTCCTCGCGTAGAGGTAAACAAATCGTTGCGTGTGGGGTCGAAGACCACGGCTTGCTCTAAACGGCCACGGCTTTGCAAGGCAATGCTGACGCAATAAAAAGGAAACCCATGGATGAAATTGGTGGTGCCGTCCAGCGGATCGATGATCCACACATGTTCTGCATTCGGGTTGCCGTGGGTACGTCCTGATTCTTCGGCCAAGATGCCGTGGTCAGGATAGGCGTTCAGCAAAGTTTCGATGATGGTGTTTTCACTTGCTTGATCGACTTCGGTGACAAAGTCGTTTTCCATTTTTTGGGAGACCCGAACCGATTCAACATCGAGCGCTGCTCGGTTGATGATGGACCCAGCCGCACGCGCCGCCTTGATGGCGATATTGAGCATGGGGTGGATGGAAGAAGAAGAGGCGGTGGTCATGGGGGCGATCGGCAAGCCTGTGTTGAACGCGTACAAGCAGCGTCTATCTGCAAAAAAACACGCCCGACAGAGCGGGCGGCGACAATACGCTTATTTTAGTCCCATGCAAACGCGTTTTATTCTGATTGAAACCAGCCACGCCGGCAATGTCGGCGCCACTGCTCGCGCTATGCGAGTCATGGGCTTTGACGATCTGGTGCTGGTCAAGCCGCGCTGGTCCAATGTGCTGCGCCGCGAAGAAACCATTCAACGCGCCAGTGGGGCATTGAATGTGCTGGAAAAGGCCCGCATTGTGGATACTTTGGACGAAGCATTGGACGGCATGACGCACCTATGCGCAACCGCCATGACGCCGCGCGATTTCGGTCCACCGACGCGAACGCCTCGCGCGCATTTCGCGCAATGGCCAGTTGCGGCACAAGCGGTGGAGGGCATGGCTTTTTTATTCGGTTCCGAGCGTTTCGGTATGAAAAATGACGATGTGTACCGATGCCACGTAGCGCTCAGCATTCCTACCGACCCTGGTTTTGGTTCTTTGAATATTGCCGGTGCGGTGCAAGTCATCGCCTATGAATGGCGACTGGCGCTGGGCGGCTTTGCGGTACAGGACGCAGTGCCGCCTGCTGTGCATGCTGATGCCGCGCAGATCGCCGGTTTGTTGTCGCATTGGCAACAGTCACTGACGGACATAGGTTTTCTCGACCCACAAGCCCCGAAAAAGCTGATGCCGCGCTTGAACCAAATGTTCAACCGTGCCGGTTTGACCGAGGAAGAGGTGCATATTCTTCGGGGCATTGCCAAGGCCATGACGCAGGCCTCACAGCGAAAAAGTTAGACTCTTCGCATGTTTTCAAGAATCCGCGCTGATATACAAACTATTCTCGAACGCGATCCTGCCGCGCGCAGTGGTTTCGAGGTCCTGACCTGTTATCCGGGCTTACATGCCATGGTCATGCACCGTTGGGCGCATGCTTGCTGGGGAGTGGGTCTGAAATGGCTGGGGCGTTTCATATCGAATGTGTCGCGGTTTTTAACGGGCATCGAAATCCATCCGGCTGCCGTCATTGGTAGCGGTGTTTTTTTTGACCATGCCATGGGCGTGGTGGTCGGGGAAACTGCAGAGATCGGCGATGGTTGCACCATTTACCAAGGCGTGACCTTGGGTGGAACCTCACTCTACAAAGGTGCCAAACGCCACCCCACCTTGGGTCGCAATGTGGTGGTGGGTGCCGGTGCCAAGGTGCTTGGTGGTTTCTCTGTGGGCGATGGCGCCAAGATCGGCAGCAATGCCGTGGTGACCAAACCTGTGCCCGCAGGTGCCACAGCGGTCGGTAACCCGGCGCGCATCATCGAAGCCAAAACCGATGCGGTGCGCGAGGAAGTCGCCTCCAAAATGGGCTTTTCAGCATACGGTGTGACGCAAAACGACGACCCGCTGAGTCAGGCCATTCGCGGTCTGATCGACTACACGGCAGAGCAAGACAAGCAAATTGCCATGCTCTGGCAGGCCTTGGAGAAATTGTCCAATGGCGTTTTCAACCGTGCGGATTGTGTGCCTGAAGATGCCGCAAAAAATGTGGATACCGATATTGAAAAACTCAACAAGCTGATTGATTGAGACGGTTTAAAGCCGGTCCGATTCCTGTCGATTCTTGAGCCATGCCTGCATTTATCAAATTGCACCCCCACAGTTTGGTGTTTAACCAACTGCCAAGCGACGACTACAGCGCTGATTTGTCTTTCAGCATCGAGCAATACGGCTTGATGGTGAGTGACTGCATGGTGAAGTTGCAACTGTTTCCACCCAATCAATTCCATTCACATTGGTGGATGGTTTGCGAAGACCCGGCACAACTCAAAGTGCCCGGTTTTGCCGTGTTCTTGAGGTCGCTGGAAAAATATGTGTTTTCCACGCTTCAGTTTTCACCGCAGGAGGCCTTGATGCAAAGTCCTGAGTCGGCCAATCTGCGTTTGGTCAGCGGTGGTAATGCATCTTGTGAAATGTTTTTTGAGAAGATGTATTTCGATATCAACCAAGTCGCTTTCCACTTGGAGGCGACTTGATACTTCAGGGTTTGGCCGGGTAAGGCCGCTGGACATTTTTTGGTCGGAATGCTTTGCAAAAGCTGTCGCGCGTTTGCAAATACGGACCGCCAATCAGGTCGATGCAATAAGGCACGGCAGCAAAAATACCGTCAACCAACGACAAGCCTTGGGCATCTTTCAAGCCGCCCAGCGTTTCAGTGATGGATTTGGGTTGGCCTGGCAAGTTGATGATCAGGCTGCTGCCGCGAACCACAGCGACTTGCCGAGAAAGAATGGCGGTTGGCACAAAGCGCAGGCTGATTTGCCGCATTTGCTCGCCAAAGCCGGGCATTTCTTTGTCTGCCACTGCCAAGGTGGCTTCAGGTGTGACATCTCGCACCGCCGGCCCGGTTCCGCCGGTGGTGAGCACCAACGCGCAACCGGCATGTACAAGTTCTTTCAAGGTTTGGCTGATCAGCGCTTGCTCGTCCGGAATCAATCGGGGTTCAAAGGCCAGGGGATTGTGCAAAGCTTGCTGTAGCCATTCACGCAACGCAGGTAGCCCTTTGTCTTCGTAGGTCCCGCTTGAAGCGCGGTCACTGATGGAGACAATGCCTATGCGTACAGGATCAAGCGAGGGATCAGCATTCATGATGAGACAACTTTTGCAGCGTTCAATTGGTCGCGGACCAACTTGAAGATATCCCGGTAAGCGCGGCCTTGTCTGGGAAACGCGCCCTGAGAGACAGCGGATTTGTCAGGCAGGCCATCTTTTCTGGCTTGGCGAATCAGGGCGCGCAATTGCTGGCTGTCTGTGTCAGGGTGTGCGATCAGCCAATCGGCCAAAGCTTGGTCGTCTTTGAGCAAACGGTCGCGCCAATGTTCGCTCATATGCAGAGCCAGCGTCTCCTCTGCACTGCCGTTGTGTTGCACATCCAAGGCGTCTCTGATGGCCTGGACTTGTGACGCATCGAGCTTGCGCATGAGCTTGCCCACATACTGCATTTGACGGCGCAGGCCTTCGAAGTTGGTGATTTTTTTGGCGTCGCGTATCGCTTCGAAAAGCAGTTCGGGCACATGCTGCTGCGCCACCAATTGCTGCATGGCATCTTGGCGCAGTTGCAACAGGTCTTCGCCTAGCTTTTGCAGCTCAAAGCTTTCGCGTTTAAGGTCGGTGCGGCTGGCGCTGTCGCTGCCTTTGAGTTCGCGTTTGAGCTCAAGATCGAGTTCGCTGCCTTCGGCCACAAAATGGCCTTTGACGTAATAACCTTTGGTGGGTTTGCGTGACATAACGTGGGGGTAATGGTCTGGCAAGTATCATAGCCGTCGATATGAAACCCTTTTCCACCCCCCCTACCGCCCACGACAAACCTCTGCCTGGATTCAGCCACAGCCGTGCCCAATTTGAAGCTCTGGTTGACAGTGCACTAGCCCATGCCAAACGCTTGGGTGCCAGCGACGCAGCTGCCCAAGCTTCCGAAGGTTGTGGCCTGAGCGTGTCGGTGCGCAAAGGCGAACTTGAAAACGTAGAGCGTAACCGCGACAAATCGTTGGGTATCACGGTGTACGTGGGTCACCGCCGTGGCAATGCCAGTACTTCTGATTTTTCTGAGGCGGCTATTGAACGTACCGTCCAAGCAGCGCATGACATTGCCCGTTTCACGGCGCAAGATCCTATGGCGGAATTGCCGCAAGAATCCCTGATCGCCCATGACCAGCGCGATTTAGACTTATTCCATCCGTGGGCGATCAGCAGTGAGGAGGCCGCCACTCTGGCGCTTCGCTGTGAAGCCGCTGCTCTTCAAACCGATGCGGGCATTACCAACAGCGAAGGTGCTGCGGTGTCTGTCCAGCAAAGCCATTTTTTCAGTGCCCACACGCATGGTTTCAGAGGGGGTTATGCCAGCTCTAGGCACAGTGTCTCAGTGGCACCGATTGCAGGCACGGGTGATGACATGCAACGGGACGCCTGGTACAGCTCCATGCGCCATCCGAACGAATTGGCCGCTCCCGAAGTGATTGGGCGATATGCTGCAGAGCGTGCACTCAGCCGTTTGCACGCCCGCAAAATCCGCACGGTCAGTTGTCCGGTGTTGTTCGAGTCGCCGCTGGCGGCCGGTTTGTTGGGCGGTTTGGTGCATGCACTCAGCGGCGGCGCCCTTTATCGCAAAAGCAGTTTTTTGTTGGACTCATTGGGCAAACAAGTACTGCCCTCACACATACAGGTGCATGAAGACCCATTTGTCATGCGCGGCAAAGGCAGCTCACCGTTTGATGATGAAGGGGTCAAAACCCAAGCGCGCGACATCATTCAAAACGGCCAAGTGCAGGGCTATTTCCTCAGCAGTTATTCAGCACGCAAACTGGGCATGCAAACCACAGGCAACTCTGGCGGTTCGCACAATCTGGTGATGCGCTCTACCCAAACCCGCAGTCAAGACGATCTCAAAGCCATGTTGAAAAAACTGGGCACAGGTTTATTCGTGATCGAACTCATGGGGCAGGGCATCAACTACGTCACGGGGGACTACTCGCGTGGTGCCAGCGGGTTCTGGGTCGAGAAGGGTGAAATCGCGTATCCCGTGCAAGAAATCACCATCGCCGGCAACATGAAAGACATGCTGATGGGCATAGAAGCCGTAGGTTCAGACACCTATAACTATGGCGCCAAAACCATTGGCTCGGTGTTGATCAACCGCATGAAAGTCGCTGGCGCTTAAAAAGCATCAGCGGTCAAGAACCACCATGGCGTTGTCATACCAATGCGCCCACAGTTTTTGACCGATCTCAATATTTTCATGGTGACGGTTGGTGTTTGTGACCCAAGCTTGAAGCAGTTGTCCATTGCCCATTTTTAAGTGGTAACTGGTGTAACTGCCAAAGTACGACAAGCTGTCCACCGTACAGGCGACCGTGTTGTGTGTGTTGGCCAGATTATCTAGGCTTAAATGAATTTTTTCAGGCCGCAGTGCCACCGTCACTTGCATTCCTAAGTGGCCGGAGATACCGTGGCCCACAAAAAAACTGCAGACATCACTTTGTACAACGGTTTTTTCTGCATCATCTACTGTGATTTCGCCATCGACCAAGTTCACATTGCCAACAAAGTCAGCAACAAATCGGCAGTTGGGATATTCGTAGACTTCGCTGGGCGCGCCCACTTGCAAAAACCGTCCTTCGCTCATCACGGCAATACGGTCTGCCATGGTCATGGCTTCGTCTTGATCATGCGTCACCATGACACAGGTCACGCCCACTTGTTTGATGATCTTGACCAATTCCACTTGGGTTTCTTCGCGCAATTTTTTATCAAGCGCACCCAGCGGTTCATCGAGCAGAAGTAACTGCGGTCGCTTGACCAGACTGCGCGCCAACGCCACGCGTTGTTGCTGGCCGCCTGACAACTGGTGCGGGCTACGTTTGGCAAATTTTTGCAATTGCACCAGTTGCAGCATGTCTTCGACCCGTTGTTGAATTTCCGCTTTGGCAACGCCATCGCGCTTCAAGCCAAATGCCACGTTTTCCCAGACATTGAGGTGGGGGAAAAGTGCGTACGACTGGAACATCATGTTCATTGGGCGCTCATAGGGCGGCAAATCGGTGACGTCTTTGCCGTCCAGCAAAACGCGCCCACTGGTGGGCGTCTCAAACCCTGAAAGCACCCGAAGCAAAGTCGATTTCCCGCAGCCTGAGGAGCCGAGCAACGCAAATATTTCACCGCGATCAATGCCCAGACTGACATCGTTGACCGCAAGGGTTTCACCAAAACGCTTGGTGACGTGATCTATGCGCAAGTAAACAGAGGAATCGGTCACGGTGTTTGCGAAGAAAAGTTGGCAGGCGACATGCTGGGACCAGCGCGACAATGTGCGGTGATTTTAGGCATGAACGATATGCGGCTTGTTTGATTGGAATGGGTGAAGGAAATTGGCTTTATTTGGTCAATGCGGCCTTGACCGCAGCACTGACTTCACCCATGTCTGCTTTGCCTGCAAGCTGCGCTTTGACAGCGCCCATGACCTTGCCCATATCGCCAGGGCCGCTTGCACCCAACTCTGCGACGATGGCTGCGACTGCATGCTGCACCTCTTGAGCGTTGAGGCGCTGTGGCAAATAGGCTTGTAAAACCACGATTTCGGCAGTTTCGATGTCGGCCAAATCTTGGCGCCCCGCACTTTGGTAGGCGGCGACAGAGTCTTTGCGTTGCTTGATCAATTTGTCCACGATGGCGATGACCATGATGTCGTCAAGTTCGACACGCTCATCGACCTCTTTTTGCTTCATTGCGGCTTGTAACAATCGGATGGTGCCCAAGCGCACGCTGTCTTTGGCGCGCATCGCTGTTTTCATGTCTTCAGTGATTTGTTGTTTGAGGCTCATGGGGTTCTCCAGTACAAATAAAAAAAGGCCCGCGCGGGCTGGGCCGGGCGAGCCTGTTCAGGCCGTGGCCTGCAAGCAGATCAGTAGAGTTTTTTCGGCAACTGCATGCTGCGAACGCGCTTGTAATGGCGCTTGACTGCGGCAGCTTTTTTGCGTTTGCGCTCGGCGGTGGGTTTTTCATAAAACTCACGGGCGCGAAGGTCGGTCAGCAAACCGAGTTTTTCGATGGTGCGCTTGAAGCGGCGCAAAGCCACGTCAAAGGGTTCGTTTTCTTTTACACGGATAGTGGTCATTGACAACAATTTTCAAAAATGTGCACGCTCGGCATATGAAGAAGATCGGACTTCAAGGCCTGCGAAGCGGTGGTGCCCGACGGAGGGTTTGGCTGTCGGGGGATGGCCGGAAAATCCAACATTATAACGGTTTGAGCCGGGCTGCCAAGGCCTTTGCACAGGCGTGGGCGCTGGCCCAAGCCCATTGGAAGTTGTAGCCGCCCAACCAACCCGTGATGTCGACCACTTCCCCGATGAAATACAGCCCCGGTTGCTTGGATTCCATGGTTTGTTGGGACAAATCCCGTGTGTCAACGCCGCCAGCGGTGACCTCGGCCTTGGCGTATCCCTCGGTACCGGAGGGTGTCAGCGCCCAAGTTTGTAAAGAGGCAGCCAACCGCTGCAAGGCTTTGTCCGGGGTGTCAGGCAGGCTTTTCTGCCAATCACTCTGCGTGGCTGTCCAAGTGTCGGCCAGACGCGACGGTAGCCAGGTGGCAAGCGTGTTGGACAAGGATTTTTTGCTGGACTGCTTGGCCTGCACCAGCGCTTGCGCCAAATCGGTGTCTGGCAACAGGTTCAGGCGAATGGGCTTGCCGGTTTGCCAATAACTGGAAATTTGCAGCACCGCCGGACCCGACAAACCTCGGTGCGTGAACAGCAGGTCTTCGTTGAACACCGTGGTTTTTTTGCCTTCACCGGTTTGCATGGCCACCGGCAGCGACAACCCGGCCAGCGCCGCATAAGGCTGCCAGTCGGCAGTGGAGAAAGTGAGAGGCACCAAAGCGGGGCGCGGCTCGACCATTCGCAAGCTGAACTGCTTGGCCAAGCGGTAACCGATGTCAGTAGCACCAATCTTGGGGATGGACAAACCGCCGCTGGCGACCACCAAGGCTCGCGCTTGCACCTGGCCTTGGGCAGTGTCAGCCACGTAGTGAGGCTCGGGCGCATCGCTGTATTGCAAACCCAACAAATTGCAAGGCTGCCAGCGTGTGACTTTGCCGCCCATGGCACCGGCTTCGCACTCGCGCAAAAGCATGTCGATCAGGTCTTGCGCACTGCGGTCGCAAAACAGTTGGCCTTTGTGCTTTTCATGGAAACCAATGTCGTGTTTTTTGACCAAATCAATGAAATCTTGCGCGGTGTAGCGGCTGAGTGCGCTACGCGCGAACATGGGGTTGTCGCCGAGAAAATGCGTGTGCGGCGCGCGCGGGTCAATATCTTTGTTGGTGAAGTTGCTGCGCCCGCCGCCTGAGATGCGGATTTTTTCCGCCACCTTGGGGTAATGGTCTAACAGTAAGACATTCAAACCTTGTTGTGCCGCTACGCCCGCGCAAAACAAACCTGCAGCACCTGCACCAATGATCAGCACATCGACCTGGGTCATGGCTGCTGCAAAAACGCCTCGATATGTTGTGCCAACTCAAATGGCTGGTCGTGGTGCATCATGTGACCAGCATCTTGTATGGTGACGCTCTGAATGTCTTTGATGTGTTTTAAGCGCTCGTGAAATTCTTCCAGCTTGTATTTGCCTTGCCACCATTTTTCAAGATCGTTTTGGCTGGCTTCGACGTTGAGCACAGGTGCGCTGATGCTTTGGTAGATGGCCAGCATTTCTTCCACGCGAAACAAATAAGGGTTGATCACTTTGTGCGCCGGGTGACCCAGAATTTCCCATTCGCCCTTGCTGTTGGGCTTGGCCCAATGCTGTGCCAACCATTGCGCTTTGTCCAAACGCAAACGCGGATTGGTTTTGATCAAGCGTTGCGCGACTGCTTCGCTGTCGGGATAGGTTCGCAAATTCATTTCGCCTTGGCGAGCAGCTTTGACTTCGTTCAACCATTTTGCATAGCGGCCAGGTGCTTGCGTTGGTTTGGTGGCAGCCAGACCAAAGCCTTCCAGGTTGATCAGGCGACGAATACGCTCGGGTCTCGCACCGGCATACATGGACACGACGGTGCCGCCCATGCTGTGGCCCAGCAAATCGATGTGTCCTTCGGGTTGGAAATGGTCAACCAATGCATCCAGATCGGCCAGGTAGTCGGGGTACCAGAAGGTGTCGACTTCTCCCACATCGGTGAGTCCAAAGCCGCGCCAGTCAGGCGCAATGATGTGGCGGTCTTGCTGCATGGCATCCACCACAAATTGGAAAGATGCGCTGACATCCATCCAACCGTGCACCATGAACAGCGGCAACTGTTCCGGGCGAGGAGTTCCCCATTCACGTACGTGGTAGTTGAGTTGCCGCAAGCGGATGAAGCTTGTGCGAGAAATGTTTTTTACTTGGTACATTCGCTCAATCATAAGGATGTATCGCATGTCCCCCGGTCACTTATCAGACAACCACGCTCAAATGCACCGCAGTTTTCGCTGGTCGGTGCCCGTGCATTTCAATATCGCAGAGGTGTGTTCGCGCCGTTGGGCTGCCTCGTCCTTACGCGCAGAGCAGACTGCAGTGGTTTGTCACCATGCCAACCTCGGCATGCAAACACGCCACACATACGCACAATTACAGCGCGCTGCCGATGCCTTGAGTCATGTCTTGTTCCGCTTGGGCGTCAAGCCTGGCGACCGCGTAGCGGTGGTACTGGCGCAGCGCTTTGAAACTGCGGTCGCTTACATGGCGGTGTTGCAAATGGGTGCGGTGGCTGTTCCTTTATCGCAGCTATTTGGTCCCGAAGCATTGGCCTATCGTTTGCAAGATTCAGGCGCGGTCATTGCCATGGTGGATGCGGTGTCGTCTTCAGTGGTCGTCGGGTTGAAGCAAACTTGTTCTTCATTGCGAGCTTGCATCGGTGTGGATGAACGCAGCGGCGATTTGTTTTTTGATGCACAAGCAGCTCACCCTGCCCATCAATGGCCATTGTTCAATACCTTGGCCACCGACCCGGCGGTGTTGATTTACACCAGCGGCACCACCGGGCCACCCAAGGGCGCGTTGATTCCGCATCAGGCATTGATTGGCAACCTCAGCGGTTTTGTGTGCAGCCAAAATTGGTTTGGTTTTTCAACTTCGTCTGAGGCCTCAACAGGGCATGGTGATTTACCTGTTGGCAGTCACGCTGTCTTATGGTCCCCAGCCGACTGGACTTGGACTGGCGGCCTGATGGACGCTTTGTTGCCGACGCTGTATTTCGGTCGGCCCATCGTCGCCTGGGCGGGGCGTTTCTCGGCAGAGTTGGCGTTTGAGTTGATGCAGCAACACCGTGTCACGCACACTTTTTTGTTTCCCACGGCGTTGAAGGCCATGATGAAAGCCTATCCGCATCCAGCCACGCAGTTTCAGTTAGACCTGCAAGCCATCATGAGTGCGGGCGAAGCCGTGGGTGACGCGGTGTTTGCGTATTGCCGAGATGAACTCGGAGTGACAGTGAACGAAATGTTCGGTCAAACCGAGATCAATTACATCGTCGGAAATTGCGCCATGAATGGCGATACCAGCGACGGCGTTGGCTGGCCTGCCAAACCCGGCAGCATGGGCCGCGCCTACCCCGGCCATCGCGTGGCGGTGATTGACGAGGACGGCCATGAATGCGCCGACGGCGTCCCCGGCGATGTGGCTTTGCATCGATGCGATGTGCACGGCCAGCCCGATCCGATTTTCTTTTTGGGTTATTGGAATCAATCTGAAGCCACAACGCGTAAATTCACAGGCGACTGGTGCCGCACCGGCGACTTGGCCGCGCGTGATGCAGATGGCTACCTTTGGTACCAGGGCCGCGCCGACGATGTGTTCAAAGCCGCCGGTTACCGCATAGGCCCCAGCGAAATAGAAAACTGTTTGGTGAAACACCCGGCCGTGGCCAATGCCGGTGTCGTGCCCAAACCGGATGCAGATCGCGGTAATTTGGTGAAAGCCTATGTGGTGTTGTCTGCGGGCTTTGCGCCTTCAGATGAATTGGTCAAGCAGTTGCAGCAGCATGTGCGCGGCTTGCTCGCGCCTTATGAATACCCCAAGGAAATTGAGTTTATCGATCAGTTGCCGATGACCACGACGGGAAAAGTGCAGAGGAGGGTGTTGAGGTTGAGGGAAATAGAACGCGCTAAATGAACTTGATCAACCAAGCCCCGCCGCCGCCCTCAACTTATCCTTCTTACTCGGCCTTTTTCCTTTAACGCCACCATTGCCCTGCGGTGCTGGCGGTTCATCCACCGGTTCAAACCCTGGCACTTGCTCTAAATCCAGCACAAGGCTTTCGCGTTTTTGTATCAGCTTCCAATGCGCCAAAGCGTGGGCGGTGACAAAACTCACCGCGTCGCCATGCGCACCTGCGCGACCGGTGCGGCCAATGCGGTGTGTGTAGTCGGTGGCCGAGCGAGGCAAGTCGTAATTGATGACCACGGGCAGCATGGCAATGTCTATACCGCGCGAGGCCAAGTCGGTGGTGACCATCACGCCACAGTGTCCTGTTTTGAAATCGCGCAGTACATCCTGACGTGCGCCCTGGCTCATCTCGCCGTGAAAAGGCGTAGCGTTGATGCCTGCTTTACACAATTTGTTCGCCACATGCTCGCAGGCGTAGCGCGTGGCGACAAACACCAGCGCCTGCTTCCAACTGTTTTCTGCGAACAAGTGCCGCAACAAAGCGGTTCTTTTTTTGTCATCCACGCGAATCGCGCGTTGGCTGATGTCTGGCTTGTGACCCTCAAACGCTTCCACCGTGATGCGCACCGGATCGCGCAGCAAGTTGGCGGCAAGCGCTTCGACCTCGGGCGCGAAGGTGGCCGAGAACAATAAAGTCTGTCGCTTCGCCGGCAAGAGCGCCAACACGCGTTGCAACTCGTCGGCGAAGCCCAAGTCCAGCAAACGGTCGGCTTCGTCCAGCACCAGGTGTTGCACGTCATTCAGGCGCAGCGCGTTTTGATCAGCTAAATCCAGCAAACGCCCGGGCGTCGCGACCAAAATATCAGCGCCTCCTCGCAAGTCCATCATTTGCGGGTTGATAGACACGCCGCCAAACACCACCGCCACTTTGAGATTGAGCGAATAAGCCAATTGCGTGAGCACAGCGCCCACTTGCACCGCCAGCTCGCGTGTGGGCACCAGCAGCAGGCTGCATATAGGGCGGCGAAAGTTTGTCTGGCGCGGCTGCAACACATGTTGCTGCAGCAGTGGCAATGCAAACGCCAGCGTCTTGCCTGAGCCGGTGGGCGCGGTCCCCCACAGGTCGCGGCCTTGCAGTGCCGCAGGAATGGCTTGCGCCTGTATGGGGGTGGGCGCGTACAAACCCATGTCGGTCACGGCGTGTTGCAGCGCGGGGGTGAGATTGATATCAGAAAAGTTCAAACGGTTTTTTGCTGGTTGGTTTGTAAAGCAGGGCGAGTCGGGCAGCTTAACCTGCTGTCAACCTGCGGAGTAACGTTTTTGCAATTCAGAATGTCAGTATTCGCTCCTCAAGGCGAGATTTTGAAAAGTTAAATTTGTGTCTGGCTCGCCCCACTTCAATCAGAACGCAACGCCGGCAAACCCACCCCCGTCGCATCAAACCCGCCATCCACTGCTATCACCTGACCGGTGAGGTAGCTGGCATCAGTTGAGGCCAGAAACACAATGACCCGCGCGATTTCCTCTTCACTGCCGTAGCGGTTCAGCGGGATCGCATCGTGGTAGGCGCTGACGATGGCGGGTGTGTGCACAGCAGCGGCGAGCTTGGTTTTCACTGGTCCGGGTGCGACGCAGTTCACCCGTATGCCCCATTCGCCGAGTTCGGCCGCCTGTTGTTTGGTCAAATGAATCACCGCAGCTTTCGAGGTGCCGTAGGCCACGCGAAGTGTGGACGCTCTTAAGCCCGAGATGGACCCGATATTCACGATGCAGCCCCGGCTTTCGCGCAGCGCGGGCAGGGCCGCTTGCGAACACAAAAACACACCGTCAAGGTTGGTGCGCATCACCGTTTGCCATCGCTCGAACGTGGTGTCTTTTATCGCCGCGAAATCGGCCACACCTGCGTTGTTCACCAGCACATCGACACGCCCTGACCATTGCAAAACCGTGTGCATCATGGCGTTGACTTGGTCTTTTTGCGACACATCGCAGTTCACCGGCAGCACATGATCCAAACCTTGTGAGGCATTTTGAAGTTCATCCAGATCACGGTCGACCATGGCGACCCGCATGCCTTTGTTTAAAAACAATCGGGTGGTTGCTAAGCCGATGCCGCGTGCTGCGCCGGTGACGATGGCTGTCAGCTGAGTTGTCTGTGTCATGGTTGCTGGGGTGAATTGAATGATTTTTTGTAAGTCAAATGGAAAGGGTTTTCTTCGCAACAAGTGGGCTTGCGAAGCACTAGACTTTAATTCACTTCATGCGATCTACCTCAGGCAAACCCTCCCCGGGACAGCACACCAGACGTAGTAAATTCTCTTCATTCGTTGTGCCCAACTAAACTCTCCTTCATGAAAAACCTCAACCTCACTCCTGTTCGCTTGGGTCAAAGCGATTTGTACGTCACCCCTATCAGTCTCGGCACCATGACTTTTGGGCAACAGGTAGATGAGCCCACTTCGCACACCATCATGGACCACAGCATTGCACGCGGCGTCAATTTCTTCGATACCGCCGAGATTTATGCCGTGCCACCCACGGCTGAGTCTTATGGCAAGACCGAAATCTACATAGGCAATTGGCTGTCTAAGCGTCCGGGCATGCGACAAAAAATCGTGCTGGCTTCCAAGGTGGCAGGACCTTCCCGTGGCATGCCTTGGGTGCGCACAGGCGAGGGCATGACCGCAGCGGAAATACAAACCTCATGTGATGCCAGTTTGAAGCGGTTGCAAACCGATGTGATCGACCTGTACCAAATCCACTGGCCCGAGCGTCACGTGCCCATGTTTGGTGGCATGTATTACGAACCGAAGAACGAAAAAACCGCTACATCCATCCACGAGCAATTAGAAGCATTGGCCAGTTTGGTCAAGCAAGGCAAGGTGCGCTACATCGGTTTGTCCAATGAAACGCCTTACGGTGTGCACGAATTTGTGCGACTGGCCGAGCAGCACAATCTCCCGCGCATTGTCAGTGTGCAAAACGCGTATTGCCTGGTCAACCGTGTGCCGGAAAACGGTTTGGATGAAACCATGCACCGCTTGAATGTGTCGTTGCTGGCATATTCGCCGCTGGCATTCGGCCTGCTCACCGGCAAATATGACAATTCCGGTTTTCTGGGGGAAAACTCGCCCAAGGAAGGGCGCATCACCAAGTACGAAAGCGTGCGCAAGCAACGTTGGGCCCGCCCGGATGCACTGGCTGCCGCCAAGCGCTACAACCAACTTGCACGCGACAACGGCATGACACCCACCGACATGGCGCTGGCGTTTTGCTACACGCAGTGGCGCGTAGCAAGCACCATCATTGGCGTGACCTCTGTGGCGCAATTGGACGAAGATTTGGACGCGTGGGGCAAAACTCTTACTCCAGAAATGCTCAAGGCGATTGACGAGATCCGCTGGGAAATGCGCGACCCGGCGATTTGATGCTTATGGAATTCTTGTTATCTATCGCTTACCCGCTGTTGGCTGCGCTGGCGGCTTATTTGATCGGTTCGCTCTCGTTTGCGGTGTTGGTCAGTCGCCTGATGGGTTTGGCCGACCCTCGTTCTTACGGCAGCCAAAACCCGGGCGCAACCAACGTGCTGCGTTCAGGCAATAAATTGGCGGCTGCATTGACATTGCTGCTTGACGGTATCAAGGGCTGGCTTCCCGTGTGGGCGGTGTCACAGTACGGAAGCATATGGGGTCTGGGCGAGGGCACATTGGCCATAGTTGCACTGGCTGCATTTGCAGGTCATGTCTGGCCGCTGTTTTTTCGATTCAAAGGTGGCAAGGGTGTGGCCACTGCCGCAGGCGTGTTGTTTGGCATCGACCTGTGGTTGGGCCTAGCCACGTTGGCCACTTGGTTGATCGTGGCGTTTTTCACCCGCTATTCTTCCTTGGCCGCTTTGGCAGCAGCGGCATTTGCGCCGGCCTATTATTTTTTAGGTAACCGTGTGGTTTGGTATGTGGACAACCGTATATTGCTCGCGGCGGTGGTCATGAGCGGCATCTTGGTCTGGCGGCATCAAGCGAATATTGCCAAGTTGATGCGCGGTGAGGAAAGCCGTATTGGTAAAAAATGAGTTTTGCCAAATGAAGTCACGCTTTGGCCGACCCATCCGTCAGAGTTTGGCATTCCTGCAGTCTGAAAGACACGCTTTGGCCGACCCATCCGTCAGGGTTTGGTATTCCTGCGGTTAGAAGACACGCTTTGGCCGAACCATCCGTCAGAGTTTGGCATTCCTTCAGTCTGAAAGACACGCTTTGGCCGAACCATCCGGTGCGATTTTTTTCTGCGCTTTCGCTCGAAAAAAACGCCCCCTCCGATTCGGCCTGAAGCGCTCTTTTTGGTTGAAGCTGGGTCTCTTGAACCGCAGAAATGCCGTCGGAGAAAAATAGGCGAGTGGACAAACGACATGGTGGGCGGGCCGACGCGAACGTTGCCGCAGGCGGTGAGCGGCGACCGACTTGGCATGGCGTGAAGGTTTCACTCAAAATTAATCGGAATTAATCGGTGTCTGACCCCAATTAACCAATTAATCAGTCACGGAAATTGTCAAAGCTCAGTGGCAAATCGGGCATCTCTTTGCGAATCAGTGCCATCGCAGCTTGCAAGTCATCGCGCTTGGCGCCGGTAATGCGAACAGCTTCTCCTTGGATGGCGGCTTGTACTTTCATCTTGCTGTCTTTGATCACGCGCTGAATTTTCTTTGAATCTTCACTGGCAATGCCGTTGCGCACCTTGATGATTTGCTTGACCTTGTCGCCGCCCATTTTTTGCACATCGCCCTTGTCCAAAAAACGGATATCCACATTGCGCTTGGTCAGTTTGTTGCGCAAGATGTCGTCAATCTGCGCCAATTGAAAATCACTGTCGCCGATCAGCGTGATTTCCTTGTCCTTAAATTCGATGGCGGCAGACGTGCCTTTGAAATCAAAACGCGTGGTGATTTCCTTGGCCGTGTTCTCGACGCCGTTTTTCACTTCCACCACATCGGCTTCACAGACAGTATCAAAAGAGGGCATGGTCGGTACTTCAGAAGTTCAGGTGCGACAATTCTCACATGATTATCGAGACACAGGTTCCGCTCCAAGCCCACAACACCTTCGGCATCGCCGCCAAAGCCGAGCGCCTGCTGCGCTTGCGCAGCATGGAGGATGTCGCCGCGCTGCTGACCGACCCCATACGCTTAGAGCCGCATTTTGTGCTGGGCGGCGGCAGCAACATCGTCATCACCGGCGACATCAAACCCTTGGTGATCAAAGTGGAGCTGCTGGGCAAACAGCTGGTGTCCGAGGACGATAAGGCCTGGATTGTGCAAGCCGCCGCCGGAGAAGACTGGCACGGTTTTGTGGAATGGACCTTGCAACAAGGCTGGCCGGGGTTGGAAAACCTGGCCATGATCCCCGGTCTGGTTGGCGCTTCACCGGTACAAAACATCGGCGCATATGGCGTTGAGTTGCAAGACCGGTTCGAGTCGCTGGACGCGGTGGATTTACACACCGGCCTGCATTTCACGCTAGACGCAGCGCAATGCGCTTTCGGTTACCGCGACTCGGTGTTCAAGCACCAAGCCACTGATAAGCGCGATTTGGGTTTGCTCGGACGCGCACTCATCACGCAAGTGCGTTTTCGTTTGCCTAAAAAATGGCGTGCCGATATTGGTTACGCCGATTTGGAAAAAAAGCAAGCGCAAGCCGGCATCGGCGACCCGACAGCGCAGCAAGTGTTTGACTGGGTCTGCGAAATCCGTAGCGCCAAATTACCCAATCCGCAGGTGGTGGGCAACGCAGGCAGCTTCTTCAAAAACCCGACCGTATCACCCGAGCAATGCGCGGACATCATTGCGCGCGAGCCGCGTTTGGTGCATTACCACCTGAGCGACGGACGCATCAAACTCGCCGCCGCATGGTTAATTGATGCTTGCGGCTGGCGCGGTAAATCGGTGGGCAATGCAGCGGTGTACGACAAACAAGCGCTTGTCATCATCAACAAAGGCGGTCGCGACAGCCCGTGTACCGGCGGAGAAGTAGTGACCTTGGCCAAAGCGATTCAAACCAGTGTTTACGAGCGTTTCGGCATACAACTCGAACCCGAACCGGTGGTGGTCTGATGAAAACTATTTTTCTGAAATTATTTTTTACCGCGCTCTGCATCTTGACAGGCACAGCAAATGCACAAACTTACCCCGTCAAACCCATACGTCTGGTCGTGCCGTTCGCGCCCGGTGGCAGCACCGATTTGATCGCCCGTATCGTCGCCGAACCACTGGGCAAATTGCTCGGTCAAACGGTGGTGGTGGAGAACAAGGCCGGCGGTGGCGGCGTCATCGGTGCGTTGGAGGTGGCGCGTGCTGCGCCCGACGGCTACACGCTTGGTTTGACCACGGCGTCAAGTGCCGCCACCAATCCGGCGATTAACCCAAGCATTGCCTACAAGCCATTGAGCGATTTCACGCCCATCATCAACATGGTGGCCTCCCCGAATGTGTTAGCGATTCATCCTTCATTTCCCGCCAAAGACATGGCCGGTTTTCTCAAAGAGTTGCGCGCCCGGCCCAGCAAATACGATTACGCGTCTTCGGGCACGGGCGGTATCGGGCATTTGCAAATGGAATTGTTCAAGAACTTGAGCAAAACTTTTGTTGTGCATATTCCTTATGCCGGATCTGGTCCTGCACTGCGCGACACGGTGGGCGGGCAGGTGCCAATCATTTTTGACAACTTGCCATCTGCCATGTCGCACATCAAGGACAAACGTTTGATCGCGCTGGCGGTGGCCACGCCTGAGCGTGTCGCCGAACTGCCCGATGTGCCCACGTTCAAAGAACTGGGTTTGGAGCCGGTGAACCGCCCGGCGCTTTACGGTATCTGGGCACCCAAAGGCTTGCCTGCTCCCTTGGTGGTGCATTTGAACGCCGCCGTGCGCAAGGTGTTGCAAGACCCTGCGGTGATCAAGCGGCTTGAAGCGACGGGTTCTCGCGTGGTATCCAACAGTCCGCAAGAATTTGCGGCGCAACTCAAGGCCGAATACGAGGTGTACAAAAAGGTGGTCGATGCGCAAAAACTCAAGCTCGACTGACACGCCTGATCCGCTGATCGATGCTTTCATCGACAGCGTGTGGCTGGAGGACGGTTTGTCTGCGCTGACGCTGGCCGCTTACCGGCGCGATTTGAATGCCTTAGCCCTTTGGCTGCATACGCAAAACACTTCACTCTTCTCAGCGGTGGAAGCCGATTTGCAAGCCTATTTCGCGCACCGGCACACGGACACCAAAGCCACTTCCGCTAACCGGCGCATGACCGTGTTCCGTCGTTTTTACCGTTGGGCATTGCGCGACAACCGCTTGCTGGTCGACCCCACGTTGAAGCTGTTGTCGGCCAAGCAACCGCAGCGTCTGCCGAAAAGTCTGAGCGAAGCGCAAGTTGAAGCCTTGTTGAACGCGCCCGATACCGACACCGCTTTGGGCTTGCGTGATCGCGCCATGCTGGAGTTGCTTTACGCCAGCGGTTTGCGCGTCAGCGAACTGGTGAACTTGCCGCTGTTGTCATTGAACATGCGTGAAGGTGTGTTGCGCATCACAGGCAAAGGCGACAAAGAGCGACTGTTGCCGTTCGGCGAAGAAGCAGGCGATTGGATGCAGCGTTACCTGGACACGGCACGCAATGAATTGCTTGCTAAAAAAAATAGCCCAGCGGTGTTCGTGACCCAGCGCGGCGTGGCCATGAGCCGCGTCATGTTTTGGATGCTGATCAAAAAATATGCGCTCTTAGCCGATATTCATGCGCCGCTGTCGCCACACACTTTACGGCATGCGTTCGCCACGCATTTGCTTAATCACGGCGCTGACTTGCGTGCAGTGCAAATGCTGCTCGGTCACGCGGACATATCTACGACGACGATTTATACGCATGTGGCAAGGGAGAGACTGAAGCAGTTGCATGCGCAGCACCATCCCAGAGGCTGATTCCATTCGGCTTCTCCGGCTTGCCCTTTCATCAAACCAAACGCTGGGCCAACAACCAATCTATTTCTTCCTGCGTGAACCCGGCTTGCAGTCGCGCCTCGTTATTGAAAGGTGGCTTGAGGCGTGGCGCCGCATGGCGTTGCACCAGTAAAGGGTAATGCGTCAATGGGTCGAGTCCATGTTGTGCGCACAGCCAGCGAAACCACTGATTGCCAATCGCCACATGACCTATTTCATCGCGCAAAATAATTTCCAATATGGGTTGCAAAGCGATCGCATGCGGTGAATCGCTTAAGTGCAATTTGGCCTGTATCAAAGGCGTGGCGTCCAGCCCTCGTGCTTCCAATGTGCGCGGCACCAGCGCCATGCGGGCAATCACATCGTCAGCGGTTTTCTCGCACATTTGCCACAAACCGTCGTGTGCGGCAAAGTCGCCGTAGCTGTAACCCATGTCGCGCAGCAATCCGCACAGCAATTCAAAGTGCGTCGATTCTTCATATGCCACTTTCAACCAGTCGCGGTAATAAGCCTCGGGCAAACCGGCAAAACGCCAGATCGCGTCAAGCGCCAAATGGATGGCGTTGTACTCGATATGGCAAATCGAGTGCACCAGACCGGCCAACCCTTGCGGCGTGTACACCGAGCGCGATGGCACGTGCTGAGGCGGTTTGAGCTCAGGCTTGGCGGGACGGCCGGGCAGTGGCAAATCGGGTACTTGCAGCACGGCTTGCGTATTTAGCGTCAATCGTTCGTGCTGATGCCACAGCGCATGCACCGCCTGCACTTGGTTGTGCGGCTTGGCATCGCACAAAACCTGTAGGGCTGCGCTTCGTAATTCCATCCCTACAATTGTAGAAACACTCTTCGGACACCCCATGGCCATTTACCAACTTGACGAACATAGCCCCTACATACACCCCAGCGCCTGGGTTGAAGACAGCGCACAGGTCATGGGCGCGGTCAGTTTGCATGCCAACACCAGCGTCTGGTTCAACGCCGTCATTCGCGGCGACACCGAAACCATTACCATCGGCGAGGGCAGCAACATCCAAGACTTGGCTGTGATTCATGCGGACAACGGTTTACCGGTGGTGATAGGCAAGCATGTCACGGTCGGGCATCAGGTGATGTTGCACGGTTGCACTATAGGAGACGAAAGCCTGATAGGCATTGCCGCTGTGGTCTTGAACGGCGCGCGCATAGGCCGCAACTGCGTGGTCGGTGCCGGTTCGGTGGTCACCGAGGGCAAAGAATTTCCCGACGGCAGCCTGATCATGGGCACACCCGCCAAAGTGGTGAGAGAACTCACCCCCGAGCAAATCGAAGGTTTGCGCATGAGTGCTAAACACTATATGAATAACGCGCTGCGTTTTAAAAACGGATTGAAAAAAATCGCATGAGCGAATTGCATAAATTCATATTTGAAGGCTTGCCGGTGCGCGGCCTGCTTGTGAGACTGACCGATAGCTGGCAGGATATCTTGAAGCGCCGGGCGGATAACCTCGAGACCGGGCCTTACCCCGAAGCTGTTCGGCATTTGCTGGGCGAGATGACGGCAGCCGCGGTGTTGATGCAAGCCAATATCAAGTTCGAAGGGGCGTTGGTGTTGCAATTACACGGAGAAGGCCCGCTCAAACTTGCCGTGGTCGAAGTGCAATCCGATTTGCGTTTACGTTCAACCGCCAAAACCATAGGCGAGGTCGCAGACGGCATGCCGTTTGAAGTCATGGCTAACCAGAACAACCTCGGGCGTTGTGCCATCACACTGGACCCGGTGGGAAGAAGACCAGGCCAACAACCCTACCAAGGGGTGGTCTCGCTTTACGATGACCATAAACAACCGCTGAAGAAATTCAGCGACGTGCTGGCGCATTACATGCTGCAAAGCGAACAGCTGGACACCACGCTGGTGCTGGCTGCGAACGACAAAGTGGCTGCCGGTTTGTTGATACAGCGCCTGCCCATGGGCGGTATCGCCAACTTGGGCGGCAGCAAAACCATGGCCGAGGAAGACGCTATCGGCCAAAGCGAAGATTACAACCGCATCGCTATTTTGGCCAACAGCCTGACCAACGAAGAGCTATTGCAACTCACCCCGGAAAAGGTGTTGCACCGTTTGTTCTGGCAAGAGCAAGTCAGGCATTTCGCCCCTGAACCGGGGCAGGATTCACCTCGCTTTGTCTGCTCATGCAACCGCGAGCGGGTCAGCAATATGATTCGCAGTTTGGGCCGCGAAGAGGCCGACAGCATATTGTCAGAGCGCGAATTGATTGAAGTGGGTTGTGATTTTTGTGGCCAGCAATACCGTTACGACGCGATTGATGCGGCGCAGCTGTTTGTTCCAGGGCAACCGCCGGTGCCGCCACCGAGCTCAGCTTTGCAATAGTCGACCGAACAGGCGTTGCTCACATGAAGGATCAGCGCAACATTCACACAGATCTTGCCACTGTCCTGCGATCTGTGGTCTGGCAAGTTTGCTCTCTTGACCATTAACCAATGCAAAAACTGCTTGTTGCAACACTTGTCCGCTGTCGGCATGCAAGGTTTGGTAGGGGCGCTGTAATTCGTGTAACTGACGGCGCCAATCGTCTTGGTCTGTTTGGGCAGAAGCTTTGGTGGGGTTCTTCCACAGCAAATATTTGGCTTGCGAGGGCATGTCTACCAAAGCCAAAGGCGATTGCGGGCACAGAAAGTCAAACGACAAGGACTGGCTCAAGAGCGTATTTTGTAACTTTGCAATCAACGATTGCCTGTCGCTGACGCTTTCGCCCGCAAGCACGACGGTACGCTGTGCAATTTGGCTCACTTAGAAGATTTGGCCAGTTGTACAAAAATTTCGTTGGGTTTGACCATGCCTATTTCAGAGCGGGCGCGTTCTTCCACCATTTCCAAACCATCACGCAGGTCGCGCAACTCGGCGCGAAGCCTGCCAATATCCTGCTCGGAACGCATATTGGCGTCGAGTTGTTGCTGGTGTTGCTGACGCAGTCGCCAAACATCAGGAATACTGCCGCGCCCAAACCATAGCTGCAATTGCAGAACAATGAGCAAACCCAACAGTATCAATGGAACAGGACGACGCATGTGTACAGCTTTGTTGTGTCAGCTGCGCAGGTTGTAGAAAGCTGCGCGGCCTGGATAACTGGCGATGGTACCCAAATCTTCCTCGATGCGCAAAAGTTGGTTGTATTTCGCCAAACGGTCCGAGCGGCTGAGGGAGCCGGTTTTGATTTGCAAAGCGTTGGTGCCTACCGCAATGTCAGCAATGGTGGTGTCTTCCGTCTCGCCTGAACGGTGGCTGATGACCGATGTGTAACCCGCGCATTTGGCCATTTCAATCGCGGCAAACGTCTCGGTCAGCGTGCCGATCTGGTTGATCTTGATCAGGATGGAGTTGGCCACGCCTTTGTCTATGCCTTCCTGCAATATCTTGGTGTTGGTGACGAACAAATCGTCGCCGACCAGTTGCACTTTCTTGCCCATGCGGTCGGTTAGGTGTTTCCAGCCGTCCCAATCGCCCTCGGCCATGCCGTCTTCGATGCTGATGATCGGGTATTTGTCCGCCCAAGTCGACAGCATGTCGGTCCATTGAGAGGCATCAAGCTCCAAGCCTTCACCTTTGAGGTGGTATTTGCCGTCGCGGTAGAACTCGCTGGCTGCGCAATCCAAGCCCAGCATGATTTGCTCGCCTGCGGTGAAACCGGCTTTGTCAATCGCATCCAAAATCATTTGAATCGCGGCCTCATGGCCGGGCACATTGGGCGCGAAACCGCCTTCGTCACCGACGGCAATGCTCATGCCTTTGTCGCTCATGATTTTTTTCAATGCATGGAACACTTCAGCGCCGTAACGCACGGCTTCGCGGAAAGTCGGTGCGCCGGCTGGGATGATCATCAGTTCTTGCAAGTCGAGGTTGTTATTGGCGTGTGCGCCGCCGTTGATCACGTTCATCATGGGCACTGGCATTTGCATGCGACCCATGCCGCCGAAATAGCGGTACAAGGGCAAACCGGCTTCTTCAGCAGCAGCGCGGGCCACGGCCATGGAGACCGCCAAAATGGCGTTGGCACCGATGCGCGCTTTGTTGTCGGTGCGGTCCAGTTCGATCATCGTGTGATCCAAAAATGCTTGTTCTGAAGCGTCCAAGCCGATCACCGCTTGGGTGATGTCGTGGTTGATGTGTTCCACTGCAGTCAGCACGCCTTTGCCGCCATAGCGGTTCGGGTCGCCGTCGCGCAATTCAATGGCTTCACGGCTGCCGGTGGACGCACCAGAGGGCACAGCCGCGCGACCCATGACGCCGCTTTCCAGCAGCACATCGCATTCAACGGTCGGGTTGCCCCGGCTGTCCAGAATTTCACGACCGACGATATCGACAATAGCACTCATTTTCTGACTTTCTTCAAAAAAACACGCAGGCATGAAGCCCTGCAAGACACATTTGATCAAGCTGAAAAATTGTTTTCCAGCAAAGGGTGTTTTTTGGTCACGGCATCTAGTTCAACCAAGGTTTGCAACAAGGCCTTCATCTTTCCCAGTGGGACGGCGTTCGGTCCGTCTGACCAAGCTTCATTCGGCTTAGGGTGGGTTTCCATGAACAAACCGGCTACACCAGCGGCCACACCTGCGCGTGCCAGCACGGGCACCATGTCGCGTGCACCTCCGCTGCTCGTCCCTTGGCCGCCCGGTTTTTGCACCGAGTGGGTCACATCAAACACCACAGGCGCGCCGGTTTTGCGCATCTCAGCCAGGCTGCTCATGTCGGCCACCAGGTTGTTGTAGCCGAAGCTCACACCGCGCTCACACGCCAGAAAATTGTCTTCGGGCAGGCCTTTTTCACGGGCGGCAGCACGGGCTTTATCTATCACGTTGGCCATGTCCCAGGGTGCCAAGAACTGGCCTTTTTTGATGTTCACCGGTTTGCCCGACTGCGCGACAGCCCGGATGAAATCGGTTTGCCGACACAAAAACGCCGGGGTTTGCAACACGTCGACTACGGCGGCCACAGCATCCACCTGAGATTCATCGTGCACATCGGTCAGCACTGGCACTTTGATTTGGCGACGCACTTCATCCAAAATTTTCAAACCGGCGTCCATGCCCACACCGCGCTGAGTGCTGCCAGAAGAACGGTTGGCTTTGTCGAACGAGCCTTTGTAAATGAGAGGAATGCCCAGACCACTGCAAATCTCATGCAATTGCCCGGCGACATCCAAAGACATTTGCAAACCCTCGATCGAGCAAGTTCCGGCAATCAGAAAAAACCGATGCTCCATCCCAGCCTCAAAGCCGCAGAGTTTCATGCCACCACCTTGAGCTTTTTGCGCTCAGCCTGGAAGGCATGGGCGGCGCTCACAAAGGCGTTGAACAGGGGGTGACCGTCCCAAGGCGTGGATTTGAATTCAGGGTGGAACTGCACGCCCATGTACCAAGGGTGAAGACTGCGCGGTAACTCGACGATTTCTGTCAGGTGCTCTTGCTGGGTCAGTGCAGAGATAACCAAACCGGCTGTGCGCAATTGGTCTAAATAGTTGACGTTGGCTTCATAGCGGTGGCGGTGGCGCTCGGTCACCAGATCACCGTAAATTTCGTGAGCCAAGGTGCCTTTGGATACATTTGAGGTTTGCGCACCCAAACGCATGGTGCCGCCCAAATCTGACTTGGCATCGCGCTGCTTGATGCTGCCGTCCGCGTCTTTCCATTCGGTGATCAAAGCGATCACAGGGTGCGCGCAGTCAGGCTCGAATTCGGTGCTGTTGGCGTCTGTCAAGCCAGCCACGTGGCGGGCGTATTCGATGGTGGCGATTTGCATGCCCAAACATATGCCGAGGTAAGGTACTTTGTGTTCCCGCGCATAGCGCGCGGCACAAATTTTTCCTTCAATACCGCGTTTGCCAAAACCGCCGGGAACCAAAATAGCGTCAAAACGCGACAACTGGCTGGTGTTTTCCGGGGTCAGTGTTTCAGAGTCAATATATTCAATCTGCACTCTTGCATGGTTGCGTATGCCCGCATGGCGCAGAGCTTCGTTCAGCGATTTGTAGCTGTCAGACAGGTCAACGTATTTGCCGACCATGGCGATCTGCAGTTCGTATTGCGGGTGCTCAACCGCATGTACCAAATCGTCCCAGCGCTTCAAGCTGGCAGGCGGGGTGTTGAGCTTGAGTTTTTCGCAAATGAGTGCGTCCAGCCCTTGCTCGTGCAGCATGCGTGGGACTTTGTAAATCGTGTCCACATCCCACATGGAGATCACGCCCCATTCAGCCACATTGGAGAACAAGGAGATTTTTGAGCGTTCTTCCTGAGGAATAGGGCGGTCGGCGCGACACAACAAGGCGTCGGCTTGGATTCCAATTTCACGCAGTTTTTGAGCGGTGTGCTGTGTGGGTTTGGTTTTGAGTTCACCTGCTGCAGCAATCCAAGGCACATAACTCAGATGCACAAAGGCGGTGTTGTGCGGACCCATGCGCAGACTCATTTGCCGCACCGCTTCCAAAAACGGCAAAGATTCAATATCACCCACCGTCCCGCCGACTTCAACAATAGCGACATCAACCGCATCCGGCGTACCTAAACCCGCGCCGCGTTTGATGAAGTCTTGTATCTCATTGGTGATGTGGGGAATGACTTGCACCGTGGTGCCCAGGTAGTCGCCGCGACGTTCTTTTTCTAAAACGCTTTTGTAAATTTGTCCGGTGGTGAAGTTGTTGGTACGCCGCATGCGCGTGGTGATGAAGCGCTCGTAATGGCCCAAGTCAAGGTCAGTTTCAGCGCCGTCTTCTGTGACGAATACCTCGCCGTGCTCAAAGGGCGACATGGTGCCCGGGTCGACATTGATGTACGGGTCTAGCTTGATGAGGGTGACTTTGAGGCCCCGCGATTCGAGAATCGCGGCAAGAGAGGCGGCGGCGATTCCCTTGCCCAGGGAGGACACCACACCGCCGGTGACGAACACAAATTTGGTCATGTCGGGTTGGGAGGGCCGGGCTCCCCAGAGGTGTTAATTCCAAATTATAGGCGCTCTGCTACATTGCGCCCCATGAGTGAACTCGACAACAAACACATTGTTCTTGGTTTGAGCGGCGGCGTGGCTTGCTACAAGGCTGCTGAATTGTGCCGTGCACTGGTCAAGCAAGGGGCAACAGTACAAGTGGTGATGACCGAGGCTGCTGCCCAGTTCATCACACCTGTGACCATGCAGGCGCTATCCAACCGACCTGTGTTCGTGTCGCAATGGGATGCCCGTGAACCCAACAATATGGCGCATATCAACCTCAGTCGCGAAGCCGATGCCATGCTGATCGCGCCTGCCAGCGCGGATTTCATGGCCAAACTTTTGCACGGCAGAGCCGATGATTTGCTCAGCCTGATGTGCTTGGCCAGGCCACTCGGCAAGGTGCCTTTGTTATTGGCCCCCGCCATGAACCGCGAAATGTGGTCGCACCCGGCCACGCAGCGCAACATGGCGCAATTGCGCGCCGATGGTGCCCATGTGCTGGGTGTCGGTCAAGGTGAGCAGGCCTGCGGTGAAACCGGCGATGGGCGCATGCTTGAAGCCGATGAGTTGATGCAAGAAGTGGTGCGGCTGTTTCAACCCAAAGTCTTGCAAGGAAAACATGTGCTGGTGTCTGCTGGCCCCACTTTTGAAGCCATTGATCCGGTCAGAGGCATCACCAACCTGTCCAGTGGCAAGATGGGTTTTGCATTGGCCCATGCAGCGCATCAGGCGGGTGCGAGTGTCACTCTGGTGGCCGGCCCCGTTGGCTTGGCCACCCCATATGGCGTCAAGCGAATCGATGTTCGTTCAGCCTTGGATATGCATGCTGCGGTGATGTCGCAGTTGGAACCTGCCGATGTGTTCATAGCCACTGCCGCTGTGGCTGATTGGCGACCCGCGAATGCGGCGTTAGAAAAAATCAAAAAAGAGTCATCCGGTCAGATGCCTGCAATGGTTTGGACGGAAAATCCGGATATTTTGGCGCTGGCTGCGGGGTCTGCGAGGGCGCTTAACAGCGAATTATTTTGCGTCGGTTTTGCTGCAGAAAGCCACGATTTGAAAACGCATGCCCAAGCCAAGCGATTGCGCAAACAAGTACCCTTGTTGGTGGGCAATATCGGCGCCGATACTTTTGGCGCAGATGACAATGCAGTGCTGTTGGTGGATGAGCACGGCGCCGTTGAATGGCCCAAAGACTCCAAATTGGCATTGGCCCGCAAACTCGTGGCGGAGATCGCTGCACGCTTGCCAGCTTTTAGGAAATCCGTATGAAATTAGACGTCAAGATTTTGGATGCGCGTTTGCGCGACGCGATGCCAGCCTATGCAACACCTGGCAGCGCAGGTTTGGATTTGCGCGCTTGTCTCGATGCACCCTTGACCTTGCAAGCCAATGCGTGGCAACTGGTACCCACCGGCATGGCTATTTATTTGAACGACCCGTCGTATGCGGCTTTGATACTGCCGCGCTCAGGCTTGGGCCACAAACATGGCATTGTGTTGGGTAATTTGGTGGGATTGATAGACAGCGACTACCAAGGACAACTGATGGTCAGCGCTTGGAACCGCAGCGACGTGGCGTTTACTATCGAACCGATGGAGCGAATTGCGCAATTGGTGATCGTGCCGGTGGTTCAGGCCCAATTTCATTTGGTGGATGAATTTGTCCAAGCCAGCGAGCGCGGCGAGGGCGGTTACGGTTCGACCGGCAAGCGTTGATCAGTGCAGCAAATCGCCGCCAGCAGTAGGCGGCAGGCTGAAAAACCCAAACCCGCAGGTGCCGTGTTTTTTTTCTTCGCTGGTGGCATGCCTCACACCAGTGACGGTCACCGAAATTCGCAACGCCATGCCTGACAGCGGATGGTTGCCATCAATCACCACATGTTCTGGGTAAATGTCTGTGATGGTGTAAATCACGTCTTTGGGTGCTTCCAAACTGCACCCAGCAGGCAATGCATGGCCTTCTATGGTCATGCCTTCTTCAATTTCGGCAGGGAACAAAGCGCGCGGCTCTAAAAAGACCAGCAGTTCATCAAAATCACCGAAGGCTTCTTCAGGTTCAAGGTGCAAGTCAATCCGGTCGCCAACCACATGGTCTTGCAAGGCTTGCTGGATCTTTTCAAGCAAATCATGGCCGCCCAAGTAAAACTCGACCGAATCGTCCAATTCATCAAGTAGCTCGCCTTGGGCATCTTTAAGTACCCATGTCAGGGCAACAACGCAGTCAGTGGTGATGTTCATGGGGCAGAATTGTCGCAGTTTGGAGATGTGCATGAAAAACCCCGATTTGCCCGACATGCTCGCAGGTATCAGTCCTCAAGTGTTTATGCGGGACTACTGGCAAAAAAAACCTTTGCTGATTCGTCAGGCCATGCCTGATATGCAGGCTTTGGTATCGCGCCAGACATTGTTTGCGCTGGCAGGGCAAGAGGATGTGGAATCGCGATTGGTCACGGGCGATGGCGTTCACCAACCGTGGCAGATGCACACGGGCCCTTTCAAGCCCAGACAATTGCCCGCCTTGAAAAAACCGAATTGGACATTGTTGGTGCAAGGTGCCGATCTACACAGCGATGCATTGGCAAATTTACGCCGGGGCTTTCGATTTATTGCGGACGCCCGTTTGGATGACGTGATGGTCAGTTACGCCAGCGATGGCGGTGGCGTGGGGCCGCACTTCGACAGCTACGATGTATTTTTATTGCAAGCACACGGTCAACGCCGCTGGCGAATAGGCGCACAAAAAAACTTGCAATTGCGCGACGATGTGCCTTTGAAAATACTTTCACATTTCAAACCCACACAAACCCTGCTGCTTGAACCCGGCGATATGCTGTACTTGCCGCCGCACTATGCCCATGAAGGTGTCGCGGTGGGCGAATGCATGACCTATTCCATTGGGTTCAAAGCAGAGACCGACCACTCACTGGGTGCGGTGTTGATGGGCCGATTGGCTGATTTCGAACCATCACTCCGCGCTGTCCATTACAGCGACCCTGATCAACTGCCCACCCGCCAACCCGCCCGTATCCCCGCAGCGCTGCAAGCTTTTGCGCGCAGCAGTATTTCGCAACTGTTGCAACGCGATGAAGACATTCGATGTGCGTTGGGTGAATGGTTAAGCGAACCCAAACCACAGGTGTGGTTTGAAAACCGTGCCCGGCCGCGCCAATTGTCCGGAGTTCGCTTGGACCGCAAAACCCAAATGTTGTATGACCAAGATTTTGTGTTTATCAACGGCGACAGCTGGCGATGCAAAGGACGAGACGCCCGTTTATTGCGAACTTTGGCAGATCTAAAGTACTTGGAACTGGCGGACCTGCAAACTGCCTCAACAAAGGTTAAGGAGTTGTTGTTGGACTGGTGGGCGGCGGGTTGGCTGAATTCCCTTCCGGTGAAAAAGGTCAAATAATGGGGCCTCGGGAAATCACCTATAATCTCAGGCTGAGTTGAAGGAATTGAGTCCATCGGCTCGGTCACATGTTTGAATTTATTCTGGCATTTGGCACCCCTTAAAACGTTTTTGTCTCTATTAAAGGAAATACTCCCATGAAAAAATCACTCCTCTTGGCAACGTTGTTGGCCGCCGCTTTAGTCGCTTGTGGCAAAAAAGATGCTCCAGCACCTGCTGCCGAAGCACCTGCTGCTGCCCCTGCTGCCGAAGCCCCTGCTGCTGCACCTGCTGCTGCTCCTGCTGAAGCACCTGCCGCTGCTCCTGCTGAAGAGAAGAAGTAATTTTTCTGCTTCCAAAAAAATGCCACCCTCGGGTGGCTTTTTTTTTGGCCTCTAGTCGATGACAGAGACTCCTTGTGCCGGCGGCAGGGCATCGGTCAATGCACCGTATGCCAAGGTGTACCGCTGAGCGGGTCTGCTACAGGGATATCAGCAGCTGCACAGCCGGTGGCTTGCGCCAAGATGTCTTGGGCCAAGTCAGGCCTGTTGTTTCGTTCGCTCAAATGCGCAGCCACGATCAAATTTAACTGCGGATGCACCAAGGCTTTGGCAAGCTCGGCTGATTCCTCATTGGACAAATGACCTTGTGGCCCAGCGATGCGCTTTTTCAAAAATGGGGGGTAGGCGGAATTAGCCAACAACTCACGGTCATGGTTGCACTCCAGCAGCAATGCGTGACAGTGTTGCAGCGCTTGCACCACATGCGCACTGCCGTGGCCGAGATCGGTGAGGATGCCCATGTGATGAGATCCATCGGTGCAACGCAATTGCAAAGGTTCGCGGGCATCATGGGGCACGGTAAATGGAGTGATTTGCAGGCAGCCCATTTCGAATACTTGGCTGTCACTGGCAATATGGCATTGTGATGGCGACAAGCCCCAGTCGAAAAATTGGCTGGCCAATGCGGTGCCGCGGCTCATCCAGACTGGTTTTCCTGTGCGCAATGCAAATGACTTGGCATGTCCGATATGGTCGGCATGTTCATGGGTAATGAATACAGCGTCGACATCTTCCAAGGTCAAATCGGCCGCTAAAAGACGTCGATTGAGTTCACGCACACTGAGCCCACAGTCCACCAACAATCTAGAAACCTGTAAACCGCAGGTGGCTTCTATCAGGGTGGCATTTCCCGCACTGCCACTGCCGAGATTTTTAAATCGAAGCACAAATCATTGCAATTCGTTGACGAGTAATTGAGCGATTTTTTTCGCGGTATCTGAACCGTCAGGTTTTCCGGACGAATTCAAAATGACGATGGTGGATTGCTGCTCTTCGGTGCTGTCGATTTTGATGCGGAATTGCTGAGGCTCTTTGACAGGAGTTGCTTTGCTGAAAATACGGCTGAAAAAGCCCGGCTCTCCATCTGCATTTTCCTCGACGTACCGGACAAAATACATCCCAAGTTTGCGGTCCCGGTCTTCTACGGTGAAACCGTTGCGGTCAAGGGTGACGCCAACGCGTCGCCAAGTGATGTCAAAGCCTTGGTTGAATAACACCGCAGGTTTTCCGTCGATGCTGATCAGACTGCTGGCGCTGGACTTGGTGGGCGCGGTGGTTTCAGCCACTTTATCGTTGCCCGCCAAAGTCGGGTCTAACTTGATCATCAGGCGACGCAGAAACTCTTTTTCAAGTTCTGGGTCGCTAGGCCGCGGTTGCCATACGGTTTTACGCGCCATGGTGTCCGCATAAACCTCTATCAAGCCACGGTGAGTAATATAAATTTCTGTTTTATTGTCTGTGGTGCGCTCTAGGCTGATACGGAATTTGTCTCGCTCACCCGTGGAGTAAAGCGTATCCAAGACTTTTCCGATGCTGCGACGAATGAAATCTTGCGGCAGTTTGGCGCGGTTTTCTGCCCAATCGGTTTCCATCAAACCCAGTTTTTGTTCTTCACGGGCAAGTGTGAAGCCGGAATCTGTCCAAAACGACTTCACTTGTGGCCAGAGTATTTCGGGGGATCTTCCAACTTCAAGCCAGATTTGTCCGCCGCTTCTTTTGATTTGTAAATCGGCAATTCGCAACGGGCTGGTCGTATCAGTCTCGGGGGTAGCGGGCTCGCCGCTGAGTGTTTTTGCACTGATACCGCCGCCGGGTAATTCGTATTTTTTGTTGCGCGACATTTTTGTGAGATCAGGAGGGACCTCCAGTGGTGCCGCATTTTTGGCGTCGCTTTCAGATTTGTAATTGACTTTGTCTGTTTCTAGCACCGAGCCGCATGCCGTCAACAAAACAACCAGGGCGATCAGACTACTCGACCGGAAAGAAGGAATCGCATTAGGCAACATGTCAACAGTCCTCAAAGGAAAATTCAAATCAAGCCGCAATCACGCATCGCAGCTTCTAGAGCTGCATGGTGTGTTGCAGACAAAGGTGTCATGGGTAAGCGCATAGTGCCGCCACACAAGCCCATGCGAGAAACAGCCCATTTCACCGGGATTGGGTTGGCTTCTGTGAACATGTGTTTGTGTAAGTTCAGTAACTTGCGTTGTATGGCCATGGCTTCGTGCGCTTTGCCGGCAATCGCAGCCACACACAAATCGTGCATTTGTCTGGGTGCCACGTTGGCAGTCACACTGACGTTGCCTTGTCCACCGCACAACATCAAAGCCACTGCTGTGCAATCGTCTCCCGAATACACAGAAAACCCCTCGGGGGCTTCATGTATCAGCCACTGGGCGCGTTCCAAATTGCCAGTGGCTTCTTTGATGCCGACGATACCATCGACTTGCGACAAACGCATGACGGTGTCGTGTTGAAGATCGGCCACGGTGCGACCCGGGACGTTGTAGAGCACCATGGGCAAATCGACCGCTTCAGCAATAGATCTAAAGTGTTGGTACTGGCCTTCTTGCGTCGGTTTGTTGTAGTAGGGAACGACTTGCAATTGACAATCGGCACCGACTTGGTGGGCAAAGCGGGCCAATTCAATGGCCTCAGCGGTTGAATTGGCTCCGCAACCAGCCATGATGGGTACACGTCCTGCGGATTGTTCAACAGACACGCGAATGATTTCGCAGTGCTCTTCAACCGTGACAGTGGGCGACTCGCCAGTGGTACCGACTACACCGATACAGTCAGTGCCTTGGCTGATGTGCCAATCGATCAGTTTTCTGAGATGTGTGTAATCGATGCTGCCGTCTTCGAGCATCGGAGTGACCAAGGCCACGATACTGCCTGTGATAGGTGCCATGTATTTCAGTGTGTTCGTGACAAAACAACCATTCTAGCTTTAGGCACGCCGGTGGAAAAACGCAGCAATGGATTCAGTCTTTTAGCAAATAACGGGTGAATTGCAGGTCAGACTTAGGTTCTCGTACGGCGACGACGCGTTGAATGAAACGCTCAGGGTAATGGGCAAAACCGTCTTCATAAGCAATCACTCGCAGACCCTGACAAAGGCTTAATAATTCGCCGGGCATGAGCAAAAAGTCAGGATTCGAGGGCTTGCCAACCGACGCGTTACCGGCGGCGAACGTCTCATAAATCAGGACGCCTGATTCGTCCACGGCATTGCGTAAATCCGGCCAAAGCGCACGCCATAGGTAGTTGGTGACCACCACGCCTGCAAACTGTCTGCCAGCCAGTGGCCAGGCATGGTTCTCCAGATCGGCTTGCATCACTTCGCCAAATGCTTGGGCAGTCGCCAGCGCTTGCGAGTCCCGGTCTAGGCCCAAACAATCAAACCCTTGTTGCTTCAGCCATTGCATGTGCCTGCCGTGACCACAGGCCAAGTCCAAGACCTTCCCGCCCTGGGGTATCAGGTGCGACCAGCGCATGACCCAAGACGAAGCAATAGCGGTTTGGTGCACAGAGTCGATCACAGGCGTGGACGAAAATCCGTCTTGACTGCAGCCAATGCCATGCGGTCCACCAAACCAGGGGCGAGGAGTTTGAGCCATTTGCCGATCTTGCCTTTTGCTGTCATGACGACTTCACGCCGCCGTCTGACCATGGCATAAATGATGAGTCTGGCGCATTCTTGCGTCGACATGGCGTTTTCTTCATGCAAACCGCTCACCCCGGCAGGCTCTCCTTGTGCGTTCCAGCCATGGGTGCGTATGTGGGTGCTGACAACACCTGGATAGGCAATTGTCACGCTCACGCCACTGTCTTTAAGTTCGGTGCGCAAGGCTTCAAAAAAACCGGTCATGGCGAATTTGCTGGCACTGTAGGCTGTGCGTCCGGGCACGCCCACAAGCCCCGCCAGAGAAGATACCGCGACGATGCGGCCATGGCTGTTTTTCAAATGCGGCAAAGCTGCATGCGTGCAGTACACACTGCCCCAGAGGTTGACACGCATGAGTTGTTCATACCAGGCCAATTTGTCAGCAGGAACGTCTTCAAGCAAAGCATGTGCAGAGATACCTGCGTTGTTGATGAGTATGTCCAAACCACCGCATTCGCGCACGGTGGTGTCAATCAAATGAACGCATTGACTGGCGTCAGTCACATCAGTTGGCATGATCAAAGTGCGTGCACCAAGTGCCTTGCATTCGGCGGCTACCGATTGCAGTTTGTTGGCGTTGCGTGCAGCCAGCACCAGCATGGCTTGCAGGCCGTGACGCCTGGCAAGTTGCCTGGCTATTTCAGCGCCTATACCGTCGGACGCTCCGGTGATGATGATGTTCGGCATGTCAGAAGCACCCCCAGAACAAATCAGACAATGGATGCACAAATTCAGGTTGCTGATAAAGCAGAAAAATACCTGCCAACACTGCAGCCAAGACCAAGGCCAGCAAACCCTGAAAAGCTTTAAAGCGCTGCCATTTCATCATGCAAGCACCTCGCGACGCAAGATCGGTTGTTCACGCACCGGCAAATTGATCAGTGCGGCAAATACGCTCAATGCGATACACCCATACCAAACCAAGTCATAGCTACCGGTGCGGTCGTAGACCCAACCGCCCAGCCAAACCCCTAAGTAGCTGCCAAACTGGTGGCTCAAGAACACAAAACCGCTGAGCATGGACAAATGTGAAATACCAAAAATCTGCGCAATCACCGCATTGGTGACTGGCACCGTCGACAGCCACAACAAACCCATGGCCGCCGAGAACAAATACACCGAGGTAGGCGTGATGGGCATGCTGATGAAAAGGCTGATGAACACACCACGTGCGACATAAATACCTGTGAGTATCAAATTTTTTGGCAGGTATTGGCCCAGACTGCCAGCGGCATACGTGCCAAAAATATTGAACAAACCAATCAATGCCAGTGCAGTGCCAGCCACTTGCGGGTCAAGCCCTTGGTCTTTCAGGAAACTCGGCATGTGTACACCGATGAACACCACTTGGAACCCGCAGACAAAATAGCCCGCCATCAGCAACTGAAAACTGCGGTAGCCAAAAGCTTCTCGCAGGGCTTGGAAAATACTTTGCTGTCTGACAGGTGCTTTTCCATCGGCAAACGCGGGCTCGCGCAAACCCAACAGCAGGGGCATCACCATCAACATGGCGATGGCCAACACCACCAATGCCTGGTGCCAGCCAATGTGTTGAATCAGGTAGGACGAACTCGGCACCAACAAAAATTGGCCGAAAGAGCCAGCAGACGACACCACGCCCATGGCCCAGGACCTTTTTTCTGCCGGAATATTGCGGCCGATGATGCCAAACACAATGGCAAATGTGGTTCCCGCTTGTGCTGCGCCGACCATCACGCCAGCGGTGAGCGCCAGCCAAGTGGGTGATGTGGCATTGGCCATGCCCCATAAACCTGCGGCATAAACCAGCGCACTGACCACCATCACGCGAAATGCCCCGAAGCGGTCAGCCAACATGCCAGAAAAAATACCAAAAAGTCCCCAGCAAATATTTTGAATGCCGATGGCAGTGGCGAAGTCTTCGCGTCCCCAACCCATTTCCTGAGTCATCGGTTGCATCCACAGACCGAAGCCGTGGCGAATGCCCATGGCCAGAGAAACGATTACTGCACCGCAAATCAGTACTTGCCAAAGAGGCAGGGTTCTGGGAGTTGTATTCATGCGCACAACTGTAACGATTTTGAAAACCAAGGGCTGCGCCAACCGCTTGGCAATGCCTCACTGTGCATTTATCCAGTGCAGCTTTGGCGCTCTGTCTACAATCTCGCCCCATGGCAAGCAAACAAACTGAATATTCCGAAGGGTCGATACGCGTTCTCAAAGGACTCGAGCCGGTCAAACAACGACCCGGCATGTACACCCGCACCGACAATCCGCTGCACATCATCCAAGAAGTCATCGACAACGCCGCCGATGAAGCGCTGGCCGGTTACGGCAAAAAAATCACCGTTACCTTGTTTACCGACGGCTCCATCGGCATTGACGACGACGGGCGCGGTATTCCGTTTGGCATGCACCCGGAAGAAAAAGCCCCGGTGATCGAACTGGTGTTCACCCGGCTGCACGCCGGCGGCAAGTTCGACAAGGGCAGCGGCGGCGCTTACAGCTTCTCTGGCGGTCTGCACGGCGTGGGCGTCAGCGTCACCAATGCGTTGTCCAAGCGCATGGAAGTCACCTCTTACCGCGAAGGGCAGGCGGCGCATCTGGTGTTTCAGGGCGGCGATGTGGTTGAAAAACTCAAATTGCGCAAAGCCGAGAGCGGTGACCGCAAGCAAGGCACGTTCGTGCGTGTCTGGCCGGATGCTAAATATTTCGAATCATCCGCGTTGCCTTTGAATGAACTGGTGCATTTATTGCGCAGCAAAGCCGTGCTGATGCCCGGCGTCAGCGTCACGCTGGTGCAGGAAAAAGCCAAAGAAACACAGACCTGGTTGTACAAAGGCGGCTTGCGCGATTACCTCATGCAGACCTTGCACGCCGATCCGTTCATACCGCTATTTGACGGCGAAGGTTTCGCTGACGGCGGACACGAAAGTTTTGCCGAAGGCGAGGGCGCGCAATGGTGTTTGGCGTTCACCGAAGATGGTGCGCCGGTGCGCGAGAGCTATGTCAATTTGATTCCCACCAGCGCCGGCGGCACGCACGAAAGCGGCTTGCGCGACGGTTTGTTTAATGCGGTGAAAAGCTTTATCGATTTGCACGCTTTGCTGCCCAAAGGTGTCAAGCTGTTGCCGGAAGACGTGTTTGCGCGTGCCTGTTTTGTGCTGAGCGCCAAGGTGCTTGACCCGCAGTTTCAAGGGCAGATCAAAGAGCGTCTCAATTCACGCGACGCGGTGCGACTGGTGTCGAGCTTTGTGCGTCCGGCGCTGGACCTGTGGTTGAACCAGCATGTGGACTACGGCAAAAAACTCGCCGAGTTGGTGATCCGTGCGGCGCAATTGCGCCAAAAAGCCGGTCAAAAAGTAGAGAAACGCAAAGGCTCGGGCGTGGCGGTGTTGCCGGGCAAACTCACCGATTGCGAAAGCCGAGACTTGGCACACAACGAGATTTTTCTGGTCGAAGGTGACAGCGCGGGCGGCAGCGCCAAAATGGGCCGCGACAAAGAATCGCAAGCCATATTGCCATTGCGCGGCAAAGTGCTCAACACCTGGGAAGTCGAGCGCGACCGTTTGTTTGCCAACAACGAGGTGCACGATATCGCCGTGGCCATCGGTGTGGACCCGCACGGCCCGAACGACACACCGGATTTATCCGGCTTGCGCTACGGCAAGGTCTGCATATTGAGTGACGCGGATGTGGACGGCTCGCATATTCAAGTGTTGCTGCTGACGCTGTTCTTCCGCCATTTCCCCAAGCTGATTGAAACCGGCCATGTGTTTGTGGCGCGTCCGCCGCTGTTTCGGGTGGACGTACCGGCACGTGGCAAAAAACCGGCGACCAAGGTGTATGCGCTGGACGAAGGCGAACTCACCGCCATATTGGACAAGAGCGCCAAAGACGGCGTGCCGCGCGAGAAATGCAGCATCAGCCGCTTCAAAGGTTTGGGCGAAATGAACGCCGAGCAGTTGTGGGACACCACGCTCAATCCGGATACACGTCGCTTGTTGCCGGTGCAATTGGGTATTTTGGATTTCGCGCAAACCGAAGGCATGATCACCCAGCTGATGGGCAAGGGCGAGGCTGCAGCGCGTCGTGAGTTGATGGAGTTGCATGGTGACTCTATAGATATTGATGTTTGAAAAAAATGACTGAACAAACCTCACTTGATTTGAATGCGTCTGAATCCGACGACGGCATCGCCTTAGGCCATTACGCCCAACGCGCTTACCTTGAATACGCTTTGAGCGTGGTCAAAGGCCGCGCCTTGCCCGATGTCTGCGACGGCCAAAAACCGGTGCAGCGGCGCATTTTGTATTCGATGTCGCGCATGGGTTTGGGCTTTGGCGGCGCGAATGGCGCAGTAGGTGCGCGTCCCGTTAAAAGTGCACGCGTGGTCGGCGATGTGTTGGGCCGCTATCACCCGCACGGCGACAGCGCGGCGTATGACGCGTTGGTGCGCATGGCGCAAGATTTTTCGCAGCGCTATCCGCTGATCGACGGCCAAGGCAATTTCGGTTCGCGGGACGGCGACGGTGCTGCCGCGATGCGTTACACCGAGGCGCGATTGGCGCGTATCACCAGTTTGCTGCTGGATGAAATCGACGAAGGCACGGTCGACTTTCAACCCAACTACGACGGCTCCACCGAAGAGCCGCGTCAATTACCGGCGCGACTGCCGTTTGCCTTGCTCAATGGCGCGAGCGGTATTGCGGTGGGTATGGCGACAGAAATCCCCAGCCACAATTTGCGTGAAGTGGCTGACGCATGTGTGGCGCTGATCAAAAACCCCAAGCTGTCCCTCGAAGAACTGGTGCAAATCATGCCCGGGCCGGATTACCCCGGTGGCGGTCAAATCATCAGCAGCGCAGCCGATATTTCAGACGCTTATGCCACCGGACGCGGATCACTCAAAGTGCGGGCGCGTTGGGTCATCGAAGATTTAGCGCGCGGTCAATGGCAACTGGTGGTCACCGAATTGCCGCCCAATGTCAGCTCACAAAAAGTGCTGGAAGAAATTGAAGAGCTGACCAACCCCAAGGTCAAGACCGGGAAAAAAGCGCTCACGCCTGAGCAAACGCAACTCAAAGCCACGGTGTTGTCGGTGCTGGATGTGGTGCGCGACGAATCATCCAAAGACGCGCCAGTGCGTTTGGTGTTCGAACCCAAAACGCGCACTATCGAACAACAAGAACTCATCACCACACTGCTGGCGCACACCAGCCTTGAGAGTTCTTCTTCCATCAACCTGACCATGGTCGGTTTGGATGGCAGACCGGTGCCCAAGTCCATGCGCCAAATGCTGGAGGAGTGGATCAGCTTTCGCCAGACCACGGTGCAGCGTCGCTCGCAATTTCGCTTGGACAAAGTGCTGGCGCGCATCCATATCTTGGAAGGCCGCCAGTTGGTGTTGCTCAACATCGACGAGGTGATTCGCATCATTCGCCACAGCGATGAACCCAAGCCTGCCCTGATCGAACGCTTCAAACTCTCAGAGCGCCAAGCCGATGACATTCTGGATATCCGCTTGCGCCAGTTGGCGCGTTTGGAAGCCATCAAGATCGAACAGGAATTGAAAGAGTTGCGCGAAGAGCAAGGCAAGCTCGAAGACATTTTGGGCAGCGCCACGTCTTTGCGCAAGTTGATGGTGAAAGAAATCGAAGCCGATGCGAAAGTGTTTGCCGACGAGCGCCGCACCTTGATACAGGCCGAGAAAAAATCCGTGGCTGAAGTCAAAGTAGTGGACGAACCCGTCACGGTGGTGGTGTCCGAAAAAGGCTGGGTTCGCGCCCGCCAAGGCCACGGCCACGAACCCGGCAGTTTTGCGTTCAAAGCAGGCGACGGTTTGTACGACACGTTTGAATGCCGCACCGTTGATCTGCTCATCGCCTTCGGCTCCAACGGGCGGGTGTACTCGGTGCCGGTGGCGGCATTGCCCGGTGCGCGTGGCGATGGTCAGCCTGTGACTACCTTGGTGGATGTGGAAGCGGGTACCCAGTTGGTGCATTATTTTGCGGGCCCGACCACCATGACCTTGTTGCTCAGTGGCTCAGGCGGTTACGGTTTTGTGTGTTGCATTGACAACCTGATTTCGCGCAACAAAGGCGGTAAGTCCTTCATCAATTTGCAGGACGGCGAAACCTTGTGCGTGCCGTCTGTGGTGGGCGGCGGTAATGGCGCCGAACCCTTGCCGATTGCCACGCATGTGGTGTGTGCATCTGCGGGCGGGCGCATACTCACGTTTGACATCACCGAACTCAAGGCCATGGAAAAAGGCGGTCGCGGTTTGATGCTGATGGACTTGGAAGACAAAGACACACTGGCAGGTGCTGCTGCATACACACGCACCGTTTGTATCCAGGGTGTGGGGCGTGGCGGCAAAGCCCGTGATGAAACGCTGGAAATCAGAAGCTTGAATAATGCCCGTACCGCCCGCGCCCGAAAAGGAAAAATGGCGGACTTGGGCTTCAGGCCAACACACGTGTTGAGGGTGTTGTAAGTACCTCGCGTTCTTTTTATCTGTTCAAAGGCAGAAACATGCAATCCAAACAGTGGCGAACAATGCTTCGTCTCACAGGGTGTTGGGCAATGTGTACGGTGGCGTTCATGGCCGCAGCACAGCAACCGGATAGCAAATCGGCAGCGGTCGTCAAACCCGCCATGACGGTGACAGTGGCGCAACCACAAAACCAGCAACTCTCGCAGCGTTTGAGTGCCAACGGCAGTGTGGCCGCTTGGCAAGAGGCCAGCGTTGGCGCAGAAATTGGCGGCCTTCGTTTGACGCAAGTTCGCGTGAATGTGGGCGATCAAGTCAAAGCCGGTCAAGTGCTGGCGGTGTTTGCCAACGAATCGGTACTGGCAGAAATCAACCAAGCCAAGGCGGCGCTGAACGAAGCCCGTGCCGTGGCCTCAGAAGCGCAAGCCAATGCCGACCGTGCCCGCGCCTTGCAGCCAAGCGGCGTCATCAGCGCGCAGCAATACAACAAAGACGTCACCGCCGAAGCCACTGCCCAGGCCCGCGTGGAGTCAGCCCAGGCCAACCTGGCGGCCATCGAATTGCGGTTGAAGCAAACACAGGTCCATGCCCCTGACAGCGGCGTCATTTCATCGCGCACCGCCAGTGTCGGTTCGGTCGTCGGCTTAGGCAGTGAATTGTTTCGCTTGATTCGTGGCAACCGCTTAGAGTGGCGTGCCGACCTGGTATCCAACGAATTGTTCAGAATCAAACCCGGCCAAAAAGTTCGTATCACCGTGGCCAGCGGTGCCGAAGTCAGTGGCCAAGTTCGGATGCTCGCACCCACTGTGGATGCACAAAACCGCACCGGTATGGTCTATGTGGATTTGCCGGCCTCGGCGCAAGGCTTGCTCAAGCCCGGCATGTTTGTGCGCGGTGAATTCGAGTTTGGCAGCACCAAAGCATTGTTGGTGCCGCAGCAGTCCTTGGTGGTGCGCGACGGGTTCCAAAAAGTGTATGTGGTCGGTCCAGACCAGCGTGTCAAATTGCTTAAGGTGACTGTCGGCCGCCGGCAAGGTGACATGATCGAAATCACGTCAGGTTTGCCATTGGATGCCAATGTGGTGGTGCGCGGTGCCGGATTTTTAACGGCAGGTGACTTGGTGAAAGTCGTGCCATGAATGTGTCCGCCTGGTCCATTCGCAACCCTGTGCCCGGCGTGGTGCTGTTTGTATTGCTGAGTTTTGCGGGTTTGCTGTCCTTCAACAGCATGAAGGTACAAAACTTTCCCGATCTTGACCTGCCCACCATTGTCATCACCGCATCCCTGCCTGGCGCTTCGCCCGGACAAATGGAAACAGAGGTGGCGCGCAAAATTGAAAATGCGGTGGTGTCTGCGCAAGGCTTGAAAAATATTTACACCAAGGTGCAAGACGGTTCGGTGTTGATCACCTGTGAGTTCAGGATTGAAAAGCCCATACAAGAGGCTTTGGATGAAATTCGTTCAGCGGTTAATTTGGCGCGCAGCGACTTGCCAAGTGACTTGCTCGAACCCGTTGTCAAAAAACTCGACTTCACCGGTGGACCGGTATTGGCGTTCACCATCACTTCACCAAACTTCGATGAAGAAGGTTTGAGCTGGTTTGTCGACCAAACAGTGGTCCGGCGATTGCTCTCCATCAAGGGGGTGGGTGCTGTCAATCGGGTGGGAGGTGTGCAGCGGCAGGTTGAAATCGCGCTCGATCCAGTTCGCATGCAAGCCTTGCGTATTTCCGCCGCCGATGTGTCGCGCCAATTGCGCCAAGTGCAAAGTGAAAGCGCTGGCGGACGCACCGATTTGGGTGGCAGTGAACAGCCTTTGCGTACCTTGGCCACCGTGGGTTCTGCCGCTGAATTGGCCGACCTTGTGATCGCGGTTGGACAGGGTGGCCGTGTTCGATTGAGCGACATCGCGACAGTGACCGACACCTTTGCAGAAAAGCGCTCGGCCGCTTATTTGAATGGCAAGCAGGTGGTTGGTTTCGAGGTCGCACGCAGTCGAGGTGCCAGCGAGGTAGATGTCGGGGCGCGGGTATTCAAAGCATTGGAAGAATTACGCGCGGCCCATCCGGATGTGACCATCACCACGGCATTTGATTTTGTCACTCCGGTCAAGGACGAATACAACGCGTCCTTGATTTTGTTGTACGAGGGCGCTTTGCTGGCAGTGCTGGTGGTGTGGTTGTTTTTGCGCGATTTGCGCGCCACGTTTGTGTCTGCGGTGGCCTTGCCCCTGTCAGTGTTGCCCGCCTTCATTGGTATGTGGTATCTGGGTTTTTCCATCAACGTCATCAGCTTATTGGCCTTGTCGCTGGTGGTGGGTATTTTGGTGGATGACGCCATCGTTGAGGTTGAAAACATTGAGCGGCATTTGCACATGGGCAAAACGCCTTTTGCCGCGGCCATGGAAGCGGCCGATGAAATCGGACTGGCTGTGATTGCCACCACCTTCACCTTGGTGGCGGTGTTCTTGCCCACTGCATTCATGAGCGGAGTGCCGGGCAAATTTTTTGTGCAATTTGGTTGGACGGCTGCGCTGGCCGTGTTCGCGTCCTTGGTGGTGGCGCGAATTCTCACGCCCATGATGGCCGCTTACATGCTCAAGCCATCGAACAAACCGGTCGTGGTGCCTTTTTGGATGCCTACTTATTTGCGCATGGTGCGTTGGTGTTTGAACCACCGCTTTTGGACAGCTTTGGGCGCTGCCACTTTTTTCATCGCCTCGCTCAGCCTGATCCCCTTGTTGCCCACCGGTTTTATTCCACCTGATGACAACTCACAAACGCAGGTAGGCATCGAATTACCGCCCGGTACATCGCTGGCGTTCACCGAAAAAACCGCTGAAGAAGTGCGCCAACGTGTCATCAACTTGCCGCAGGTCAAATCGGTCTACACCACCATCGGCGGCGGCTCCGCAGGGTCAGACCCCAGCATGCCCCAGGCCAGTGCCGAAACCCGCATGGCCACACTGACCATCCAATTGACAGAGCGAGGCGAGAGGCCGCGCAAAGGGGTGATCGAAAAACAAATACGCCAAATGTTGTCTGATATGCCGGGCATGCGGGCCAAGGTCGGGCTGGGTGCATCCGGCGAAAAATACCTGGTCATGTTGACGGGCGATGACCCCACAGTCTTGCAGGAAACCGCCACTGCATTTGAGCGTGAATTACGCGCCATACCTGGACTGGGGTCGGTTATTTCAAGTGCCAGTTTGGTGCGCCAGGAAATTGCGGTGTTGCCGGACTTTGCGCGTGCCGCCGATCTGGGCGTGACCAGCGCCGCTATCGGTGAAACCTTGCGCATCGCCACCATGGGGGATTACAACGTGGCACTGCCCAAGTTGAATTTGGCACAACGCCAAGTGCCGATCATGGTCAAACTCGCTGACAGCGCCCGGCAGGATTTAGAGTTGCTGGGGCGCTTGACCGTTCCCGGTGCACGCGGACCGGTCTTGCTGGCTGAAGTGGCGCGTTTAGAACCCAGCGGCGGCCCGGCGGTGATTGACAGATACAACCGTGAGCGAAATATCCAATTCCAAATTGAACTCTCGGGAGTGGGCTTGGGTGACGCCAAAGAAGCGTTGAAAAATTTGCCCTCAGTGAAACAACTGCCGCCCGGTATACGTTTGGTTGAAGTGGGCGATGCAGAAGTGATGGAAGAGCTTTTTTCCAGTTTTGCTGTGGCGATGTTGACCGGTATTTTGTGTATTTACTTGGTGCTGGTGCTGTTGTTCAAAAGTGTGTTGCATCCCATCACCATTTTGGCGGCTTTGCCCTTGTCCATTGGCGGTGCGTTTGTGGCTTTGTTATTGACGGGCAAGAGTTTCTCTATGCCTTCGCTCATCGGATTAATCATGCTGATGGGCGTGGCCACCAAAAATTCTATTTTGCTGGTTGAATACGCCATCGTTGCTGAGCGTGATGGCTTGAGTCGTTTTGACGCACTGATGGACGCCTGTGAAAAACGGGCCCGCCCCATCATCATGACCACCATTGCCATGGGTGCAGGTATGTTTCCGATTGCCGCAGGCTGGGGCGCTTCAGATCCAAGTTTCCGCTCGCCGATGGCAGTATCTGTCATCGGTGGATTGATCACGTCCACCTTTCTCAGCCTGTTGGTGATTCCGGTGGTGTATTTGTACGTGGACGATTTGGGCAGATTGTTTGGCCGTCTGGGCGGCCTGTTCAAGCGTTGAGCCGCCTTATTGCAGCTCAGCCACCAATTCAATTTCTACGCAAGCGCCCATAGGTAATTGGGCCACACCAAACGCACTTCGTGCATGTGTGCCTGCCTCACCCAAAATGTGCACCAGCAGTTCGCTGCAACCGTTGGTGACCAAATGGTGTTCGGTGAAACTGCTGCTTGAATTGACCAGACTCATGACTTTGACTATGCGTTTGAGTTTGTACAAGTCGCCGCCGCAGGCCGCTTGTAAGGTGCCCAGCAAATCAATGGCAACGGACTCTGCTGCTTGCTTGCCGGTGACGGTGTCCATGTTCGTGCCGAGTTGACCGACCCAAGGCTTGCCCTCTTTTTTGGCAATATGACCGCTGACAAACAGCAAGTTGCCGGTTTGTACATAAGGCACATAAGCTGCGGCAGGGGCAGAAACGTCGGGCAGTTGGATATTTCGTTCTTTGAGTCGTTGGTGAATCGCCATGGGAGTCCTTAAAAATGAATCAAAAAGAATGCGCATTGCATGGTCATGCCATTCTGCGCGGTGTTTAGGGCATTTTGCACTTGCTTGGCTCAAGTATTGGCTGAACAATCCGATTTAAGAACGCCGATATGGTTTATCAAACAGGCATGCACACCATGAAAACACCTTTAATTCACTTTCGCCATCACGCGATGTGCTTGGCTTTATGGGCAGCGTTTGCCTCACACATAGCCGTGGCCAATGAAGTTGATGATCAGGGGCGCGTGATTGCCGGACCCTTGGAAACAAATTTGGTAGAGCGTGGCTATTTGTTTTACCCATTGCGCGTTTTGCCCAAAACTCAAGACACCAACAGCGTGTCAGCCAATGTGGTTCGAACCGCCGACAACAGTGTGGAAGACCCGTCATTGAAAACTGCACCGGTCAGCCCAAAAGTCTCCTTACCCGCTGTGCCCTTACCGCAAGCCGCTGCACCTGCACCTGCACCTGCACCTGCACCTGCACCTGCACCTGCGCCGGTTGCCGTATCGCCATCAACCCCTGTGCCGCCGTCTGCGCACGATACCCATGACGACAGCAAAGACCATGCGCCTGCTGTTGCACTTATTGCGCCTGCCAGCACGGCCCCCCAACCGGCCAAACCCACTGCAGCATCGGTTCTGGTTCATCGCATTGAGCCGATCAAAGCAACGCCCTTGCCAGCTGTCAAAAGTCATGGAGACGCTGGTCATGAACCGGCTGAAACCGCCCAACCGGCAATGAGCGAAGCCGAACCGGCCAAGGATGAGCGTGCCAATGCCGCACCAGATCGTGCAGAAAAAAACAAGCAAGAGCAGGCCAAAGCTGCGTTGGACAAAGAAGAACTACGCAAGTTACAAAAAGCCAAGGCAGAACAACTGAAAGCCGAACGTGCCAAAGTAGCACAAGAGCGCGCTGACAAACTCAAAGAAGAGCAAGCCAAGGCCGAACTCGCGCGAGCTGAGCGGGTCAGAGCCGCGGCATTGGCCAAAGTGGACCGCGCTTTGGAAGAACTGGCACGAGCAGACAAAATACGAGAGGCTTTGCTCAAAGCCGAGGCGGCCAAAAGCCTGCCCGCCGCATCTGAACAGTAACCGTTACTGGTATCAAGTTTCTTCGGCCCGGGTCGATGTAACAGGCATGCAATTATTTTCATTCTTACGCAGCGTTGTGGCAGTTGTTTGGCTGAGCGGCATGGCTGTAGGCAATGCACAGGCCGAATGGACCGAGTTGATGAAAGACGAAGACATTACTTATGTGTGGGATAAGGACTCAGTGCGTGCTGTTCATGTGAGCCGTATCGCTTGGACCATGACCCTATTGACCGCCAAAGGCGTCAAAGCGCCCAATGGCGAGGAATACCAGTCTTCCATGGCGCGCTGGCGAATCAATTGCAAAACTGATTCCTTCGTCAAGCTCTCTGAAAGTTTTTACGCCAGAGCGGATGGCAAAGGGCGAGAGGTGGCTTTTTACGAAGCCGCAGATTGGCGTCCGCGCGACGCGGCGATTCGTCCGGGTTCGTATCTTTCTCTCTTGAAAAAACAGATTTGCACTAGCGCTCAATCCTGACCCCCACCGCTAGAGTGGGATGTCTGTACGGCACATATCCGTCGGGCATGAAAGGATCAGCTTGCGCGCACTTGGCGGTCCCGCCCCTGGCTTACTCGCTTGGTTGGCCGGTACTTTTCTCCAACTGTTTCAACCTGCACTTTGGCCATTGGGCCATTACGCAGCGCTATGTGTTGTCAGCACAAGCGCTTGGTTGGTCAGCCACTGTCTGACAGGTCACCGCCTGGTTTGCCTCAATCGCCCTGTGTGCTTTCGTATGGTGTGCGTCGTGTGCATGGCATTTGCCTTGACGGGTTGGCGGGCGGCGAATTTTCAACAGCAAGCGTTGTTGCCGGCGCTCGAAGGGGTCGACTTATGGGTCACTGGTGTGGTGGCAGAGATGCCGCAGACCAGGGCCGATGGCATTCGTTTTATGTTCAAGCTTGAGCATGCCACGCGTCACGACGATGGCAATCCAGTGCAATTGCCAGATTCGCTCAGTCTGGGTTGGTACAGCGGCGGCTTTGATAGCGAAGCCAAGGCTTTGCCCGCACTGCGGGCCGGAGAACGCTGGCGTTTGCCCGTGCGACTAAAACGCCCACATGGCTTGGTCAACCCGGGTGGTTTTGATGCCGAATTGTGGATGTGGTCGCAAGGCTTGCAAGCCAGCGGCCACGTGCGCGAGGCAAACTTACCGCAGCGCTTGGGAAGCACTTGGCACGCCTTGGTGGAGCAATGGCGACAGTCCACCCGCGAGGCCATTTACCGTGCAGTCAGCGACAGCCGTTGGGCGGGGCAAATGGCTGCATTGCTGGTGGGCGATCAGTCCAGCATCACTGCCAAAGACTGGGAGCTTTTTCGGCACACAGGCATTGCCCATTTGATGAGTATTTCAGGCTTGCACATCACCCTATGGGCGGTGATTGCGAGGCGTTTGGTCAGTGCCCTGTGGCGCCACAGCGATCTGCTGGGTCGTTCGTGGTGTTTGCGTTATCCGGCGGTTCTGGCGGGCTTATGGGGCGGATTGTGCTTTGCGTGGGTCTATGCATTGTTCAGCGGTTGGGGCGTGCCTGCGCAACGAACCGTGTGCATGTTGACGGTGGTCAGCCTGTTGCAGTGGCGGGCTTGTCGCTGGCCGGTGTGGGAGTGCTGGTTTTTGGCGGCCGCAGCGGTCGGTGTGTGGGACCCGTGGGCGTTGTTGCAGCCCGGGTTTTGGTTGAGTTTTGTGGCGGTGGGCGTGTTGTTTTTGATGCCGCAACAGTCTCGCGCAACGGTAGCGACCGGTTTTGTGCTGCCTTCAACGTGGCAGCGTGTCAAAGGCCATTTGCAACAACTGTGGCGTGAGCAATGGTGGCTGACACTGGCACTGACACCACTGACCCTGTGGTTGTTTCAACAGGTCAGTGTGGTGGGCCTCGGGGTCAATCTGTTGGCCATTCCTTGGGTCACGCTGGTGGTCACGCCTTTGGCCTTTGCCGGTTTGCTGTGGTCACCACTGTGGCAAGTCGGTGGTTTGGCCTTGCAAGCGCTGATGGCCATGCTGGAACCCTTGGCATCTTTGTCGTGGGCAGTGTGGCGCAGCGCCGCACCCCCTTGGTGGTTGGGTTTATTGGGTCTGGTCGGTGCTGCGGTGTGGATTCGTTATCGGCAGTTAGTCGCACGGGTAGTTGCATTGGCATGCTGGTTACCCATGTTGTTCTGGCAATCGCCGCGTCCCGAAAATGGCTCGGTTCAACTGTTGTTTGCAGATGTCGGACAAGGCAATGCGGTGCTGGTGCGAACCGCGCAACACAGTCTGATGTTCGATACTGGCCCGCGTTTTGGCGTGGACAGTGACGCGGGACAACGTGTGTTGCTGCCTGTGTTGCAGCACATGGACGAGCGCCTTGACACCTTGGTGCTGAGCCACCAAGACAGCGATCACACTGGTGGCGTGTTAAGCCTCAAGGCGCAGTATTCACAGGCCATGGTCTGGTCTTCCATCACACATGAGCATTGGTTATCGCAACGGCTTGACATGCAGCAATGCAGCGCTGGACAACGCTGGGAATGGGAGGGTGTGGCGTTTGAATTTGTTCACCCGTTAGCCAGCGATTACAACAAGCCATTCAGCCCCAATGCACGCAGTTGTGTGTTGCGCATATATGCCCAAGGGCAAACGGTTTTGCTGACAGCTGACATTGAAGCGCTGCAGGAACAGGGCTTGGTGCAACGCATGGGTGATGCACTCAGGGCCGATGTGTTGCTGGTGCCGCACCATGGCAGTAAAACTTCATCCACCGAAGGTTTCATAGACACGGTGCAACCGCGTTGGGCCTTGTTCCAACACGGCTACCGCAATCGCTATGGCCACCCTGCAGCGGTGGTGGTAGATCGATACAAGCAGCGTGGCATCCGCATGTTGTATTCACCCAGTTGCGGCGCCATGCATTGGCGCAGTGATCAACCGCAAGAGGTATTGTGTCAACGGGATTTAGACAAACGGTATTGGCGTTTCTGATGTGTCTACCGCAACAGTTTGTTCAGCCTTTTCTGCCCGTCGCCATCAAGCTGTCAAACGGCATTTCAGAAAACTGCGACCACAGCACATACTCGTCTCTGAACTTGGACCACGGCGCATGTATTTTTTTGAACGCCGGGCTGGTGTCGATCATCTCGGTCATGAATTGTTGGTTGGCCTTGTAGCAGGCCTGCAATATTTCTGGGGAGAAACGTTTGAGTTGTGCGCCATTGCTGATGAGTCGGCGCAAGGCGGCAGGGTTGGTGGCGTCGTACTTGGCGGTAGACCACTGGTTGGCTTCGGCGGCAGCGATTTTCAACACCGCTTTGTATTCGGCCGGCAATGCATTCAATGCTTTTTGATTGATAAACAATGAAAGCGTTGCTGAGCCCTCCCACCATCCTGGGTAGTAATAGTATTTCGCCACTTTGTTCAGGCTGAGGTGTTCGTCGTCTGCCGGTCCGACAAATTCGGCTGCATCGATCACGCCTTTTTCCAGTGCCTGGTACAGATCACCGGGAGGCAATTGTTGCGCCACTACGCCGAGTTTGGCCAATACTTTGCCAGCCAGACCACCCACGCGCATTTTCAACCCATTGAAGTCGGCCACGGTCTTTATTTCCTTGCGGTACCAACCTGCCATTTGTGCGCCTGTGTTGCCCACAGGCATGGCGGTGACGCCGTAGTTGGCATAAAACTCGTTGAGCAATTCGATGCCGCCGCCCACATACATCCATGCGTTTTGTGCGCGTGTGCCCATGCCGAAGGGTAGGGCGGTGCCAAAGCCAAACGCCGGGTCTTTTCCGATATAAAAATAGCTGGCACTGTGACCGGCTTCGATGGTGCCGTTTTGCACGCCGTCCAGCACTTGCAACGCAGGCAGCAATTCACCGGCAGCATGCAGACTGATTCTGAAACGTCCCCCCGTCAATTCGCCGACGCGTTTGCACATCATGTCGACCGCACCGTAAATCGTGTCCAAAGATTTTGGATAGCTCGAGGCCAAGCGCCATCGGATATCGGGGCGAGCAGATTGAGCGATGGCCGGGGCGGCCAAAGCGGTTGCGGCAGTCGCGCCAAGGGCGCTTCGGGTGAGAAAGTTTCTGCGTTGCATTGTGATGGGTCTCCTGTTGGCGCCAATGTACTGGATTTGCCCGTGGGTGGGTGTCAGTCAATACACCTATGAATTCACCCAGGATTGGGCACCCAAGCAGTGGGTGGTTCGTGACTGTTGGGGCGCAAAGCTTGGTAGCCCAAAACAATGACACATTAAAACTGCCCAGCTACCCGCTTATTGATATGTGCCAGCGCTTCTTCCACTTGGTCTATCAATATCAAACACAAATCACCGGGTTTGAGTTTTGACAGCGCATGGTCAATCGCGATGAATTCACCGTGTATTTCCGCAATATCACGCGTCAGGCTGGCGTCCTTTAACCCTTGTCGCAACAGCGCGATCACTTCGCCGTTGGCACGGCCGCGTTGACACGCATCTTCGAACAACACCACTCGCTCAAACGCATCGCCGATGATGCGGGTTTGCTCGCGTATGTCTTCGTCGCGCCGGTCACCAGCACCGCTGATGACCACGCTGCGTTCTTTGGCGGGCAGGTTGGTGACGGCCTGTACCAGCGCTTTGATGGCGTCCGGGTTGTGGCCGTAGTCGGCAATGATGGTCGCGCCTTTATAGCTGAACATATTGAAGCGTCCCGGGACCGCCTGTGTATCACTGACAAAGGTGGACAAGCCCTGGCAAATAAACGCCCACGAAAGATTGACTGCCCAAGCTGCGGCGATGGAAGCCATCACGTTTTCCACTTGAAAACCGATGGCGCCGTTTTGCGTCAATGGGACTTCTTGCAAGGAGATGCGAATTTGTTGAGAGCCTTCTTGCGCGATGACGTGACCATCTTGCACATACAACACGCGTTTGCCTTGGGCGCGGTGCGTGGCCAATACAGGGTGATGTGGGTCAACCGCAAAGAAGGTCACTTGCCCGGGGCAGTTGTGGGCCATAGCGGCCACCATCGGGTCGGTGGCGTTCAACACCGCCATGCCTTGGGGTGACACGTTTTGCACAATGACGCGCTTGAGCACCGCCAAGTCTTCAACCGTACTGATGTAGTTCAAGCCAAGGTGGTCACCCGAGCCAATGTTGGTGACCACAGCGACGTGGCAGCGGTCAAACGCCAGTCCCTCGCGCAACATACCGCCGCGCGCCGTCTCGAGCACTGCAGCATCTACATCGGGGTGCATCAACACGCTGCGAGCACTGCGCGGGCCACTGCAGTCGCCCGTGTCAAGTTGCAGTCCATTGACGTACACACCGTCGGTGTTGGTCATTCCCACGCGCAAACCGCTGGTTTTGAGCAAATGGGTACATAAACGCACTGTGGTGGTTTTGCCATTGGTGCCTGTCACAGCAATGACGGGAATACGTCCGTCTTGACCCGCCGCAAACATGGTGTCGATGATGGCGCTGCCGACATCACGACCTTTGCCGAAAGAGGGTTGCAAATGCATGCGCAAACCCGGTGCCGCGTTCACTTCGACGATGCCGCCGTTTTGTTCTTCCAGAGGTTTGATGACCGATTCGCACACCACATCCACACCGCACACATCAAGCCCAACCATTTGCGCAGCCATGACCGCACGCGCGGCCACTTCGGGATGCACATCGTCAGTAACATCGGTGGCAGTTCCCCCGGTAGATAAATTTGCGTTATTGCGCAACACCACACGCGTCCCTTTCGAGGGGATGCTGTCTGCGTCATAGCCCTGTTCTTTCAATCGTGCGAGCGCGATGTCGTCGAAACGGATTTTGGTAAGAGATGTGGCGTGACCGTCGCCACGGCGCGGGTCTGAATTGACTTTCTCAACCAGTTGACGCACGGAAGATGTGCCGTCGCCCACCACCAACGGCGGTTCACGGCGTGCGGCGGCGACCATTCGGTCACCGACCACCAGCAGACGGTAATCGCTGCCTGGCAGAAAACTCTCGATCATGATGTCGTCACGGTATTCGAGCGCGGTGTTGTATGCCTGAATGACTTCTTCGCGGGTACGGATGTTGACCACCACGCCTTTGCCTTGGTTGCCATCGCGTGGTTTGACCACCACGGGTAAGCCAATTTCTTGTGCTGCTGACCAAGCGTCTTCTGCGCTTTTCACAGGGCGGCCCAGCGGTACCGGTACACCGGCAGCTTGCAGCATTTTTTTGCTGAGTTCTTTGTCTTGCGCAATCGATTCTGCGATGGCGCTGCTCGCATCCGTTTCTGCTGCCTGTATGCGACGTTGTTTGCTGCCCCAACCAAATTGCACCAAGCTGGCGTCAGTGAGTCGACGGTATGGGATGCCGCGGACTAATGCTGCATCGACGATGGCGCCAGTTGATGGACCAAGGCGAATGTCTTCATCCAACTCTTGCAATTCTTGCAAAGCCTTATCCACATCAAATTGCTTGGCATCGAAAGCTTTCAGACAAAGTTGCTCACCGAGTTGCATGGCGAGTTTGCCGACTTGCTCGACCGTGAACTCCACCACCACTTGAAACAAACCTTCTTCGGGCGTGGCTGTGGTGCGGCTGAAAGTGACCGGACAACCGGCTTGAATTTGTAAATGCAGCGCCACAGCTTCGAGGGCGTGCGCCATGCTCAGGTGTGCGTCGCGTTCACCGGGTTGCAAACGGCCTAAGCCGGGAAACAAATGGCGCAGGCGTTTTTCAAAAGCTTGCTGGTCGGCGCTGAGGTCGCTTTCAAGGCCGGGTGCGCATCGCACCATGGCTTCAATGGCGGTATGGCGGGTCCACAGGTTAGGGCCGCGCAATGCGCGAATGCGGGTGACTTCCATCAGGCTTTCATCCTTGCTAAAGCTACATTGGCAATCGCAGACGGTTGCCCGTAATTTTTCAGGCCGGCGCGAATCAAGTCGGGTGTCATGTCCAGCGCCCAAGCGACAGCAACAGAAGCGAGCAGGTTGGGCAGGCTGAGAGTGCCGTCGCTCAGGTGTTTGGCGATGGCCGGGAAATCCAGTTGCAGCAAACTTTGTTCATGTGTGCCGCGCGACAACATCACCTGACCGTTTGAAAAAAACACAGCGCGCCCCTGTTTGGCGAGGTGCTGCTGTATATGCGCATTGTGTTGGTCAGCGGCATAAAAAATGACTTCGCCGTCGCACAACTCTGCCAGTTCAACCACAGCTTCGTCTTCGGCATTTAACACAGCAGCACCCTCGGGCAACACCAGATCGATTTGGGTACGCACCACATTGCGTACCTGCTCGGGCGTGAGGATGTCGTGGTCTGCCAAGCCGCTGTGGTCCGGCATGTCGGTGAGCACACCGACATGGCAGCGGTCGTAGGGCAGGCCTTCTTCCAGCACTTGCAGCGGCGTGTTTTCAAACACGGCTGCATCTAGGGCTCGGTTGATGAGAAGTCGTTGGCTGGCTTCAAACACGCGTGCGTCTTTGGGATCCACCAGACGCTGGTCCATGAACAAGCCGCGTGCTGACGCCAGTCCTGTGCGTCGCCCTGAGAGATGAATCAACCAGTTGACCAGGTGCGCCAGTTCGGTGGTGTGGTTGCGTCCCATGATGCCAACCACAGGTATGCGTGTGGCTTGTTGCGGCTCGAACAAATGCGACACGATGGCCTGACCCACAGGCCGGGGCTGTCCGATGGCGGGCTTTAAATGCATGAGCAAACCAGGTCCTGCATTCACCTCAACAACGGCCCCGCCTTGTGCCAACAAGGGTTTGCTGATGTCTTGCGCGACCAGGTCGATGCCGGCGATGTCCAAGCCCACCACACGCGCTGCCAGTACCACCACCGCAGCCACGTCTGGATGAACAAGATCGGTCACGTCTATGCCCATGTTGCCGGTGCGCTGTACTACAGCCACGCGGTCTTTCTCGGGAATGCTGTCTGCCGTCAAGCCTTGGCGCTGCAACTCCAGCACCGCAGTTGGCAGGTCTTTCAAACGAATGGTATCTAAAGGAAAGTCTTCTTCTTCGCCGCGCCGTGGGTCAGCGTTGATTTGTAATTCAATCAATTCTTCAACCGTGTGCACACCGTCGCCAATAATGCGTGCGGTTTCGCCGCGCGAGGCCGCCACGACTTGGTTGCCGACCACCAGCAAGCGGTGTTCATCGCCAGGTATGAAACGCTCGACCATGACATCGGTGCCTTCGCGTTGCGCCACCAAATATGCGGCTTCGATGTCTTCACGATGACGCAAGTCCAGCGCCACGCCACGCCCATGGTTGGCGTCGGTGGGTTTGACAACAACTGGCAGACCGATGTCTTGCGCCACTGCCCACGCTTCATGGGGGGAGTTGACCACCTCACCTGCGGGAATAGGAACACCGCATTGGCTGAGTAAAGATTTGGTCAGGTCTTTGTCGCTGGAAATACTTTCAGCGATGGCGCTGGTGCGATCGGTTTCAGCCGTCCAAATGCGCCGTTGTAACGACCCGTAGCCCAGTTGCACCAGATTGCCAGAGGTCAGCCTGATAGAGGGGATGCGAAGGTCGGTGGCGGCATCCACAATGCATGCCGTGCTTGGCCCCAGGCACAGGCGATCGACCAAGCTTTTGAGTTTGCTGACTGTGTCTTTGAGGTCAAACCCGGTGTTGTTGATAGCGGCCATGACCAAGTCCCGGGCGGCATTCATACTTTCTTTGCCTACTTCCTCTTGACGGGTGCGGATCACGACTTTGTAAACGCCGCGTTGACTGGTTTCTCGGGCCTTACCGAAACCGACTTGCATGCCCGCCAAGGTTTGCAATTCAATCGCCACATGTTCCATGATGTGTCCACACCATGTGCCTTCGTTGAGACGCTGCAAAAAACCGCCGCGTTCACCGACACCGCAACGGTGCTCAATCATGCCGGGCAACCAAGTATTTAACCGCTCAACAAAACCGGGCAATGTGTGTGAGGGGTGGTCTTCCAACGCGCCTAAGTCAACCCAGGCTTCAATAACGGGTCGGTAAGTCCATACATTGGGGCCGCGCAAATATCGCATACGCAAAATGGCGATATCAGGAAATGTCATGGGTAGGGGTAAGACTTATGCATGCGGAGTAAAAGACCAAGAGTGACGCGGGGTTAGAATGGTTTCACTGCAGGTCATCATAAAAAGAATGAATATTCCCTCTCAAGTTGCGCCAGTGCTGCTGGATGTGCCAGCCTCGTGGCGTCGGGAACTGCAGCTTCAATTGGCATCAGAAGAAAACGTTCTAGCTTGGCTGGAGGTTGACCTCGATGCACGATTGTATTTCGCCAACAGCTTGCTGGTTCTTACGGGTGAACGGCTGCTTTGGTGTGAGCCCGATACGCAAAATGCGTGGCACAGCTTGTCATTGCATGACACACATCGCATGGAATTGTCTGACCATGCCGGCGTCGGTCATTTGCGGTTGCTCGATTCGCAGCAGCAACTGGCCGATTGGCGCTTTACATTGGGTCGTCAACTTCAAGCCAGTGCGTTGCAGACTCGCTTTAACCAACGCATGGCAGGGCACTCCGAAGGTGTCGCGCAGGCTTGGTGTGAGGTGTGCCATGCCCCATTGGGCAGTGCAGATGCCCACTGTCGCAGTTGCGAGTTGGCGCAAGAAGAGACCCCGGCATCCTCGTGGAGTTTGTTTCGCTTGTGGCGCTTTGCCAAGCCTTACCAAGGCCAGTTGTTCTTGGGCTTTTGTTTGACATTGGCCTCCACCGCTGCCACGTTGGTCCCGCCTTATCTGACCATGCCTCTCATGGACGATGTGTTAATTCCATTTCAAAATGGACAGCAAATCGATACCTCTTTGGTCACCATGTATTTGGGGGGCTTGTTGGGTGCGGCATTGTTTGCATGGGGATTGGGCTGGTTCAAAACCTACGTGCTGGCTTTGGCGTCAGAGCGTATCGGTGCCGACCTGCGGTCCACCGCCTATGAGCATTTATTGAAGCTTTCTTTGGAATATTTTGGCGGTCGCCGCACGGGCGACTTGATGACACGTATTGGCAGTGAAACCGACCGTTTATGTGTGTTCTTGTCTTTGCATTTACTGGACTTCGCCACCGACGTGTTGATGATTTTGATGACGGCCATTATCTTGTTCAGCATCGACCCGTGGTTGGCCTGCGCCACCTTGCTGCCGTTGCCGTTCATTGCGTGGTTGATACATATGGTGCGTGACCGCTTGCGCACGGGTTTTGAAAAAATTGATCGGGTCTGGTCTGAATTAACCAATGTATTGGCCGACACCATCCCGGGTATTCGTGTGGTCAAAGCCTTTGCCCAAGAGCAACGCGAAGCACAACGATTTCAAGAAGCCAACAAACACAATCTGGCGGTCAATGACCGAATCAATTTTTTATGGTCATTGTTTTCTCCAACAGTAACCTTGGTCACTGAAATCGGTTTGCTGGTGGTGTGGGCGTTTGGTATTTGGCAAGTTGCGCACCATCAGGTCACGGTAGGTGTATTGACCGCATTTCTCGCCTACAGCACACGTTTTTATGCGCGGCTAGACGCCATGAGTCGCATCGTGTCACACACACAAAAAGCCGTCGCAGGAACCAAGCGTATCTTTGAAATTTTGGACCATGTCTCCAGCGTGCCTGAACCTGTGAACCCCGTGGCTTTGCCTGAAGTGGTGGGTCGCATTCAAATCAGTAATGCCGGTTTTCGCTATGGCAACCGCGCGGTGATCAAAGACTTGACGCTGGACATTGCCCCCGGCGAGATGATTGGCTTAGTGGGACAAAGCGGTTCAGGCAAAAGCACTTTGGTGAATTTGTTATGCCGCTTTTATGATGTAAGCGAAGGAGCGATTCGCATAGACGGCACCGATATCAGAGACATTCGCATTGCAGATTACCGTCGCCATATCGGATTGGTATTGCAGGAACCTTTTTTATTTTTCGGCACCATCGCTGACAACATCGCCTATGGAAAACCAGGGGCTTCGCGCGAAGAGATTGTGGCCGCAGCCAGAGCCGCACATGCCCATGAATTTATTTTGCGCCTGCCGCAAGGCTACGATTCATTGGTCGGCGAACGCGGACAAAGTCTGTCTGGAGGTGAGCGTCAGCGTATTTCCATTGCACGCGCTTTGCTGATTGACCCGCGTATATTGATCATGGATGAAGCGACGTCGTCGGTTGACACTGAGACCGAGCAAGAAATTCAAAAAGCGCTAGACAACTTGGTACGTGGGCGTACCACCATCGCGATTGCCCACCGCTTGTCAACCTTGCGCCGTGCCGACCGCCTGGTGGTGATGGAACATGGGCAACTCGTCGAGCAAGGCCAGCATGACGAATTGCTGATGCGACAAGGCGCTTACTGGCGTTTGTACGAAGCGCAAGCCAGACAAAAAGAAGCCGAAGAAAACGGCTTGACTTTGGGTGTTACCAGAGAGGAACGGGTATGAGTGACGCTGACTTTGAACTCACCCAAAACGAAGCTGGCCACTGGCAACTGCAAATTGACAGCGGCTTGCACCACGGTGTCGTGGTGGTGCGTGCGTTTCCCATCGGCGCACCTGATGAAGCCGTGTCTATATTGAGCGCCGAAGGTCATGAACTTTTGTGGTTGCCTCATCCATTGCAATTACCGCAAGCAAAACAGCAATCCGTGCTCAAGGCCTTGCAAGCGCGCGAATTCATGCCTGAAATTGAACGAGTGGACGCGGTCAGCAGCTTCATCACACCTTCAACTTGGTCGGTGCAAACCAACAGAGGCTCGACACAGTTTGTGTTGCGCGGCGAAGAAGACATACGCCGTATCAGCGGTAAAACTTTGATCGTCGCCGACGAGCACGGCGTGCAATTTTTGATCCGCGATTTGCCCAGGCTCGATAGGCACAGCCGCAAATTGCTGGACCGGTTTTTATAACCTGCGTTATTGAAGCCCAGCAGTTGTCATCATTTATGTGACGCACACTCATAGGCAATTTTTTCGCCGCGTCTCCAGCAAGGATTTTTTGTATCGTTGTCCACAGAAGGTAAACCCTCCAAATCGATACGAACTGGCAACGTATCCAAGACCGGAGCGCTTTATCAGTTGCAGCATGTCTGCAAATGCCGCGGCGTGTGAGGTTGCATGGCAGTCGTGGTTTGCGCAGGTGTTTAGCTGAACAGGTTTTTCAGCTTGTCGGCCCATCCTGCTTCTGAGGGTGAGTGTTTGTCGCCACCTTTTTTCAGCGACTCGTCCAACTCTTTGAGCAATTTGCGTTGGTGTTCAGTTAACTTGACCGGTGTTTCCACAGTGATGTGGCAATACAAGTCGCCAGGAAAGCTGGCGCGAACTCCTTTGATACCTTTGCCACGCAGTCTGAATTGCTTGCCCGTTTGCGTGCCTTCAGGCAAGTCGATAGCAGCTTCACCGCTGAGTGTGGGCACTGAGATTTCTCCACCCAAAGCAGCAGTGGTGAAACTGATCGGGACTGCGCAATGCAAATCGTCGCCGTCGCGCTGAAACACATCGTGTTTCTTGATGCGAATTTCGATGTACAAATCGCCTGGGGGGCCACCATTGGTGCCGGGTTCACCGTTGCCGGTGCTGCGTATGCGCATGCCGTCGTCAATGCCCGCAGGAATTTTGATCTCCAGTGTTTTTTGGCGCTTGATCTTTCCTTGGCCATGGCATGGTGTGCATGGATCCGTGATGATCTTGCCAGTACCGCGACAGTGGGGACAATTTTGTTGCACACTGAAAAAACCTTGGCGCATTTGCACCACGCCTTGACCTTGGCAGGTGCCGCAGGTTTTGGGGGAAGTGCCCGCTTTTGCGCCGGTGCCGTGGCAGGTGTCGCATTCGTCAAAAGACGGAATGCGAATTTCGCTTTCTTTGCCCGCCGCCGCTTCTTCAAGCGTGACTTCCATGGCGTAGCTGAGGTCGTTACCGCGAAACACTTGTCGGCCACCAGCAGTTTGCTGTCGGCGTGTTTGGCCAAATATGTCGCCAAAAATATCGCCAAAGCTTTCACCGAATCCGCCAAACCCGCCGGCACCAGCGCCGGGGCCGCGCATGTTCGGATCTACACCGGCATGGCCAAACTGGTCATAGGCTGCACGCTTTTCAGCGTCAGACAGCATTTCATAGGCTTCTTTGGCTTCTTTGAATTTGACCTCAGCGGAGGCGTCACCCTGGTTTCGGTCCGGGTGGAATTTCATTGCCAGTTTGCGGTACGACTTTTTGATTTCGTCATCGCTGGCGTTTTTGGGAACTCCCAAAACTTCGTAAAAGTCGCGTTTAGTGGCCATGTCTGTGCTGCATAAAAAAGTGCCAACGCCGCGTCGATCTTCTCAGACCATGACGCGGCGAGGCGGGGGTTAAAAGGTCAGGGCTTTTTGACTTCCTTGACCTCGGCATCGACCACATTGTCGTCGTGCGGTTTGTCTGCCCCTGCTTCAGCAGAAGGGGCGGCGCCAGCAGCTTGCTGGGCTTGCATGTTGGCATACACCATCTCGCCGAGTTTTTGCGCAGCCGTCATCAGGCTTTCTGTTTTGGCATCGATCAGCGCTTTGTCTTCGCCAGTCAGGGCTTCTTCGACTTCTTTGACAGCGGCTTCAATTTTTTCTTTCTCACCCGCGTCAAGCTTGTCGCCGTGTTCGGTCAGCGATTTTTTCACGCTGTGAACAGAGGCTTCCGCCTGGTTGCGCGACTGCACAATTTCCAGTTTTTTCTTGTCCTCGGCAGCATTGAGTTCTGCGTCCTTCACCATTTGTTGAATCTCAGCTTCGTTCAATCCAGAGTTGGCTTTGATGGTGATTTTGTTTTCCTTGCCGGTGGCTTTGTCTTTCGCGCCGACATGCAAAATACCGTTGGCGTCAATGTCAAACGTCACTTCAATTTGCGGTGTACCGCGCGCAGCAGGCGGAATGCCTTCAAGGTTGAATTCACCCAAGGATTTGTTGCCACTGGCCATTTCGCGTTCACCTTGGAACACCTTGATGGTCACCGCAGGTTGGTTGTCGTCTGCGGTGGAAAAGGTTTGCGCAAACTTGGTGGGAATGGTGGTGTTTTTGGTGATCATTTTGGTCATGACGCCGCCCAATGTCTCGATGCCCAAGGACAACGGTGTCACGTCAAGCAACAACACATCTTTGCGGTCGCCTGACAACACCTGGCCTTGAATCGCAGCGCCAACCGCCACGGCTTCGTCAGGGTTGACATCGCGGCGCGGTTCTTTGCCGAAGAATTCTTTGACCTTGTCCTGCACTTTAGGCATGCGGGTCATGCCGCCGACCATGATCACGTCGTCAATGTCGCTGACCGACACACCGGCGTCTTTGATGGCGGTGCGGCAAGGGGCGATGGTGCGCTCAATCAAATCGTCCACCAGGCTTTCCAACTTGGCGCGATTGAGCTTGATGTTCAGGTGTTTCGGGCCGGAGGCGTCAGCCGTGACATAAGGCAGGTTGATGTCCGTGCCGGTGGTTGATGACAATTCGATCTTGGCTTTTTCAGCGGCTTCTTTCAGGCGTTGCAAGGCCAACACATCTTTGGACAAATCAACGCCCGAGTCCTTTTTGAACTCGGCAATGATGAAGTCAATGATGCGTTGGTCGAAGTCTTCACCGCCCAAGAAGGTGTCGCCATTGGTGGACAACACTTCAAATTGTTTTTCGCCATCGACATCGGCAATTTCGATGATGGACACGTCAAACGTGCCGCCACCCAAGTCATACACCGCGATTTTTCGGTCGCCTTTTTCGGTTTTGTCCAAGCCAAAAGCCAAAGCAGCAGCAGTAGGTTCGTTGATGATGCGTTTGACATCCAAGCCGGCAATGCGTCCGGCATCTTTGGTGGCTTGGCGCTGGCTGTCATTGAAATAAGCAGGTACCGTGATGACGGCTTCTGTCACTTCTTCGCCCAGGTAATCCTCGGCGGTTTTCTTCATCTTGCGCAGCACTTCCGCGCTGATTTGCGGCGGCGCCATTTTCTGGCCGCGCACTTCCACCCAAGCGTCACCGTTGTCGGCCTTGGCAATCGTGTAGGGCATCAGGTCGATGTCTTTTTGTACTTCTTTTTCGTCGAACTTGCGGCCGATCAAACGTTTGACGGCATACAGCGTGTTGCGTGGGTTGGTCACTGCTTGGCGTTTGGCGGACGCGCCAACCAGAATTTCGCCGTCTTCTTGGTAAGCAATGATGGACGGCGTGGTGCGTGCGCCTTCGGCGTTTTCAATCACCTTGGTGGTGTTGCCTTCCATGATGGCCACGCATGAATTGGTGGTGCCGAGGTCAATGCCAATGATTCTTCCCATTTTTTTCTCCTGTGCGAATCAGCTCCCTAAGGCAGCTGATTCATTTCCTAAAGTGATGTTGAACAGTTGTGGATAAGTCGGTGGATTTCAAGTGTGTAAGTACCTGCCTAAGCTGTTTACTTAGGGGCAGTAACCGTCACCAATGCCGGGCGCAACACCCGATCGGCGATCAAGTAGCCCTTTTGCAGCACCGTGACGACAGTGTTAGGTTCTTGCTCGGCAGCAACCACGGAAATGGCTTGGTGATGGTGCGGATCAAATTTGATGCCTGCTTCGGGATTGATTTCAATCACTTTTTGGCGTTCGAGCGCAGATTTCAGTTGCCTTAAGGTGGCCTCTGAACCTTCGCGCAATTGCTTGGCAGTGGCGTCTGCAATAGCCAAACCGGCGGCCAGGCTGTCCGCAACCGGCAACAAGCTTTCAGCGAAAGCCTCGACAGCGAATTTGCGTGCTTTTGACACTTCTTCATCGGCGCGGCGGCGGGCGTTTTCAACTTCGGCCTTGGCGCGCAAAAACTGGTCGGCCAAATCTGAATTGGCGACTTTGAGGTTGGCCAGTTCGGCCTGTGCATCAGCCAACGGGTCCAAGGAATACGCCTGAGGGTCAGGCGCGGGAGTTGAGGTTGCGTCCATGACAGGTTCTGTGTTGCCCGTGTTTTCAGACGGGTGAGGGGTTTGGGGGTCAGACATACGGTTGAAAGATGAACTTTTGATACAGGCTTTTAGTTGGGAGGGGTTTGTCTGAATTCAAGAGGCCATGTTTGAATGGCTTGAAATTTCAGTGAAACTAGAAATTGGATTAGATTCAATCAATAAAATAGCGGCATTTAGTTTATTTGTTGACTATTTATAACTAAAAAAAATTAATATCTGGGGTTCACAACACAGGTTCTCACCATGTCCAGACAATTCATATTTGACACATTGAGCAAGCAGTTGCAGGCGCAAGACATCAGCCACACAAAGGTGGCGGAGCACTTACAGTTGACTGTCACGGCCACCAAACTCATTTTTGAGACCCAAGACTGCACACTCAGTTGTATCGAAAAGATCTGTGGCTTGGTGGGTTTGAAGCTGGAAGATTTGATCAACCTCCAGCCCAAGCCGGTTCAATTGCTGGAACATTTGACCCAGCAACATGAAATTGAATTACTTTCTAACAAAAAATTATTTGCCGTGGCCGTCAGTGCTATGTATTTTTGGACCTTCAAAGATATTTTGAATAGGGTCAAGGTCAATAAAACCGAGTTGGTTACTTTGCTTCAAAGATTAGAAGAAATGGGGGTGGTGCAAGTCAGTCCCGGCAACCAATTCAAACTGACTATCTCAAAAAAGTTCAGTTGGATTCCCGATGGCCCCATCATGCGCATGACCCGCAGAGAATCGGCAGATTATTTTGCCTACAGCTTTGAAGAGCCCATCGACTTGATAAATTCTTTCAGTGTGTATTTAACACCGGCATCACATGACAAACTCAAGTCGCAATTGATGAAAATCACTAAAGAATATCAATTGGCCATGTTGCAAGAAGCAGCGTTGCCGGTTGACGAAAAAATTCAGGTTTCACTGTGCTTGGCTGCACGCACTTGGTTGCCTAATTTTCTGCAAAGCCAGATGCGCACTGCCACCAAGTAAGGGCAAGAGCGGGTTGTTGAATGTGTCAGTCAACTGACACTGAAACATGCCTCGATTTGAAAAGCATCAGTCTTCCACACCCAATAGTTCCACCTCAAACACCAGCGTGGCGTTAGGCGGTATCACACCGCCAGCACCGTAAGCGCCGTATCCCAAGTCTGGCGGTATCAGCAAGGTACGTTTGCCGCCGACTTTCATGCCTTGCACGCCTTGGTCCCAGCCCTTGATGACCATGCCTTGACCCAGACCAAATTCAAACGGGTCATTTCTGTCCAAGCTGGAGTCGAATTTTTCACCTTTTTCACCGTTCTCCCAAAGCCAGCCGGTGTAATGCACTGACACGTGATGACCGGCTGCCGCCAAGTCGCCGTCGCCAGTGTGGGTGTCGTCATATTGCAAGCCGCTGTCGGTGGTGATCATCTGTCAATCCTTGAAAGTGAATAAAACGCTGGAGTGTAGGTGAGTGTGTCTTAGCTCGTCATGACTCGGCTGTAAAGCCTATACGCTTGACCACAGGGCCCCAATAGTCATATTGACGCCGCATGTCCTTGGCCATCTCATCACTGCTGCCACCCACAGGCAATAAACCTTGCAGAGCCAAGCTGTCTATCAAGCTTTTGTCTTTGAGTGACTGGTTGATGGCGCTGTTCGCTGCTGCAACCACGGAGGCAGGCGTTTTTGCAGGCGCAAAAAAACCGAACCATTCCTCGACCGTCAGTCCGGCCAAGCCTTGTTCGGCAAATGTGGCCACTTCCGGCACGAAGGGCGAGCGGGATTTGCCAGAGGTGGCCAATATGCGCAATTTCCCTGCGCGATGGTTGGCCAGAAAGTCGCCGTGGGGCGTGAACATGGCGGCGATTTGTCCGCCGATGACATCGGTCACGCCAGGCACCGAGCCTCGGTATGGCACGTGTGTCATGGCCACGCCAGTGTTCAAACTGAGCAGCGCGCCCAAAAAATGCGGGGTGGACCCTGCTGCCGGCGAGGCATAACTTGCGCGCTCTGGGTTGGCTTTGCACCAAGCCACAAAATCTTTCACCGATTTGACCGAGCCAGGCACCATAGGACCCACGGCTAAGCCATGCGACAACACCGAAGCCATGGCCACCGGCGCAAAGTCTTTGAACGGGTCGTAGGGCAGGGTGCGGTAGATGTGCGGATAAATCAGCAACATGGAATAGGCGCTCAACAGCAAGGTGCTGCCGTCGGGTGCTGCGTTTTTGACGGCCTCGATGGCGATTCGCCCGCCCGCACCCGTTTTGTTTTCCACCACCGCAGCATGGCGGGCATACGCACTGCCAGCCAATTTGTCACCGACGCGGCGACTGGTGGTGTCAGCAGTTCCTCCTGCAGGAAAACCGCAAATGATTTTCACCTGGTCAATCGGCAAGTTGCTGGTTTGCGAAAACGCTGACCATGGCGACAAGGCAGCGGCAGCCAAGCCGAGTGTGTGCAGCGCATGACGGCGCGAGCCAAAAGGGGATGGGTCAAAAGACGGCTTAGGCATGCAGGTCCTCATTCAAGGTTGAGCGCGCACACCATGTGCGCAATGGGGGAATTCATAAAGGGTTGTGCAAGGCATCTCACTCAGTCCGGCGTCAATAGGCCACTCACGGAACCCGCATACATGGCGAGCACCAAGGCATTGCGCTGTTTGAGTACCGCGCGTTGGTTGATCGATCCCTTGTCGGTGACTTCACCCGCGTCAATGGACGGCGGTTCGCTCAGCAACAGCAGACGCGCCACCCGGTTCGCGCTGCCGGTGGATTGGGCGGCCAAGGCGTTGAGCAGATGCTGGAAATAGGCAAGCACTTTAGGGTGCTGCAACACTTCAATCAGCGGCGCGCTTGCTGGCAAATCGCACAACTCGCGCACGCGCGGCGTGGTGAACAACATGGCACCGACTTCCTTCATGTTCAAACCTGTGATAGCCGCGTCTTGCACATAAGGCGCAGCAGCTGCGATGATGCGAGCACGCAGTGGCCCAACGCTTACAAACGTTCCCGTGGCAAGTTTGAAGTCCTCGGCAATACGGCCATCAAAACGCAGACCGTCATGGGGATTTGTGGCATCGCGCCACATCACAGCGTCGCCACTTTTTAGAAAACCCTCTTCGTCAAATGCTTCAGCGGTAGCTTCCGGTGCGCGCCAATAGCCCGGCGTGACATTCGGTCCTTTGTAGCGCACTTCGACTTTGTCGCCTACCGGGACCAATTTGAGTTGTAATCCGGCGCAGGGTAAACCCAAGTCGCCAGATACCACCTCCGGGCGCGGTACAAAAATACCAAACGGACCGGTTTCGGTCATGCCAAGTCCTGTGCCCATGACGATACGTTGTCCCAATTCGCGCTCTTGCGCGGCATGCAAACTGTCCCAAATCGGTTGCGCCAATGCAGCGCCTGAGTAAAAAAACATACGCACTTTGCTGAGCAAATTTTTTCGCAAAACATCGTCGGTGTGCATGGCGTTCGCAATCGCTTCCAAACCGGTCGGCACATTGAAATACACGGTGGGTGCAATCTCACGCAAATTGCGCAAGGTTTCAGGCATGAGCGCTGGAATCGGTTTGCCGTCGTCAATATAGAGCGAACCACCATGAAACAGCACCAAGCCAACATTGTGGTTGCCGCCAAAGGTGTGGTTCCAAGGCAGCCAATCGACAAGCACGGGCGCGGACTCGCCAAGCACGGGCATGGACTGCCACATTTGTTGCTGGTTGGCGCACCACATGCGGTGTGTGTTGATCACGCCCTTGGGTAAATTGGTGGAGCCAGACGTGAATAAAAATTTGACCACGGTGTCAGGACCGGTGGCATGCATGGCGTCATCAACCGCAGGCGTGTCCTTGGTTTGCAGCCATTCAGAAAAACGTGTGTAAGGGCGCTTGAGTTCGCCGTTGACCAACACCACGTCAACATCATCTGTCACGCAAGATTCAATGGCTGTGCCGTAGCGCTGCGCATCTGCTGCCATCACCAGTCCCGGGGTGAGCGTGCGCAATATATGTTTGAGTTTGTCAAAATCTTTACTGACCGTGGCGTATGCGGGAGACACCGGGCAGTAAGCAATGCCCACCATCATGCAGGCCAGCGCCATCATGCCGTGCTCCAAGCTGTTTTCGCTCAAGATCACGACAGGTCGATCAACGCTCAGTCCTTTGTGCAGCAACGCTTGTCCGATACGCCGTGCGGCGGTCACTGCCTGCGCGTAGGTCAGATGTTCCCAGTCACCCGTTGTGCCGTCGGGCAGACGTTTGCGTCTGGCCATCAAGCTGCGCTCCGGTGCAACACGCGCCCAGTGCAACAATTTGTCGGTCATGCGATGCGGATATGTTTGCAACGGCTCATCGGCTTGCGCATATTGTACGCCGTTCTCCCGTGTCTGAACCTCTACGCGGGTGATGCCGTAGCGCATGTCGCGGTAGCGGGCAGGTGGGCTCATGGTTTAGGCGTGACTTTGGCCGCGCGGCCTTGCAAAAATGCATCGACCCGTGCCTTGGCTTCAGGCGCGGCTTGGGTGATGGAGGACATCAGCGACTCGGTGATGAAACCATGGTCAGATGGTTGCTCGGCTATCCGAGGCAAGGCATGCATCAAGGCGTAATTGGTCAAGGGCGCGTTGCCTGCGATGTGAGTCGCAAGTTCCATGGCTTTGTCAAAGGCTTGGCCAGCGCCCACCAGGTATTGTGCAAACCCAGCGCGTTCGCCGTCGGCGGCGTTGTAGACACGGCCCGTCATCATCATGTCGGTCATGCGTGCCACGCCAATCAATTTCGGAATGCGTACCGCACCGCCGCCGCCGACAAATATGCCGCGTGAGCCTTCTGGTAATGCGTAAAACGTGGTGTCGTCTGCCACTCGGATATGGCAGGATGCTGCAAGCTCCAGCCCACCACCGACCACTGCACCCTGCAAGGCTGCAACCACCGGCACTGTGCCGAACTGAATCTGCTCAAAAGCGCGGTGCCACATGCGAGAGTGGTGCATGCCTTGACCGGCGTCACGGGACTGCAATTCGCTCAGGTCCAAGCCCGCACAAAAATGCTCTCCGCTACCGTGCAAAACCGCGGCACGTGCATGGTCCGGTAGCTGTGCAAAAACTTCGCGCAATGACACGATCAATGCATCGTTCAAAGCATTGCGTTTGGTCGGGCGATTCAAGCGAACCACTGCAATGTGGTCGTGCATTTCGAAGTGAAGGTCGGGGTTCATGTGTCTGGTTATAGTTGATCAAACAATCTTAAACGACCATGAATCACCAAGACCTTATTGCCATCGACATTCATACCCACGCTGAAGTCAGTTGCTGGAACCCGTTTGACAATTACGGCGAAGAGTACGACCGCGCAGCGGACAAGTATTTCGGCTCGGACCGCCGGCCAACCATTAAAGAAACCGTGGCCTATTACCGTGAACGCAAGATTGGTCTGGTCATGTTCACGGTGGATGCCGAGTCACACATGGGACGTCGGCGTATTCCAAATGAGGAAATCGCCAAGGCCGCGCGTGACAACAGCGACATGATGATTGCCTTTGCCAGTATTGATCCGCACAAGGGCAAGATGGGTGCGCGTGAGGCCGAGCGCTTGATCAAAGAAGAGGGTGTGCGCGGCTTCAAGTTTCATCCGACGGTGCAAGGCTGCCACCCTTACGACAAAATGGTCTGGCCGATTTACGACGTGATCAACGCCTACAAATTGCCCGCCATTTTTCACACGGGCCACAGCGGCATAGGCAGCGGCATGCGTTGCGGTGGCGGATTGCGTTTGGCCTACAGCAACCCCATGCATTTGGACGATGTGGCGATTGACTGGCCTGACATGCAAATCGTCATGGCGCATCCCAGTTTTCCTTGGCAAGATGAAGCCTTGAGTGTGGCCATGCACAAACCCAATGTGTGGATAGACCTCTCCGGTTGGAGCCCGAAATACTTTCCCAAAAGTTTGGTGCAGTACGCCAATACCTTGCTGAAAGACCGGGTATTGTTTGGCAGCGATTACCCCTTGATCACCCCCGAGCGTTGGATGAAAGACTTTGAAGTGGCAGGCTTCAAACCAGAGGTGATGCCCGGAATATTGAAGGGCAATGCGGTGAGGTTGTTGGGCTTGTGATGCAATCAGAACCCACATGAGTTTTGTGTCTATATAAGCACCAAACAAGGTCGCGGTGCACTGATTGAGGTTTATTAACCCTGTTAGTGAATCGGACTATAAAACAAAGCGATTGGGTTACAGGGGAATTACTTAGACTGCGACAAAAAACTTGATCCTAGAATGGCCCGAGTTTTGGTTGTGTCACCCTTGAGGAAGTTGCATGATAGTTCTTGCTTGGTTGTTTGGCATTGTTGTACTGGTCGTCGTTATTGCGGCACTCGTTACGTTTCTTAATCACTTTTATCGCAAGTCCAGTCGCGACGTAGCCATCATCCGAACCGGTTTCGGCGGGCAAAAAACCCTGATTTCAGGCGGCTGTTTGTCACTGCCGTTTTTGCACAAGATTGACGAAATCAATTTGCGCACCATTCGCGTTGAAGTGCGGCGGGTCGCTGAAAAATCCCTCATCACCGAAGACCGCATGCGGGTGGACGCTGAGCTTGAGTTTTATGTGCGTGTGCAGCCGACCATCGAAGGCGTCGCTACTGCGGCTCAGTCGCTCGGTTCCAAGGCATTCAATCCCGATGGCATGCGCAATTTGCTCGAAGGTCGTTTTATCGACGCGGTGCAAGCCATTGCAGCCAGTCGCACCATGGACCAGATCCACGAAAAGCGCTCACAGTTCGTGTCCGACATTTCTGCCTTGCTCAAAGGCAATCTGGCTGAAAACGGTGTGGTGCTCGACTCTGTGTCTTTGACCCGATTGGACCAGACCTCTTTTTCTTCGCTCGATGAAAACAATGCGTTCAACTCCGTCGGTATGCGCCGCTTGGCTGAGATCATTGCAGTCAACCGCAAAAAGCGGGTTCAGATCGAATCAGAGGCAGATATCTCGGTTCGCCAGACGCAGCTTGACGCCACCAAGCAGCGCTTGTTGTTGAACCAACAGGAAGAAGAAGCGCAAATCAGCCAGCGCTTGGAGCTTGAAAAAATCAAAGCGCAAAGTGATGCGCAAACTGCGCGTTCCCGTGAAGAGTCGCAAGCCGCTACAGAAGCTGCCCGCATTTCCCGCGAGCAAGATACCCGCATGCGCGAGATCGAAAAACAGCGCGAATTGCGCAAGTCTGAAATTGAAGCTCAACTCAATTCAGAGGTGAGAAAGCTGGAAAGTTCCATTACCCTTTCGGCCAAGCAAGCCGAAGAAGCGCATGCGCAAGCCGCCGCAGAACTCGCTCGCACCGAAGTGATCTTGGCGCAAGAAAAAGTTCAAACCGATCGCGAGCGTGCGGTGGCAGACCGGTCACTTGAAATGGCTGTTAAGCGTGTGAAAGAGGCCGGGGAAGTGGCCGAAGCCAATGCCGCTACCGAAGTGACTGTTTTGTTAAAACGCGCCAAAGCAGAAGCAGAGGCCACACACACGCGCGCTGCCGCGGAAAAAGCGCGCATGCTGGCTGAGTCTGAAGGTTCACGCGCATTGATCGATGCAGAAAACGCACTCAGCACGCCTGTCTTGCATATGAAGCTTGAGCAATACCGGCTCGACCGCTTGCCAGAGATCATGTCACACATGATGCGTCCGATTGAAAAAATCGACAGCATCCGTATCAACCATGTCAGCGGGTTCGGCGCCTCCCACGGCGCAGGCGGTTCTGCCGGTGGCGCTGGTTCAGGCGATGGCGGTGGTGGCAAGCCACCCGTCACGCAGGTCATGGACAGCATCTTGGGCATGGCCTTGCAATTGCCTGCGCTCAAGAGCATCGGTGACCAAATCGGCGTCGATTTATCCGGCGCTATTGATGCGGCCGCAGGCAAGCCTTCTTCCGGCGCTGACAAGGCCTGACATATTTTTTCTTTCTCACTTTTTCTTTTTCCCAACCACGAGCAATTTGCTCATTTTTCAGGAGTAACAGCATGAGCTTTTCACGTCGCCATTTTTTGGCAGGAACTGGTTCAGCCGGTCTGACCGCACTGGGCACAACCATCCCATTTGAAATGGTGTTGGCGCAAGGTGCCCCCATCAAACTTGGTTCTATTCTTGACAATTCTGGCAACCTGGATGCCTATGGCAAGCCCATGGTGATGGCCACCACATTGGCTGCTGAAGAAATCAACGCCGCCGGCGGTTTGCTGGGTCGCAAAATCCAAGTGGTTCAATACGATTCGCAATCAGACATTGCGCTCTACACCAAGTATGCGCAGCAACTGACCCGCGACGACAAAGTCGATGTCACCCATGGCGGCATCACTTCAGCATCCCGCGAAGCGATTCGTCAGACATTCCACCGTGCCAATTCTTTGTACTTCTACAACGTGTTGTACGAAGGCGGCGTGTGTGACCGTAACGTTGTGTGTACTGGCACCACCCCCGCTCAAGCGGTTGAGCCGATTGTGGAAGTGGCCCTCAAGCAATGGGGCAAAACCGCTTATGTATTGGCTGCCGATTACAACTACGGCCAAATCACTTCAAAGTGGTTGACCCACTACATCACCAAAGGCGGCGGCAAAGTGCTTCAAAGCAGTTTCTTCCCGCTCGATGTGTCTGACTTTGGATCTACTATTGCCAAAATCCAGCAAGAGAAACCCAAGTTTGTGGTGGCTGCATTGGTCGGTGGTGCGCACATGTCCTTCTTCCGTCAATGGGCGGCGTCCGGCATGAACAAAAAGATTCCATTGTGCTCAACCACCTTCGGTGTCGGCAACGAGCATTTGGCGCTGTCTGCTGCTGAAGGCGATGGCATTTTGATCGCTGGTAACTACAGCCAGGAAAATGCCAACCCTGCCAACAAAGACTTTTTGGCCAAGTGGGCCAAGCGTTTTGGCAACACCAAGCTGGTGCATGAAATTGCCGTGTCGCAATACCAAGGCATCATGTTGTGGGCGGCTTGTGTCAAAAAAGCCGGTTCCTTGGACCGCGAAAAAATGCTGGCAGCCATTGAGTCGGGCATCAGCATCCAAGGCCCAGGTGGTACTGTCACACTGGACCCCAAAACCCACCATGCGATTTTGGACATCAATGTGATGGAAGTGAAAAACCAAAAACTCACCATCAAGCAGCAGTTCAAAGCGCGTCCACCTTCAGACACGCTGCAATTCTGTGATTTGCAAAAAAATCCTAAAGACAACAAGCAGTACGAAGTAAAAATTTAATGTCGGATTGCGTCTCGGCCCGTGTGGGTCGGGACGCGCACGTTTCAGAGAGTTGCGATGGATTACGCCGCGGTTGTACTTTTAGAAATCATTTACATGATTGCTTTTTTGGCGCTGACAAGTGCCGGACTCGCGGTCGTATTCGGCATGATGCGGGTGATCAACCTGGCACACGGTGAATTCGTCATGATCGGCGGGTACACCACGATTGCTTGCGCCAAAGCCGGTATCAATGTTTACTTTGCCATGCTGGTGGTGGCCCCCTTGGTTGTGGGAATTTTGGGCTTGCTGGTCGAGCGACTTGTTGTGAGGCAACTCTACGGCCGCATGATCGACACCATGCTGGCCACGTGGGGCTTGTCGTTGTTGATGGTTGGCATCGTGACATTTATTTTCGGCAACACGGCCGTCAGTGTGCCGGCACCTATTCCTGGCTACGAGTTAGGTGAATTTCAAATGGGCGGCTACAACCTGTTCATCATTGGTATCGCCACCTTATTGATTTTGTGTATGTGGCTGGTGATGCGTTTCACCCGGCTGGGTTTGGTGGCGCGGGGTGCCATGCAAAGTGCCGATGTCGCATCCTCTTTAGGCTACGACCCCAAGCGTGTGTACATGTGGACATTCACTGTGGGTGCTGCTTTGTCTGGCCTGGCAGGCGGCGTGTTGGCACCTTTGACGGGCTTGCTTCCCTCGTCGGGCGGTGCTTACATCGCCAAGGCATTTATCACCGTCATCACAGGTGGTGCAGCTGTGATCACCGGCACACTTTCTAGCTCGGTGATTTTTGGCACCATCAATCAGGTAGTGTCATTTGGTTCGACACCAGTGATTGGCGAAATCGTCATGTTGGCATTTGCTGTGGTGTTGTTGCGTCTCATGCCCCAAGGCATCACGGGTCGCTTTTTCCGTAACGCGCCATGATCGGAGACGCAGCCAACTTCACCAGCGCCGGACGCACCCACTGGGGCTGGATCATCGCCATTTTCATTTTGCTGCTGCTGTTGCCGGCGGTGTTTGATACCAATACACCGACGCTATTGGGCATTTGGGCATTGTTTGCGTTGTCCCTCGGTTTGATGTGGGGCTATGCAGGCATTTTGAGTTTTGGCCATGCGGCTTATTTCGGTCTGGGCGCATACACCTATGCCATCACGTCCATGAACCTGGGTGAAAGCACAGCCGCTTGGATATTCGCCATTGTGGTGCCTGCATTTGTCGCGGCACTCATCGGCGCCATGATGTTTTACGGACGCATCAGCGATGTCTACATGGGCGTCATCACCTTGGTGTTTTCGTTGATCTTGGCCAAATTCATGGGTGCCACCGCTGGAGACGCTTACAGCATCGGCAATGCACGCTTGGGCGGCTTCAACGGCATACCTGCTTTCCCTATCTTGAACGTTCCGGGGGACCCGTCTACCCCCATCTTTGGCACAGCGCTGTATTACGTGGTCTTGTGTTGTTTGGTGGTGTGTTATTTGGTGTCGCGCTGGGTGTTGTCAAGCGCTTTTGGCCGGGTCTTGCTGGGCATTCGCGAAAACGAAGCGCGTATCGAGTTACTGGGTTACAACGCGCCCGCCTATAAAACCGCTATTTTTTCGCTGTCAGCTGCCATGGCTGGCATGGCCGGGTGTTTGTTTGCCAGTTGGGCAGAAATTGTCACGCCGGCCCTGTTTGGTTTGGGCCAATCCGTAGAGGTCATCATTTGGGTGATTGCTGGAGGCTTGGGCACTTTGATGGGACCGATCATCGGCGCTGTGTTGTTGGGCACCATGAAACTTTTGCTAGGTGGCCAAACCTTTATCGATAACTCCTTGGTGATTGGCGCAATTTTGGTGTTGGTGGTGTTGTTATTGCCCAAGGGCTTGCTGCCGACCTTGATGGGATGGCGCAAACAGCATGGTCAACGCAGTGTGAACCGCGCCCATTCCAACAGCATGCGCCGTCGCGGCGGTGAACGCAGACAGCAACGCGGCGCAAGCGAGCAAGACAAAACAGGGCACCGATCATGAGTGAAATGATTGTTGAAACCCGAGACTTGTCGATGCGCTTTGGCGGCGTATTGGCCGTCAACAATGTGAATTTCAATTTGCGCGAGCGCGAACTGCGTTGCCTGATCGGCCCCAACGGCGCCGGGAAAAGCACCTTGTTCAAATGCATGACAGGTTTGCATCAGATCAACCACAGCAATGGACGTGTGTTCATTCGCGGCCATGACGTGACCGGCTGGCGTCCGCATGAAATTGTGCAACTGGGGGTGGGTATCAAAACCCAAGTGCCCTCGGTCATGAATGGTTTGACCGTGTGGGAAAACCTGTGGTTGTCGGCCAGGCGAATCCACGGCAAAAAAGGCGCATCGCCCGAGGTTGACCGTGTCATTGCCGAACTGGGATTGCAAACGCACGTGCGTCGCATGGTGGGTGAACTCGCGCACGGTCAGCGTCAAATTGTCGAGATCGGTTTGGTACTGTGTCAGCGGCCCAAATTGGTGTTGCTGGACGAACCTGCTGCTGGCATTACCGGTGCAGAGGCGGATCGATTGGTTGAATTGATCCACGGCATCAACCAACAAGCCGCGGTAGTGGTGGTTGACCATGACATGAATTTCGTTCGCATGCTGGGCGGCACTGTCACGGTGTTGCACCAAGGCGCTGTGCTGATGGAAGGTGCCACCGATGCGGTGATGAACAACGCAAAGGTGCGTGAGGTCTACATAGGTAACCGGGCGAAATGAGCATGGCTGATTCACACAATCCTATGGCCGATAGTTTTGAACGCGCTGATGTCGTTCTTCAAGTGGCCGATTTGCGCGCCGGTTATGGACGCGTACCCGTTCTGCATGGCGTGAATTTGCAAATCCACGAAGGCGAGGCGGTAGGCATTGTCGGCCACAACGGCATGGGCAAAACCACGCTGCTCAAAGTCATCATGGGCTTGATGCCTTCCACAGGCGGGCGTATTGAACTCGACGGCACAGAAGCCACGGGTTCTGCCGCTCACCAACGCTCGCAAATGGGCATAGGCTACGTACCACAAGGCCGTGGCATTTTGCCGGGCCTCACTGCTTTGGAAAACTTGCGCATGGCCTGGCGCGAAGACATTGGCGAAACCGAAGAGCAATCGGTCGAGCGTGTGGTCGATCAGTTCCCGCGTCTGCGTGTGTTGCTGGACCGCAAGGGCGGCTCCTTGTCCGGCGGCGAGCAACAAATTTTGGCCTTGGCGCGGGCCTTGGTGCCTAAGCCTTGGTTGTTGTTGCTGGATGAACCCAGCGAAGGCATACAACCTTCTATCGTGCAAGAGATTGGCGCGACCTTGGCCCGCCTGCGCGATGAATTCGGTTTGGCCTTGATCATCGTCGAACAAAACCTGGATCTGGTGCTGGATGTTGCGCACCGCGTCGTGGTATTCGAGCGCGGCACCATCATCAAAGAATTGCACGCCAGTCAATTGAGCGGCGGTGGTTTGAGTGAATTGTTGGGAATGGGTTCTGCGCGCATGACCCACAGCCCGCACTCTCATACTGCCAAACCTGCAAGCGCGCACAACCAACCGGCTGCATCGCATTCATCACATCACACACCACCTGCACCTGCAAGTATTCACGCCAGTGCAGAACACGGGCGTGCGGACAGTCGTCCATCGGTCAAATCTTCTTCTACCAACAAGCGGTCGCATTCAACCGCCATCGAATCTAAGGCCACCGGCCTCGGGGGAATCATGTCTACTGTCAAACGTCCTACTGTCGATCAGATGCACGCCATCGTCGAGTCACTGCACATGAACATGTCTACACGTGAAGTGGCCGAATACCTTGAAATCATGGAAGGCACTTTCCAGTCTTATGACAGGCTCACGCAGTTGCCGGATAACTTGCCTCCGGTTCGCTACCCGCGCACCCCCGGCATCAAACCGAGTGCGGCAGACAACCCGCTGAACGCTTGGGCCGTCAAGAGCGAAGTGCGTGGCGCTGCCCACGGCCCTTTGTCCGGCAAACGTGTGGTGCTCAAAGACAACGTGTGTCTCGCTGGCGTGCCCATGATGAACGGCGCATCATCCCTTGAAGGCTATGTGCCCGATGTGGACGCTACTTTGGTCACGCGCATTTTGGATGCCGGTGGCACCATCGCAGGCAAAGCGCATTGCGAGTATTTTTGCTTGTCTGGCGGCAGTCACACCAATGCCGCAGGCCCGGTGCACAACCCTTACCGCTACGGCTATTCCGCAGGCGGTTCGTCATCCGGCTCCGCCGCATTGGTCGGCGCGGGTGAACTCGATTTGGCCATTGGCGGTGACCAAGGCGGCTCAATCCGCATGCCTGCATCATGGTGTGGCATTTATGGCATGAAGCCCACGCATGGCTTGGTGCCATACACCGGCATCATGCCGATTGAAGCCACCATCGACCATGCTGGCCCCATGACAGCCAATGTGGCGGATAACGCTTTGTTGCTCGAAGTGATTGCGGGTGCGGACGGCTTGGACCCGCGCCAATACAGCCCGCGTGTAGACCGCTACACCGCAGCCTTGGGACGCGGTGTTTCCGGTTTGCGCATTGGTGTGTTGCTCGAAGGTTTTAACCGCGCAGACAGCGAACCCGATGTGGACCACAAGGTGCGTCAGGCCGCTGACCGTTTGCGTTCCATGGGCGCGATTGTGGAAGATGTATCTGTGCCCATGCACATGGACGGCCCAGCCATTTGGACCGCGATTGCCGTCGAAGGTTTGCAGGCGCAAATGATGAACGGCAATGGCATGGGTTTCAATTGGAAAGGTTTGTACACCACCAGTTTGCTGGACGCGCATTCCGCTTGGCGCTCACGTGCCGACGAGTTGTCACCTTCGCTGAAAGTCTCGATGATGGCCGGCGAGTACTTCATCAAAAATTACCGTGGCCATTTTTACGCCAAGGCACAAAACTTAAGTCGCGTGTTGGCCAAGGCTTACGACGATGCTTTGTCTCGCTACGACTTGCTGTTGTTGCCCACGCTGCCCATGAAAGCCACACCGTTGCCCCCAGCGAATGCCTCGCTCAAACTCTATATCCAACGTGCACTTGAAATGCTGGGCAACACTTGTCCTATGGATGTCTCCGGTCACCCTGCGATGAGCGTGCCATGCGGCATGTCCAATGGTTTACCCATCGGCATGCAACTGGTCGCCAAGCATTGGGACGAATCCACCATTTACCGCGCAGCCCATGCATTTGAGCAAGCCGGTGACTGGCACAATTTTTAAACCACAGCGCAGTATTCAGGCAGCAGGTAACAGGCAAACGTGTCTCACAATCCATTTCTGTCAGATTGGGTCAAAGGTGGATCGGATCACAGGCTGAGTCCGCCGGGATCGCTGTCTTTTGTCGCTGGCCCCACCGATGCCTCGTTGCATTTCATGACCATCCCGCAACTGCTGGACCGCGCGGTGGCGCGTCACGGGTCGCGGGATGCGGCCGTGTTTGTTGCGCAAAACCAGCGTTTGAGTTGGTACGACTTGCAACAGCAAGCTGACAATATGGCGGCTGCTTTACTGGCCATGGGCATACGCCGCGGCAACCGTGTTGGCATCTGGTCACCGAACCGTTTGGAATGGTTGTTGACCCAGTTCGCCACGGCCCGTATCGGTGCGGTATTGGTCAACATCAACCCCGCTTACAAAAGCAGCGAACTCGAATACGCTTTGAACAAAGTGCGCTGCCGCATGCTGGTCATGGCGCGTGGTTACAAGAGCAACAATTACCTGGACACATTGCGCCAACTCGCGCCTGAGATTGACAGACCCGGACAAGCCGGCGACTTGACCTCATTAAAGTTAGAGCATTTGAAGCATGTCATCTTGCTTGACGATCTTTCTGTGCCTGCCCATGAAGCTGCAAAGCAGGCAGTGCCTGCGCGAGCCATGCGTTTCAAAGATTTTTTGCAGCAAGCCGGTCCCGCACAACATGCCCGCTTGAAAGATTTATCAGCCGCGCTCGACCCGGACGACGCGATCAATATCCAATTCACCAGCGGCACCACCGGTCACCCCAAAGGCGCCACGCTGTCGCATTTCAATACCGTCAACAACGCGCGTTTTGCGGCCAAGTCCATGGCGCTGACGCACGAAGACCGCATGTGCATTCCGGTGCCGCTCTACCATTGCTTCGGCATGGTGTTAGGTGTGTTGACCTGCACTGCTGCGGGTGCGGCCATGGTGTTCCCCGGTGAAGGCTTTGATGCCGCCGCCACCCTCAAAGCAGTGTTGAAACAACGTTGTACAGCCTTGCACGGTGTGCCCACCATGTTCGTGTCTATGCTGGCCGAGCCGGGTGTGGCGAACATGGATTTCAGCTTGTTACGTACCGGCATCATGGCCGGTGCCCCGTGCCCGATCGAAACCATGCAAGCGGTGATGCGCACGCTCAACATGAAGCAAATCACCATCGGTTACGGCATGACAGAAACCTCACCGTTGTCGTTCCAGTCGCATTTATCTGATCCGGTGGAAAGGCGAGTGTCCACGGTCGGTCGCATTCAACCGCATGTGCAAGCCAAGGTGATTGATGCGCATGGCCGCATGGTGCCGGTGGGCGTGCCGGGTGAATTGTGTGTGCGCGGTTATCTGGTGATGCGCTCCTACTGGGAAGACGCGCAGCAAACCGCCGAGGCCATTGATGAGGCAGGCTGGATGCACACCGGCGACTTGGCCACCATCGATGCACAAGGCTATTGCAATATTGTGGGTCGCGTGAAAGACATGTTGATTCGTGGTGGTGAAAACGTGTTTCCCCGTGAAATCGAAAACCAGTTGATGCAGCACCCCAAAGTGCTGGACGTGCAAGTCTTTGGCGTGCCGGATACGAAATACGGCGAAGAAATCGCCGCATGGGTGATATTGCAAGCCGGTCAAACCGCTGAAGCAGAAGAGTTCATGGAATTTTGCCGCTCGCGTATGGCGCATTACAAAACACCGCGTTATCTGCGCATCGTGCGCGAATTTCCACTCACAGCCACTGGCAAGCCGCAAAAATTTCAAATGCGTCAAAGCATGGTGGATGAGCTGGGTTTGCGTTCACCGCAAACCGCCTGAGCAGACACCACAGAAGGCACACAGTGACTGACGACCAACTGGCTTTTCTGGACGCATACACACTGGCAGGACTGCTGCACAGCAAAAAACTGTCGTCTGTGGAACTCACGCAAATGATGCTCAACCGCATCGAGCGCGTCGACAAGCGCTTGTTGTCTTATGCCACCGTCTCGCATGACATCGCTTTAAAGCAGGCGCGTGACGCGGACGCCATGATCATGCGTCGCCAAATACTCAGCCCATTGCATGGTGTGCCGGTTGCTTTGAAAGACCTGTGCTACACCAAAGACATCGTCACCGCTGCCGGTATGCCGATGATGCGCGACTTCAAACCCGCCTACGACGGCACGGTAGTAAAGCGCTTGCGCGAAGCGGGTACGGTGTTGCTCGGAAAACTCACCATGACCGAAGCAGCCTTTGCGGACCACCATCCGGATGTGCCGCCCCCCATCAACCCTTGGCATGACGACCATTGGTCAGGTGCATCCTCGAGCGGCACTGGTGTGGCTGTCGCGGCGGGATTGTGTTTTGCGGCCATCGGCACAGACACCGGCGGCTCCATCCGTTTTCCATCCGCTGCAAATGGTGTGACCGGCCTCAAACCCACCTGGGCGCGTGTGCCTGTGCATGGTGCGTTCGAGTTGGCTGCCTCGCTGGACCATATCGGCCCGATGGCACGCACCGCCATGGACTGCGGCCACATGCTCGGTTTGATTGCAGGTGCAGACCCAGACGACAGCGTGGCACTGCACGCGCCTGTGCCGGATTACGTGTGTGGTGATATCACCCAGTTAAGCGGTTTGCGCATTGGTTTCGACCCCGAGTACTGCGCCGGTTTGGATGCGGACATGCAAAAAGCGGTGCAATCCGCTTTCGATGTATTGCAATCGCTGGGCGCCGATATGCGACACGTGCGCTTTCCCGACGTGTCAGATGCCGTGGCCGATTGGGGCACCGCATGTGCCGCAGAAACAGCGGTGGCGCATGAAGCTTGGCATCCGAAAAACAAGCATTTGTACGGGCCAGGTTTGGGTGGATTGATTGAATTCGGGCGTTCTATTTCTGCGGTAGAGATGCAAAAAATCTGGTTGCGCAGACGCGCTTTCACCGGCGCGGTGCGCGGGTTTTTCCAGAACTGCGATCTGCTGTTGATACCGGCGCAACCCATGGCTTCACCGACCACCCAAGAGATGTCAGTCATCGGAACCGTGCCTTCCGAGTTGGCGCGTCTCATCAAATTCACCGCGCCGTTTGACATGAGCGGCAGCCCCACCATCACCTTGCCTGCGGGCTTCACTGTGAAAAACACACCGGTCGCCATACAGCTTGTGTCTGCGCATTTAGATGAGGCCACACTCATCCGCGCAGGCAGCGCATTTCAACGGGTGACAGACTGGCACAGTCAGGTACCGCCTAGACTGTGATGCGCATTGAACAGGCCTGCCAGCAACGCCATGTTTAAGACGCTATCCATCGGTCCACCATGAATATTGTTCAGGCATTTCTGCATCGTGCCCGCAGACACCCTCGACTGACCGCGCTCAGTGACGGTGGCCAATCCATGACCTACGGTCATCTTGCGCAGCGCAGCCAAGCGTTGGCTGCCGCGCTCAAACGTAAACTTTCTTTACAGCGTGGTCAGCGGGTCATGATTTGCATGGAAAACCGCGCAGCATTTTTTGAAACTTTGTTTGCTTGCTGGATCGCCGGGCTGTGCCCGGTACCGGTCAACGCCAAATTGCATCCCAAGGAAGTGCGTCAGATTGCGCAGGACTGTCAAGCCTCGGCCTTGTTCTGCAGTTCTGCGTTGTTCAATGGATTGCAAAACGCAGTGTCAGACGTGCCGTCAGCCCCTGCATTGATTTCAGTCGATGACGGTGCCTATTTAGATTTATTCAACTATGAGAGTCTGAGCATCACCGAGATGAACCCGAATGACATCGCTTGGATTTTTTACACCAGCGGCACCACAGGTGTTCCCAAAGGTGCGATGTTGTCGCACCGAAATTTACTGCAAATGTGTTTGCAGTACGGTGCGGATATCGATTGCGTACAAGCGGGCGACACCCATTTGCATGTCGCCCCTTTGTCCCATGGCTCCGGTTTGTACAGCCTGCCGCATTTGTTCAATGGCGGGCATCAAGTGATTGAAAAAGCATTCTCTGCGGAAGTGGTGTTCGAGGCATTGCAACGCTACCCCCGTGTCACATTTTTTGCGGCACCGACCATGCTGACCCGCATGTTGCGGTCCAGCGCAGGCATGGCCAACGCGGCGGGCAATTTACACACCATCACCTATGGCGGCGGGCCGATGTATGTGTCGGATCTGCTGCAATCGTTGGAATTGTTCGGGCCGCGCATGGTGCAAATTTATGGGCAAGGAGAAAGCCCGATGACCATCACCAGCTTGTCGCAGCAAGACCATGAGGGTGCGCAAGATGCAGCGCATTTGGCGCGTTTGGCTTCCTGTGGAACGCCGCGTACCGGTGTTGAAGTGCGGGTGGTGGACGAAGCCGGGCGCGACATGCCATTGGGTGAGCCTGGTGAAGTCGTTACCCGCAGCGACACCCGCATGCTGGGGTATTGGAACAACCCAAGCGCCACAGCTGCGGCCATCCGGGATGAGTGGTTATGGACTGGCGATATCGGCTCCATGGATGAACTGGGTTACCTCACGCTGCGCGATCGATCCAAGGACTTGATCATTCGTGGCGGCAGCAATATTTACCCGCGTGAAATAGAAGAAGTGTTGTTGCGCCATCCGGCCATTGCAGAGGTGTCTGTGATTGGCGCGGCCAGCGCAGATTTGGGTGAAGAACCGGTAGCATTCGTGGTGTGCAAACCTGGCGCATCGGTAGATGCACATGCGCTTGATGCGTTATGCCTGGACAACTTGGCACGGTTCAAGCGTCCTCGCGATTACCTGTTTGTCGAGGACTTGCCCAAGAACAATTACGGCAAGATTTTGAAAACTGCTTTGCGACAGCAACTCAAACAAGGAGGCGCATGATGCGTCAGGTGTATGTGGCAGGCACGGGCTCGACGCGTTTTGGAAAACATGCGCAAACCTCCATTGAAGCCTTGGCGGTAGACGCAGGTGCGCAGGCATTGGTGCAGTCGGGCATTGACCGTGCCCGCATCGGTGCGGTGTATTTGGGCAATTTCATCAGCGGCCCATTGAATGGCAAAGAAGTGCTGGCGGGCTTGGTGGCCGAGCAATTGGGTTTGACGGGCATTCCCTGCACCAAGGTAGAAGGCGCTTGCGCGTCGGGTGGTATTGCCATGCGTCACGCATGCTTGATGGTCGCCACAGGTTTGTGCGATGCCGTGCTGGTTGTAGGTGTGGAGACGATGACCCATGCAAGCACCACTGAAATGACGACGGCGCTTAACTGTGCCATGGACAACGAATACGACGGCATGAGTGGCTTGACCTTCCCCGGTTTGTTCGGCTTGGCTTGGCGAGCACATGCACAGCAATACGGCACCACGCGCGAAGATATTGCGGCAGTCGTCATCAAAAACAAAGCGAATGGCTTGAAAAATCCACTGGCCCAAATGGGGGCTGATTTGTCTTTGGCGCAAGTGTGCGCATCCGCCATGATTGCCGACCCTTTGCAATTGTTTGACTGCTGTCCACCCAGCGACGGTGCCGCTGCCGTGGTGGTATGTGCCAAGGAACTGTTGCAAAGCCCGCAACGGCATCCGCTCATTCGGGTGATGGCCAGTGTGCAAACCAGTGGTTCAGCACGCATTGCGCAGCATCCGGATTTATGCTCGTTTGAGGCAACGGTGCATGCAGCTCAACAGGCTTACAAGCAATCGGGTGTGCAAGCCGCAGATATCGATCTTGTTGAACTCCACGATTGTTTTTCTATTGCTGAAATCATCGACAGCGAAGACCTGGGTTTGGTGCCCAGAGGCGAGGGCGGTCGCTGGGCGTCCCAAGGGCGTACCGGTATGCAGGGCGATATCGTCATCAATCCCAGCGGTGGTTTGTTGGCCAAGGGCCATCCCGTCGGAGCCACCGGCGTGGGGCAAATTGTGGAAGTCGTGCTGCAGTTGCGTGGTGAACATGCCAATCAAGTGGCAGGGGCAACCCTAGGCATGACGCATAACTTGGGGGGCACTGGCGTGGCTTGCACGGTGCATATTTTGGGACGCGAAGCATGAGCACGCTTACCTTATTGCCTGCCTTAACGGCATACCAATGCAAGGATTGTCAGACCTTGACCCAGCGCTCACCGATGGCTTGCGCCCAGTGTTTGGGGCGACGGTTTTCTTCTGTGCCTGTGACTTCTACCGGCATATTGGCGAGTTGGACCACGATACGCAAACCTCCGATGCGTTTCAAAAGCGAAGGTGTCTACCATGTCTGCGTTATTGATCTAGACAACGGCATGCGTATTTCAGGGCGATTGCTGCACGAAGCAAGCGACCAAACCGGTGACCGCGTGCAAGCAGTTGCTATTGCAGAAACTGCATCAGATATTCCCATTTTCAAGGTGACCTCACATGGCTGATATTGCTTACGAAAAACACGGCGCAGTGCGATTGATCACCATCAATCGAGCTGACAAAATGAATTCATTGGACTTCGCGGCAAACGAAGCATTGATAGATGTTTGGCGCACGTTTGACCAAGAAGATGACGCCAGAGTGGCAGTGATCACTGGTGCCGGTGACAAAGCGTTTTGTGCCGGTGCAGATTTAAAAACCTACACCTTGTACTTTGCACAGGCCGCTGCGCCTGAGTTTCGCGCCAAGTACACCAATGGCCCGGGCTTTGGTGGCATCACCCGCAACTTAGACATTGACAAACCGATTCTGGCGGCGGTCAATGGTTTCGCCATTTCGGGTGGCTTTGAGTTGGCCTTGGCCTGCGATATGCGCTTTTGTTCACCCAGCGCCGAGTTCGCTTTGCAAGACGCGAAATGGGGTTTCCATGCCTGCGATGGCGGCTTGATTCGCTTGCCGCAAATTGTCGGTATGGGCCATGCCATGGAAATCATTTTGTCGGGTGAGCGTGTCAATGCCGACCATGCTCACCGCATCGGATTGGTTAATCGCGTTTATGCGCCACACGAACTCTTAGCCAAGACCTTGGAGTATGCACAGATGCTGTCCACACGCGCACCTTTGTCGCATCGTTTCGCCAAAGAAGTGGTGCGCCGCTCGGTTGGGATGCACATGGGCGAAGCCTTGCAGTGGGAATCGCGCTCTTTCAGAGATGTGGCCTTCACCGACGATTTGAAAGAAGGCTTGGCTTCGTTCAAAGAGCGCAGACCCGCCAACTTCAAAGGCCGTTGAACCGCTTAGCTGTTGCCCCACACCTCTTGCGCAGTTTCCACCACTAAACGCAATTTGTTGCGCTGGTCTTCCACTGCAATATTGTTGCCATGCACCGTGCTGGAAAAACCGCATTGCGGTGACAGCGCCAACTGCGACAAGGGCGCATGCTTGGCGGCTTCGTCGATGCGTCGTTTCAAACTGTCTTTGCTTTCCATCGCGCCAAATTTGGTGGTCACCAAACCGAGAACCACCAATTTGTCTATGGCCAAGTAGCGCAAAGGGCGGAAGTCGCCGCTGCGGTGGTCGTCATACTCCAGAAAATACGCGTCAATGTTCATCTCGGACAACAAGGCCTCGGCCACAGGCTCATAGTTACCGGCAGCGGCGTGCGTGCTTTTGAAATTTCCCCGGCATAAGTGCATGGCCAACGTCATGCCGGCGGGTTTTTGCGCCACCACTTTGTTGATGAAGGCAGCATAGCGGTGCGGCAATTCATTGGGGTCGTCACCACGCGCACGTGCGGCTTCGCGCATTTTGTCGTCGCACAAATAGGCGAGGTTGGTGTCGTCCATTTGCACATAAGTGCAACCGGCAGCGGCGAGTGAACGCAATTCGTCTCCGTAGGCCTTGGCCACATCGTCGTAAAAAGACGGGTCAAGTTCGGGGTAAGCGTCCTTGCTGATACCGGCGCGTCCACCGCGGAAATGCAACATGGTCGGTGAGGGAATCGTCACTTTGGGCGTGTTGCCGGTGGCGATCTGTGATTTCAAATAATTGAAGTCAGCAAGTTGAATGTCTTTGACATGGCGCACTTTGTCGATCACGCGGATCACCGGTGGCGCGAGTTCTTGTGTACCGTCGGGTCGCTCGATGGTGACCGGTATGTCGGTTTTCACGCCGCCGATTTGTTCCAGAAAATCGATATGGAAATAGGTGCGACGGAATTCGCCGTCGGTGATGGACTTCAGGCCCACGTCTTCCTGAAACTTGACGATCTCTGCAATGGCTTTGTCTTCCACCACGCGCAGTTGTTCAGGTGTGATCTGCCCCTTGGCTTTTTGTTCCCGCGCCTCTAAAAGATAGGCGGGGCGCAAAAAGCTGCCGACATGGTCAAAGCGGGCGGGGATGTGAGGCGTGGTCATGGATTCTCCTGGGCGGTTGAAGAAGGGGCTTAGAACGCGGCGAAGTATACATAAATGGCCAAAAAAGCATCAAATCTGTCTTTTTACCCAATTTTTTTGGCTTAATGTATACAATTTGGGCGAAGACTTGCCCACAAATACACACTTGTACATCCTTTGAACACCGCAGACCGCCCCCCTTTTTCTGCTGAAGCAGCGCCCGGTCATTCGCAAGCCGTGCGGGCGCAATTGCGTTTGCGCGAAATGATTTTGGCGGCCGAGTTGCCTGCAGGCTCACGTATTGCAGAACTGACTTTGGTGGACAAACTCGGCGTGTCGCGTACACCTATTCGCACCGCATTGATGAAACTCGAGCAAGAAGGCTTGCTTGAGGCTTTGGCCAATGGCGGTTATGCGGTGCGAACTTTCACCGAGCAAGATGTGTCAGACGCCATCGAATTGCGGGGCACGCTTGAGGGCTTGGCGGCGCGATTGGCAGCAGAGCGCGGATGCGCGCCGGTGTTGCTGGCCGAGGCGCGTGCCTGTCTGGCGCGCATTGACCAGCTCTTGGCGGTGGACCGATTGAACGAAGAAGCATTCGGTATCTACGTCGCACAGAACGAAAAATTCCATGCCTTGTTGCAAGACATGGCCGCTAGTCAAGTGCTGCGCCGTGAGTGGGAGCGTGTCGTTGGTTTGCCATTCGCCTCGCCCTCCGGTTTTGTGGTCAGCCAAGCGCACAGTCCGCAGGCGCGTGATATGTTGATCGTGGCACAAGACCAGCATCACCAAGTGTTGCAAGCCATTGAGCGACGCGAAGGGGCGCGTGCCGAGGCCATCATGCGCGAACATTCACGCTTGGCGCAACGCAACTTGAGCGACGCCATGCGCAGTACCCAACACAAGCCATTGCCGGGGGTGAACTTGATCAGGCCTAGCCACCGATGAAGGGCTTGGGCAATGTCTCAACATTTGGCTGCACCGCTCTGTCAGGATCAGATTCGCGTCAGTGTCTAACCGGTATAGTCTGCGTTCGCAAGGCCCAAGGGTGGCCTGAATTTTCTTCCCTGCATAAATGAGTAAGCCATGCTGAATCACTTGCGTTTGTCGGTCTTGTTTGTTGGATGTGTGTCGGTTTCATGGACGGCCGCCGCCCAAGAAGTGGTGCTGAAGTTTCACCATATTTGGCCCTCCACTGCGATGGCGCCGACGCGGGTGATTGGCCCTTGGTGCGAGAAGATTGCCGCCGAATCCAAAAACCATGTGAAATGTCAGTTGTTGCCCGCCATGTCTGGTGGTGGCACACCCGCGCAATTGGTCGACAGAGTGCGTGACGGGGTGGACGATTTGGTCGTCACGCTGCCTGGTTACACCGCAGGGCGTTTTCCAGCGATGGAAGTGTTTGAATTGCCTTTTTTAACCAACTCTGCCGAAGTGGCCGCTTCAGCAGCTTGGGACTATTTGCAAAAAAATGCGAGCAAAGAATTTCCCGGCACCAAAATTTTGGCTGTCTGGGTGCATGACGAAGGCTATGCCCACACCGCCTCCAAACAAATCAAAACGCTGGATGATTTCAAAGGTCTCAAGATGCGGGCCCCAACCCGGTTGACCAACAAATTGTTAGCCAAGCTGGGTGCGACACCGGTGGGCATGCCGGTGCCAGCCGTGGCAGATGCTCTGTCCAAGGGAACCATCGATGGGTTTTTATTGCCCTGGGAAGTCATCCCCGGTTTCAAGTTACAAGAGATGACCAAGTTTCATACCGAAACACATCCGTCCAAACCTGCCATGTACTCGGCCGTGTTTATTCTTGCCATGAACCAATCGCGTTATGACAGCTTGCCTGCCGACATAAAAGCCGTGATCGATCGCAACAGCGGCGCTGCTTTGTCCAAGCAAATCGGCAAGATATGGGACGAGAGCCAAGCGGCGGGCCGCAAGTCGGCGCAAACACGCGGCAACACCATTTGGGTGCTGTCTGCAGCCGAAACAGACCAGTGGATGAAAGCCGCCGCACCTTTGCGCGATGAATGGTTTGACGAAGTGGGTCGGCGCGGATTGAATGGTCGGCAATTACTGCAAGATGCCACTGACTTGTTGGTCAAACATAAAAAGTGAGCCGTTTATTGTTTCGTCTAAGCGCTTGGTGCGCCATTGCAGGCGCTGCATTTGCTTTGTTGATCGGTGGCATGACCACGTGGAGTGTGATTGGTCGCGCCATGTTTCAGTCCCCGCTGCAAGGCGACGTTGAAATGGTGCAAATGGGTATTGCGCTCAGCCTCTCGCTGTGCTTGCCGTGGTGCCAATGGCGTGGGGCCCATATTTTTGTTGATTTCTTCACGCAAAACGCTTCTAAAAAAACCGTTTCCAGACTCGATGCATTGGGCAGTGTGTTACTGGCGCTGATGTATGCAGTGCTGTCTTGGCGTTCTGCGGCCGGTGCGGCAGTCGCTTACGAATCGTTTGAAGCCACCATGATTTTGGGCTTGCCCATGTGGTGGGCGTATGCATGCTTGGCTCCTGGTTTGGCATTGGCGGCTTTGGTGGCTATGGTGCAGTCTTGGCAGTTGGCTCTCGGTCGTTCCTTGGCAGATTTGCAAGGCAAGGTTTCGGTATGACTTCGCCCACGGCCATTGGTTTGGGCATGTTTGCCCTGATGCTTTTGATGATGGGTGTGCGTGTGCCGATCGCTGCGGCCATGTTCATACCCGGCGCATTGGGTTATTGGGCGATCAACAACGAAATGGCCTTGCTCAATTTGCTCAAAGGCAGTGCAGTCGCGCGTCTGACGGTCTACGAATTGAGTGTCATCCCTTTGTTTTTATTGATGGGAAATTTCGCCACACAAGGCGGTTTAAGCCGCGACTTGTTTCGCGCGGCATCGGCCTTGATGGGCCATGTGCGGGGTGGTTTGGCCATGGCGGCCATCTTGAGCGCAGCGGCTTTTGGTGCGGTATGCGGTTCTTCTGTGGCGACATCGGCAACGATCACACAGGTGGCTTATCCGGAGATGAAAGCCCATGGTTATATGGGTCGCTTGTCTACTGCTACCTTGGCTACCGGTGGCACCCTGGGTATTTTGATACCGCCTTCCGTGCCCTTGGTGGTGTATGCCATATTGACCGAGCAAAACATTGCCAAGCTGTTTGCTGCGGCCATCGTTCCGGGTATCTTGGCTGCGCTGGGGTACATGGTGGTTATTGCGGTGTATTGCCGGTTGCGCCCTGACATGGTCCCGCCCAGCGAAAAGTCGACGGTTGCAGAGCGCTGGGAAGCGCTTTGGAAAATTTGGCCGATCCTCATGATTTTTGTGGTGGTGTTTGGTGGCATTTACGGCGGAATTTTTTCTCCGACAGAAGGGGCGGCCATTGGCGCATTGTTGACATTTGCTATTGGGTTGGCGCGAGGTGAACTCAAAGGGGCAGGCATGCGACAAGCCCTGCTCAGCACGGCTGAAACCAGCGCCATGGTGTTCATGATTTTTCTGGGCGCAGACATGATGAATGCCGCACTGGCTTTGTCTGCCATGCCGTCGATGGTGGCCGATTGGGTCAGCCATTTGCCTGTGGCACCTATTGTGGTGGTGATGGCCGTATTGGTGTTGTATGTGGTGCTGGGCTGTGTCATGGACGAGTTGTCTATGCTGTTGCTGACCATCCCTGTTATTTTTCCCGCCATCATGCAACTGGATTTATGGGGCTTGCCCACCGAACTCAAAGCCATTTGGTTTGGCATTCTGGTGTTGATGACGGTGGGCATCGGTTTGATTGCGCCACCTGTGGGGCTGAATGTGTATGTGGTGAATAACTTGGCGCGGGACGTTCCGATGTCGGAAACATACAAAGGTGTGTTTCCTTTTCTGGCTTGGGATGTGCTGCGTTTGTTGTTGCTGTTGTTCTTTCCCGGTGTGTGCTTGTGGTTGGTGAGAATGATGTGATGGACGTTTTTGACAACTTGCCTTGGGCCTGGCCGCTTGTTGCGGGATTGGTGGGATTGCAAATCGGCAGTTTTATCAACGTGCTGGTCTGGCGTTTGCCTCAAATGATGCAACACCAATGGCAACGTGAATTTGCGTTGGCCAATCAGCAGCAAGACATTGAACTGCCAGTTTTCAACTTGGCGATGCCACGTTCGCACTGCACCACGTGTCACACACCCTTGCGTGCGCGTGATTTGGTGCCGGTGCTGAGTTATCTATGGCTCAAAGGTCGTTGTGGCTTTTGCGAAGCCAAAGTGTCCTGGCGTTACCCCTTGGTGGAAACCGTGGTGGCTTTGGTATGGGCCGCATCTGCCTGGTACGCCGGCATGTCTGTCACTGCTCTGGCGTGGGCAGTGTTTGCCACTGTGCTGATTGCTTTGGCGCTGATAGATGCAGACACCATGTTGTTGCCCGATAGCCTGACACTGCCCTTGATGTGGATCGGAATGCTGTGTGCATCGCTCGGATGGATACATTTGTCGCTGGAACAAAGTGTGTGGGGCGCGGCTTTGGGGTACGGGTTGCTGTGGTCTGTGCAGGCGGTATTTGGCTGGTTTACCGGCAAGCAAGGCATGGGCGAAGGCGACTTCAAATTGCTGGCGGCACTCGGGGCTTGGTTGGGTTGGACCGCGCTGCCTGCACTGGTGCTGCTGGCATCGGTCAGCGGGGTTGTTTTCGCTATTTATAAGCGACTCAAAGGGCGTATGAAAGCTGGTGAACCCTTGCCTTTTGGTCCGCACCTGGTGCTTGGCGCGGGTTTGTTCAAAGTATTTTTGCCATTGAATGTGTTGGGCGTATAACCCGTTGAAACGGTGTTTTAGGAGTTAAGAGATGGGTTTAGTTATTGATTGTCATGGCCACTACACAACTGCGCCCAAGGCGCTTGAAGCGTGGCGGAATCGTCAAATCGCTGGCATCAAAGATCCGACATGCATGCCGCGCGCAGATGAACTGCAGATCAGTGACGATGAATTGCGCGAAAGCATAGAAAGCAATCAGTTGCGATTGATGAAAGAGCGGGGCAGTGACATCACTTTGTTCTCGCCGCGCGCCTCTTTCATGGCACACCACATTGGTGACTTTGCCGTGTCCTCCACATGGGCAGCTATTTGTAACGAACTGTGCTTCCGTGTCGCCACTTTGTTTCCAGACCACTTTGTGCCTGTTGCCATGCTGCCGCAGTCACCGGGCGTGGACCCGGCGACTTGTATTCCAGAGTTGGAGAAATGCGTCAAAGAGTATGGTGTGGTGGGCATCAATTTGAACCCTGATCCATCTGGTGGCCACTGGACCAGTCCGCCTTTGAGCGACAAGCATTGGTACCCGATTTTTGAAAAAATGGTCGAGTACGATTTGCCCGCCATGATCCATGTGTCCACCAGTTGTAACGCGTGTTTTCACACCACGGGTGCGCATTATTTGAATGCGGACACCACGGCTTTCATGCAATGCCTGACCAGTGATTTGTTCAAAGATTTTCCAACGCTGAAGTTTTTGATCCCGCACGGCGGCGGCGCGGTGCCTTACCACTGGGGACGTTTTCGTGGTTTGGCGCAAGAGTTGAAAAAACCCTTGTTAGAAGAGCATTTGCTCAACAATATTTATTTCGATACCTGCGTGTACCACCAGCCGGGTATCGATTTGCTCAACACCGTCATACCGGTGAAAAACGTGTTGTTCGCGTCCGAGATGATTGGTGCGGTACGCGGCATAGACCCGCAAACAGGTTTTTTCTTTGACGACACCAAACGCTACATTGAAAACAGTTTGATCTTGGACGGATACGACCGCGAATTGATTTACGAAGGCAATGCACGCAGGGTGTTCACCCGGCTGGATGCCCGACTCAAGCAGAAAGGTTTGTGACATGCACTATCCACTGGGAACCGTGAGGCGCCATATTGTTCGTGCAGACCAACTGGCTGCCGAGAAACTCGCCCAATTTGGTGTGGCAACCGTCCATGAAGCCATGGGGCGTTTAGGTTTGATGCACACCGTCATGCGCCCGATTTACGCAGGCGCGCGAGTCAGCGGAACCGCAGTCACCGTGTTACTACACCCGGGTGACAACTGGATGATGCATGTGGTGGCAGAGCAAATTCAACCCGGCGACATTGTGGTAGCGGCTATCACTGCACCTTGCACCGATGGGTATTTCGGCGATTTATTGGCCACGTCTTTCATGGCGCGCGGTGCGCGTGCTTTGGTGATTGACGCTGGCGTGCGCGATGTCTCCGAACTCACCCAAATGGGATTCCCCGTGTGGAGCCGCGCCATCAGTGCCAAAGGCACCATCAA
>CAMDXA010000001.1 GCA_945878065.1 Bordetella parapertussis | reverse complement strand
CGCTGCTATGTGGTCTGACCTGGTTGTAGTCCTGTTTCCAGATCGAGGCCGCATTCCTTGCTTGTTGCAATGTTTCGAACCAACTCTCATTAAGGTGTTCATCCCGAAACTTGCCGTTGAAACTCTCGATATAGCCGTTTTGCATAGGGCGACCCGGTTGAATCAAGATGTGACGAATTCCATGTGTTTGTGCCCATGCCATGAACACCCTGCTGGTGAACTCTGGCCCGTTGTCGGTCCTCACCATATCTGGATAGCCCCTGAATACGGCTGCCCTGTCTAACAAGCGGGTCACATACTCACCCGAGATCCCGAAGTCCACAGCAATGTCCACACACTCGTGGCTGAAGTCATCGGCCACCGTCAAGTATTTGAGCCTGCGTCCATTGCTCAAGCTGTCGGATACGAAATCCATACTCCACACCTCATTGACCGCCTTGGCCAGTTGCAACGGTACCCGCTCATTGAGGGGCCGTTTGATCTTCTTGCGTTTACGCACAGCCAGATTGGCTTCTCGGTACAAGCGGTACACCCGCTTGTGATTCACACCAGGAAAGTCCCGGCGCAGCAAGTCATGCACCCGGCGGTAACCAAACCGACGACGCTGATGCGCAATATCCACGACGCGGCATCGCAGGGCCTGTGTTTGCTCACTGGCCATGGGTGGGTTGCGAAAACTGTCTCTGCTCAGCCCCACAAGTCGGCAGGCACGGCGCTCGGAGAGTTGAAACTGCTCAATCATCTTGCCGATCGCCTCACGCTTGACCTGTGGGGCTAGCGCTTTACCCCAAATACGCCTTTGAGGGCATGAATGTCCAGGTGGGCCTCAGCCAGCAATTTCTTCAGCTTGGCGTTCTCAGACTCAAGCTCGCGCAGCTTGCCCGCATCTGAGGCCTGCATCCCACCGTACTTGGCCCGCCATTTGTAGAAAGTAGCATCGCTAAAACCGCCGCTGCGGCACAACTCCTTGATCGGCATGCCTGCTTCGGCTTGCCGCAAGAACCCAATGATCTGTTCGTCGGTAAATCTGCTCTTCTTCATGCCCGTCATTCTCCATGGTGACGGACTTCACAAACATTACGTTGGTACGGCTGGAAGGGGGCAGGTCAAGGTAGTTGTAGTAACCATAAAAAAACCGCTCTGTGAAGATCACCTTTTGGTCAGACAGAAATCAGGCTAAAAGGTGGTTGAGCCACACGGAGCGGTTTAATTTGCTTACCTATTCAATGTTCTTACAGCGCGGCGTTTTGCTGAGCGACCATCATGTAAAGCATGGTAATGGAGAGCATGGTGTTGATGCGTGATGTCAGCATTGCTGTTCTGGCTGCTTTGGCTTTTTCTGGCGCTTCTACAACCACCATACCCAGAGCTTTCTTCTGGTTTGGCCAAATAATGAACCAGACATTAAATGCCATCACCAGTGCGATCCACATTCCCAATCCGATGGCGACTACGCCTGGTTGTAAAGTCAATGCACTGACGATATAGCCCTGCATCCAAGCCAGCAGCAGGCCTGTGACGACCGTGGCCAGAGCGCCGTAACGGAACCAAAACAGCGCTGTTGGCGCAATAACTTTGCTGATAGCCGGTTTCTGTTCATCTGGAATGCTGGCCATGGAAGGAATTTGTACAAAGTTGAAATACCAAAGCAAGCCTATCCACATAGTGCCTGAAGCAACGTGCAACCACCGCATCACGAAACTACCCCAAGCATGGCTGAATTGGATCGGATTACCGGTGACGGATGTTGTGACGAACAAAACAACGATCAGTAAAACCAAACCCGCGAACAATGTTTTGTAAAGAGATTGAAGAATTTGCGCCATGAATGACCTTTTAAGTTAATGAGGATTGAACAACTTCAGACAAAAACCGAAGAAACTATTTTGCCATCGATTTATAGTTTGATCACGCTGGGTTGACCATGACCAATTTACCCATGACGGCGCGGGAATTCATGCGGTCATATGCGGCAGGTAATTCGCTCATCGGCATCGTGCAGTCTATGGGTGGTTTGATTTTTTTCTGTTGGTACCAGTCAATCAAAGTTTGCATCATCTTTGCATTATTTGCTGGTTCGCGTTTGGCAAAATCGCCCCAGAAAACCCCCATGAGTGATGCTCCTTTGAGCAGCGGCAGATTAAGTGGTATTGAAGGAATAGGACCAGAGGCAAAGCCGACCACTAAATAGCGACCTCGCCATGCAATGGAACGAAAAGCGGGTTCGGTGAATTCGCCACCTACCGGGTCGTAAATCACGTCCGGACCTTTTCCACCTGTTAACTCTTTGAGCTTATCTCTGAAATTGTTGTCGCTGTAGTTGATGGCATGGTCGGCGCCCAGTTTCAGACAAAAATCACATTTTTCTTGTGTAGACGCTGCGGCAATCACTTTTGCGCCTACGGCCTTGGCAATCTGAATGGCCGACGTTCCAACACCGCCCGCCGCACCCATGATGAATACAGTTTCGTTCGGCTGGAGTAGCGCTCTGTCCACCAGTGCATGGTAGGAAGTGGCGTAAATCATGATGAAGGCTGCTGCATCCACAGGATCGAATCCGCTCGGCAAAGGCAGACACAAATGTGCTGGTGCGATAGTATGCGTTCCAAATCCGCCCGTGCCGCTCAGGCATGCCACGGATTGTCCAATTTTTAGGTGGGTAACTTCTTTGCCAATCGCCTCAATTTTTCCGGCGTATTCAGAACCCGGCACAAAGGGAAGTGGCGGTTTCATTTGGTATTTGTTTTGAACGATCAAAACATCGGGAAAATTCAAGCTGGCTGCTTCAATCCTGATCAATACTTCGTTGGCCGCTGGAACTGGCGTAGGCAGTTCTTTCCAGTGAAGGGCTTCAACACCAATGGGGTTTTCACAAAGCCAAGCGTGCATGATTCGTTCCTTAGAAAAAAGTGCGGGTTGTGGGAGGTTTTGAAGGCCATCCTCTCACCCTACAATCAGGTTTTAGAGGGTAATTCATGAGAATTTTGATTTCAAACGACGACGGCTACCAAGCTCCCGGCATTATCGCTTTGTTTAACGCCATGAGAAAAATTGCAGATGTGGAAGTTGTCGCCCCTGAGCAAAATAACAGTGCTAAATCTAATGCCTTGACACTGCATTCCCCCATTTACATTCGACAAGCTGAAAATGGATTTCGTTATGTCACTGGAACGCCTGCGGATTGTGTACATATTGCCTTAACCGGTTTGCTCGGATACAAACCTGATCTGGTGGTCTCCGGCATCAATAATGGCGCCAACATGGGGGACGACACCATTTATTCAGGCACGGTAGGTGCCGCCATGGAGGCTTATCTCATGGGTATTCCTGCCATTGCGTTTAGTCAAGTTGAAAGAGGCTGGGGAAATATTGATGATGCTGCCCAATGGGCGATGGCGTTTGTTCAAAGCATGACACAAAGATCAATGCCAGAGAACTCGCCTTGGTTGCTTAACGTAAATATTCCAAATAAACCTTTCAATGAATTGAAAGCCCCCAAAATTTGCAGATTGGGAAGAAGGCATCCGGCTGAGCGAGTGATCACCCAAGTTAATCCTCGGGGGGAAACCATGTATTGGATTGGTGGTGCAGGGCTTGCCAAAGATGAAGCGCATGACACCGATTTTTTTGCGACCGCTGAAGGGCATGTTGCCATCACCCCATTGCAAGTCGATTTGACGGATCACCAAGGCTTGGCCAGTTGGCAAGATTGCGTGACGCACTTGGAAAAGGTCGAATGAAATCTCGACCAAGTTTCCCTGCAAAATTCAATACCAGCCCACCGCAAAAGTTGGTTAAACCATCTTCCCCTTTGAGTTGGGTAGCAGGAGGTACAGCTAAGCAACATACGGTGGCTTCCTCTGCTGCATCTGGATTGGGACTTGACTCGGCAACCGTCAGATCTACCATGGTGAGAAGGTTGGCAGAGGGCGGCATTGAAGATGAATTGGTTTTGAATGCCATGCTCGCGGTTGAGCGTCATAAATTTCTTGATACGGCTTTGGCTAACCAAGCGTATGAGGACACCAGCTTGCCTATTGGCTTTGGACAGACTATTTCAAAGCCAAATGTGGTTGCCCGGATGATTGAATTGTTAAGACAGGGTAAGAATTTGAGAATCACCGGTAAATTAGGTCGGGTGCTGGAAATAGGCACAGGTTGCGGTTACCAAGCGGCGCTGTTGAGTCATGTCTCACAAGAGGTTTACAGTATTGAGCGTATCAAAGGACTGTATGAGCGCGCCAGAGAAAATATCAGACCGATGCGGCTTGGGAATTTGCATTTGCTGTTTGGTGATGGCTTGCAGGGGTATCCCTCCGGGGCACCTTATGCAGGGATCATTGCTGCCGCTGGCGGAGAAAATATTCCAACCGAATGGATAGAGCAATTGGCTGACGGGGGTCGACTGGTTGCACCGATGTCAGTGACAAAAGGAAGCCAAAGTTTGGTTGTGATTGATAAAACCTCAGCGGGTATACATAAAACCGTTCTTGAACCGGTGAATTTCGTCCCTTTACTCTCGGGGTTGTCTGAATGAAATTTGTAAACCCATTTTCCATGTGCATTCGCCTGATTTGTCTGTGCTTGGCAACCGCAGCATTTGTTTCTGGTTGCGCAATATCCGGGCGCGGAGCTCCTGCACCTGTTGAAGACCGTAACAAACCTAAATCACAAGCGGTTTCAAAATCGACATATGAAACCCCTCGCTCGACGACTAAAAAGGCCGCCGCTATTGCGCCAGCCGATGCAGCAGTAAAACCCGGTTATTACACCGTAAAGCCTGGTGATACATTGATTCGAATTGGTCTTGATCATGGACAAAATTGGCGCGACATCATCCGTTGGAATACCATCGAAAATCCAAATTTGATTGAGGTTGGACAAGTGTTGCGTGTTTTACCGCCTTCGGGCGAATCTGCCCCTGAAGCAGTGGTTGTCAAGCCTGTCACATCACCCGGTTCAGTTACTTCTGGCCAAGAAATACCTGCAAACACTGAAAATACTACAAGTGCCAAATCGCCTAGCAATGCTGCGACTGAAACAACCGAGGAAGCCATGGCATTTGGCTGGCCTGCCGCTGGTTCGGTGCAGTCAACTTTTGATGAGGCGAAAAACAAAGGTATTGATATTGCTGGAAAACTTGGGGACTCTGTGATGGCGGCTGCCGATGGACGTGTTGTCTATGCTGGTGCGGGTTTGAGGGGCTATGGAAATTTGATCATCCTCAAGCACAACAATAACTATTTAACTGCATATGCCCATAACCAAACATTATTGGTTCGCGAAGAACAGTCCGTAAAAAAAGGACAAAAAATAGCGGAAATGGGGAATTCAGAATCAGAGCAAATCAAGTTGCATTTTGAAATTCGCAAACAGGGCAAACCGATTGATCCCATCAAGTTGTTGCCAAACCGCTGAGATGCAATGTATGCCTGACACAACTGATGCTTTTATTGATGACAAGGGATTGCTGATTGAATCGATGGACTTAGAGGCCCAAGGCATTGCACATCGATCAGATGGCAAAGTGGTTTTCGTTGAGGGTGCATTGCCATTTGAGCGTGTCACGGTTAACGTGCATCGAAAGAAAAATAACTGGGAGCAGGGGACACTCAAACAAATTCTGCAAGCATCATCGCAAAGAATAAAGGCTGAATGTGTCAGCTTTGGCATGCATGCCGGTGCATGTGGCGGTTGCAAAATGCAGCATTTAAATCTGCACTCACAAGTTGCTGTGAAGCAGCGGGTAGTGGAAGATAACCTTTGGCACATAGGAAAAGTCAAACCAGAATTGGTGTTGCGTCCGTTGCAAGGGCCAGATTGGAAATACCGACACAGGGCCAGGTTATCTGTCAGATATGTCGTCAAGAAATCGAAAGTCTTGATTGGATTTCATGAACGAAAAAGTGGTTATGTGGCGGATATGTCTACTTGCGCTGTTCTGCCTCAGCGTGTGAGTGAGATGTTGATACCACTTCGTGAGTTGATCGCAGATTTAAGTATCCGTGATCAATGCCCGCAAATAGAAGTTGCGTGTGGCGATGCAAGTACCGCATTGATTCTTCGTCATTTGGCCCCATTGTCCGAACAAGATGGCCAATTGCTCAGAGAGTTTTCTGCGCAACACCAAGTTCAGTGGTGGTTGCAACCGAAAGGTCTTGAATCGGTCGCCCCTTTTGATGACCTCGATATGACATTTAGTGAAAACAGTTTGCATTACGAGCTGCCAGCATTCCAATTAAAGATGTACTTTCGTCCGAATGACTTTACCCAGGTGAATCCTGCAATCAATAAGGTTTTGGTTTCGCAGGCGATAAGTTTTCTGGATATCCAACCTGAGGATTCATTGGTAGATTGGTTTTGTGGCTTGGGAAATTTCACCTTGCCCATGGCAAGCTTGGCACACAAAGTCACTGGTGTGGAGGGCAGCCAGTCGTTGTTGAATTGGGCGAAAAAAAATCATGAGTGGAACAATATTGCGCGATCAAATAAAAAGGCAAACTTACTTGCAGACATAGCATTTAAAGAACAAAACCTGTTTGAAATTTCCGCTGAATCACTCAGGCTATATGGCTCAAACTCAAAATGGCTGATTGATCCCCCTCGAGAGGGAGCATTTGCATTGGTTCAAGCGCTGACCGATTCATTGAATGAAGACAGTAGTTGGTTACCACCCAATCGTATTGTCTACATTAGCTGCAACCCAGCCACACTGGCCAGAGATGCGGGCGTGTTAGTCCATAGTGCAGGTTACCGTTGTACCGCAGTTGGGATGGTAAATATGTTTCCTCATACCGCCCATGTAGAGAGCATTGCTATTTTTGACCGCCCATAAAAAAAGCCCCTCGAAAGGGGCCTTTGTATAGAAAAGCGGCAATTATTCTTTTTCGCCGCCCATGATTCCCAGCAAAGCCAATAGGCTTTGAAATACATTGATCAAGTCCATGTAAAGCGCCAGTGTCGCTGAAATGTAGTTGGTTTCACCACCATCAATGATTTGTTTGATGTCATAAAGCATGTAGGCGCTGAAAATGCCAATCGCCATGACAGAAATGACCATCATGCCAACTGTTGAACCAATAAAAATGTTGATGATGCTTCCAACCATCAGAGCAATAGCACCAACGAAAAGCCATTTGCTCATTCCTGATAAATCACGTTTGATGAAGGTTGCCAAACTGGCCATCAGAAAGAACACACCCGCGGTACCGCCAAATGCTGTCATGACCAATGAAGTTCCATTGCTGAATCCCAACACCATGCCGATCATTCTGGACAGCATCAGACCCATAAAAAATGTGAAGCCAAAAAGTACGGCAATACCCTTGGAGGAATGCTTGGTTTTTTCAATCGCATAAACAAAGCCGAAGATACCTACCAAAAAAACCACCAGACCCAGGCCGCCTGAGAGAGCCCGACCGATGCCGGTTGCCACACCTATCCATGCACCAATAACAGTAGGGATTAAAGTCAACGCCAATAACCAATAGGTATTTCTAAGTACCTTGTTTCTTTCAACTGCATCAAGCCCGGATTCACGGTAAGGGATGGTTTGGATTTGTTCGCTCATAGAAAACTCCTCTTTTTGACATCACAATCATATGCGATCTATTCATGTTATTTCAAGAATAAGGTTTATATAGCAAATAAGTACTCAAATAATTTGTATTGTCAAGTGCATGACTTTCAATTTATTCGGCTGTTAGGGCTGCCGTTATGCTCTTTGAAACTCATAATAGAAGAATCCAATGAAAAGCAAATTTACACTTGAATCGGCCGACATCAATGCCATTGCAAAAGCTGCGGAAATTGAAGCCACAAAGAACAACTGGGCTGTGTGCATCGCCATTGTGGATGATGGCGGACATTTATTGTGGTTAAACAGGTTAGATGGTGCTGCACCTATTTCAGCGCACATAGCTCCAGCCAAAGCGCAAACCGCTGCCTTGGGTAGGCGGGAATCTAAAGTATATGAAGACATCATCAACGGGGGAAGATACTCATTTTTAACCGCCCCCCTGATAGAGGGCATGCTAGAGGGTGGAGTACCCATTGTCAAAGACGGACAGGTAATTGGTGCAGTCGGTGTAAGCGGTGTTAAATCGTCCGAAGACGCTCAAATTGCAAAAGCAGGCATTGCAGCGATTGGCTTGTAATTGCTATCAATAAGTTAGTCGTTCGGGCTTTATCTCCTGAATGATAGTGGTTGCAATTTCTTCTATGCTTTTGGTGGTGGTTGATAGCCAACGTATGCCATGCATGCGCATCATCGTTTCGGCGGCCGATACTTCTTGCTGACAATTTTCTAAATTGGCGTATCTCGATTTGGGCCTGCGCTCATTGCGTATTTCACTGAGCCTGTCTGCAGAAATTGACAATCCAAAAATTTTGTTTAAATGTGGCCGCAAGGCTGGGGGCAATTGTTGCCTCTCAAAATCTTCGGGAATCAGAGGGTAGTTTGAGGCTTTGAGACCGTATTGCATGGCCAGATAAAGGCTGGTGGGTGTTTTCCCGCTGCGACTCACGCCGACAAGGATGACATCAGATTTTTCTAGGTCGGTATTTTTCTGGCCATCATCATGTGCCAAACTGAAATTGATAGCCTCTATTCTGTCGTGGTAAGCCTTGCTTTTGCTGATGTCTGAAAATCGGCCAATCCGGTGGTTGGATTTGATACCCAACTCTACTTCAAGAGGTTTGACAAAAGTACTGAACATATCCATGAGCAATGCATTGGTTCCAGTTGTCAGGATATCTAGTAATTCATCCTTTGCCAATGTGGTGAATACGATCGGCTTCATACCTTCCTTTTCAGCCGCATGGTTGATTTGTTCAACCGCATGGTGGGCCTTTTCATCGGTATCGATAAATGGAAGTCGGATATGTTTGGCTTGAATTTCAAATTGCGCCAATATGGCGTTGCCAAATGTCTCTGCAGTAATTCCAGTTCCATCAGATACAAAAAAAACAGTTCGGTTATGCATAAAACACTCAAGATAAGGTTGAAGGACTGCAAGCTTTAAAATAGGTTTACAGGATTAAATCATGCGCTGCTATTGGAAATAAATTTGTCTGATTCTCAATGCCTATTCGCATGTCTGGTGAGACTTCGCATACAGAGCCTCGCCACGTAACGTTTTTAACTTTTGGAGTATTTTCATGTCTGTTCTTTTCAATCCATCGGCACTTGTCGTGCCATTTGAAAGCCTGCGAATGTCTGATGTGGACTCGGTGGGTGGAAAAAATGCCAGTTTAGGAGAAATGATTTCTCAACTTCCTGCTGGAGTTATCGTACCCACCGGGTTTGCCACAACCGCGCACGCATTTCGTGTGTTTTTAAAACAAGATAATTTGGACAAGCGTATTGAGGAAGCACTCAAGCAATTAGATTCAGAAAATGTCAATGAGTTGTCCAAGACAGGAGCTGCTATCCGGTCTTGGATCATGACCCAAGCTTTTTCTCAGGCTTTTGAAAATGATATTCGACAAGCTTTTGACGCACTCCATGCAGGCGCTCAATCGGCTTCCTATGCGGTACGGTCATCTGCAACCGCAGAAGATTTACCCGACGCCTCTTTTGCCGGGCAGCAAGAAAGTTTTTTGAACGTACACGGTATCGAAGATATTCTTCACAAAATCAAAGAAGTGTTTGCTTCTCTTTACAACGACAGGGCCATTAGCTATCGCGTGCACAAAGGATTTGCGCACTCAGAAGTGGCATTGTCAGCTGGTGTGCAAAAGATGGTTCGTTCAGACTTGGCGACTTCAGGCGTGATGTTCACCATTGATACTGAATCGGGGTTCAAGGATGTTGTATTCATCACTTCCAGTTATGGCTTGGGCGAAACAGTGGTGCAGGGTGCTGTGAATCCAGATGAATTTTATGTGCATAAACCTATGCTCAGCGCCGGCAAAAATGCCATTGTTCGCAGAAGCCTTGGCTCTAAGTTGATTCAAATGAAATTTGCCAGTGAAAAAGACAGGCAGCATTCTGGGAAATTGGTTGTTACCGAAGATGTTCCATCAGAGTTGCGCAATCGATATTCATTAACCGATGAAGACATTTGTCAATTGGCCAAATATGCCCTAGTTATCGAAAATCATTATGGACGTGCCATGGATATTGAATGGGGAAAAGACGGTCTCGATGGTAAGTTATACATTTTGCAAGCCAGACCCGAAACGGTTAAGAGCCAATCTAAGGGAAAAGCGGAGCACAAGTACAAGTTAAAAAACAAAAGTACTGTGCTTGCTGAGGGTAGAGCAATAGGGCAAAAAATTGGCACAGGGCCTGTGCGTCTTGTGACTCATATTTCACAAATGGACACGGTTCAACCTGGGGATATTTTGGTCACTGACATGACCGATCCGAATTGGGAGCCCGTTATGAAAAAGGCCGGAGCTATTGTTACAAACCGTGGTGGAAGAACTTGTCACGCAGCAATTATTGCGAGAGAGTTGGGCATCCCAGCGGTGGTGGGATGTGGTAACGCCACGGAGGTTCTACAGGCAGAAAGTTTGGTTACGGTAAGTTGTGCCGAAGGCGACACAGGATTTATTTATGACGGCCTGCTAGAGACCGAAATTTCCGAAGTCAAGCAAGGTGTCATGCCAGACATACCCACAAAAATCATGATGAATATAGGTAATCCGAGCATGGCGTTTGATTTCGCACAACTGCCTAATGCTGGTGTTGGACTCGCACGTTTGGAATTCATCATCAACAACAATATCGGCGTTCATCCCAAGGCCATTTTGGACTATCCGAATATCGATTTAGAGTTGAAAAAAGCAGTAGAGTCGGTCGCTCGTGGCCATGCTTCACCCAAGGCGTTTTTTGTTGACAAGGTCACCGAAGGCGTGGCCACTATTGCAGCCGCTTTTTGGCCAAAGCCTGTCATTGTTCGACTGTCAGATTTCAAATCCAATGAATACAGAAAATTGATTGGTGGCAGTCGCTATGAACCAGAAGAAGAAAATCCGATGCTGGGTTTTCGCGGTGCGGCGCGCTACTTGAGTGCGGATTTTCAGGAGGCATTCGCCATGGAATGCCTAGCACTGCGAAGAGTGAGAGATGACATGGGTTTAACCAATGTTCAAATCATGGTTCCATTTGTCAGAACTGTGGAGCAAGCCAAACGCGTTGTCGATTTAATGTCTCAGCATGGTTTGTCCAGAGGTGAAAACGGCTTGAAATTGATCATGATGTGCGAAGTCCCCAGCAATGCATTATTGGCTGAGGAATTCTTAGAATATTTTGATGGCTTTTCCATCGGATCCAATGATTTGACCCAACTCACTTTGGGTTTAGATCGCGATTCGGGCATGCCTTTACTGGCCGCAGATTTTGATGAGCGCGATCCAGCGGTAAAAATTCTTTTGCTCAAAGCCATTGAGGCCTGTCAAAAGCACAACAAGTATGTAGGCATTTGCGGCCAAGGGCCAAGCGACCACTTGGATTTTGCAAAATGGTTGGTTGACAAAGGAATTGAATCCATTTCACTTAACCCTGACAGTGTGATTTCTACTTGGAATGCTTTGGCATCGTGAACGCTTGGGCTTGGAAAAAATTGAGTAGAATATAAGGCTTTTCACCCTTGCCGCACCACTGACGACGCTGTGGGCGGCTCAATCCACAAGGAGAGTTCATGCGTCATTACGAAATAATTCTTTTAATTCATCCCGATCAAAGCGAGCAAGTACCTGCCATGCTGGAGCGGTACAAAGGCCTGATTACAAATGGTGGCGGAAAAGTGCATCGTTTGGAAGATTGGGGAAGACGCCAGTTGACCTATATGATCAACAAATTGGCCAAAGCACATTACCTGTGTTTGAATATTGAAGCCAATCAAGAAGTCATGGCTGAACTTGAGCATGCTTTCAAATTCAATGATGCTGTATTGAGGCACTTAACTGTATCGAAGAAAAAAGCCGAAACCGCTCCTTCTTTGATGATGAAAACAGTGGAGCGCGAAGAAGCCCGCAAAACCCAGCACACTGAATTTCAAGCCTGATTTTGTTGCCCAGATGTGAATCGTGTCGATTTGATTGCGTATGTCGAAGAAATCTCCGCACTGCGCTACTCTCCCTCAGGAGTACCTGTTGTCGAATGTCGATTGATCCATGAATCCGAAATTGAAGAAGCAGGTATCGTCAGAAAAGTCTATTTAAATTTAAAGTCAAAAGCCGTTGGCATATTGGCTGAAAAATTAATCCGACAACCTCTGCATACCCCTTTTTTATTCAAAGGTTTCCTGGCTTCTGGCACAAATTCCAAATCAGTCATTTTTCATATTCATTCATATCAAACTGTTTCTTAGGAGCCCCACACATGGCCACTTTTAAAAAATTCAATAAAGACAAGCGTCCAAAGCGCAATACACAATCTTTGCTTTTCAAGCGAAAAAGATTTTGTCGCTTCACTGTGACTGGTGTAGAAGAAATCGATTACAAAGACATCGATACTTTGCGCGACTTCATTGCAGAAAATGGAAAAATCATTCCAGCGCGCTTGACTGGCACTCGTGCCATATACCAGCGCCAGTTAAACACTGCCATTAAGCGTGCGCGATTCTTGGCCATGCTGCCATATACCGACCAGCACAAAATCTAAGGAGCGCAACATGCAAATTATTCTTCTTGAAAAAGTCGTCAATCTGGGCAATCTCGGAGAGGTTGTCAAAGTCAAAGACGGTTATGCCCGTAATTTCTTGATTCCCTCTGGCCAAGCGCGTCGCGCAACTGGTCAAGCCATCAAAGAGTTCGAAGCCCGACGTGCTGAATTAGAAAAAGCAGCTCACGAAAAATTGCTGGCCGCCCAAAGCCAAGGTGAAAAATTGCAAGGAACCACCGTCAAACTTACTCAAAAAGCGGGTGTTGATGGTCGTTTGTTTGGTTCTGTGACGAATTTTGATATTGCTGAAGAATTGAACAAAATGGGTTACGAGGTATCTAAATCTCAAATCCGCATGCCCAAGGGTCCCATCAAAACTGTGGGTGATTCACCTGTCTCCGTGTCATTGCACACGGATGTCTTGGTCGATGTACAAGTTGCTGTTTACGGCGAATCCGCATGATTTTGTTTTAGATTTGAAAAGCCGCTCCTTGGGGCGGTTTTTTTTTGCCAGTTATGCACAGCTTCTTAGGGTATTCGTGGCTGTTCTCCACAAACTTATGCAATGACAAACGGCATTCATTTCAATACTATTTCTGCTTTAGAGGATCAACATGTCTGTCGTCTTTCCGGAATTTGAAGAGTCATCCCCGACGATTGATCGTCAAATTGCACAACTGCGCATTCCACCGAATTCTGTAGAGGCGGAGTCAAGTGTGCTTGGCGGTTTGTTACTTGATAACTCAGCATGGGACAAGATTGGCGATATTCTCAGCGATGGTGATTTTTACAGATACGAGCATCGACTCATTTTTTCATCCGTTAGCACGCTTATCAATGGCAATCGTGCGGCTGACGTGATCACCGTGTTTGAACATCTGCAAAGCCAAGGTAAGGCCGATGAGGTAGGCGGCCTGGCGTTTTTGAATTCTCTAGCTCAGTATGTGCCCAGTTCTGCAAATATCAGAAGGTATGCGGAAATAGTCAGAGAGCGATCCATTCTTCGCAAGCTTGTGAGCGTGAGTGATGAAATTGCGACATCTGCCATGAACACAAAGGGACGCCCTGTTCCTAATATCTTGGACGAAGCCGAGCAAAAAATATTCAATATTGGCGAAGAAGGCTCGCGCATGCGCCAAGGCTTTCAGTCGATGGGTAATTTGGTGGTGCAACTCTTAGACCGAGTGGAGGAGATGTCGCAAAACCCAAACGATATCACTGGTGTCCCGACAGGATTTTTTGATCTTGACCGGATGACTTCGGGTATGCAAGCTGGCGATTTAATTGTGCTTGCCGCTAGACCGTCAATGGGTAAAACGGCGCTTGCGATCAATATTGCTGAGAATGTTGCGCTGAACGAGGGATTGCCTGTTGCAGTTTTTTCTATGGAGATGGGCGCCTCGCAACTGGCAATTCGTATCGTGGGTTCCATTGGTCGAATTGATCAAACCCGATTGCGTACTGGCAAATTGTTAGACGAAGAATGGCCGCGTTTGACAGAGGCTGTCGAAAGATTGCGCAACGTTTCTTTATCGATAGATGAAACCCCGGGTTTGACACCCTCTGAGCTTCGTGCGAGTGCCAGGCGATTGGCTCGTAATTGCGGCAAGCTGGGATTGGTTGTCGTGGATTATTTGCAACTCATGAGCGGCAGCAGTGGCGCTGATGGCGACAACCGCGCAACTGAGTTGGGTGAAATTTCCCGTGGTTTGAAAATGCTCGCCAAAGAGTTGCAATGCCCGGTGATAGCGTTGTCTCAACTCAACAGGGGCGTAGAACAAAGAACCGACAAACGACCCATGATGAGTGATTTGCGTGAATCTGGTGCGATTGAACAAGATGCTGATGTGATCATGTTCATCTACCGTGACGATTACTACAACAAGGACTCTAAGGAGCCCGGGGTTGCAGAAATCATCATCGGTAAGCAACGCAACGGTCCCACGGGAACTGTCAAGCTGACATTCCTAAAACCCATCACGAAATTCGAATCGTATGCAGGTTCGAGTTCTGATTATTGAGTGTTACAGAACTTCGCTGGCAAAGTCCGCCAGTCTAGATCGCTCGCCTCTTGCGAGCGTGATGTGGCCCCCATGCGGCCAACCTTTGAATCGATCAACGGCAAAGGTGAGACCTGAGGAGCCTTCTGTTAAGTAAGGCGTATCAATTTGGGCGATGTTCCCCATACAAATAATTTTGGTACCAGGGCCAGCGCGCGTGATGAGTGTCTTCATTTGTTTGGGCGTTAAGTTTTGCGCCTCATCGATGATGACAAATTTATTTAAAAATGTTCGGCCACGCATGAAGTTAAGGCTTTTGATTTTGATCTTACTTTTGATCAACTCATTGGTCGCGGCGCGGCCCCATTCGCCAGCACTGGTATCGGTCTTTCCCAGAACTTCTAAATTGTCATCCAGGGCCCCCATCCAAGGCCCCATTTTTTCTTCTTCAGTGCCAGGTAAAAAGCCGATGTCTTCACCCACACTGACGGTTGCTCGAGTCATGATTATTTCTGTGTAGCGACGCTCGTCCAGCACTTGAACCAGGCCAGCTGCCAAAGCCAGCAAAGTTTTGCCAGTGCCAGCTGTACCCGTTAGAGTCACGAAATCGATCTCTGGGTCCATCAGCATATTCAGGGCGAAATTTTGTTCCCTGTTGCGAGTAGTGATGCCCCAAGCAGCATTCTTTAAGTGGCTGTAGTCTTTGAGGGTTTTGAATACCGCAGCTTTACCGCGAATCTCTGTGACCCTGGCGTATAAACTGGGTTCACCGGCGGATTCAAAGTAGATGAATTGGTTGATGTGCATATTGGCAACTACTGAACCGCTGATTCGATAGTAGGTGTGCCCTGCGCTTTGCCAACTTTCCACCGTTTTTGTTTGCGTGGACCAAAAGTCTTGAGACAAGGCCAAAGCACCTGAGTACAAGAGATCGCCGTCTTCAAGGGTCTTGTCGTTTTGATAGTCTTCAGCATGTAAGCCCAATGCTCGCGCTTTGACCCGCATATTGATGTCTTTACTGACCAACACCACTTGTCGCTTGGGGTAAACATCACCGAGTGCTTTGACAACACCCAAAATTTGGTTGTCAGCTTTTCCCTGTGGAAGGCTGGTGGGCAAGTCGAATGTCAACGGTACCGTTTGGAAGAACAGTTTTCCGCCCACATCTTTGTGACCAGTTGACGATAAGTCCAAGCCTGTAGATATGTCAGAGTTGCTGATACCAACCAATGCGTCAAGCGTACGACTGGTTTGGCGGGCATTTCGCGCGACTTCAGTCATACCCTTTTTGTTGCTGTCGAGCTCTTCCAAAACTATCATGGGAAGAAAAATGTCGTGTTCTTCAAACCGGAACAAACACATTGGGTCGTGCATCAAAACATTGGTGTCGAGCACAAAGAGTTTTTGTGCGGATAATTTCTTTTTGGAAACCACTGCACCCACAGACCCAGCTTTCAGTTCGCTGGTATCTGTTTTATTACCAGAAGGCGCTTGTTTTTTTTCTGGTTTTCGCGAGGCGGCAGGCGTGGGAAGTTGAGTGAACTCTTTGGGTTCGATCGCAGGCCCTGTCAAGATTTTTGACATTGAAGACGTACTATTTTTTTTGCCAGCAGCCAAAATTGACTTTGGTGTTGTTGTGTTCGCTTGAAGTAGGTCTGCTTTTTTTCGTGGTGCAGGCGGAAGTGGCATTTATCAAGCAGCAGCAGTAGATTTTTTCAGGGCTTTAACGGCTTTGAGGACTTCGTCTACATGGCCAGGTACTTTGAGGCCGCGCCATTCTTGTTTGAGCACTCCATCAGATCCAATCAGGAATGTGCTGCGCTCAATTCCTTTAACTTTTTTACCGTACATGATTTTATTTTTAACGACCCCGAACATGTGACACATTTTCTCTTCAGTATCAGCAATTAATTCAAAAGGAAGTTCTAATTTTTCTTTGAAGCTGTCATGTGACCTCATGTTGTCACGGGATACGCCAAATATCACTGCACCAGCCTTTGTGAAATCTTTGAATTTGTCCCGAAATTGCATGGCTTCAGTGGTGCAGCCCGGCGTGTTGTCTTTGGGATAAAAGTAGAGAATGACGGTTTGGCCGACGTGAGACTGGTTGGTTACCTTGATGCCGCCAGTGGCGTTTGCTTCAAATTCGGGGAGGTGTTTATTGAGAACAATCGCCATGGTTCAGAATCCGTTGTGACTTTATAACCAAAGAAAATCTTTGGTAGACAAGCATTTTATCTCTAAATGGCCACGCGTAAGTTGGCGGTGGATTCGGTGCCTGTTTGTTGTTGATGGTGCCGGTTAAATAACGGCTTCTTCGAGTAGTAACACTGCAGCAACTTGGCGACCTTCAGAGGCCAATACATTGAAAGTTCGGCACGCTGCAGCGGTACCCATGGTCTCAACGCCTACGCCGTTGTTCATGAATGAAATCAAGTTGCCGGGAGGGATGAAAAATTGTTTTTTCCCGCAGCCCAAAAGCAAAATTTCACAGCCTGTTTTAAGCACCAAATTGCTTTGATCGGGCAAGTCATTGAATAAGGGGTTTCCAAGCCATGGTTCTACAACGCCGTGAGCACTGACAAGCAAGTGGTGAGAATAAGATTTTCCGTTAACTGCGATCCAACTGGGACCATATGCGGTGATAGATAAGAGGTCTGATCGATCAGGCTGTAATTTCATCGTGTCAACCAGCGTAAATGAGGAAAAACCCCCAGAATTATGTTCAAATTATAGACTTTTCGTGAAAATTGAACATGGAGTTGAGTTGAAAACCATTCAAAAATCATCCAAGCTGGACAATGTTTGTTACGACATTCGCGGCCCTGTCTTAGAAAAAGCGCGCCAGATGGAAGAAGAGGGGCACAAGATCATCAAACTTAACATCGGAAATCTTGCGGTGTTTGGTTTCGATGCGCCTGAAGAAATACAACAAGACATTATTCGAAATTTGCCCGGTGCGGCTGCTTATTCTGACAGCAAGGGCATATTTGCAGCACGTAAAGCCGTGATGCAATATAGCCAGCAACAAGGCATAGACGGTGTCGGATTAGATGATATTTATTTAGGTAACGGTGCCAGTGAATTGATCGTGATGGCAACCAATGCCCTGCTCAATACGGGCGATGAGTTGTTGCTTCCTGCCCCTGACTATCCTTTGTGGACGGCCGCAGTCAGTTTGTCAGGCGGCACACCTGTGCATTACCTGTGTGACGAGGCCAATGGATGGATGCCTGATTTGCAAGATATCAAATCGAAAATCACAAAAAATACCAAAGGAATTGTTGTTATCAATCCCAACAACCCAACAGGCGCTCTTTATTCAGACGAGCTTTTAAAAGGGATTGTTGAACTCGCCAGAGAGCATGGCCTCATCATTTTTGCTGATGAGGTTTACGACAAAGTTCTGTATGACGATGTGCACCACACAGCGCTTGGAAGTCTGTCCAAAGATGTCTTGACCTTAACGTTTAATTCCCTGTCAAAAAGCTATCGGTCTTGCGGATACCGTGCCGGTTGGTTGATTGTCTCTGGTGACAAAAAGCCTGCCAAAGATTACATCGAGGGCTTGAACATGCTCTCGTCTATGCGCTTGTGTGCCAATGTGCCCGGTCAAAGCGCCATACAAACAGCACTTGGCGGCTACCAAACCATCAATGACCTGATCAAGCCCGGCGGCAGATTACGGCGGCAACGTGACCTGGCTTATGAATTGATCACTGCCATACCCGGGGTCACTTGCGTCAAGCCTCAGGCGGCGTTGTATATGTTCCCTAAGCTTGACCCAAAGATGTATCCCATTAAAAACGATCAGCAATTTATCAACGAATTATTGCAAGACACGAAAGTACTATTGGTTCAAGGAACAGGATTTAATTGGCCATCCCCAGACCATTTCCGTATCGTTTTCTTGCCCCATGAGGATGAACTCCGTGTCGCTATAAACCGTATCGCCAAGTTTTTGGAAAACTACCGAAAGAACCCCACATGCTGAAACCTTTGCAGATTGGCCTGATTGGTTTTGGCACAGTGGGCAGTGGTACCTATCAATTATTAAAACGCAACCAGCATGAGATTCAAAGACGCTTAGGCCGTGGGTTGAATATCAGCATGGTTGCTGATTTGGACACAGAAAAAGTCAAATCGGTGGTTGACGCAGATTGCATCGTGGTTTCCGATGCCAACGAGATCATCTCTCGAGCAGATATAGATGTGGTGATTGAGTTAATCGGTGGTTATGGCTTTGCCCTAGAGGTGGTATCAAAAGCGCTGGAGGCTGGTAAGCATGTGGTAACTGCCAATAAAGCTTTATTGGCCACACATGGCGAATTAATTTTCGAATTGGCCAGGAAAAATAGTTGCATGGTTGGCTTTGAATCATCCGTAGCTGGTGGAATTCCGATCATCAAAGTGGTGCGAGAAGGATTGGCTGCCAATCAAATCGAATGGATAGCGGGCATCATCAACGGAACAACGAATTTCATATTGACGCAAATGCATGAAAAGTCATGGACATTTGCCCAAGCTTTGGAGCAAGCCCAAGCATTGGGGTACGCTGAAGCGGATCCAACTTTTGACATCGAAGGAACAGATGCAGCACATAAGTGCAGTTTGCTCGCTGCAATTGCATTTGGCATTCCAATTCCCTTTTCCAAAGCTTATGTTGAGGGAATCACGCAACTTCAATCTAAAGACATGCAATTGGCGGCCCAACTGGGTTATCGCATCAAGTTATTTGGAATTGCAAAGCGCACCCAAAGTGGTGTTGAAGTTCGGGTACATCCATGTTTGATTTCGGAGCGTTCTTTGATTGCCAATGTAGAAGGCGCGATGAATGCTGTCATGGTGCATTCCGATGCATTGGGTACAAGTATGTATTACGGTAAGGGTGCTGGCGGGCAACCCACTGCAAGTGCGGTAATTGCAGATTTGATTGACATTGCCAGGACAGTATCAGCGGATGTGGCTAGCCGAATTCCCCATTTGGCTTTTCAAACGGAATCTATTGAATCGCCCGAGATTTTGGATATCGAGGCTGTGGTCACTTGTAACTATTTAAGAATTTCTGTTGCTGATCAACCGGGAGTTTTGGCGAGTATCACCAGTATTTTGGCGGAGTATGGGATAAGTGTTGACGCCATGCTGCAGCAGCCTGCTGATGCAACCAGCAAGCAAACCGAACTCATCATCTTGACCCATGAAGCCAAAGAGGGTGTGATGAACCAAGCTATCACGAAAATTCAAAAATTACCGACAGTTCTGCTGCCAGTAGTTCGTATTCGCAAGGAAGATTTCAACTGATGTTTTATATTTCTACCCGAGGCCATTCGGTTAAAAAGAAATTTTGTGAGATTTTGCTTGAGGGATTGGCGCCTGATGGCGGTTTATATCTTCCGCAATACTATCCAAAAATTCATTCAGACGAGTTGCAACGGTTGCGTGGCATTTATTCAAAAAAAGGCTATGCCTATTTGGCTTTTGAAATTTTTAGTTTGTACATAGATGACATTCCGCGCGATGATCTTCTTGGACTATGTACTAAAACGTATACAGAACAGATTTTCGGCAGTCACTTGATCACGCCACTTCGAAAATTAGATTCAAATATTTCAATTCTTGCATTGTCAAATGGGCCGACCTTGGCCTTCAAAGACATGGCTATGCAGCTGCTTGGTAATTTGTTTGAGTACGAACTGCTGAGAACAAACCAGCAACTCAACATTTTGGGAGCCACATCAGGTGACACAGGAAGTGCAGCTGAGTATGCAATGCGTGGCAAAAAAGGTGTTCGAGTCTTTATGACCAGCCCAGATGGACGTATGAGCAAATTTCAGAAAGCGCAGATGTTCAGTCTTATGGATGCGAATATTTTTAACATTGCAATCCAAGGTGTATTTGACGATTGCCAAGACATTGTCAAAGAGGTTTCTTCTGATCTTGATTTTAAAAAATCATACAAAATCGGAACAGTTAATTCCATTAATTGGGCCAGATTACTGGCGCAAGTGGTCTACTATTTTGCTGGCTACTTTCAAGCAACCACCGACAATAAGCGGCTCGTCAGCTTTTCTGTTCCAAGCGGTAATTTTGGCAATGTATGCGCCGGTCACGTCGCAAAAATGATGGGCTTGCCTGTTTCTAAATTGGTAGTTGCTACCAATGAAAACAATGTTTTGGATGATTTTTTTAAAACTGGTTTATACAAGGTTCGCAACAGTTCGAGCACCTATGAAACCTCAAGTCCCTCCATGGATATTTCCAAAGCAAGCAATTTCGAGCGTTTTATTTTTGACTTGCTTGACCGTGATGCTAAAAAAACAGCTGAATTGTTCTCGAAGAAGTTACTTACCCTTGGAGAGTTTTCTCTTTCAGATCATCCGAAATTTTCCGGAATTCGTGAAAACTACGGATTCGTAAGTGGACACAGTCACCATCTGCAACGATTGCTCGCCATAAAAGATACGTTTGAAAAATTTGGTGAAATGATTGACCCGCATACAGCTGACGGATTGAATGTCGCCAGGCAATTTTTAGAAGATGACATTCCTATGGTGGTGCTTGAAACCGCTTTGCCAGTTAAATTTTCAGACGTCATTCAAGAGGCGATTGGGGCGGTGCCGCCAATACCTGATAAGTACAAAGACTTGGAAAATTGTGCATTGCGCTTTGAGACTATGCCTGCTGATACACAATTGGTTAAAAAATTCATTGCAGAGAACTGCGCTTGAAATCAACTTGCATCACAAAGTCAATGAACAAACCTGAATTACTTTCGTTAGATACCGCGCTTGAAAATATCCTGCAATTTTCAATTTCGAATCCGACCGTAGAAGTTGTATCAACATTTGACGCAGACCAGCGCATACTCGCCGAAGATATTCATTCAGAGATACAGGTGCCAGGGTTCGACAACTCCGCCATGGATGGCTATGCGTTTTGCTATGAAGAATTTTTAAATCGCAAGGGTATCTTGAAAGCAGGACAGCGCATTGCAGCAGGCCAATTTCCAGCAAAATTACGAGAGGGTCACGCAGACAGGATTTTTACTGGGGCGCCTGTACCCGATGGTGCAGACACGGTGGTGATGCAAGAAGACTGTGAGGTTTTGCCGGATGGCCAAATTCATATTCGTTCTGAGCCACGGTGCGGGCAATGTATACGTTACAAAGGTGAAGATATTGCCATGCATTCAAGCATATTGTCTAAAGGCAGTGCATTGAACCCTGCATCTATTGGATTGGCAGCGAGCATTGGCAGGGCGAACATCAGGGTTTTTAAGCGAGCCAAAGTGGCTCTTTTCTCAACAGGTGATGAATTGGTGATGCCTGGAGAAATTGCCCCGACTGAAATGCCTCCGGGTTCCATTTACAACTCAAATCGTTTTTTCTTAAAAGCATTTTTAAGACGATTAGGCTGTGATGTTTCTGACCTCGGCATATTGCCTGATAGTTTGTCGCAAACTGAAAATGCATTTAAAAATGCCTGTGAAAATCATGATTTGATTTTGACGAGTGGTGGGGTATCGGTTGGTGAGGAAGACCATGTGAAACCTGCGGTTCAGTCATTGGGCGAGTTGCACTTGTGGTCCTTGGCCATCAAGCCCGGCAAGCCTTTTGCCTACGGTCAATTGAAAGCTCATCAAAAATTAACGCATTTCATTGGATTGCCCGGAAATCCTGTGTCTAGTTTTGTCACATTCCTACTTTTGGCGCGTCCTTTTATTTTGAATCTGCAAGGTGTCAATCAAACCAAACTAAACCCCTACACATTGAGAGCAGATTTTTCATGGCCCAAGGCAGACAAACGTCGCGAATTTTTACGCGTCAAACGAAACACGACAGGCGGCTTGGACTTGTTTGAAAACCAAGGTTCTGGGGTGCTGACATCAACGGTTTGGGCTGATGGTTTAGTCGACAATCCTCCTGGAAACACGATCAAGCCCGGTGACACTGTTGGCTTTATTCCATTTTTTGAATTGATGTCATGAAAATCATTGTTCGTTATTTTGCATCTGTGCGCGAGCACATTGGTCTGTCGCAGGAATCCATAGACACACAAAGTATCGATCTCGCAGCTTTGCGACATGAACTGATTGACAGAGGTGACAATTACCGCAATGGTTTGTCTGCTGGCAAAGCCATTCGCATGGCAATAAATCAAACGGTGTGCGATGAAAATACTCGGTTAACTGAAAATGCTGAGGTGGCTTTTTTCCCCCCAGTCACAGGTGGTTAATGATGCGTTTTGATGTTTCCATACAAACCGAGGATTTTGACCTCAGCACTGAAATTGAATCGTTGCGCAAGGGTGATAAATCTGTCGGTGCAGTTTGCAGTTTCGTCGGAACGGTGCGTGACCGAAATGACGGTGACTCTGTGTCCTCTCTGGAGCTCGAGCATTACCCCGGCATGACGGAAGCGTCTATTTGCAAAATGATTGATGAAGCCCGAAACCGGTTTGATATTCAGGGTGCAAAAGTTATTCACCGTATCGGTTTGCTTATGCCCTTAGATCAAATTGTTTTGGTGGCAGTCACATCAGCGCACCGTGGTCAAAGCTTTCAAGCTTGCGAGTTTTTGATGGATTACCTTAAAACGCAAGCACCGTTTTGGAAGAAAGAGGGTATAGCTGAAGGACACAGGTGGGTGGATGCGCGTGTCAGTGATGACCAAGCTTTACAACGCTGGGGCATTGATATTAAAAATGCCAGCCATTTAATATAACCATTTAGATTTATATTGAAAATGAAGGAAATCACCGCAACTAACTGACACGATACCCCTTAGTGAGGACAGCATGCGGTTAGAAAAGTTAACTACCAAATTTCAAGAGGCTTTGTCAGATGCCCAGACATTGGCCTTGGGTGGAGATCACGCCTACATTGAACCCGCACATTTGATCGTTTCAATGCTGAGACAAGATGACGGGCCAAGAGCTATTTTGATGCGATCTGGTGTCAATATCAACGGATTACTCAAGGACAGCGAAGAGGCGATGGGCAAATTGCCTACCGTGCAAGGACAAGAGCAGGTGCAAGTGGGCCGAGATTTGATCACTTTGCTGCAAGCTGCAGAAAAAGATGCAATCAAGCGTGGTGATCAATTCGTGGCCAGTGAATTATTTTTCCTGGTAATTTGCGATTCCAAAATTGAATTGGCAAGCAAGGCCAAATCGCACGGACTCAACAAACAAAGTTTGCTTCAATCCATTCAAGCGGTAAGGGGCGGGGAGACGGTAAAAACGGCTGATCCGGAAGGTCAACGTGAAACTTTGATGAAGTATTGTGTTGACCTGACAGAGCGGGCCAGGCTGGGGAAGCTCGATCCTGTGATTGGTCGGGATGACGAGATTCGCCGAGCCATTCAAGTGCTTCAGCGTCGCAGTAAAAATAATCCAGTCTTAATTGGCGAACCTGGTGTGGGTAAGACCGCGATTGTCGAAGGATTGGCACAGCGCATTGTGGCGGGAGAGGTGCCGGATTCTTTGAAGGGAAAGCGCGTTTTGTCTTTGGACATGGCTTCATTACTCGCTGGTGCAAAGTTCAGAGGTGAATTTGAAGAGAGACTCAAAAATGTATTGAGCGAACTTGCCAAAGACGAGGGAAATTCAATTGTCTTTATTGATGAACTGCACACCATGGTGGGAGCAGGGAAAGCCGAAGGTGCCATGGATGCGGGCAATATGCTCAAGCCCGCACTGGCCCGTGGTGAGCTGCATTGTGTAGGCGCAACCACTTTGGATGAATACAGAAAATTCATTGAAAAAGACGCTGCGCTTGAAAGAAGATTTCAAAAAATCATTGTGGGTGAACCGTCAGTAGAAGCCACTATCGCTATATTGCGTGGGTTACAAGAAAAATATGAAGTCCATCACGGTGTAGAAATTACTGACCCAGCTATTGTGGCTGCCGCAGAACTATCGCATCGCTACATTACCGATCGGTTTTTGCCCGACAAAGCCATCGACTTGATTGATGAGGCGGCAGCAAAAATAAAGATTGAAATTGATTCGAAGCCCGAGGTCATGGACAAGCTCGACCGTCGATTGATACAGCTCAAAATCGAGCGCGAGGCTGTTCGTAAGGAGCAAGACGAAGCCTCTCAAAAACGAATGGCCATCATTGAAGATGAGATTACCAAACTGCAATTGGAATATGCAGATTTGGAAGAAATATGGAAATCAGAAAAATCGCAAGCCCAAGGTGGCGCATTGCTCAAGGAAGAGATTGAGCGTTGCAAAATGCAGATGGAGGAATTCAAACGCCAAGGAAATTTCAACAAAGTCGCAGAACTGCAATATGGAAAATTGCCTGAATTGGAAAAGCGTTTGAAAGAGGCTAACGCCAACGAGCAAGGCTCCTCGTCTCAGCCAATCACAGCCAGGTTGCTTCGTACTCAGGTGGGGGCTGAAGAAATTGCCGAAGTGGTGGCCCGCGCCACAGGCATCCCTGTTTCTAAACTGATGCAAGGTGAACGAGACAAACTTCTTCGTATGGAGGACAGCTTGCACGAAAGTGTGGTGGGTCAAGACGAAGCTATTCAAGCCGTTGCAAATGCCATCCGAAGGTCTCGCGCGGGTCTCAGTGATCCCTCTAAACCGACAGGATCGTTTCTATTTTTAGGTCCAACAGGGGTGGGAAAAACCGAGTTGTGTAAATCATTGGCCGGGTTTTTGTTCGACAGTGAAGATCACTTGGTACGTATCGACATGAGCGAATTCATGGAGAAACATTCCGTGAGCAAGTTGATTGGCGCCCCTCCAGGTTATGTCGGATATGACGAGGGTGGCTACTTAACGGAATTGGTCAGACGCAAGCCTTACTCAGTGATTCTGATGGATGAGATTGAAAAGGCCCATCCTGATGTCTTCAATATTTTGCTGCAGGTATTGGATGACGGCAGGTTGACCGATGGCCAGGGGCGAACGGTGGATTTTAAAAACACAGTTATTGTGATGACCTCAAATATTGGATCCAAGATCATTCAATCCATGGTCAATAGAGATTCATTGGAAATCAAAGAGGCAGTGTTTGACGAATTAAAGAATCATTTTCGGCCCGAGTTTCTCAACAGGATCGATGAAACGGTGGTGTTTCATTCGCTCAGCGCCCAGCATATTGAAAAGATCGCTGGCATTCAGTTGCATGCTTTGAGCGACCGACTTGCCCGCATTGACCTGCATTTAGATGTTTCAAACGCGGCATTGCTTGAATTGGCCAAGGTAGGTTTTGACCCTGTTTTTGGCGCCAGACCCTTGAAAAGGGCTATTCAGCAGCGGATAGAAAATCCATTGTCTAAATTGTTGTTAGAAGGAAAATTTCTGCCAGGCGTGATGATTTCAGTCAATGTCGATCCAATTCGAGCGCCCGGTGAATTCACCTTCACTTCAACAGCCAAGCCGCTTGAAGATTAAATCGCATAAATGAAAAGGGCCGCAAAAGCGGCCCTTTTTTTGAACCAGACTCAGAGATCAGTGCAGGTGTTTGCCAATCAAACTGGCCAATTCAAACATGGTGACTTGCGCTTTTCCGAATACGGCTTTGAGCTTGTCATCAGCGTTGATGTTGCGTTTGTTGACTTTGTCTTGCAAGTTGTGTTTCTTGATGTAGACCCACATTTTGCTGACAACTTCAGTGCGCGGCATAGGGCTTGAACCGATCACTGCTGCCAATGCTGCGCTGGGGGTCAGCGGTTTCATGAAAGCTGCGTTGGGCGTGCGTTTCTTTGCCGGTGCTTTTTTGGCTGCGGTTTTTTTAACTGCAGCTTTTTTGGCGGGAGCCTTTTTGGCTACTGCTTTTTTCGCAGGAGCTTTTTTGGCAGGCGCTTTTTTAGCTACTACTTTTTTTGCAGGAGCTTTTTTGGCTACTGCTTTTTTCGCAGGAGCTTTTTTAGCGGGAGATTTTTTTGCAGCGGTTTTTTTAGCCGCTTTCTTTGCAGTTGCCATTTTCATTTTCCTTCTAGAAGTGATTGAAAAGCCGCCAAGATTTTTGTTTTTGTCGGCTCCCTATATCCTAAGGTAGAAAATTGGTTTTTCATAGTAAAAATCATGTTTTTCCCTCTGAAATTTTGTTTTTCATGGTTCTTAACAAATGCATGGCAATAGGGTGGATGGAAATGTCGTTGTGGCTCATTGCGATGATTCAATAATGCAATGCACGGAATTATTTTTTGTATTATGAAAAATGAGGCCTTTTTTTTGCTGTACTCGTTGTGAAAATCTTCTCAATTTCATTTTATAATATGGAATATCCATGTAAGCTATTGATTTGTATGCGATAAAGTGGGTGCAAAAATAACATATAAGACATGCTTTATGTCTTATATAAGACATAGAATATGTTCATGTTTGCACGAATCGCCATGCAAATCCCATGAATCTCAACACGCTGGAGCACTGAAATGTCAAAAAATCCTTTGAACCGACAACAACAAATTGCCGAGATCGAAAAAGACTGGGCCACCAATCCTCGCTGGAAAGGCGTCAAGCGCGGCTATACCGCTGAGGACGTGGTGCGTTTGCGCGGCAGCATGCATATTGAACACACCTTGGCGCAGCGCGGCGCGGAAAAGCTCTGGGACAAAATTAATGGCGGTTCCAAAAAGGGCTATGTCAATGCATTTGGTGCCATCAGTGCCGGTCAAGCCATGCAGCAGGCCAAAGCAGGACTAGAGGCAGTGTATTTGTCGGGCTGGCAGGTGGCGGCTGACGGAAACACTTCTGAAACCATGTATCCGGACCAGTCTTTGTACGCTTATGACTCTGTACCGACCATGGTGCGTCGCATCAACAACACATTTATACGGGCGGATGAGATTCAATGGGGCAGGGGCATTGAGCCAGGGCATAAGGACTTCATCGATTACTTTCTGCCTATCGTGGCTGATGCAGAAGCCGGTTTCGGTGGTGTGTTGAACGCCTTTGAGTTGATGAAAAACATGATTGCTTCCGGCGCGGCTGGCGTGCATTTTGAAGACCAACTCGCCGCTGTCAAAAAATGCGGCCACATGGGCGGCAAGGTGCTGGTTCCTACACACGAAGCATGTGAAAAATTGATTGCTGCGCGCTTCGCCGCCGACGTCATGGGCGTGCCAACCATTGTGTTGGCACGTACCGATGCCGAGGCTGCAAACCTAATTACCTCTGACCATGACGCTAACGACAAGCCTTTTCTGACAGGTGAGCGTACGCAAGAAGGTTTTTACCGTGTCAAAAACGGTCTTGAGCAAGCCATCAGCCGCGGCGTGGCATACGCACCCTACGCCGACCTTGTCTGGTGTGAAACTGGCGTGCCAGACATCGGTTTTGCGCGTGAATTCGCGCAAGCCGTGCATGCTGCGTGCCCAGGGAAATTACTGTCTTACAACTGTTCGCCGTCATTCAATTGGAAGAAAAATCTCAACGACAAGCAAATTGCATCCTTCCAAGAAGATCTGTCCGCGCTTGGTTACAAGTACCAATTCATCACTTTGGCAGGTATTCATATCAATTGGTTCAATACATTCCAATTTGCACATGCCTACGCTAATGGAGAAGGCATGAAGCATTATGTGAACATGGTCCAAGAGCCCGAGTTTGCAGCTCGTGAGCAGGGCTACACTTTTGTCTCGCATCAACAAGAAGTCGGCGCAGGCTATTTTGACGACGTCACCACTGTCATTCAAGGTGGTTCTTCCAGCGTCAAAGCCTTGTCTGGTTCTACCGAAGAAGAGCAGTTCCACTGATCTTTTTTGGCTTCTGCGAACCCGGCTTTGGCCGGGTTTTTTTGTGGGAAAATCAACTAAATTTTTTTCTGCAATGTTGGCGCGGTAGAGACCGCGCCTTTTACTTTTTGTCTGAGTCACATGGTTCAAATCACATTACCCGATGGTTCTTTGCGCGAATACCCCAATCCTGTGACTGTGGCGGAAGTGGCTGCATCGATTGGGGCCGGATTGGCCAAAGCAGCTTTGGGTGGCAAGGTCGACGGACAACTGGTTGATGCTTCATTCTTGGTTTCTCGCCATGCCAAGGTCTCCATCGTCACGGCCAAAGATGCCGATGGACTTGAATTGATTCGACATTCCACTGCGCACCTTTTGGCCTATGCCGTGAAGTCCTTGTTTCCACAGGCGCAGGTGACGATCGGGCCTGTTATCGAAAACGGTTTTTATTACGATTTTTCGTTTCAACGACCTTTTACACCCGAAGATTTGTCCGCGATTGAAAAGCGCATGACTGAATTGGCAGCCAAAGATGAACAGGTTGTTCGCCGTGTGTTGCCGCGTGATGATGCCGTGACTTATTTCAAATCACTTGGTGAACATTACAAGGCGGAGATCATTGGCAGTATTCCTGCCGGTGAAGACGTGAGTTTGTACAGGGAAGGGGAGTTCGAAGACCTGTGCCGGGGCCCTCATGTTCCTAGTACTGGCAAGCTCAAATATTTCAAGCTGATGAAAGTCGCCGGTGCTTACTGGCGCGGTGACAGCAAAAATGAAATGCTGCAACGCATCTACGGAACTGCATGGGCCAGCAAGGATGACTTGCAGTTGTATCTGACGCAACTTGAAGAAGCGGAAAAACGTGACCATCGCAAGCTTGGCAGGGAACTCGATCTGTTTCACATGGATGACCACGCGCCTGGTTTGGTGTTCTGGCATCCCAATGGCTGGACCCTATGGCAAATGGTCGAGCAGTACATGCGTCAGGTCTACCGTGACAACGGTTACCTAGAGGTGAAGGCACCTCAAATTTTGGACAAAACTTTGTGGGAGAAAACCGGGCATTGGGACAAGTACCGCGAGAACATGTTCACCACAGAGTCGGAAAAACGTGACTACGCGCTCAAACCGATGAATTGTCCCGGCCATATTCTGATATTTAACCAGGGCATAAAGAGTTATCGCGATTTGCCCCTGCGCTATGGCGAATTCGGACAGTGTCATCGCAATGAACCCACTGGTGGCTTGCACGGCATCATGAGGGTGCGTGGTTTCACGCAGGACGATGGCCATATTTTCTGTACCGAAGAGCAGATCCTTGACGAATGCGTGTCATACACGGCACTTTTGCAAAAAGTCTACAAAGACTTCGGGTTTAACGACATCATTTACAAAATTGCCACGCGTCCACTGCAGCGAATTGGCTCAGATGAAAGTTGGGACCGCGCAGAACATGCTTTGATGCAGAGCTTAAAAGCGTCTGGTTGCAACTACATCATTTCTGAGGGTGACGGCGCTTTTTACGGTCCAAAGATTGAATACACCTTGAAGGATGCCATTGGCCGTCAATGGCAGTGCGGCACCATTCAGGTGGATTTCTCCATGCCCGAGCGCCTGGGCGCCGAATATGTGGGTGAGGATGGGGCAAGACATCGGCCGGTCATGCTTCACCGCGCGATTGTGGGTAGCTTGGAGCGATTCATCGGCATTTTGATCGAACAGCATGCTGGGGCGCTGCCTGTCTGGTTGGCCCCTGCGCAGGTTGTTGTCCTCAATATCACCGACGCGCAAGCCGAATATGCCTTGGATGTGGTCAAAAAGCTGAAAAATCAAGGGTTTAGAGTGGTTTACGACCTCCGGAACGAGAAAATCACGTATAAAATAAGAGAGCATTCAATGCAAAAGCTGCCTTATCTTCTGGTCATGGGTGACAAGGAGATGGCCGCAGGTACCGTTGCAGTTCGTGCCCGAGGCAATACCGATCTCGGGGTCATGACACTGGAAGCTTTCTCCCAAAAGTTAGCCTCTGACATTGCCTCCAAACAATGATTTTTGTTGTTGTTCTGAGCCCTATTGCACGGTGTTTTCAGCTGATTTATCAGTGACTTTTTGAAGGATTGAACCATCGCTACTGAATTTCGCGATCGCCGTCAACGCGAGGAACGCAAACACCGCCTTAACCGGGAAATCATGGCTCCCGAAGTCCGCGTCAGCGGCCCTAACAACGAAGCCATTGGCGTTCTGAGTCTTGCTGAAGCCCTGCGAATGGCAGGTGAACTGGATGTAGATCTGGTTGAGATTTCACCGACCGCTGTGCCACCCGTTTGCAGGTTGATGGATTACGGCAAATTCAAGTATCAGGAACAGAAAAAGGCAGCAGAAGCCAAGTCCAAGCAAAAAGTGATTGAGGTCAAGGAAATCAAATTCCGCCCCGGCACAGATGACGGTGACTACAACATCAAGTTGCGCAACATCAAACGCTTTTTGGACGACGGCGATAAATGCAAAATCACTTTGCGATTCAGAGGACGGGAAATCACCCACCAGGAAATCGGAATGGCGTTATTGCAAAGAATTCGGGATGAACTGGCCGACCTGATTTTGGTCGAGCAGTTTCCCAAACTGGAAGGTCGGCAGATGGTCATGATGATCGCGCCGGGCAAGAAAAAACCGGGTAGCGTAGCCAAACCCGCCGCTGAAACTGCTCCTGCAGCGACAGCGTAAAAGGCCACGCAAACAAGTGTCTCGGGGCTATCAAGTCTGCGTCTGGTTCGCAGCGCCTCACGAGCACAAAAACAGGAGCATAAACATGCCCAAAATGAAGACCAAAAGCAGCGCTAAAAAGCGCTTTCGCGTTCGTCCAGGCGGCACCGTCAAGCGCGGTCAAGCCTTCAAACGCCACATCCTGACCAAAAAGACCACCAAGAACAAACGTCACTTGCGCGGTCCCACAGGTGTGCATGAAACCAATATGGGTCACATGGCGCAAATGCTGCCCATGGCCGGCCTGTGATCAACGGACGAACAAGGAGAATTTGATATGCCTCGCGTAAAACGTGGTGTGACGGCTCGCGCCAGACACAAAAAAGTTTTAGCCCTTGCAAAAGGATTCCGCGGTCGCCGCGGCAACGTCTATCGCATCGCCAAAGAAGCGGTGATGAAGGCAGGCCAATACGCCTACCGTGACCGCCGCGCCAAAAAGCGTGTGTTCCGTCAATTGTGGATCGCACGTATCAACGCGGCTGCGCGTGAATTCGGCATCACTTACAGCCAGTTTGCCAATGGCTTGCGCAAAGCCGCCATCGAGATCGACCGCAAGATGTTGGCCGACCTCGCGGTTCATGACAAAGCTGCCTTTGGGCACATTGTTGACCAAGTCAAGGCCAAGTTGGCAGTTTGATCAGGTGTTGACACTTCTAACCTGATATCCAGGCTAGGTTGATCCCAAGGGATTGAGGTTTCATAGGCTTCAATCCCTTCTTCATTTGCAGCAGAGACACAATATGAATGAGCTCGATTCCTTGGTGGCACAGGCGAAACATCTGTTTGCAGCTTGTTCTTCACCCACACAGTTGGAGAATGCCAAAGCCCAATTTTTTGGTAAAGCCGGGCATTTGACAATGCTGATGAAGTCGCTCTCATCATTGGATATAGATGCAAAAAAAGCGCAAGGTGCTTTGATCAATGCGGCCAAACAATCGATTGAACAAGCGTTGAACGATTGCAGGCAACAGTTGGCGCAGGCTGAATTACGAGCCCAATTAAAGGCTGAAACATTTGATGTGAGTTTGCCGAGCCTCGCCATGGCGCAGGGCGGTTTGCACCCTGTGTCGCTTAGCTTGGAACGTATCGAAAATATTTTTACCTCCATGGGTTTTGACGTGGCTCAGGGGCCGGAGATTGAAACAGATTGGTTCAATTTCACGGCACTCAATACACCGCAAGACCATCCTGCGCGTTCCATGCACGATACCTTTTATGTAGAGGGCGGATACTTGCTACGAACGCACACCAGTCCCATGCAAATTCGCCATGCTATGGCGCATGTTCAAAAATACCAAGATCGACTGGATGCTGGGCAAGACATGCCAGAAATTCGGGTGATAGCACCCGGACGTACTTACCGCGTTGACAGCGACGCAACACACTCACCCATGTTTCACCAATGTGAAGGTTTGTGGATCGGTGAAAACATCAGCTTCAAGGATTTGAAGGTGGTATTCACAGATTTTTGTCATTCGTTTTTTGAAAACAATGACTTGGTTTTGCGCTTTCGGCCCAGTTTTTTTCCCTTCACAGAACCAAGTGCAGAAATCGATATTCAATTTCCAGATGGGCCATTGGCGGGCCGTTGGTTAGAGGTCGCCGGGTCTGGCCAAGTGCACCCGAATGTGATTCGCAACATGGGCTTGGATCCTGAGCGGTTCATGGGGTTTGCCTTCGGCATGGGTCCCGATCGATTGACGATGTTGCGTTATGGCGTGAACGATTTACGGCTATTTTTCGATGGCGATATTCGTTTTTTAAGCCAATTTCAATGATTTTTTCAAGGCGTATTCATGCAGTTTCCTGAATCTTGGTTGCGCGAATTTTGTGACCCTCCCATCCCAACCCAGCAGTTGGCTGACACCTTGACCATGGCTGGTCTTGAGGTTGAAGAGCTGCAGCCAGTCGCCCCTTTTTTCAGTCATGTGGTGGTGGGTCACATACTCGGGGTTGAAAAACATCCTGACGCTGACCGATTGCGCATTTGCAAGGTGGATGTTGGTCAGGCGCTGCCCCTTTCCGTTGTCTGCGGTGCGCCAAATGCCCGCGTGGGAATTTTTGTCCCCTGCGCTATGGTGGGCGCACAACTGCCGCCGGGTGAAGACGGTAAACCATTCATTATCAAGCTGGGTAAGTTGAGAGGCGTGGAGAGCCAAGGGATGCTTTGCTCTGCGCGCGAATTGAAAATTTCGCATGACAGCGAAGGTTTGATGGAATTGCCAGTTGATGCAAAGCCTGGCGTCAATATCCGCGATTTTTTAAAACTCGACGATACATTGTTCACACTAAAGCTCACGCCCAATCTGGCGCATTGTCTGAGTGTGTTTGGCATAGCGCGTGAATTGTCTGCGCTGACTGGTAGCCCATTAAAAAACCCAACGTTTCCTGTGGCAGTCGTCACTGCAAAAGATATATTGCCCGTGAAAGTTGATGCAAAGGACCTGTGTGGGCGTTTCAGTGGTCGCGTGATCAAGGCACTGAACCCCGCCGCAAAAACTCCACCTTGGATGGTTCAGCGGCTTGAGCGTTGCGGTCAACGCAGCATCAGTGCATTGGTAGATATTTCCAACTATGTCATGTTCGAATTCGGCCGGCCATCGCATATTTTTGATTTGCAAAAAATACAGGATGGCTTGAATGTTCGGTGGGCAAAACCAGGCGAAAGCCTAGAGCTCCTAAATGGTCAAACCGTCACCTTGGATGAAAAAGTTGGCGTGATCGCTGATGCAAAACAAGTGGAATCACTGGCGGGCATCATGGGTGGCGCCGCAACTGCGGTGTCTGATCACACCCAAGATATTTATGCAGAGGCGGCCTTTTGGTGGCCCAACGCGATTGCAGGTCGCTCTCGACGTTTCAATTTTTCTACCGATGCCGGCCACAGGTTCGAGCGGGGTGTTGATCCGCAAACAACAGTGGAGCACCTTGAACATCTCACGTCTTTGATTCTTTCTATTTGTGGTACAGCAGAATCCACAGTGGGTCCCGTTGACGATCACCAGATTGATTTGCCCGTGGTTACCCCTGTGACGGTCCGGGTTGAGCGAGCCAATAAAGTACTTGGAACAGCGATCAGTCAGCAGGACATGGTGAATGCTTTGCAAGCTCTCGGTCTAGAGGTTGAACAAGCTGCTGGCAAGTTAACAGTTCATCCGCCTTCCTTTCGCTTTGATCTGAAAATCGAAGAAGATTTGATTGAAGAAATCGCTCGCATGGTGGGGTTTGAAAACCTGCCGGCAACCGCCCCAAAAGCGCCTATCGCCCCAAAAATCCGGGCAGAAAACCAGCGCCATGGATTTGCTGTCAGAAGACAATTGGCTGACTTGGGGTACCAGGAAACCATCAATTTCAGCTTTGTGGACGAACAATGGGAGCGAACCCTCGCCGGTAATGATGCGCCCATACAGCTGCTCAACCCAATTGCCAGTCAATTGAACGTGATGCGGTCTTCATTGATGGGATCGTTGTTACAAGTCGCAAAGTTCAACCTAGACCGCAAGGCTTATCGGGTACGCATTTTTGAATCTGGCCGAGTGTTCCAGCGCGATGCCAGTGTCCAAGACGGACTGCAGTCAGTCAAAGGCATCCATCAGCCTGTATTCATTTCAGGTCTTAGCTATGGTCCTTTGCATCCTTTGGGTTGGAACGGGTCTGAAAAGTTGAGCGATTTCTTTGATGTGAAATCCGATGTGTGTCGTTTGATGACTGGGCATGCGTTGAAATTTGAAGCCGCAGTCCACCCCGCTTTGCACCCAGGACGCACAGCCCGAATTTTCAATGGAAACCAAGCGGTGGGATGGATCGGCGAACTTCATCCCCAGTGGCGTCAGCAATGGGGGTTTGCCCATGCTCCTGTGCTTTTTGAATTGGACATGGATGCTGTGATGCGTCACCCGGTGCCACATGCCCAATCTGTGTCTCGTTTGCATCCGGTCGAGCGCGATGTGGCGATTGTGGTCAGAGAAGAGGTCACGCACGACGCCTTGATGGAGTGCATCAAAAAAGCTGACACCACACAGTTGCTAAAAAATGCCACGTTGTTTGATGTGTACCGACCTTCAAAACCAGATGCGGCCGTTCAAGCTGGAGAAAAAAGCATGGCTGTCCGTTTGTTCTTGCAAAGCACAGATGAAAATACACTCACAGATGCACAAATTGATGCAGTTATTCAATCTGTCGTTGACACATTAAGCCGCCAACTGTCAGCCAGATTACGTGCCTGAAGGAGCCAACACCATGAACCTTTCGTTCGAAACCATTGAAACACCTGCCTTGACCAAGGCGCAACTTGCAGAATTATTGTTCCAACAAATTGGCTTGAATAAGCGCGAATCCAAAGACATGATTGATGCTTTTTTTGACTTGATTGCCAAACAATTGATAGAGGGTGAGGACGTCAAAATATCTGGCTTTGGTAATTTCCAAATTCGCACAAAAGCGCCTCGCCCTGGCCGCAATCCCAGAACGGGCGAGACCATTCCCATCAAAGCACGGCGCGTCGTTACCTTTCACGCCAGTCAAAAACTCAAAGAGCAAATTCAAGGCATACCCGCAGAGGTTTCGGAATAAGAAAACTTTTGACGCAATTTTTCTGCACGCCTAGTCTTCACTGGCTTGCAAATCCTTTTAAATATTGGAAGAAAAAATTTTTATTTGCTCTAATTTTAAATTTTCAAGTCGATATGCTTTGAATCATGCAGGTCTTCGTGTAACCTCTAAAACCTTTTGAAACCGATTGATTCCATGGAGAATTCTCTCCCTTCCATTCCAGCCAAACGCTACTTCACCATTGGTGAGGTTAGCGAACTATGTGGCGTGAAACCGCATGTGCTGCGCTATTGGGAGCAGGAATTCACGCAATTGCGTCCCATGAAGCGGCGAGGCAATCGCCGCTATTACCAACACCATGAAGTGTTGATGATCAGACGAATCCGCGACCTTTTGTACGAGCAAGGCTTCACCATCAGTGGAGCGCGAAACAAATTGCAAGAACTCGTGCAAATGGAGCGAGACAAAAAACGTGCTGGTGAAGTCATGCTGCATGGACTTGAAGAATTAGAAGACAACCTGTCATTGAACGAAAACAAGTCTGATGACCCATGGGCCAGTATCTTGTCTGACAACGATGCAAACCGCTTACAACTCTTGCGTCAAGAATTGTCTGAAATACGTGGGTTGCTCGACTGATCTGTACCGGTCAGAGCTATAATCTTTTTTTCGGCGTGTAGCGCAGCCTGGTAGCGCACTTGCATGGGGTGCAAGGGGTCGCGAGTTCGAATCCCGCCACGCCGACCAAGCCATTAAAGGGTTAGTTCTCACAAGGAACTAACCCTTTTTATTTATTGATGTTGCAATTTCATTCTTCACCCTTTGCACATCTCTGTATGAATACAAAAATGTTTTGCTTGAAGGGTAAATAAACTTTAAGCTTGCATGATTTACGATGTCTTTGATAAATAAAAATAGGGTTGTTGAATCATGGCGGTGATGGTGTGTACCAAATGTGGATTGGCAGATGACAGTCCCAAGCCAATGCGTTGCGCAAAGTGCGGAGGGCGAGACTTTTATGCTTCCACTCCCTCAGCGTTTGGCCCAAGTAAGAAATCAACAACACCGGCCGACACAACAGCGGTCAGTGTTTCAAATGCCGAACAAAATTCAGCAGCCTCAAATATCACGTTGTTCGACAAGTACGGTGGCGTTCCTACTATTTCAAAAATTGTTCGTGCGTTTCATAAAGAAATTATGTTGCGCCCCCAGTTGGCCGCCTATTTTGACGGTATAGACTTGGTTGTCTTGGCTGAGCACACCGTGAAATACATCGCCTTTGTCATGGGTAAACCTGCCGAAATCTACACCGGCCGTGACATGTACACCGCGCATGCCAAATACCATATCCACGGCATGCACTTCGATGAAGTGGCCGATGTACTCAAAGATATATTGTTGAATTCAGGTGTAGAAAAGCCGGATATCGAAATCATCATGCGAAGAGTCGAAAGTTTGCGTGAAATGATCATCGTATAAACACAGAGGTGCGTATGAATAAAAGCAATGTCAAGGCAATCTCCAAAAAATTAAAGCCTATGCCATCTGCCCTGCATACCAAAGCCATGTCCTTCAATGAACTGGCCATGCGTTACCTTGCCTCGCACACGGACCTGTTATCAGAATCTATGCTGAATGCCCGCATTGCGCACTTAAGCGAACAATTATTGGCTTTTTTCGGTGTGCAACTGCTCAGCGATATTCGCCCCGAGCGGTTGCAAAAATTTATTTACACCCTTGAAAGAAAAGGCCTGAATCCGCGCAAAATCCAATCGTGTTTGGTCACTTTTCGGTCCTGCATGAAATTTGCACACGATCAGAAATGGCTGGTTGATTCCGTGCTTGCAAAACCGTTACTGCATATGAACAATCAATTGTTGGCCGACCAAACTTTCATGTCGCACAGCGAATTTCAAGATTTGTACCAAGACTTGGTGCAAGAAGTCACGCACCAAACATTTCACTGAGCAGGCGGAACCCCGCCATAGGTTTGCCAAGTTGAACCCGCCAACCAACCCGCATCAACGGGTAGATTGATGCCAGTGATAGCGGTAGCCTCTGGCGACAACAAAAATGCCACAGCAACCGCGATTTCATGGGGTTCGACCAAACGACCCATGGCGGATTGCGACATTAAATCTTTGGGGTCACGGTCGCCACGGTCAATGGCCGCTTGCAATGCCTCTGTGCGGGTGTAGCCTGGCGAAACTGCATTCACCCTCACCCCGGTTCGTCCCCATTCTGCCGCCAAGCCAGCGGTCATAGAAATCACTGCCGCTTTGGCTGGTGCATAGGCATGTAAGGGGTTGGAACGCATGCCTGCAATGGAGGCGAGGTTCACGATGGCTCCGGTCCTGCGCTGCACCATGGCATGACCAAAAATCGCGCAGCATAAATATGTGCCCCGAAAATCTACATTCAATACCTGCTCCCATTCACCCATGGTCAATTGGTCGGGCGCCAAGCGATGTTGCAATATGCCTGCGCTGTTGACCAGACAGTTCACTGGGCCAAACGTTTGTTCAATATGCGTCAAACTGGTTTTTAAGGCGGACTCGTCTGTGACATCACACGCCACAAACCCAATAGCTTGGGAATGACAGTTATGGGCAGAGGCGGGCAGATCCAAGACAACCACGTGGTGACCGATATGGATGAGGTGCTTCACGCACGCCGCGCCAATACCGCTTGCGCCGCCTGTGACCAAAGTGATGGAGGTGTATTTCATGTGTGTGCCTGTTATTGGTTGCCTATGACGCCTTGCAAAATGACAAATTTTGCAGAGAAAGTGGCTTTGGCTGAGCCTGTCGCCAAGCTTTGATTGTTGTTGTTCAGAGCCGCCACATTGAATTGGTATTCGTGACCCAGTGTCGTGAAATTTTCAGGACACGGCCCACTGTATTTATCCAGTCCACCGGATGCAATTTCGTACTCGGAGGGAAACCCCTCGGGATTATTCAGGGTTGCACCACCATGGTCGTGGTTTTTATTGTCTAAATCCACCATGTTTACTCTCAAACTGGTTGTACCGGGAGGAATGTTTTTTAACTTGATAGCGGGGGAGGTGTTTGAGCAGTGGTGAGCAATATTCCAGCGGAAATTCACGCCTAGGCTGGACTGGGCCCATGCCGGCGCAAGAAAAAATGACATGAAAAATACGAGGATGGTATGCATTGACTTCTCCTGTCTGATCGCGATTATGTCCTCTGACAAAGCCAGATGATCCGACCTCTTAAACCATGACGCGCAAAAAGGGGAAAACGCCAAGACAAAAACCTAGCTTGCAAGGCTGGCGTAAACTTGTCATTTAAATTTTTCTACCTCAAATGCCATGCGAAGTGATATTGAAATTGCCCAAGCAGCCACCCTGCAACGTGTTTCTGAACTGGCCCACAGTTACCTAGGTATTTCAGACGAGCATTTGTATGCCTACGGGCATCACAAAGCCAAACTTTCTCTGAAGTACATTGAAACATTGCCTGCTCGAAAAAGCAGCAAATTGGTACTGGTCACTGCCATTTCACCCACGCCAGCTGGCGAGGGAAAGACCACCACCACGGTCGGTTTGGGTGATGCACTTTGCAAAATCGGAAAGAAAAGTTTGATATGTCTGCGTGAGCCATCTTTGGGGCCCGTGTTTGGAATGAAGGGTGGCGCAACCGGCGGCGGCATGGCCCAAGTTGTGCCCATGGAAGATATCAATTTGCATTTCACAGGAGACTTCGGCGCGATAGGGCTGGCCCACAACCTGCTGTCGGCCATGTTGGACAACCACATACACCATGGCAATGCATTGAACATAGACACCCGACGCATCAGCTGGAAACGTGTCATGGACATGAATGACCGTGCGTTGCGCCAAATGGTGGTCGGTTTGGGCGGTACTGCCAACAGTGTCCCGCGTGAAGATGGTTTTGACATTGTGGTTGCCTCCGAAGTGATGGCGATTTTTTGTCTCGCCACCAGTTTGTCAGATTTGAAACAGCGCTTGGGTCGTATCGTGGTCGGCTACAACACATCTGGCGCACCTGTGCTGGCCAGTGACCTCCAAGCACACGGCGCCATGGCGGCACTTTTGAAAGATGCACTGGCTCCCAACATTGCACAGACCTTAGAAAATAATTTGGCGTTCATCCACGGCGGTCCTTTCGCCAATATTGCGCACGGTTGTAATTCTGTGATTGCCACTGCCACCGCCAGCAAGCTGGCAGATTATGTCGTCACCGAAGCCGGTTTCGGGGCTGACCTCGGGGCAGAAAAATTCATCGATATCAAATGCAGAAAGTCTGGCCTGCAGCCGTCGGCTGTGGTGCTCGTGGCTACTGTGAGAGCCCTCAAATACCATGGTGGCGTTGCCGTCAAAGATTTAGCGGCTGAGAATTTACCTGCACTAGAAAAAGGCATGGTGAATTTGCAAAAGCATTTGCACAATATTCGCACCCATTACGGATTGCCTTGTGTGGTTGCCATCAACCACCGTACCGAAGACACTGCCGCCGAAATCGCAATGTTGGAAAAAGCTTGCGCCCAATACGGCGCCAAAGTGGTGGTTGCCAAGCATTGGGCAAATGGCGGAGCTGGGGCTGTTGATTTGGCGCATGTGGTGGTGGATTTATGCGAACAGTCCAACCAGTTCCAATTTGTTTACGACGAAAAAGACAGTTTGTGGGAGAAGGCACAAGCTGTGGCGCAAAAGATTTACGGCGCACAAGGGATTTCTGCAGATGCCAAAGCCAAAACTTTGATTGATAAGTTGCAAGAGCAGGGCTATGGCCACTATCCTATTTGCATTGCCAAAACCCAATATTCTTTTTCGACCGATGCAAAAGCATTGGGTGCGCCAACTGGGCACACGCTGCATATTCGCGAAGTGCGATTGGCCGCTGGTGCTGAATTTGTGGTGATGGTGTGCGGCGATGTTATGACCATGCCGGGGTTACCAAAAGTGCCCTCCGCACATGCGATTGACATCGACGACGCGGGAAACATTGTGGGTTTGTTTTAGGGATAGCTATGAGTCAGTCAAAAAAGTGGGTGTGGGTGTCTGCGTTGCTTTGTGCGGCACTTGCTGCGTCATTGACAGTGCCGTTGTCTGCGTTATCAAACAATGATGACACGGCACTGATCAGTAAAGCCAATACTTTGTTCAAACCGCTTCCTGTCACGGACGCGCTTGAAAACAATGAATTCACACCGCTTCGTGTGGCACTTGGCAAAGCTTTGTTTTACGAAACCCGTGTGTCTTCTGATGGACGATTGGGTTGTGCCACATGCCACAACGCGGCATACCATGGCGCAGATGCGTTGGCATTGTCCGTGGGCATACATGGAAAAGTGCTTCCCCGAAATGCCCCCACCGTGTTCAACACTTCTTTGCTGGTTGCCCAGCATTACGGTGGCAACCGCGTCTCAGTAGAAGACCAGGCGTTCAAATCATTGCTCAGTCCAGTGGCCTACGGCAACACCTCCAATGAACAGGTCGAGATGAAACTCACCAAATTGGGCTACACCCCACTTTTCAAAGCGGCCTATCCCTCTGATGCCAAACCGGTCAGTGTGGATAACTGGAGTAAGGCCATCGGTGCATTTGAACGAAAACTGATGACGCCCGCACCGTTTGACCGTTTCTTAAAAGGGGATGCAAACGCCTTGTCAAAAACCGCCAAGCTGGGATTGGAAAAATTCATCAGTACCGGTTGCGCTGGTTGTCACAACGGCGTGGTCGTTGGGGGCCAAACCTACCAAAAATTTGGCATCACCCAAGACTACTGGTTGGTCACTGGCAGTACGCCCAAAGACGCCTTCAAGGGTTACGACAAAGGCCGTTTCCATGACACCAAAAATGAAGCGGACGCCTTCATGTTCAAGGTGCCTCAATTGCGAAATGTGGCTGCTACTGCGCCATATTTTCACGACGGTTCTGTCGAGACATTGCCGCAAGCCGTCAAAGTCATGGCGCAGTTGCAATTAGGTAAGCATTTGTCAGACGAAGATGTGTCGCATATTGTGAGTTTCTTAGAAGCATTGACTGGCGATGTTCCTTCTGACTTTGCAAAAGTCCCACAACTGCCTGCAGCTCCTCATTGATTTTTTTGTGAGCCACAAACGCATTCAAACAGGCTACGTTTTTTCGCCAAAATGTTGGCTGATGGGCGCGGTTTTGTGTCTCCACACACTGGCAAGTGCACAGTGGTCCTATTTGTCAAGTGCAGATGGTGATACGGTTTTGTTGGATCGCGGCTCTTTGGTTCAGAACAAAAACAGAAATTCCACCATTTGGATGTTGACCAACTTTGGCTCTCCAACCGCACAAAATGTTTTGTCTGTCGCCAAATGGATCGAGTTTGACTGTGACCGCAACAAATACAGATACCTTGCGGTGTATGGTTATGAAGGACAAATGCAAACCGGTGCCAGACTGATCGATATGTCCAAAGTTACCCAATGGGACAAAGTCAGTTACGGTAGTTTGATTAAAAATATCCAACTTATTGCCTGCCTGCGCGGGCCGCTGCTCAGATAAAAAAGAGTAACACGATGGACATGCAATTTGTAGAAACCTCCTTGCTTCGAATAGGTTACAGAGAGTGGAACCCAAAAGGCGCTCAAACCATTGTGTTGGTCCATGGTTGGCCAGACAGCATTCGTTGCTGGCACCATGTGGTTCCCGATTTGGTGCAAGCGGGTTATCGGGTAGTTGCTCCCGCGTTGCGGGGATTTTTACCCACCACTTTTTTGTCTGACTCAACCCCGCGCACCGGCCAATTGTCTGCATTGGGGCGTGACATGGTGGAGTTTGTGCAAGCGCTGAACTTGCATCAACCACCCGTGTTGGTGGGCCATGACTGGGGCGCTCGTGCGGTGGCAAATGCCTGTGGCTTGGCCCCCGGAATTGCCAGCCATATGGTGTTGATCTCTGTGGGCTATGGCACGAATGATCCCTTGCAGTCATTGAGCATGGAACAAACCCAGCTGTACTGGTATCACTGGTTCATGGCAACTGAAAGAGGCCAGCGCACTGTAAGAGCAGAAGGCAAGGCATTTGCCCAACGCATGTGGGACACTTGGGCACCGACCGGTTGGTATTTGCCTGATGAATTTGAACAAACAGCCATGGCCTTCAATACGCCTGACTGGGCAGAAGTAACCTTGCATTCATACCAAAACCGTTGGGGCCATGCAGCGCCAGACGCTTATTACGAACAGGATGAAAAAGCCTTGCATCCCGCGCCTGTATTAGATGTTGCTACTTTGATGCTTCACGGGGCTCTAGACGGTGTCAGTCTGCCTGCAACGTCTGCAAATAAAGAGAAATTTTTCAGTGGACGCTACGAGAGATACCTGTTGCCAGGTGTGGGGCATTTCCCGCAAAGGGAAGCGCCTGCCAAAGTGGCTCAGGCTATTTTGAATTTCTTGCGCTGATCAATTCTCCAACCAGTCGCAGATCACTTGCCATTGCTGCAAGTCTTTTTCGACTTTTCCCGGCGTGATATCAAACAAGCTGAGTCCGTGCGCTGCCAAGTGCAAATAGTATTGGGTGTCGCGTAAATAGCCCACGATAGGCACATCTAACTTATCCATGAATTCGCGCAATTTGCTGGCTGCAATGGTTCGTTCGTCAACTCGTATCCCAATGATGCCGAGTTTGGTTTTCGTTGTTTTGGTGATCTCGCGAACTTGCGTGATGAATGCTTGCGCGGCGTACATATCAAAAATGCTGGGCATGATGGGGATCAGCAACTTGTCAGCACGACTGACGACTTCCTTGAAGCGCCAACCTCCTAAACCTCCGGGCGTATCAATGACCACATGGGTGGTTCCGCGAGGTGGCTTGGCAGTTAAAACCAGATCAGCTTGCAATTCCCAGGTGGCTATTTTGGTGGCCCCAGTGGGTCTTAATTCGAGCCAAAGCTTTGAAGATTGCTGAACATCCGCATCACCCAACATGACCAAATGGCCACGCGAAGCAAAAAACCCTGCCACATTCGTGGACAGGGTGGATTTCCCGGATCCCCCCTTGGGGTTGGCAATCACAATCACTGGCATATCAAGACAAATCCCAACCTTTGCTGTTTCTACAATAAGTCAATGCTTGGTTATACAAGGTTTGGCCTGATTGGTTGCCCTTGACAGATAACAAATAGCTTTTAAAGGGCATCATGTCGCTAGATCGGGCACAGTCGAATCCACGCCCAAGTTCGCCGTTCATGTGGAGCACTGTGCGCCCTGTGGCTTGAACCCGTTTGAACGATGCCCCCAAAAATGCCACTGCGCATGCAGATTCGCACAGTTGGCCTTCGGTCACAACTAGTTCGATGGACTGCGTTTTAAACCATTGCCCCACTTGCATACCTAGGGCCAATTCGCCTTGCGCAGAGTTTACGTACACAGGGGAAACGATGCGACTGCCATTTTTTCTGACACAAGGTTTGATGTTTTGTACCAGACCACCCAATGCCGCCACGGCAGTGCTGTCGATAAAACCAGAAAATTCGACAAACTCCAAATAGCCCGACATGCACTCCGGATAACGCAATCTGCTGTGGCGTGTTTCAAAACGCTCGCCCTGAACAGAACTGACCAATTGGACTTGAGAGGCAGGGTAACCATAGTTGTTGGAACCCAAAACCACATGAAAAGGGGCAGCTTCCTGGGTGCTGAGAGACGGGGGTGCAGCACATCCCGCGATGGCAAATAGAACCAAAACAAGGAATCGTTGCGTAATAGAAGTCTTCATGGGTGACCTTGAGAGATAAATGGACGAACTTTCATCTCAAGAGGGTCGACATAAGATGGGCAAACTTGAGACGCGGCAACCGCCCACGACAGGGCGGTTGCCACCAAGCATCAGTGAACCACCATCAAGGTGAACGGGAACACATATGCTTGCAAGGTCACCAAAATACCGACAAGACAAGCCAAAGCAATGGAATGGAAGAACACATAGCGAAGGATATCGCCTTCGTGGTTGAACCAGCGCGTGGCGGTAGAAGCCACCACAATCGACTGGGCATCAATCATCTTGCCCATGACGCCGCCGGAACTGTTGGCCGCCCCCATCAGATTGGGTGACAGACCAAGTTGTTCCGCTGCCACTTTTTGCATGCCTCCAAACAACACGTTGGATGCCGTGTCTGAACCCGTGAGGGCCACGCCTAACCAGCCCATGAGCGTGCCGAAAAATGGATAGAAAACCCCCGTATTTGCAAAAGCCAGTCCGAGCGTGGTGTCAGTGCCTGAATAACGGGTGAGGTATCCCAAGGCCAACATCAGAACAATGGTTAACAAAGAGTAACGAACCAACCACACAGTACTGAAAAATATACGCACCATGGTCAATGGGTTGTACTTCATCACCAAGCCGCCCACAATGGCGGAGAGCAAAATACCTGTGCCTGTAGAGGACAGCAGGTTCAGCGTGTAGATGGCACTCTCCAGTTTCGGAACCGGAACCACCGGAGGCATTTTTTGAATCAAATTGTGAAGTCCTGCCAAGGCGAACTCAGGCGCAAAAATGCTGTTCAGCCAAGCCTTGACTGGTGGCAAACCCCAAATAAATATGAAAACGGTCAAAATAGCCCAAGGTGTCCACGCACGAACCAAATCAGCACGTGAATGTTGGGTAATCGCCCGCGCGGGTTGGGCTTGACCACCATCATTTTCATGGCCTTTGAGAGAGACTGACGTCCAAATAGTTTTGGGTTGCCACACACGCAAAAAACCCACCAGACAAGACATGCTGACGACGGCAGCAATGATGTCAACCAGTTCTGGGCCGATGTAATTGGAGACCAGAAATTGCATGATGGCAAAACTCGCACCAGTCACCAAAATGGCTGGCCAAATCTCCCACATCGCTCGGCGTCCGGCAAATGCCCAAATCAGCCAAAAGGGCACCAGCAAGGAGAAGAAAGGCAACTGGCGGCCAACCATCATTGAAACTTCCATGGCATCGTAGCCATGCACTTTGGCCAACGTGATGATGGGAGTACCCAGCGCACCGAAGGCAACCGGTGCTGTGTTTGCAATCAAGGACAAGCCAGAAGCCGCCAAAGGGGAAAAACCCAAACCGATCAAAATGGCAGCGGTGACAGCCACAGGCGTGCCAAAACCAGCGGCGCCTTCAAAAAAAGCACCAAAGGCAAAAGCGATTAACAACAATTGCAAGCGGCGGTCTTCCGTGATACCGGCAATGGAGTCTTGCAATATTTTGAAACTGCCGTTTTGTTCGGTGAGTTGGTGCAGAAAAATAATGTTTAAAACAATCCAGCCAATGGGCAACAAGCCAGTGAGTCCACCATATAAGGCGGCATTGGCGGCCATCTCGGAAGGCATGCCGTATACCACCACGGCAATTACCAAAGCCGCAATCAAACCCAGCCCGGCTGCAATGTGTGCTTTCAAGTGGAAAAATCCCAATCCGGCCAACATCACCACTACCGGTATTGCAGCCAGCAATGTTGAAAAAAACATATTGCCTAATGGATCGTATATTTGTTGCCAGGTCATCGGGATAACTCCAAAACTTAAACGGAAAATTATAGGAAAATGAGCTACAGGGTTTTCCCATGGTAGATAAAAGGGTCACATGATTGAAAGAAGCCTATTCAGCGCCGATCACGACGCATTTCGGGACAGTTTTCGCCGCTTTATGCATGCCGAAATTGCACCCCATCACGCCATTTGGGAGCAGCAGGGTTTTGTAGACAAAGCGGTATGGAAAAAAGCCGGTGCCTTGGGTTTTTTGAACATGAGCATGCCCGGTGAATACGGCGGGGCTGATGCAGATAAATTATTTTCAGTGGTGCAAATTGAAGAGCTGAGCGCGGCTGGCTTCACAGGCATTGGTTATGGCTTGCATTCTGAAATTGTTTCTCCCTACCTTTTGCATTATGGGACGACCGAGCAGAAGCAAAGGTATTTGCCTCAGTTGTCGTCTGGCGACATGGTGGGCGCCATTGCCATGACGGAGCCCTCTGCCGGCAGTGATTTGCAAGGCATCAAGACCACTGCATTGCAGCAGCCTGATGGTGGTTTTTTACTCAACGGCAGCAAGACTTACATCACCAATGGATGGCATTCTGATCTGGTGATTGTGGTGGCCAAAACCCATCCATCCGCCGGCGCCAAAGGCACCAGTTTGTTCTTGGTAACTGCCGATATGCCGGGATTCACCAAGGGCAGGCCTTTGCACAAATTGGGTTTGAAGGCGCAAGATACTTGCGAATTGTTTTTCGACAATGTTCGATTACCTGCAGACAGTTTGCTGGGTAGCACCGATTACTTGAACCGCGGATTTATTTGTTTGATGGAACAACTCCCTTGGGAGCGCTTGCAAATTGCCATTGGCGCGGTGGCTGCCGCACAAGCAGCGATTCACTGGACACTGGATTTTGTTAAACAGCGTCAAGTGTTTGGTCAATCGGTGGCCGCATTCCAAAACACTCGTTTCGTTTTGGCAGAGTTGCAAACAGAGGTTCAAATCGCTCAAGTGTTTGTGGACAAATGCACCGAACTGCTTTTACAAGACAAACTCGATACAGCCACTGCCAGCATGGCCAAATACTGGACCACCGATTTGCAATGCAAAGTCATGGACGAGTGTGTGCAGTTGCACGGCGGAAGCGGCTATATGTGGGAATATGCGATCACTCGGGCTTATGCGGATGCAAGGGTGCAAAGAATATATGGCGGGACCAACGAAATCATGAAAGAGGTCATCACCCGCAGCATGGGTTTGGGCAACAAATAAATCAGACAGTGATCAATGGATGGCGAGTGTGTGAAGCTCAAATTCACCCTTGTCGCGGTCAGCAAAAAAACAGCGCAAAGTTTCTTTGACGGTTCGAAAAGCCAAGTCGTCCCAAGGAATCTCATCTTGGCTGAATAAGCGTGCTTCTTGCGTTTCATGCCCGGGGTTGAACTCCGGGCCTTGTAAAGCCGCTCTGAAAAAGAAATGCACCTGTCCTACGCGCGGCACATCAATGATGGTGAACAAGTCTTGTAGCTCAATGTCTGCGCCAGCCTCCTCATCGGTTTCACGTGCGGCACCTTCGGCCAAGGTTTCTCGCAACTCCATGAAACCGGCGGGCAATGTCCAAAAACCTTTTCGGGGCTCAATATTGCGTTTGCACAGCAATACCTTGTCTTGCCAAACAGGAATGGTTCCCACCACATTCAGCGGGTTTTCATAATGCACCGTGTGACACGCTGGGCAAACTGCACGCAAACGCGTGTCTCCATCGTCCGGGTGTCGCAAAACCACGGCTGATCCGCAGTTTTTGCAATGTTTGATAGAGCCGGTGACAGGGTGGGTCATGGTAGTAGGGCGGATTGATGCGGCAAAGGATTGCAAACGCCCGAGTTTAGGGCAGACCACGTCAAGGCGTTGATTGCGGTTCACGTTATCCTCACGCCATGAAACTTCACAATTACTTCCGTTCATCCGCTTCATTCAGAGTAAGAATCGCGCTTGCGCTCAAAGGCTTGCCTTACGACTACGTGTCCGTGCATTTGGCTCGGGGCGAGCAACTCCTAGAGGACTTCACGCAAATCAATGGCGACGCATTGGTGCCTGTGCTTGAAGTGGATGGTTTGCGCTTGACGCAATCCTTGGCCATCATCGAGTATTTGGAAGACACACACCCTGAGCCTGCGTTGCTGCCACAAGACCCTGCGGGACGTGCCAGAGTTCGTGCGTTGGCGCAATCCATCGCCTGCGAAATTCACCCACTGAACAATTTGCGCGTGTTGAAGTACTTGTCGAATTCACTGCAACTTGACGAAGACCAGAAAAATACCTGGTACCGCCATTGGGTGCGACTGGGTTTGGAAGCGTTTGAAAAGCAACTGAACCATTCGCCAGCAGGCCGCTTTTGTCACGGCTATTCGCCTAGCTTGGCTGATTGCACACTGGTGCCACAAATCTTCAATGGCAAACGGTTCAATGTCGATTTCACAGGCTTAGATAAAACCATGGCTATTTTCTCCGCATGCATGGAATTAGCAGCATTTCAACAAGCGCAACCCAGTGCTTGTCCAGATTTTGAAACCTGAGTTACCTGACTGGCCGGGAGCAAGGCTGTTTTGCAGCACACGCCAAGGAGGCGTGTCAGAGCATCCTTATGCCAGTTTGAATTTGGGTGACCATGTGGGGGATGAACCCGACAGCGTGAGCAGTAACCGGCAAAGACTTGAAGCAACTTGGGGCGCAAAACCTGTGTTCTTGCAACAGGTGCATGGCACAGAGGTGGTTCACCTGACATTTGCACAGTCTGCACAAAAGCTTCAGGCAGACGCTTGCTTTACGCATGAAAAAAATCTGGCTTGCACCATCATGGTGGCCGATTGCTTGCCCGTGCTTTTTTATCTGCCGCAAGCCAAGCTTGTGGCTGCGGCCCATGCCGGTTGGAGAGGCTTGGCTGCCGGGGTGTTGGAAGCCACATTGAACCGCTTGGCGGAGTACGGCCAGCTTGACACATGCAGAGTATGGCTGGGTCCTTGTATTGGCCCTCAGCATTTCGAGGTGGGCGAGGATGTCAGGAAAGCCTTTTGCGAACCTGAGCCCTTGGGATCAGATGTTTTCTTCAATCCTTTGAAGCCGGGCAAATATTTGGCAGATTTGGCTGGACTGGCCAGGCGCAGATTGAACCTGCAAGGCATTTCACAGATCGAGGGCAATGACAGCAACCCATCTTGGTGCACGTTTTCCTGTTCTGAGCTTTATTACTCACACCGGCGTGATGGAATCAGCGGCAGATTCGCAGCTGGCATTGCATTGGTATGAGTTTTGTCAGTTTTCAACCGGGTTGATGACTTAAGATCAAACTACTCTATCAATTACCATTTCTGATGAAGCCATTACCTGTCTTGAGTTTTCCACCAGACCAGTTGGCGAAACTGCAGGCTCAGTACAGCCAGGAAATGCAGCAACTGTGGCAACAAGGTTTACAAGCCAATCCAACGTCAAAGGACCGGCGTTTTGCCGCGCAGGCATGGCAACACAACCCGGTGTCTGCATTTTCGGCAGCTGTGTATTTGCTAAATGCACGCACGCTCTTGGCAATGAGCGACATGGTCGATACCGATGAAAAAACCCGGGCACGAATCAGATTCTCTGTAGAGCAATGGGTGGCTGCTGCATCGCCCAGTAATTTTTTGGCGTTCAATGCAGAAGCCCAGCAAAAAGCCATTGACACCAAGGGCGAGAGTATCTCCAAGGGTTTGCAAAATATGTGGCATGACTTGCAGCAAGGCCATGTGTCCATGACCGATGAAACCAAGTTTGAAGTGGGAAAAAATGTGGCGACCAGTGAAGGCGCTGTGGTGTTTGAAAATGACATATTCCAGCTGATCGAATACAAGCCCTTGACCCCCAAAGTCTTTCAGCGGCCATTTTTATTGGTGCCTCCTTGTATCAACAAGTTTTATATTCTCGACCTGCAGCCCGCCAACTCTTTTATACGCCATGTGGTCGAGCAAGGGCACCGCACATTTGTGGTCAGTTGGCGCAATCCGGATGCGGACTTGAACCATGCCACTTGGGATGACTATGTTGAAAAAGGCGTGATCACAGCCATTCAAGTGGTGCAAGACATTGGCAATATGCCGCAGGTCAACACCTTGGGTTTTTGTGTAGGCGGCACGCTTTTGACCAGCGCCTTGGCCGTGCTGGCGGCAAGAGGTCAAGACCCGGTGGCGAGTGCCACGTTGCTGACCACGCTGGTAGATTTCACCGATGTGGGCGTGCTTGATGTTTTCATTGACGAAGCTTTCGTGCAATTTCGAGAAGCCCAGTTTTCAAAAGGCGGCTTGATGGCAGGGCGCGACATGGCGTCTACCTTCAGTTTTTTGCGCCCGAATGACTTGGTATGGAATTATGTGGTGGGCAATTACCTCAAAGGCGAGACACCACCGCCTTTTGATTTGCTCTACTGGAACAGTGACGCCACCAATTTGCCCGGGCCACTGTACGCTTGGTATTTGCGCCAAACTTACCTTGAAAACAATTTGATCAAACCCGGCAAAGCGATCATTTGTGGTGAGGCCGTTGATTTGCGGAAAGTGGATGTGCCGGTCTACATCTACGGATCGCGCGAAGACCATATCGTGCCCATTTCTGCAGCGTATGGGTCGACACAGGTCTTGCCCGGGCCGAAGCGATTTGTCATGGGAGCATCCGGCCACATTGCGGGTGTGATCAACCCTCCTGCGGCTGGCAAACGCAGCCATTGGTTGTCGACAACCACGAGATTTCCCGCCTCCTTAGATGAGTGGTTAGGCCAAGCCGAAGAAAAACCAGGCAGTTGGTGGACAGATTGGTATGCATGGCTCAAAAAACACGCAGGCCAACAAGTGGCTGCGCCCAAGCAGTTCGGCAGAGGCAAACGCAAAGCCATTGAGCCCGCACCCGGTCGCTATGTCAAAGCCAAAGCCGCGTAAAAAAGTTTCAAACCAAATAAGGAATATCACACATGAGTCAAAAAATTGCATATGTCACGGGCGGTATGGGCGGCATTGGAACCGCCATTTGTCAGCGTCTTCACAAAATGGGTTACAAAGTCATCGCGGGTTGCGGGCCCAGCCGAGATTTTGACAAATGGCTCCACGAGCAAAAAGTGCTGGGCCACACTTTTTATGCGTCTGTCGGTAATGTGGCTGATTGGGAGTCCACCACGGCGGCTTTCACCAAAGCGGTAGAGCAGCATGGCGTGATTGATGTTTTAGTGAACAACGCCGGTATCACTCGGGATCGCATGTTTTTAAAGATGACCCCAGAGGATTGGAAAGCGGTGATCGATACCAACTTGAACGCCATGTTCAATGTGACCAAACAGGTGGTGCCTGGCATGGTGGAGAAAGGTTGGGGCCGCATCATTCAAATTTCATCGGTGAATGGCGAAAAAGGCCAGTCCGGTCAAACCAATTACTCGGCTGCCAAAGCAGGTATGCACGGTTTCACCATGGCTTTAGCGCAAGAGATGGCCAATAAAGGCGTGACTGTCAATACCGTTAGCCCCGGCTATATCGGCACTGACATGGTCAAAGCCATCAAGCCAGAAATCTTGGAAAAAATTGTGGCCACCATTCCGGTCAAGCGACTCGGCACCCCCGAAGAAATTGGCTCCATCGTGGGATGGTTGGCGGGTGATGAATCAGGCTTCACCACCGGTGCGGATTTCTCCTGCAACGGCGGTTTGCACATGGGGTAAAGCTGATGCAAGCTGCTTGGTATGGAGCCAACGGTGTCAGGGAACGCGGCCTGGACCAATCATGCACATGGCATTTGCGTTGGCAATGGCGTCTTCCGCGCTTAAAAATACCAAGCCCATGGCCAAGTAGTGCTTGTCAGTAAATTCATTGCAGTTTTTGGTTTCGATGAATTTTTTGGGCAGGTCAGGCCGTGACACATAGTATTTTTCTCTCAAAGGCAACACAGTTTCTGGTGCATTGACCCAAAAACCATTCACCATTCTTTTGGTGGGTTTGCGAGTGACTTTGGCAACGTATTTTCCTTTGAGAATTTCAATCAGAACCAAATTGATATCTGAAGTGTTTTCTGGGATGTTGAAATCTTCTACCCGTGCACCGTTTGCGATTGCAATTAAAAATTCTGCATTCAAATGGGCATTGGATAGCGCTGATTGAACTTGAGACTCTGTCATTTTGACTTCCTTTCAAATAAACAAATGGCGTCTTGGCTGTGTGGGCCAGTCAACCTTTAGCCATGAATTTGCAGAGAAATCATTTGTATGAACAACACAGAAAAACCGAGTAATGCTTGAAATTTTTCGCCAATTTTTTCAATTTGTATCAACTCTTCACAGTTGTGTGCGACTGCTGTTCTCTTCGCACACCCGTCAGGTATAAACAAATTCGATCAATGAGCAAAGCTTAAATGTTTTGTGCATATTTACAATGACAAAAAAAGCGACATTTCAGAAAATTAAAAAGTGTTTTCAACTAGGGTGCATTGAAAAACACAAAAGCTCTACATTGGTTGGCAATCTATGACGCATACATAAAAAAACAAGCCGTATTTTTATCACTTCAGCCCACTTCTATACTACCCAATCGTCCTTGTTAAACGGTATCAATTCACCTTCCAAAGCCTTATTTATTCCATGTTATTGTCGCTGCGAATCAAAACGTTTCTCACCTAGAAGATGAGCCTCGACCCAAGCCACCCAGCCCTCTTTAAACCGCATCCCTTGAGTGTCGCGCCCATGATGGATTGGACCGACAAACATTGCCGTTTCTTTCACCGGTTGTTGTCTAGCCAGGCCTTGCTGTACACAGAAATGGTGACCACGGGTGCTTTGCTGTATGGCGATCAACCGCGCCATTTGGACTTCAACCCGCAAGAGCATCCCGTGGCCTTGCAGTTAGGGGGGTCTGAACCCACTGATTTGGCCAAAGCGGCGAAGTTGGGTGAGCAATGGGGCTATGACGAAATCAATTTGAACTGTGGTTGCCCTTCAGAGCGTGTGCAACGGGGCGCATTCGGTGCATGTTTGATGGCGGAACCGCGCTTGGTGGCCGATGGCGTCAAAGCCATGTTGGATGTGGTGGGTGTGCCTGTGACAGTCAAGCATCGCATCGGTATTGACCGCATTGAAAGCTATGAATTTGTCCGAGATTTTGTGGGGACGGTGTCCATGGCTGGTTGCCAAACATTCATCGTGCATGCCCGCAATGCGTGGTTGCAAGGTATTTCGCCCAAGGAAAACAGGGAACTTCCGCCACTGAAGCCGGATTGGGTGCTGCGCTTAAAAAGCGACTTTCCTCAGTTATTTTTTGTCATCAACGGCGGCATTGTTTCTATGGCGCAAATCCATCAGCATTTGTCAGATCTCGATGGCGTGATGGTTGGGCGCGAGGCGTACCACAACCCGTGGCTTCTGACCGAGTGGGATGCTGAGTCTGGGCACCATACGCCTGCTAAATCTCGTGATCAGGTTGAAGCGCTGATGGTGGAATACATGGAATCACAAGCGATGAATGGCGTGCCTTGGTTCGCTGTTTCTCGTCACATGCTCGGTTTGAGACATGGGCAGTCAGGGGCGCGTAAATGGCGACAGGTCTGGAGCGATCACAAGCTCAAGCATTTGCCCGCCAGAGAAGTGGCAAGGCTGGCAGCCAGTGCTTTGTCACCGGATGTCAAGTCGCCGCTTTTCTAGGGAGCGTTATGTGAATGAGGCAGCAACACTTTTTGACCTTGCAGGGCCCACAATTTGCCCGAGCAAATCGTCACTCGGCGATGCCGGACACCACTTGGCTGAAACCGCCATCCACGTAAGTGATTTCAGCAGACACGCCCGCGGCGAGGTCAGACAATAAAAACGCAGCCACATTGCCGACATCTTCGATGGTCACATTGCGCCTGATGGGCGACTGAGTCGCGACCACCTCCAAAATTTTGCCGAACCCTTTGATACCGGAAGCGGCCAATGTTTTGATCGGACCGGCGCTGATGCCGTTGACACGCATGCCGCGACGTTGGCTGCCCAATGATTCGGCCAAATAGCGCACCGACGCTTCCAAGGATGCCTTTGCCAATCCCATGGTGTTGTAGTTGGGAACATTGCGCAAGGCGCCCAAATAGGTGAGTGTCAACAATGAAGCGTTGTCATTGAGATGGGGCAAGAAAGCTTTTGCCATGGCAGGAAAACTGTAGGCACTGATATCGTGGGCAATGGCAAATGACTCTCGGCTGAGGCCGTCAAGAAAATCGCCGGCGATGGCTTCACGGGGTGCAAACCCGATGGCGTGCACGAAGCCGTCAAAGCCAGGCCAAGTGGCGCTCAAATCCTTGACCAGTGCCGCTATTTGTTCGTCACTGGACACGTCGCAGTCAAAAATCAAGGTGGAGCCAAAGTCAGCGGCAAATTCGCTGATGCGTTCCTTGAAACGTTCGCCCTGGTAGCTGAAAGCGAGTTCCGCACCTTGGGCATGGCATGCGCGGGCAATGCCGTAGGCAATCGAACGGTTCGACAACACACCGGTGATTAAAAGTTTTTTACCGGCCAAAAACCCTGTTTTTTGCGTCACGTGGAAGCTCCTGAAAAATCTTGCAGAATTGTCGCATGCGAATATTTCTGATCCTGACGCTGTTTTTGCTGGCTCAACCCTCTTGGGCAGCGCATGCCTACGCCCAATTCGGTGACATCAAATACCCCGCAGGCTTCAAGCATTTCAGCTATGTCAACCCCGTCGCGCCAAAGGGCGGCAGTATTGCCATGGTGGCACCTTCCAGAGCGTCTAGCTTTGACAAATACAACCCGTTCACACTGAAAGGCACAGCGCCACCAGCGCTGAGCAGCCTGATGTTGGAAACCTTGTTGGTGGGTAATTTTGATGAACCGACCACGGCGTATGGCTTATTGGCAGAAGATGTCAGTGTGGCCGCTGACAAGTTGTCGGTGACCTTCAAGCTCAACCCCTTGGCACGTTTTCACAATGGCGACCCTGTGCTCGCGATTGACGTGAAATTCTCCTTTGAACGTTTAACCAGCAAACAAGCAGCACCTCAGTTTCGAACCTATTTCAGCGAAGTCAAAGGATTGACGGTGATTGGTGAGCGCGAAGTTCGTTTTGACTTCAAACGCGCGAACGCAGAATTGCCCTTGATCGTCGGCGGTATGCCGGTATTCAGCCACACATGGGGGGCGGCCAAGCCACTCGACCAAGTGGTCACAGACATACCGATCGGTTCTGGTCCTTACAAGATCGGCAAAGTCGATTTTGGCAAAGACATTGAGTATGTGCGTGACCCTCAGTACTGGGCGCGCGACCTGGCTGTGCGAAAAGGCATGTTCAATTTCGACCGCATCAACTACAAGATGTACAAAGACACCACGGCGCAATTTGAAGCATTCAAGGCTGGTGAATTTGAATACATACAAGCCTTTGTAGCACGCGAATGGGCGCGCGGCTACAAAGGCAAATTGTTTGACAACGGCACACTGATCAAGAAAGAACTCAAGCACGGCAATGCCGGGGACTTTCAAGGATTCATGTTCAACACGCGTTTGCCCAAGTTTCAAGACAAGCGGGTGCGACAAGCGATTACCTTGGCCATGGATTACGAATGGATGAACCGTCAACTGTTTTACATGGCTTACACCCGTGTGCGAGGCTATTTTGTGGGCAGCGATTTCGAAGCCAAGGGCTTGCCCGAACCCGATGAATTGGCGGTTCTCGAGCCATTACGCAGCAAATTGTCGCCAGAGGTATTCAACGAATCTGTGCCCTTGCCACCGCAAACCAGTCTAGACCCAGCATCTCGCCAAACCCTCAGGGACCATTTGCGACTGGCCCGTGATTTATTGCAGCAAGCAGGCTGGACTTACAGAGACGGCGCGTTGCGCAATGCCAAGGGCGAGGCTTTCACGTTGGAGTTTTTGGACAACTCCGGATCCATGGGGCGGGTGGTTACACCTTATGCAAAGAACTTGGAAAAACTGGGCTTTAAAGTGAATTACAAAGTGATCGACTTTGCCGTGCTGCAAAAGCGCATGGACGTGTTTGATTTTGAAATCATCAGCAACCGCATCGGCGGCAGCGAAGCCCCGGGCACCGAATTGCTCGTGCGCTTCGGCTCCAAAGCCGCTGACACCGAAGGTTCAAGTAACGTCATTGGCGTGAAAGACCCGGCGGTCGATGCCTTGTTGGACAAAGTGGTGGCCGCGCAAACCCGTCCTCAGTTGGTGGCTGCTCTGAAAGCGCTAGACCGGGTGCTGCGCCACGGTCATTACGCGGTGCCGCATTGGTACGGCAGCGTGCACAGGGTGGCTTGGCGCGCCGGTCGCTTCGAGCAGCCAGACCTCACGCCGCGTTATTACCAGCCTGAGTTCTGGGTCACTTCCACCTGGTGGGCCAGCACCGCCAATCTTGTTGGACACGAATGACATGTTGATCTACATAATTAAGCGCTTGTTGCTGATGATTCCCACGCTGTTTGGCATTTTGTTATTGACATTCGTGGTGATTCAGTTTGTGCCCGGCGGCCCGGTTGAGCAAATGGTCGCTCAGTTGCAAGGCCGTGACTCGGGCGGCGAGGGCGCTGCGGTCAGCGGTGCCGGTTACCGTGGCCGACAAGGCGTGGATGCAGAGCGCATTGCGGAAATCAAACAGCTGTACGGTTTCGATAAACCCCCTCTTGAGCGATTCATGCAAATGCTGGGGCAATTTGCCCGGTTTGATTTGGGCAAAAGTTTTTTCTATCCCAAAGATGTTTGGCAATTGGTGAAGGAAAAATTGCCTGTTTCCATCAGTTTGGGTTTGTGGACATTTTTTCTCAGCTACTCCGTGTCAGTTCCCTTGGGCATTGCCAAAGCGGTGCGCGCTGGTACTCGGTTTGATACCTTGACCAGTTTGGTGGTGTTGGTGGGCTACGCCATACCCGGCTTCGTGTTGGGAGTGGCTTTGCTGGTGGTGTTCGGCGGCCAGTTGCAATGGTTTCCGTTGCGCGGACTGACCTCTGGTAATTGGGAATCATTGAGTATGGGAGCCAAAGTGGTGGACTACCTGTGGCACATCGCCATGCCCGTCACGGCCAGCGTGCTGGGCGCATTTGCCGTCACCACCATGCTGACCAAGAACGCGTTTTTGGAAGAGATTGGCAAGCAATACGTGCTGACCGCGCGGGCCAAAGGTTTGTCTGAACGCAAGGTGCTGTGGAAGCATGTGATGCGCAATGCACTCATTCCCTTGGTCACTGGTTTTCCAGCAGCGTTCATTGGGGCTTTCTTCGCCGGTTCTTTGCTGATTGAAACCTTGTTTTCTTTGGATGGATTGGGTTTGCTCAGCTATGAAAGCGTCATGCGGCGTGACTATCCGGTGGTGTTGGGCACTTTGTATTTATTCACCCTGATCGGTTTGGTGACCAAGCTGATCAGCGACCTGTGTTACGTGTGGGTGGACCCGCGCGTGAAATTTGATTGACCCGCATGGAGACTGCTTCTGTTTCACCTTCACAATTCGCATGGCAGCGCTTCAAGCGAAACCGCTTGGGCTTTGTCAGTTTGATTCTTTTTGTAATTCTGGTCGTCGTCAGTTTGGCGGCAGAGTTGGTGAGCAACGACAAGCCATTGATTGCCAGCTACCAAGGCAAGCTGTATTTTCCTATTGTGAAAAACCCGCCGGAGACGGCGTTCGGCGGTGACTTTGAAACACCCACTGATTACTTTGATCCCTTCATCAGGCAACAATTCAAGCAGCCTGGTAATTGGGCAATTTATCCGATCAATCCCTACCACCACGGCACCTTGAATTACTTTGCCAAAGAACCTAATCCGGCACCTCCTTCGGTTGACAACTGGATGGGCACTGACGACAGAGGTCGAGATTTGCTGGCGCGTTTGCTCTATGGTTTTCGGGTGTCAGTGCTTTTTGCGCTGGCTCTTACCTTCACCGGCACCATCTTGGGTGTGGTCACCGGCGCCATTCAAGGTTTTTTTGTTGGCAAAACCGATTTGGCCATGCAGCGCTTCATCGAGATTTGGGGTGCCATGCCCGAGCTGTATTTGCTCATCATCTTCTCAGCGGTGTTCGAGCCCAGTGTCAGTCTGCTGTTGATCTTGCTCAGTTTGTTCGGCTGGATGGGTTTGTCAGACTATGTGCGTGCAGAATTTTTACGCAACCGTCAACTTGACTATGTGCGTGCAGCCCGCGCATTGGGCTTGTCGAATTGGGCCATTATTTGGCGACACGTGTTGCCCAACAGCATGACGCCGGTGGTTACGTTTTTGCCGTTCCGTATGAGTGCAGCCATCTTGGCACTGACCAGCTTAGACTTTTTAGGCTTGGGCGTGCCGCCCGGCACCCCCAGTTTGGGTGAATTACTGTCGCAAGGAAAAACCAATATCGATGCATGGTGGATTTCTCTTTCCACCTTTGGCGTTTTGGTGGTCACATTGTTGTTGCTGACCTTCATGGGTGACGCACTTCGCGATGCCTTGGACCCGCGCAAATTGCGCCAGGAGTCTGCGGCATGAGTCTTTTGCTCAAGGTCCACAACTTGCATATGTCTTTTCAAGGCAGTGAAGTCGTGCACGGTGTGTCATTCAATATCAAAGCCGGCGAAAAAATTGCCTTGGTGGGCGAATCAGGCTCTGGCAAGACGGTCACTGCACTCAGTTTGCTGGGACTGGCGCGTGGTGCTTGGGTAAGAGGTGAAATTCGTTTCGAGGACCGCGATCTGCAGCGTTTCAGCGAAGACGATTGGCTTGGCGTGCGCGGCGGCGACATCGCCATGATTTTTCAAGAGCCCATGACCGCCTTGAACCCCTTGTTCACCATTGGCGACCAAATCAGCGAAGTATTGCAATTGAAAAAGGGTTTGACCCGTGCGCAGGCGTGGCAACGGGCCATCGACTTGCTGGACGACACCGGTATTCCAGAGCCGTCAAGACGCGTCAACAATTACCCTCATCAACTTTCAGGCGGTCAGCGCCAACGCGCCATGATTGCCATGGCATTGGCCGGAGAGCCCAAACTGTTACTGGCTGATGAACCCACCACTGCGTTGGACGTTTCTTTGCGTGGACAAATTCTGGATTTGCTCGACAGCTTGCAACAAAAGCACGGCATGGCCATTTTGCTCATCACCCATGACCTCAATATGGCGCGGCGTTTTGTTCACCGGGTGATGGTCATGGAAAACGGCTATTTGGTCGAGCAAGGCGATGTCAACACCGTGCTGAGCAACCCGCAGCACCCTTACACCCGCCGCCTGGTGGACAGCCAACCCGAGCGAAACGTGTTCGAACCGGTTGACGATGCGCCGGTATGTTTGCAGGCCCAAGGTTTGCGCGTGGTCTACCCTGTGCCTCGCTCAGGTTGGCGGGGGTGGTTTGGTCACGCTGAATTTGTGGCATTGCAATCAGCAGATTTTCAAATCCGCAAGGGCCAGACACTTGGCATCATCGGCGAATCTGGCTCCGGAAAATCCTCATTGGCTTTGGCCGCGCTGGGTTTGTTGTCGTTCCAAGGTAAGTTGCACATAGAAGGTCAAGCTTGGCAGCGCAAGGCCTCGGCAGATTTACCCCTGCGTCGCGCCATACAAGTGGTGTTTCAAGACCCGTTTTCTTCATTGTCCCCGCGCATGACGGTCGAGGAAGTTGTCGGCGAGGGCTTGCTGGTGCATGCGCCTGGACTCAATGCCTTGGACCGCCAAGTCAAGGTATTGGCGGCATTGCAAGAAGTAGGAATGGACGAAGCGCAGTTTCCCGGCCTGCTGGCCAGATACCCCCACGAATTTTCAGGCGGACAACGACAACGCCTGGCCATCGCCCGGGCGCTGATTGTGCAACCGCGCATTCTGGTGCTGGACGAACCCACCAGTGCACTCGACGTGTCTATACAAAAGCAAGTGCTTGATCTGTTGCAACGATTGCAACGCGAGCGGGGATTGAGTTATTTATTGATCACCCATGACATTGATGTGATCCAGGCCATGGCGCATCACGTGCTTGTATTAAAGGACGGTCAAGTGGTGGAGTCGGCCAGCATTGATGAATTGATGCGCTCGCCTCAGTCTGACTACATGCGCAGCCTCTTGGCCGCGTCTTTTTTTGGGCTGGCCAAACGGGTTGATTAGCGGTTACAATAGCAGGAAAATGAACGATAACGGGCGGACATCCCAACCGCCCGTTTTTTTTGGTCGGGTGAAAAGCGGTGCCAGTGCAAGACATCATCGAACAAACCGTCAGTGGTCTGGGTTATCAGTTGGTAGACGTAGAGCGATCTGCTGGCGGTTTGTTGCGCATCACTATCGATTTGCCTTGGCAAGCCGGGCAGCCAGAGCAGTTTGTGCAGGTCGAGGATTGCGAAAAAGTCACGCGGCAAATGCAGTTTGTGCTTGAAGTGGAAGGCACAGCCTACAGCCGCTTGGAGGTTTCCTCACCGGGCATAGACCGACCATTGCGTTCGGACAATGATTTTTTGCGTTTCGTCGGTGAGCAAATCGACGTGACGTTGAAAGCGCCCATGGGGGCGGCGGCGGGCGGCTTAGTGGCCGCCAACCGAAAAAAATTCAGGGGCGTGTTGGAAGCCACAGACACCCCCCAGACATGGCAAATCACCTGGCGTGATGAGCCGACTAGCAAGCCGGGAATGCGGCCTGCCAGGGTCAAAAAAGACTTGCCGGTGCAAGCGTTGCAGTTCACTTTGAGCGAATTGCGTGACGCCCGACTGGCGCCTATTGTGAATTTCAAGGGCAGAAGGCCCGCTGAGAACAGGAGTAATGAATCATGAACCGCGAAATGCTGATGATGGTGGATGCCATCTCCCGCGAAAAAAATGTCGAGCGTGACCTGGTTTTTGGGGCGGTTGAATCTGCTTTGGCGCAAGCCACCAAAAAGCTTTATCAGGGTGACGTTGACATACGTGTGGCCATGGACCGCGACAGCGGTGAATATGAAACCTTCCGGCGTTGGCTGGTGGTACCTGACGAAGCGGGCTTGCAAAACCCGGACGCTGAAGAAATGCTGATGGACGCCAAAGAGCGTTTGTCCGATGTAGAAGAGGGCGAGTACATCGAAGAAAGCGTCGAGTCCTTGCCCATCGGACGCATTGGGGCCATGGCCGCCAAGCAAGTGATTTTGCAAAAAATCCGCGATGCTGAACGCGACATGTTGTTGTCAGACTTTTTGGCGCGCGGTGACAAGATTTTTGTCGGCAGCGTCAAGCGCATGGACAAAGGCGACATCATTGTTGAGAGCGGACGCGTCGAGGGCCGTTTGCGTCGCAGCGAAATGATCCCCAAGGAAAACTTGCGCAATGCCGACCGATTGCGCGCCATGATCATGGAAGTTGACACCACTTTGCGCGGTGCGCCCATCATCTTGTCGCGCTCTGCCCCCGAATTCATGATTGAGTTGTTTCGCCAGGAAGTGCCTGAAATTGAGCAAGGCTTGCTTGAAATCAAATCTTGCGCCCGCGACCCCGGGTCGCGCGCCAAAATCGCCGTCATTTCACACGACAAACGCGTAGACCCGATTGGCACTTGCGTCGGTGTGCGTGGTACCCGGGTCAATGCGGTCACCAATGAACTCGCCGGTGAGCGCGTAGACATCGTGTTGTGGAGCGAAGATCCCGCGCAATTCGTCATCGGCGCATTGGCGCCTGCCAATGTGTCTTCTATCGTGGTTGACGAAGAAAAACACGCCATGGATGTGGTGGTTGACGACGAAAACTTGGCCCAGGCCATCGGACGTGGCGGCCAAAATGTTCGACTGGCATCAGACTTGACCGGTTGGAAGATCAACATCATGGATGCCGCCGAATCCGCACAAAAATCTGCCAACGAGACAGAAAGTTTGCGCGCCTTATTTGTCGCCAAGCTCGATGTGGACCAAGAGGTGGCAGACATATTGATTGCCGAAGGTTTCACCAGTCTTGAGGAGGTCGCGTACGTACCTTTGCAGGAAATGCTGGAAATTGAAAGCTTTGACGAGGACACAGTCAACGAATTGCGTGCCCGCGCCAAAGATGCTTTGCTGACCATGGAAATTGTCATGGAAGAAAGCGTCGAAGAAGTCTCGCAAGATTTGCGAGACCTTGCAGGCTTGGATGCGGAGTTGATTGCCAAATTGGCCATGGGTGGTGTGCACACCCGTGACGAGTTGGCCGATTTAGCGGTGGACGAACTGGTGGAAATCACCGGTCAGTCTGAAGAGGAAGCAAAAACTTTGATCCTGAAGGCGCGCGAACACTGGTTCGCGGGTCAAGCGTAACGGTCATGAAGAGGAACACCACAGATGACCATCACAACGGTTGCCGAGTTTGCCAAGGAACTCAAAAAATCTCCAGATACGCTGCTTGAACAGCTGAAATCAGCAGGTGTCGCCAAGTCTTCATCTGCCGATCCGCTGACCGATGCAGACAAGCAGAAATTGCTGGGCTTTCTAAAAGCCAGCCATGGTACTGACTCGCCTGAGCGTAAAAAAATCACGCTGGTTAAAAAATCTACATCGGAAATCAAACAGGCTGATGCCACTGGCAAAGCCCGAACGATTCAAGTGGAAGTTCGCAAAAAACGCACCTTCGTCAAGCGTGACGATGCAGACGCCAACGACACCGAAGAACCCGTGGCAGTCCAGACGCCTGCTTTACCTATTTTCGACCAGGCCGAATTGGCCAGGCGCGAAGAGGAAGCTCGCCGCCAAGCTGAATTCATTCGTCGCCAAGAAGAAGAGCTGGCTGAAAAACGCCGTCTGCGCGAAGCACAAGAGGCCAAAGAACGCGAAGCGTCTGCTGTGGCTGAAGAACCTGCCACCGCCAAAGACGATGACAATGGTGACGTCAAAGCCGCCAGAGCCAAAGCGCTGGCTGAAGAACGTGAGGCGGCTGCCAAGGCCAGCGCAGAGGAAGATGCCGCCCGCGCCAAAGACTTGGATTCACGTCGACGCACAGCATTGGCGGAAGCCGAAGCCATTCGCTCGATGATGAATGCGCCTAAAAAGGTGCTTGTTGCGAAAAAACCTGCGGTTGAAAAAACCGAAATCCCAGATCCCAAAGCGATCAAAGGCACCTTGCACAAACCTGCCTCAGGCAGTACCGCGCCCGGGGCCAAACCGGCCGGCTCCAACACCACCAAAGAAGGCCAAAAAGAAGTCAAGAGCGCCAAGCTGTCTTCCAGTTGGGCCGACGAGCAGGCCAAGAAGAAAGAAATCAAAACCCGTGGGGACGCCAGCGGCGGCGTTGGTCGCAACAGCTGGCGTGGTGGTCCGCGCGGCAAACGCGATCGTGACCGTGACGACACCCCGGTGCAAGCCGCACCGGTGGAAGCCCGCATCATCGAAGTACACGTGCCCGAAACCATCACCGTGGCCGAACTCGCCCACAAGATGGCAGTCAAGGCCTCTGAAGTCATCAAGCAATTGATGAAACTGGGACAGATGGTCACCATTAACCAGCCGTTGGACCAGGACACCGCCATGATCGTGGTCGAAGAGATGGGCCACAAAGCCGTCATCGCTTCGCTGGACGATCCTGAGGCGTTTACCGAAGACGAAGCTTCCGCACACCACGGCGAATCAGTCACACGCGCTCCTGTGGTCACTGTCATGGGTCACGTTGACCATGGCAAAACATCGCTGCTCGATTACATCCGCCGCGCCAAAGTGGCTTCCGGCGAAGCCGGTGGCATCACCCAACACATTGGCGCCTACCACGTGGAAACTCCGCGCGGCATGATTTCATTCTTGGACACTCCCGGACACGAGGCGTTCACCGCCATGCGTGCACGCGGTGCCCAAGCCACTGATATTGTGATTTTGGTGGTGGCAGCTGACGACGGGGTCATGCCGCAAACCAAAGAAGCCATCAAACACGCCAAAGCTGCAGGTGTGCCCATCGTGGTTGCGATCAACAAGATTGACAAACCCGACGCCAACACCGACCGCGTGAAAAGCGAACTCGTGGCCGAAGAAGTCATCCCCGAAGAATTCGGCGGCGACGCGCCTTTCGTGTCAGTGTCGGCCAAAACCGGTCAAGGTGTGGACGACTTGCTCGAGCAAGTGCTGCTGCAAGCCGAAGTGTTGGAACTCAAAGCGCCTATCGACGCCATGGCCAAAGGTCTGGTTATCGAAGCCAGCTTGGACAAAGGCCGCGGTCCTGTCGCCACCATTCTGGTTCAGTCCGGCACCTTGAAAACCGGTGATGTGGTGCTGGCCGGTCAAACCTACGGTCGTGTTCGTGCCATGCTGGATGAAAACGGCAAGAGCATCAAGTCGGCGGGTCCTTCTATTCCCGTGGAAATCCAAGGTCTGACCGAAGTGCCGCAAGCTGGTGACGAATTCATGGTCTTGTCCGACGAGCGCCGTGCGCGAGAAATCGCCACTTACCGCGCCGGTAAATTCCGCAACACCAAACTGGCCAAGCAACAAGCCGCCAAACTGGAAAACATGTTCACCGACATGGGCTCTGGCGAAATCAAAAACCTGCCCATCATCATCAAAGCCGATGTGCAAGGTTCGCAAGAAGCCTTGGCGGCTTCGTTGCTCAAACTCACCAACGAAGAAATCCGGGTGCAATTGGTCTATGGTGCCGTTGGCGGCATCAGCGAATCCGACATCAACCTGGCCATCGCATCCAAAGCGGTCATCATCGGATTCAACACCCGTGCTGATGCTGGTGCGCGCAAATTGGCCGAGAACAACGGCGTCGAGATCCGTTACTACAACATCATTTATGACGCGGTAGACGAACTCAAAGCTGCCATGTCCGGCATGCTGACTCCGGACAAAAAAGAAGAAGTCATCGGCATTGCCGAAATTCGTCAGGTGTTCCGCATCAGCAAAATCGGTGCGATCGCAGGCTGTATGGTTACCAACGGCATCATTCGTCGCAACGCGCGTTTGCGTCTGTTGCGCGACAACGTGGTGGTGTTCACCGGTGAACTCGAAAGTCTCAAGCGCTTCAAAGACGATGTCCGTGAGGTCAAAGAGAGTTTTGAGTGTGGTTTGAACCTCAAAGGCTACAACGATATCCAAGAAGGCGACCAACTTGAGTTCTTTGAAATCAAGGAAATCGCCCGAACGATTTAATTCACCTGCATGCCAGCCAAGAAATCGTCCACCCCCCATCGCGGTTTTCGCGTCGCCGACCAGATCCAGCGTGATTTGTCGGAGTTGATCCGCGAGCTCAAAGACCCGCGCTTGGGAATGGTGACGATCCAGTCGGTAGAAGTCACGCCCGACTACGCGCATGCCAAAGTGTTTTTCAGTGTGTTGGTGGGTGACGCTGAAGCTTGTGCCGAAGGTTTGAACCAGGCCGCGGGTTTTTTGCGCAACGGTTTGTTCAAACGCTTACACATACACACCGTGCCCACATTGCACTTCCAGTACGACCGCACACCCGAACGTGCAGCCGATATGAACGCGCTGATCGCCCGTGCCGTCGCTTCCCGCGCCAAAGAAACTGATTGACCATGAACTCGCCACGCACACGGGTGCAACGGCGTCCCGTGCATGGGGTGTTGTTGCTCGATAAACCGCTGGGACTCTCCAGCAACCAGGCTTTGCAAAAAGCCAAGTGGTTGCTGCGTGCTGAAAAAGCTGGTCACACCGGCACGCTAGACCCTCTCGCTACCGGCGTGTTGCCTTTGTGTTTTGGTGCCGCCACCAAATTCAGCCAATTGCATTTAGACGCCGATAAAACCTACGAGGCTGTGTTGCGCCTTGGTCAGCGTACCACCACCGCAGACGCAGAGGGCGAAGTCATCGCCGAAGCTGCCGTCAATTTCTCACCAGAAAAATTGCAGCAAGTGCAAGCACTGTTCACCGGTGAGCTGTTGCAGTTGCCGCCCATGCACAGCGCTTTGAAAAAAGACGGAAAGGCTTTGTATCAATACGCACGCGAAGGGGTGGACGTGGAGCGCACACCCCGCCGCGTGAACATTTACGAATTGCAATTGAGCGAACTACCTGCTGTCGATGGCGTGCGCAGCGTGGCATTGCGTGCGCGTTGCAGCAAAGGCACCTACATTCGTACGTTGGGTGAAGACATAGGCGTTGCACTCGGTTGCGGCGCGTTCTTGTCTTTTTTGCGCCGCGTGCAAAGTGGTGTGTTTCATGCCAAAGACTGCGTCAGTTTGACGGAGCTAGAGCAATGGCCTGAGGACAAACGTCACGCGGCTTTGCTGCCGGTGGACGCCTTGCTGGACAGTCATCAAGCCATCACATTGCAAAGCGAAGATGCAGGCCGCTTCTTAAGCGGTTTACGCCGCCGTGGCGATTGGCCCGACCACGCGCAAGTGGCTGTGTATGGCAGCGACCCACATTCATTGCTAGGCACCGCACACGTGCGTGCCGGCGAACTCATACCCGAACGTTTACTCAATCCCCAAGAAATCCAATCCTTACTCGAGAGTGCTGCATGACTTTACAAATTAGAAACATTGCCATCATTGCCCACGTTGACCACGGTAAAACCACCATGGTTGACCAGTTGCTGCGCCAATCTGGCACGTTTGCCGAACACGAAAAAGTCGTGGACACGGTGATGGACAACAACGCGATTGAGCGCGAACGCGGCATCACCATCCTGGCCAAAAACTGCGCGGTCAGTTGGAATGGCACACACATCAATATCGTGGACACGCCCGGACACGCGGACTTCGGCGGCGAAGTCGAACGCGCTTTGTCTATGGTTGACGGCGTGGTGTTGCTGATCGATGCGCAAGAAGGCCCGATGCCGCAAACCCGCTTCGTCACCAAAAAAGCATTGGCCTTGGGCTTAAAGCCCATCGTCGTGGTGAACAAAGTGGACAAGCCTGGTTCACGCCCGAGCGTCGTGATCAACCAGGCGTTTGAGTTGTTTGACAAACTCGGCGCGAATGACGAGCAACTCGATTTCCCCGTCGTCTACGCCTCCGGCATCAACGGCTGGTCTTCACTGGTTGAAGGCGAGCAGGGCGAGCAATGGGGTCCGGACATGTCAGTGCTGTTTGAAACCGTTTTGAAACATGTGCCGCCTCAACAAGGCGACCCGTCTGCGCCTTTGCAATTACAAATTTCCGCACTCGACTTTTCCACGTTTGTGGGTCGCATTGGCGTTGGCCGCATCAGCGCCGGCACCATCAAACCCGGCATGGACGTGGTAGTGATGGCAGGCGAGGAGGGTGCAGCCGTCAAAGGCCGTGTTAACCAGGTATTGAAGTTCCAAGGTCTGGATCGGATTCAAGCCACCGAAGCCGGTCCCGGCGACATCGTGTTGATCAACGGCATCAATGAAATTGGCATTGGTGTCACCATCACCGACCCACTGAACCCCAAACCGCTGCCCATGTTGAAAGTGGACGAACCCACCTTGACCATGAACTTCTGCGTCAACACCTCGCCGCTGGCAGGCCGCGAAGGCAAGTACGTGACCAGTCGCCAAATCTGGGACCGCTTGCAAAAAGAACTGCAAGCCAACGTGGCTTTGAAAGTCAAAGAAACCGACGAAGACGGTATTTTTGAAGTCTCCGGTCGCGGTGAATTGCACTTGACGATTTTGTTGGAAAACATGCGCCGCGAAGGCTACGAGTTGGCCGTGTCCAAACCGCGCGTGGTGTACCGCGAGATCAACGGCGAGCGTTGCGAACCTATCGAACTGGTGACCGCTGATATCGAAGAACAACACCAAGGCGGCGTCATGCAAGCCTTGGGCGAGCGCAAGGGCGATCTGGTGAACATGGAATCTGACGGACGAGGTCGTGTGCGTTTGGAATACCGCATCCCGGCGCGTGGCCTCATCGGATTTACCACCGAGTTTTTGAACTTGACGCGCGGCTCTGGCCTGATCTCAAATATTTTTGACCGCTACGAAGCGCACAAAGGCGAGATCGGTGGCCGCAAAAACGGCGTGCTGATTTCCATGGATGACGGTGAAATTTTCACTTACGCCTTGGGCAAACTGGACGACCGTGGCCGCATGTTCGTCAAACCCAACGACCCGGTGTACGAGGGAATGATCGTTGGTATCCACAGTCGCGACAACGATCTGGTGGTGAACGCCACGCGCACCAAACAGCTGACCAACTTTCGCGTCTCCGGCAAGGAAGACGCGATCAAAATCACGCCACCTATTCAATTGACACTGGAGTACGGCGTGCAGTTCATTGAAGACGATGAATTGGTCGAGATCACGCCCAAGAGCGTGCGCTTGCGCAAGCGCCACTTGAAAGAGCACGAACGCAAACGCGCCAGCCGCGAAGGCTAAGCCGCTTCGCCATGAACATCAGGCTGAGTCACACACAAGCCTTGGGCCTGATGGTGCTGGCCACCTTGCTGTGGTCCATAGCCGGTGTGGTGTCGCGCCAGATCACGCAGGCACAGGGTTTTGAAGTCACGTTCTGGCGCAGTTTTTTCACTGGCCTGAGTTTGGTCATTGGTCTGACCGTTGCCACGCGCGGCAAAGTGTGGCGCTTCAATGCGTTTCGCTCACGCACGCTGTGGTTGTCCGGGCTGTGCTGGTCGGTCATGTTCACCGCTTTCATGTTGGCCATGACCATGACCACCGTGGCGAATGTACTGATCACTTTGTCGCTCGGTCCTTTGCTGACCGCTTTGCTGCACCGTTTGTTGGGTGGTCAGGCTTTGTCACGCCAAACTTGGGGCGCGATTGCGTTGGCGGCTGTGGGCATTGGCTATATGTTTGTGTCGCAAATTCAGCTCGACGGCGGCCAGCACCTCAAAGGCATGTTGGTCGCAGCCTGTGTGCCCATGGCAGGTTCGGTGCAATGGAACCTCATGAAAACCCGTCAACAAGACGCCGCGCAAACAAACATGTTGCCGGCCATTTTGATTGGCGCTGTGCTGTCGTGTTTGTTCACTGCACCGCTGGCGTTTCCATCTGCAGCAACTGCCACAGACATGCAATGGCTGGCCATGCTTGGCGTGTTTCAATTGGCATTGCCTTGCACCTTGGCGGTGTGGAGTTCGCAAGTGTTGAAGCCGCATGAAGTGGCCTTGCTGGCATTGCTCGAGGTGTTGTTCGGCATCAGCTGGGCGTGGTTAGGTGCGGGTGAAGCCCCTGCACAAGCGGTGATGCTTGGCGGCAGTCTGGTGCTGATTGCGCTGGCGGGTAATGAATATGCAAGTTGGAGGCAACGCAATGGATAAAGCGCATTTTGAACTGCACACCGGCGATGTGTTGGCACAGGTCAGTGGCCATGTCGGTTTGATCACACTGAATCGCGCCAAAGCATTGAACGCCTTGTCTTTGCCTATGGTGCGTGACATCACGCAGGTGATGCTGGCTTGGCAAACGGACAGCAGCGTAAAAGCGGTCGCTATGCGCGGCATGGGTCGTGAGGGCGCATTCGGTGCGTTTTGCGCGGGTGGCGACATACGTTTTTTTCACCAAGCTGCGCTGGCCGGTGACCCGCAATTGGAAGATTTTTTCACCGAAGAATATGCGCTGAACCATTTGATACACCGCTACAACAAACCATGCATGGTGTTCATGGACGGCGTGGTGATGGGCGGTGGCATGGGTTTGGCGCAAGGCGCGAGTTTGCGCATTGCCACTGACAAAACCAAAATGGCCATGCCCGAGACCATGATCGGTTTGTTTCCCGATGTCGGCGGCGGTTATTTCCTCAGCCGCTGCCAAGGTGCATTGGGCGAGTACTTGGGGTTGACCGGACATATGTTGAACGGCGCAGAAGCGGTGTTCGCAGGTTTGGCCGATGTGTTGTGCCCCAGTGCCGGCTTGAACGCGTTGTGGGATGCATTGCCAAAGATAGATTGGCAAAACCCAACACAAGCTTTGCAGCAACTGACACAGCCTTATGCAGATGCCACCGCAGAGGCCAAAGCGCACACACCGGCTTGGTGGAACGACAGCTTGAACAGCTTGTTTGCCTCAGCCGATGTGCCAAGCATTGCCAAGGCATTGACGCAACACACAGACGAATTGTCAGCAGCGGCTTTGCAAGCGCTGCGCAAACGTTCACCGCTGATGTTGGCCGTCACGCTTGAGCAAATACGCCGCGCCCGCCACATGAACCTGGCCGATGAATTGCGCATGGAACGCGACATGGTGAGACGCAGTTTTCACCCGGTGCATTTGCAGCGCGGCCCGGCGCACAGCGACACGGTGGAGGGCATACGTGCGCTGGCCGTGGACAAAGACCATGCACCCCATTGGCAGCCCGAGCGCATAGAAGACATCAGCCCTGACATGGTGCAACCATTTTTCCAAAGCGCGTGGGCGGTGCATGCGCATCCGCTGCGGCATTTGACAGACCCGGCTGTGTGACGGCTGATACTCAGTCTGTCGCAAAGTTTGAATGAATCCATGTGCGCTGCTGTGAGGCAGGCAAAAAGGAAAGTAGTGAATGGCCTCCAGCCCTAAAATTTTGTTCGGTTTTCATGCAGTCGGTGTGCGACTGAAAACCACGCCTACGTCAGTCATCGAGGTGTTTTTCGACCCGACCCGCAGAGACGCACGCATGCGCCAGTTTCAAGAACGCGCCAAAGAAGCCAAAGTGAAACTGGTGGAGGCCGACGGCATGCGATTGGCGCAGTTGGCCGGTAACCACGGCCACCAAGGCGTGGTGGCGCGGGTGCATGCGATTGATATTGCCAAGTCGCTGGACGAATGCCTGGAGGCATTGCCGGATGACGAACCGGCGTTGATATTGGTGCTGGACGGCATCACCGACCCGCACAACTTGGGCGCGTGTTTGCGCGTGGCAGACGGCGCGGGTGTGCATGCGGTGATAGCGCCTAAAGACCATGCCGTGGGCATCAACGCCACCGTGGCCAAGGTAGCCAGCGGCGCGGCCGAGACCGTGCCGTATTTCATGGTGACCAATCTGGCCCGCACACTCAACGAATTGAAAGAGCGCAATATCTGGATCACCGGCACCAGCGATGACGCCGAGAAAACGCTTTATGACGTGGATTTGAAAATATCCACTGCTTGGGTTTTAGGCGCGGAAGGCAGCGGCCTCAGGCAATTAACACGCAAGACCTGCGATCAGCTGGTCAGTATTCCCATGGCGGGCGGCGTGGAGAGTTTGAATGTCTCGGTGGCGAGTGGGATATGTTTGTATGAGACGGTGAGGCAACGCCGCGTGTGAGTGCAATTCCAGCCTACGTACAAGATTAAGCCAAGCAATCGCCAGAAATTCATATGCACAAATGTATGCTAATTGCATATTAAATACAGACCAATAGACTTATAAATCATACATTCCAAAAAGTGATTTTTATTTTTTGGGGTGACTGTGTACAAACCCATTGGCTTAGCAGTGTGCCTGTCAGTTCTTCAAGCTTGCGGTGGTGGCGGGGGGACCTCTGCCACATTGCAGTCCGCACCCAAAGCAGCACCCAAAATTCAGATTGATTACACAGCTTTTGACTTGAATGCAACTGAACCGGACAGCCAAGGGCTTGGTTTTGCCAACCAGTACGCCACCGAATCTGGCAATTGGCAACCAGCCAGCCCCATTTATTTTTGGGGACTACGCTTAACCGACCCATTCAAGCCATGTGCGGTCGATGCATGTCCCGGGCCAATCATTTCCCGCCCTTTGGAAGAAGTCATTGAGGCCTGGAAAGCAGGTTGGACCGGCAAGAATGTGAACGTTTTGATAGAAGACTCTTTGACTGAGCAGCACGGCGTTATCACCGGGTTGTTGGCTTACCGTTATGCGCCAGGGGCGAATTTTTATGGCTTGAACTTCGTGGGTAATCTAAATGCCACCGATGTTTTTTTCAACCAACTCAACAGCGATCTATCCGGCTCTTTGGGAAACAACATCAAACTGGGTGTGGTGAACCAGAGTTACACCGCCAACATCGCCAACTTGATTGGCAGAGACCAAACTTTTGGCGCATGGACACCAGATGAGTTAGTGCAAGCCCGCACAAATTACGCAGGCTCTTCTGTATCCACGATCAACCGCATGAAAGATGCGGGTGTTTCCGGTCAACTGACGCAATTTAAATTTTCTGATGCAGTCATCACCAAAGCCGCAGGCAATGACAGAATTTTGTCAGAGCAAGAACCCCTGAACTGGTTTTTGTCCAAGGACTCAAACATCAATCCACGGTTACTCATCGTCGGGGCACTGAATCAGGCGGATTCTCTCAGTGCTCCAGCGGAAATCGCCAGTTACAGCAACACCGCAGGAATCGATCCTGACGTCAGCAGCCGGTTTTTAATGGCCAGTGGCACCACACCCTTTTTCAGCGGGCAAGTCGCTATCAACGGAAACAACGTCAACCAGAGTGACGGCACTTCTTTCGCTGCGCCGCGCATTGCCGGTTATGTGGCGATTGTGCGCAGCAAATTTCCCAACCTCAACGCCAGCCAGACCGCGTCCATCATGTTGGACACCGCAAGGTACGACACCTTGGCCTGCTCTAAAACTGCTGCGGGTTGTGACAAAGCGATTTACGGCAAAGGCGAAGCCAGTCTGTCACGTGCCTTGGCACCTGTGGGCAAGTTGAGGTGATATGCCGCGCCTTGGCAATTTTTTGTGGGTGCTGGGCGGGCTCTTGCACGGCGCGATGGCCTTGGCAGGCGAAGAAGAACACCTTCATACCGTGCAACGGCTATTGCGGGTCGCACATGCAGACCCCACTGTATTGCGATACCCCGTGTTAAGCGACTTGTATGCCGGGAAAGAACACGGCAGTTTCACGCAAAGTTCTGGCAGGAGTTTTTTGAGTGTGCCGGATGTGGCCTATTCTGCTTATGACGCAAGTATTTCTCATCACATAGCTAAGTTTTATACGCCCCGCACTGCACGTTTACGTTGGGTATTGAACTACATGGAACCACGCACGCAATGGTTGTTATCTGTCGGTCATGACTCTGGTATGCAGGCCGACAAATTGTCCATTTCCCAATCAAGTTTTTTGGGTGTGGCCAAAAGGCTTGACATCTCGCCAACCCAGATTTTGAATCTGTCTTGGGGCCAGTGGTTTGGTGGAAAAGTCATAGAACGTCCCTGCTTGGATGAATACGACAGGCAATACTGGTGCCCGAATTTGTCTGCATGGATTGATCGCCCAACTTTGGACACGCAACCCGGCAAATACTACGAACTTAAATACCAATGGCAGTTTGATTGACGGTGTTTGTTCACCAATGTCACTGTCTGGCCAGCGGCCATGTCATCAGTCCGCTCTGCAATGCGGCATCCCACCTAGAATCATGGGCTAATGAACGCCCCCATAGACGTCTCCTTTTTCAATCGCGCCGCCAAACCTCTGACCAGTTACAAAAAGTACTGGGCAGCACGATTTGGTACCGCGCCATTCTTGCCCATGAACCGCGCCGAAATGGCGCAACTCGGCTGGGACAGTTGCGACATCATTCTGGTCACCGGCGACGCGTATGTTGACCACCCGAGTTTTGGCATGGCGGTTATCGGCCGCATGTTGGAAGCGCAAGGCTTTCGCGTCGGCATCATTGCCCAGCCCGAGTGGCACAGCGCCGAAGCTTTTCAAGCCTTGGGTCAACCCAATTTGTTTTTCGGCGTGACTGCAGGCAATATGGATTCGATGATTAACCGTTACACCGCAGACCGCAAAATCAGAAGCGATGATGCATACACACCCGGCGGTGTGGGCGGCAAGCGGCCGGACCGCAGCGTATTGGTGTACACCCAGCGTTGTCGTGAAGCCTATTCATCCGTGCCCATCATCATCGGCGGCATTGAAGCCTCGTTGCGGCGCATTGCGCATTACGACTATTGGCAAGACAAAGTGCGCCGTTCCATCTTGGTAGATGCCAAAGCCGATTTACTGCTGTACGGCAACGCCGAACGCGCGTTGGTGGAAGTCGCGCACCGCATCGCTGCCAAGGAACCTATTTCTCAAATCACCGATGTGCGCGGCACGGCTTTTTTGGTGCGCGAAGCGCCCGCCGGTTGGTTTGAGATCGATTCCACAGAAGTCGATACGCCCGGGCGAATCGAAGCGCATGTGAACCCGTATTTGATGGTCAGCGATCAGGCCAAAGCACAAGGGGAAACCTGTGCGCGTGAAGATGAGGCGCAGGCAGTAGCGGATGCGCAAACCTTGGTGGTGTCTGCGTCAAAAAAGAAGAGCGAACCCGGCTTCACCACATCCCCTTTGCAATTCGTACCTAACCCCGCATTGCAAGGCAAAGGCAAATTGAAAGTGCCGCCGCGCGAACGCTCAGTCATCCGCTTGCCTTCTTACGAGCAAATCAAATCCGACCCGGTGTTGTACGCGCATGCGAATCGCGTGTTGCATTTGGAAACCAACCCCGGCAATGCGCGCGCCTTGGTGCAGTCGCATGGAGAGGGGCGCACCGCTCGCGATGTGTGGATCAACCCGCCGCCGATTCCGCTGACCACCGCCGAGATGGACCATGTGTTTGACTTGCCGTATGCACGCAGCCCGCACCCGGTGTATGCGGACGCAAAGGGCGGTCACGACGGCGAAACAAAAATTCCTGCGTGGGAGATGATTCGCTTCAGCGTCAACATCATGCGCGGCTGTTTTGGCGGTTGCACGTTTTGTTCGATCACCGAGCATGAAGGCCGCATTATCCAAAGCCGCAGTGAAGCATCCATCCTGCGCGAGATTGAAGACATACGCGACAAAATTCCAGGCTTCACCGGTGTGGTCAGCGACCTCGGTGGCCCCACTGCTAATATGTACCGCATCGGCTGCAAAACACCAGAGATCGAAGCCGCGTGCCGTAAACCTAGCTGCGTGTTCCCCGGCATTTGCCAGAACCTGAACACCAGCCACGCGCCTTTGATTCAGCTCTACCGCAAAGCGCGCGCCTTGCGTGGCGTGAAAAAAATCCTCATTGGTTCGGGCTTGCGCTACGACCTCGCGGTCGAAAGCCCCGAGTACGTGAAAGAGTTGGTGACGCACCATGTCGGTGGCTATTTGAAGATTGCGCCCGAGCACACCGAAGGCAGTCCTTTGTCGATGATGATGAAGCCGGGCATCGGCAGCTACGACCGCTTCAAACAAATGTTTGACAAGTACAGCGCTGAGGCCGGCAAGAAGCAATATTTGATTCCATACTTCATCGCCGCCCACCCCGGCACGCGCGATGAAGACATGATGCATTTGGCGGTGTGGTTGAAGAAAAACGGTTTCCGCGCCGACCAGGTGCAAACCTTTTACCCCAGCCCCATGGCCACAGCGACAGCCATGTACCACTCGGGCAAAAACCCCTTAAAGCGGGTTGGGCGTGACAGCGAAGCGGTGGATATCGTGCGCGGAGACAAACGCCGCCGCTTACACAAAGCGTTTTTGCGCTACCACGACCCGAACAACTGGCCGCTGCTGCGAGAAGCCCTGAAAGCCATGGGCCATGCAGATTTGATTGGCAACGGCAAACAACATTTGATCCCGCGTTTTCAGCCGCTGAACACCGAGGGCTATACCAGCAGCCGACGCAAAAACAGCACTGCTGCGACGGCTAAAACTTCTCCGGTGACGACGGGAAGAGTCAAGGCAGCGCCGGGCAAGATGTTCACGCAGCACACCGGTTTGCCGCCTAGGAAATCCAAGTAATTCGAGATCCCTTCGGCTCGGTTTCTTGTCAGCCCACGAACTTGGTCATTGACACCGCTGACTACGCCTAATAAGATTGCGACAGTATTACTGCAACACTGACAAACCATGGCTGCTCAAATGCTTCGTGCTTCCTACACCATCTCTGCGCCAATCTTGGCCAAATTCAACGCTGCTGTGCCGCTGGGCGACCGCAGCCGCGAAGTTCAGCGCTACATGGAATTAGCCCTTCAAGCACGAGAAAATCAGTTAGAGCAAATCGCCGCTGACTTCATGTCTGACCCCGCCAATGCCGAAGCGCTGGCAGAAGAAACGGCATGGGACAACACAGTTGCTGACGGTTTACAGGGCCAGTAAATATGGCGGGCAGTATTCAGCGCGGTGATATTTACCGCGTCAATTTGGAGCCCACACTCGGCAGCGAACAACAAGGGGCAGCCAGACCCTGTGTGGTGCTGAGCATTACCCCATTCAATAAACAGTTCAAAACTGTCGGTGTAATACCGCTGTCAACCAGCGCCAGAGCACATGCGCCCGTCAGTGTCAGCGTGCCATCCGCAGGTGAATTTTCAGTCGCCTTGTGTTATCAACTGAGAACCGTAGACAAAGTCAGATTGTTAAAGCGTACCGGTGAGTTATCAGCGGCTGACATGGCTGCAATAGAGGCTGCTGTCAAACAGGTGTACGGACTGAGTTAAGCCATGGTCATCAAAGGCAGATCATGCGCAGTGGCCAGCGCATCTATCTGCTTGCGCGTGAGGCCTGCAAAGAAGTCAGTTAGTTTGGTTCGGGTAGAGGGCAGCAGCATCAGATCTTGACCGGGCTTGGCGGCTTTGATGCCTGCGACTTCGGCCAAACGCGCAGCGAAATGCGGTTCCAGCGCGGCCACCGCCACCCGACCTTTGATGTACGCATAAACGGCGTACCCGGCGTGCGCACCGCCGACACTGCCTTTGGGCAAGGTCAACCCCCAATGACGCGGTAAAGCCAGATAAGCTGCCGCATCTTCCAAAGCCACTTCGTGAAACACACCTTTGCCGTGTGTGCGTCCAGGCCGCGCACGTTGCCACAAGGCTTTCAATACGGCTTCGACAGCGAGTGACGAACCTGCCATGTCAGCAAACAAAGTGGCTGGCAAATTCAAACCATTGACCAAACCGTGCGCGGCCAGATAGGTTAAATCGTGTCCGGGAATTTCGGCTGCAGCGCCTTTGGCACCAACGATGCTGACCATGATCAAGCCGGGGTAGACAGCGTGCAGCGTGGCCCAGCCAATGCCCAGTTTTTTCAATGCAGAGGGTCTGAAGGAAGTGATCAGCACATCGGCTTTGGACAACAGTGCGTGAAGGCGCACTTGGCCTTTGTCAGATTTCAAATCAGCTTGCACCACTTTCACGCCCGCATGCAATTGCGCGTAAGCATGCGGCGCATAAAGACCCATGGGGTCGCTGGTACTGCCTTTAGGAAAACTGGCCGGCGGCAATGGTTCGAGCTTGGTACACGCAGCGCCCATGTCGGCTAAACGCATGACAGCGGCAGGGCCGGGCAGGTTGAGCGCCACGCTTAAGACGCGAACGCCACGCAGGCTTTGGTCGGAAGGGGTGAAACGGGGAGGATTAACTGACATAGGTCTCTACCAATTTTGGGTGTTGGGAGATCTTAGTGCAAGCCTATTCCACAAACAAGAATGGGTTAGCCAAAATCCAATGGCAAGCCCACATAATTTTCTGCCAAGGAAGTAGACAAGGCTTGGCTATTCACCAGGTAGTCCAGTTCAGCTTCCTGCATACGTTGGCCGAAAGCGCCGCTCTCAGGGAATTGGTGCATCAAGGTGGTCAGCCACCATGAAAAACGCTCGGCGCGCCATATGCGTGCGAGTGCGCGTTGCGAGTAAGTGTCAATACCCGCATCGCTTTTCTCTAGGTAGTGCTCTGTCAATGCACTGCTCAAATACTTGGCATCGCCAGCGGCCAGGTTCAATCCCTTAGCCCCTGTGGGCGGCACGATATGCGCCGCGTCTCCTGCTAAAAACAATCTTCCGAAACGCATGGGCTCCGCCACAAAGCTGCGCAGTGGCGCCATGCTTTTTTCTATGGACGGACCGGTTTGCATGCGCTCAGCCATGTCCGGGTCAAGCCGCTTGCGTATCTCGTCCCAAAAGCGCTGGTCGCTCCAATCTTCCACTTTGTCGCTGTTCGGACACTGCACGTAATAGCGGCTGCGCGTCATGCTGCGCATAGAGCACAGCGCAAAGCCGCGCTCGCTGTTGGCATACACGATGGCGTGACTGGAAACCGGCGGCACATCGGCCAGTACGCCCAGCCATGCGAACGGATACACCTTTTCATATTCGGTGATCGCGCCCTTGGGGATGCTGGCTCGCGCCACGCCGTGAAACCCGTCGCAACCGGCTATGAAATCGCACTGCAATGAATGGCTGAAGCCGTCTTTGTTGTAAGTGACCGTCGGATGTGCGCTGTCAAAGTCGTGCAATTGCACGTCAGTTGCTTCATAGACTGTTGTGGGTAAACCAAGTTGGTTGCGGTGCTCCATCAAGTCGCGGGTCAGCTCGGTTTGTCCGTATGCGGTGACCACTTTGCCTTTGGTCAATCCAGTCACATCAATCGCATGTCGTGTGTTTTTGAACACCAGTTCAATGCTGTGGTGAACAATGCCTTCGTTGTCTACGCCGTGGCCCACACCGGCTTCGCGCAATAAATCGACCGTCACTTGTTCCAGAATACCGGCACGAATGCGGCCCAGCACATAGTCGGGGCTTTGTCGTTCGATGATGATGTGTTCAATGCCGGCTTTGTGCAGCAATGCGCCCAATAACAAACCAGAAGGCCCGGCACCGATGATGGCAACCTGGGTGCGTGCTGTCGTCATCTTTAAACCCCGAGGTGTTGATTGAGCAATTCTGGCTGTGCCAAAAGTTCTGAACTGCTGCCTTCGAACACCACTTCGCCTTTGACCAAAATCAGGTTGCGTTGCGTGATGCGTGTCACGTGCTGCCAGTTTTTGTCAACGATGACAGTGCTGATGCCGGATTTAGAGATCAACTCACAGATACGCCAAATGTCTTGCGCGATCAACGGTGCCAAACCTTCTGTCGCTTCATCCAGCAACAGCAAATCGGGGTTGGTCATCAGGGCGCGTCCGATACTCAACATTTGTTGCTCGCCGCCACTGAGTTGCTGACCGCCATGTTGCAAACGTTCTCCAAGGCGCGGGAAGGTGTCCAGAACGCGCTGGTAGGTCCAGTCCCTTTGACCGCGCATACCGGCGCGTTCGGACATGACCAGGTTTTCATGCACGCTCAGGTTGCCGAAGATGCCGCGGCCTTCAGGCACGTAAGCCATGCCCAGCAACGCGATATCGTAGGCAGTTTGGGTGTGAATGGCAGTGTCTTGAAATTCGATGCGTCCACTGCGCGGCTTGAGCAATCCGGTGATGCTTTTAAGCAGGGTGGATTTGCCCATCCCGTTGCGGCCCATCAAGCCGATGGTTTGACCCGCAACTATCTTGAAATCTACGTCCCGCAATACATGGCTCGCACCGTAATAGGTGTTGAGCCCACTGACTTGCAGCAATGGCTTGGTCATGCCGACTCCTCACCAAGGTAGGCTGCTTGTACCTGGGCATCGGCGCGGATATCGTTTGGCGTGCCAGTGGCAATCACCGTTCCATTGACCATCACAGTCAACACTTCTGCCAGCGCAAAGACAGCGTCCATGTCGTGTTCTACCAGCAATATCGCATGCTCTTTTTTTAATTGATGCAGCAAGGCGACCATGGATTCTGCTTCTGCGGCGCCCATGCCTGCCAAAGGTTCATCCAGCAGCAAAACCTGTGGTTCGGTGGCCAGTACCATGGCGATTTCCAATTGCCGCTGCACGCCATGGCTGAGGTTGGCGGCCACCAGTTTTTGCACCGGCGCCAAGGCGGTCAATTGAAGGGCACGCTCTGCACGTTCACGCACAGACGTGCTTGAGGCGGCGTTACCCAGCCAGGCCATGGGGTTGTAGGGTGCCAAAGCATGCCGCGATTGCGCAGCAAGCATCAGGTTATCCCAGACCGTCAATGCAAAAAACACATTGGTTTTTTGGTAACTGCGACCCAAACCATGCAATGACAAACGGTGGTGCGGCCAGCCTGTGACAGGTTGGCCTTTGAGCCACAACTCGCCACTTGTTGCAGACACGTCACCACTGAGCAAATGGGTGAGGGTGGTTTTGCCAGCACCATTGGGGCCGATGACCGCATGCAACTGGTTTTTGTACAAGGACAGCGATACGTCGTTGACCGCAAGCAAGCCACCGTAGCGCTTGCTCAACCCTTTGGCTTGTAACAGCGGTTCAGTCATGGGTTGTCTGCTTTCTGCGCAATAAGCCCATGAGGCCTTGAGGCGCCACCACCACCACCAACACAATCAAGGAGCCCATCCATAGCTGCCAGTGTTTGCCTAAATCAAAATTGCCGATCTTTGGCAAATCTTTGAACAGATGTAAAAAGAGTTCAAAACCAAATGCTCCGATCATGGCGCCCGCCACGTTGCCCATGCCACCCAAAATCACCATCATGATGGCGTGTGCGCTCATGTGAAAGCCCATGAGTTCCGGGTTGACATAACCGCTTTGCGACGCCCACAAAAACCCTGCCAGTCCAGCCAATGCACCAGCCAAGGTAAATGCGGTGAGTTTGTAGCTGAAGCTTGCATAGCCCAGCGCGCGAATGCGGTGTTCATTCAAGCGAATGCCATTCAATGTTCTGCCAAATGGACTCCACAGCAAGCGACGCAAAAATGCATAAGTCAACACCATGCAAGCCAGCGTGAAGTAGTAGAGCACCCATTTGTTTTCTAAATCCAAACTCAGCCCTGCAGGACGTACGTTGATATACACGCCGTCAGAACCACCCAAAGCCTTGTTGTCAAAAAACAGGAAATACAGCATTTGTGAAAACGCCATGGTGACCATGATGAAGTAAATGCCTTGGGTGCGCACCACAAAAAAACCAATCAACAATGCCGCCGCCGCCGAGGCGAGCATGGCAAGTGGCAGTGCCATCGGCCAATGGGCGCCTGCGTCGGCAGGCGACAAATAGGCCACCACATAACCGGCCAATCCAAAATAGGCAGCATGGCCCAGGGACACCAAGCCGGTGATGCCTTGCAATAAATCCAGGCTCATGGCGAAGATGGCCAGAATCATCATGCGCGTGACCATCTGGGTATAAAAATCTTGTCCGGCAAAAGGAAATGCCAACAAGGCCACAAATGCCATGACCAAAAATACTTTGACACTTGCGGGCAAGGTTTCTAAATGGGCCTGTGGAGTACTCATTGTTTGAACAAGCCTTCGGGTTTGTAAAGCAAGACCATAGCCATCAACACATACACCAGCATGCTGGCGAATTGCGGCAACAGCACTTTGCCAAAGGTGTCGACCAGACCCACGAGCAACGCGGCGGTCAATGCGCCACGAACCGAGCCGATGCCGCCGATCACCACAACCACAAAACACATGATCAGCACCTGCGACCCCATGTTCGGGTAGACGCTGGACAGCGGTGCAATCAACATGCCTGCCACCGACGCCAACGCAACCCCCAACGCAAACACCAAAGCGTGCAAGCGAACAATATTCACGCCCATGGCTTGGGCCATGTCACTGTTGAATGCACCCGCACGAATTTTCATGCCGACCTTGGTGCGACTGATCAGCAACCACAAACCCAAGGCCAACAACAAACACACCGCAAGCATGAATAACCGGTATGCCGGATAGGACAGCGTATCAGTGAGGCTGATCGACCAATTCAGCGACTGTGGAATCGCGACATTGTGGACATCATCGCCCCAAGCCATGGATCTGATTTCTTCGAAGATATATATCAAACCAAACGTCAACAACACTTGGTCCAAATGGTCGCGTTTATAAAAATGTTTGAAAAGAATTTTCTCCAGCCCCCAACCTACCAGAAGACTGATGATGGCCCCGGCCAACACGGCCAGAAACAAGTTATCCCATGCACCGGTGAGTGCATACGCCAGATATGCGCCGAGCATGTAAAAGCTGCCGTGTGCAAGATTGACCACGCCCATGATGCCAAATATCAATGTCAGCCCGGCCGCCAGTAAAAAAAGCAGCAGGCCGTACTGAACACTGTTGAGCAGTTGAATGGAAAAGTTGGCGAGATCCATCAGCCCAGCTTGCAACCAGCGCCAGAATCTGACAAAGCCTTTGCGGCTATACCTTGCACCACGTTTTCTTTGCCTTTGACCACTCGCACATACATGTCTTGCACAGGGTTGTGCGCTTTGCTCATGGTCCATTTGCCGCGAGGGCTGTCAATCACTGCGCTTTCCATGGCAGCGTACAAAGCTTTTTTGTTGGAAAAGTCGCCATTGACCGCCGCCGCCCCTTGGATCAATAGCTGTCCCGCGTCGTAGCCTTGCACGGCATAGACATCAGGCTGCATTTTGTAGGCCTTGGCATAGGCCAATCGGAATGCGTCATTGCGTTTGGTGGCCAACGAGGTGCTGTAGTGCAAGGTGGTGACAATACCTTGTGCCGAAGGTGCAAGTTCATCATCTAACAAGCCTTCGGTTAAAAAGCCGGAGCCGTACAGCGGGATTTTTCCTGCCAGACCGGCGGCGGCGTAATCGCGTATGAATTTTGAGGCGCCACCGCCAGAGAAGAAACACGCCACTGCATCTGGTTTGATGGAGGCAATTTCAGTCAGCAGGGCTTGGAATTCCACGTTAGGAAAAGGCAGACCCAGTTCTTTGACGATCGTGCCGCCGGCGGCCAGGTATCCTTCTTTGAAGCCTTCACCTGCCTCGTCTCCTGCGGCATATTTCCAAGTGATCCACACGGCTTTTTTATGGCCTTTTTGCATCATGACCTTGCCCAAGGCCAACGTGGGTTGGCTGTTGGTGAATGAGGTGCGAAATACATTTGGCGCACACAGGGCACGGGTAGCGGCATGCATACCTGCGTTGGGAATGATGCACAACACCCCAGTCTCACGGGCCACTTTGTGGATGCCCATTTGAACCCCTGAATGCACGGTTCCGACCAACACGTCTACCTTGTCACGTTGCACCAGTTTATTGGCATTTTCCACGCCCTTGGAGGGTTCTGACTCGTCATCTACTTTGAAATATTCAATCTCTTTGCCACCAAGTTTGTTGCCTTTCTCTTGCAAGGCCATGCGAAAACCGTTGTCACAGGCAATACCGAGTTGAGCGAATGTGCCGGTGAAAGGCAGCATCAGGCCAATGCGGATTTTTGCGCTTTGGGCGCGAGCAGGAAGTATCAGCCCGCTAGAGGCAGCGCCGAGCAGGGCGGCGGATTGGGTCAGTACTTGTCGACGCGAAGTCATGGCGTTCTCCAAAGAAGGCAATAAACATTAAAAAGTGTCATGCACGCAGTTTAAACCGCTGAATCTTGCCTGTAGCCGTTTTGGGCAATTCATTCAAAAAACTGATCCAGCGAGGATATTTGTAGGGTGCTAACTGGCCTTTGACGTGGGCTTGCAATTCAGGTTCGGTGGCGGCATGGTTTGGTTTGAGCACCACATAGGCTTTGGGTTTGACCAAGCCTTCTTCGTCCGCGTGACCCACGACAGCCGCTTCCAGTACGGCAACATGCGTCATCAAAGAGGCCTCCACTTCAAAGGGCGACACATAAATGCCACCTACTTTGAGCATGTCGTCGCTGCGACCGCCATAGGTGTAATAGCCATCGGCATCACGGCTGTATTTGTCGCCACTGCGTGTCCATTCGCCCGCAAAAGTGTGTTTGGTTTTTTCGCGGTTGTGCCAATACATCAGGGCGGCACTCGGCCCGCTGATTTGCAATTCGCCCAACTCGCCATCGGCACATTCAGTGCCCTCGTCATTCACGAGTCTGAGTCGGTACCCAGGCACTGGATGGCCCGTAGAGCCGTAGCGTACGCGCCCGGGATGGTTGGAGAGAAAAATGTGCAGCATTTCGGTCGAGCCTATGCCGTCCAAAATCTCAACACCGTATTCGGCTTGCCACTTGTGTCCGATTTCTGCAGGCAAGGCTTCGCCGGCGCTGGTGCACACTCGCAAATTCATTTGCGATGCTGCGGGACGCGGCGCATGGGCCAGCAATCCGGCAAACAAGGTGGGGACACCATAAAAAACCGTGGGCTGTTGCGATTGCAACACATGAAAAACATCGGCAGGTGTGGGGCGCGAACCCAATAACACCGTGGTCGCACCCACCGTCAAAGGAAAACTCAAGGCATTGCCCAGGCCATACGCAAAAAATAACTTGGCTGCAGAAAAAACCACATCGTCTTCGCGCACACCCAATACGCCACGGCCATACAACTCGGCAGTATGGATCAAATGGCTGTGCAAATGCACCGTGCCTTTCGGCGAGCCTGTTGAACCACTGGAATACAACCAGAAGCAAACATCGTCCGCCAAGGTAGACGCAGCGCCGGGCAGTGGTTCGTGTTGCTTCATCATGTCATCTATGTTTATGCAACCAAGATCCGTGTTGGTTTTATCGCTGATGATTTTTAGCGGGTGCTTCAATTGGGAAATGACGGGTTCAAATACCGGCCACAACGGTGCAGACACCAGAAGCGCTTGGGCACGGGAATCTTGCAACATGTACAAATAATCCTGCGAGGTCAGCAAGGTATTGACTGCCACGGGAACCACGCCTGCCAAGATGCAGCCTAAAAATGCCACCGGCCAGTGCAATCCGTCGTGCATGCAAAGCAACACACGGTCTTCTGCTTGCAAACCCATGTGCAAAATACCTTGGGCAAAGCGATGCGCTTGATCGTTGAGTTGTAAATACGTCAGTTGTTTGCCACTTTGCGCCTCAATGTACGCGGGCTTAGCAGACCTGTTGCGGTGTCTCATTAACAAGTCGGCTGCAGCGTTGAATTGCCGGGGAATATGGATCTCGGGAGGCGACACCTGATGGTTGGCTTGGCTGAGCTGCATGACACCTGCATGGATGTGGTTTATGGCTGATTATTGCCCAAGGGATCTGCAAGAAAATGCACGCTGCAAAAGTGCGTTCGGCTGTGCGGTTAGAATGTACGTATCGGGGTGTAGCGCAGTCTGGTAGCGCATCTGGTTTGGGACCAGAGGGTCGTAGGTTCGAATCCTATCGCCCCGACCATTCAGAAAAAAGGCCCGATGGGCCTTTTTTTATGGCAACTGCCCGTAGCTCAGTTGGATAGAGCAACAGCCTTCTAAGCTGTGGGTCGGGGGTTCGATCCCCTCCGGGCAGGCCACTGTCAGTGCTTGCCACCAGCCACTGGTTTTTCTTTGGCGGCTTTGTCAAAAAAGTGGTACCAGCATTCTTCCTTTGCCAAAATATTGCTTTTATTGTCCAAGCAGTAATATCGCCGGATTTTTTTCTCGCGGTCAGTGATGAAGTAGCTGCGATAAAGCGTTTTGTTCAGCACATACATGATCGCGGTTCTCGATTGCGGGCAGGTATCTCCCAAGATGCACGATCGCATCACATTGGAGTTCACAAACAACTCGACCGACACAATGGGCAGTTTTTTTCCGTGGTTGGTGGCCACCAGTCTGACGGCACAGGTAGATCCGGTGACTTTGTCCAGACCATCTTTTTCAGCCAGCATGTTGGCTTCTTGCGCCAGCAGTTCGCGATACCACTCGCCGATAACGCCACGACAAATGAAATATTCCTCTACATCGGTTTTGTGAAAAGGCTCGATGTAGGGGCGGCGATTGGAATCGAAATAAAACAAAGGCTCTTGGCCTTCAAATGTTCTGCGCGGACGATCTTCTTTCGCGGGAGGTGCTTTGCCGTCGTCTTTTTTTTCTTCTTTTTTAGGGGCTGTACCACCAGCTTCGGCTCCAGGTTTTGCAGGTTTTGCAGGAGGAGGGTCATTGGCCAAAGCTGCGCCAACAGTGGTCAGTGTCAGCACCACGCACAAACGGTAGACAAATTGAGAAAAGGTTTTCATGGCCAAGCGGTGAATTCGTCTAAATGGAATCGGCATCAGTTCGCCGGTCTTGAGCGTTGCACAAACGGTGTGTGAGAACCATCAGTCAATGGTGTAGCAGGTTTGGTCTTTGTGCCATTTGCCAGTGTCTGTCACGCAATGGTGTTGCACCAGTTTGCTGCCGACCTCCGACAGAAAATACGAACGGTGAATGGCATTTCGGTTGGGCACAAAATTGACAGTACGAAAGACAGGGCATTCTTCATTGCGAATGCAGCGGTCAAACTGCCTGGTGTTTTCAAACAATTGGATGCTGATGCGACCCGGCGTCAGGCTTTTCTCAGTGGCAAACGTGACGATACAAGTTTTGGAATCCACAAATTGCAATTCTGCAAGTTCGTTGAAATAGTTCATCTCTGCCACCACCAACTCTAAGAACCATGGGGCTACCACGCCTTTGCATTCGTAATAGTCAAGTTTGTCGGCGTGATACACCAACTCGCCTAATGGCTTGAGAGTTTTGTCCAACATGAGCATCGGCTCTTTGCCAGAGTTAGGCGGCCGCGCCTTTGAAGCGCGTGGTGCCTCATGTTGCCCTTCTTGGCTGGTGATGCCTTCGTTGAGTACCGATTCGACCCGACGGCTCAACAACTCTTCGTCTTGTTTTTTCTCGGCCTGCATTTTGTCAGGCACAGGTATGAACTTGCTTTCCTTGTCTGAGGTGTTTTCAGAACAAGCTGACAAAAAAATCAAAGCAAACAGCACAGCAAAACGCGCCGCAACAGAATGAAAATGGACTGACTGTAAATCTAGCTTTGACATACGCATGATTATCAACTCAAGACTTTGCAAAATTCTTGTGCGGCGTGACGAGTACTTGAACATGGCATCGCAATTTATAATTCTTTATAAGCATTAATTTGAGAATTAATTTATTTGTGAGTGATAAATAATTGATTTAGCCAACATATCTGATGGAATAAGCATTTTTCATTTTTGACAAGGCCAGGTCTGCTTTTCTGTTTTGGTCACGGGTTATTTCCAATGGTTTGATGTTGCCAATTTGGGTGATGCCGGTCAGTTTTTTATTGTTGCTAAATATGAAATCGATGTTTTTAGAAATATTGGTGGAGGTGTCTCTGATATTCAAATAGAACTCGGTAGAGTATTTATTGAACAGTGATGCCAGTGCTTTGCCTTGCGCGATAGAGGTGGTGATAGAAGAACCTTTGAACGCCTCAATACCTGTCAACATGCCCATATCGTCTAATGCTTTCAAGCCCATGTAATTGGCCGCCAATGCCTGCGTGTCTTCAAACGTGCTGAATTTTGCAGTGCTGTCAGTAGGTTGAACCGTCACATTTTGATTGTTGGTGGTCGAGGTGCTGGGGGTGGTCGCTGTACCCGAGACAGTGGTTGTGATTTGGGTTTGAATCTGAAACTTGCCATTGACCGATTTGCTCCATAACTGCGAGTCCCAGGGCGAGATGGTTTGTTTGGCTGTGGGGTCAGTCGTCGGCGTCAAAACAATTTTGTTTATTTTGGCGTTGTTCTCGCGCATGATGGAAATATTGGCATTGAGTGCACTGAACTTGTCTGTCAGCACCAAGGTGTTGTCAGGCACCTTGTTCAGCAATTTTTCAAAGTCTTTGAGTTGCGCACCATTCAAATTCAATTTGTCATTGGCATTTGGCAGGGTAATCTGGGTGATTTGTGCTTGTATCTTCTTGAGCGCATTCAAATTGTTGGTGATATTGGCAGGCGTATCGCGAAGTGTGACCTTGAGCTTGCTGTTCAATTTCAACGCAGCCATGGCTTGCGCAACGCTGTATATTTTTGGCGCAGCCCGGTAGACATTATTTGCCGCACTGATCGATCTGACCTGCATAATTTTTCCTCTTGTCTGACCAAAGCGGCAAAACATTGCCGCCCACCGCCGTTTTGACAGGCTGTAGGGCGAGATATGGCTACCGTTTACGGTTAATGATGGAGATGCAAGTTGTGCGCCACTCGATATGACAGGCAACCCAACTTCAGAAATCAGCCTATTTGTCGAACTCTTTAAATAAGGGTCTGTATTGGGTAGGCTTGGGCTTTTGAATGGGAACCGGTTGTGAAATTGATATGGATATGCGCAGGTGTTTGGTGGGGATTGGCAACGCCCGTCATGGCGCAAAGTAATTTATTTGTGGGCTGGCATGTGCAGGCCGCCACTGGATACCAAGGCGTCACGCCATCCTTGACCAATTATTCAACCAGTGGGGCGTATACAAACAGCCAAACCTCTTACGGCATGCCTTTGGTGCTGGGTGCGGGTTTTACATTCGCCATCAGCGAGCGTCAGGTCATGGGCCTGACCTATGAAAGAAATTTATTGCACACCCAAGCGGCTGGGCAGGACTACTACACCAGCAGCGGACTGACTTCAAGCACCCGCATGGGTTTTGACAAGCAAGCGCAATGGTCGTTGATGCTGGGGCAGTTGATTCGGAATGGTTCGATGGCGTATGGAAAACTGGCTTATGCCAGTTTGGACACCACCCATGCCACCAACAATTTCAGTTTAGATGGGTATGGGGTCGGGGTTGGATTCAAAACCTTTCTCAACCCGTTTCAGTATGTCTACACCGAATACAACTACACCAAAATGTCCGAACGCTCCATCCAAATTGGCAGTGAATCCTTCAAGGCTTCTGCTGTCGGCAAAGGCGGCTTGGTAGGCATAGGCTGGCAGTTTTAATCAGCGTTTCTCGTACTGACCTTTGCCAAACAAAGTCTCCATGGCTTTTTTGTCGTTTTGCAAAGGCTTGCGTAAATCCGCCAGCACTGCGCAACCGCGAACCACCGCCGGTCTGCTGTCAATCATGTCAAACCAGTCTTTGAGACGAGGATAGTCAGCCCAGTCAATGCCTTGGTTTTTCCAATTGCGCAGCCAAGGGTAAATGGCCATGTCTGCAATGCTGTAACTGCTGCCTGCGATGTATTTGCCCAATGCCAATTGCTTGTCCATGACGCCGTACAAACGCTTGGCTTCGTTGGTGTAGCGGTCAACCGCATAAGGTATTTTTTCCGGCGCATATTGGCGGAAATGGTGGTTTTGCCCGAGCATGGGACCCACACCACCCATTTGAAACATCAGCCACTGCAACACTTCAAATTTCGCACGGTCTGACTTGGGTAAAAACTTACCCGTCTTTGCTGCCAAGTACAACAAAATCGCACCGGATTCGAACAGGCTGATGGGTTTGCCGTCCGGACCGACCGGATCGACCAGCGCGGGGATTTTGTTGTTCGGGCTGATGGTCAAAAACTCAGGTGTGAACTGCTCGCCTTGCCCGATGTGAATCGGGTGGGCCAGCCAGTCACGTCCGAGCTTGAAACCGCATTCCTCCAGCATGATGTGGATTTTGTTGCCGTTCGGTGTCGGCCACGAGTACACATCGATCATGTGTTTCTTCACGATCAGCTGCCGCGCGTGACGGGCATGTCCACTTCTTGCGGCATGGTGGCAATATGACGCGCCAGTTCAAGCTTGGCGATGGAGTTGCGGTGCACTTCATCCGGGCCGTCAGCCAGGCGCAATGTGCGTTGGTGGGCGTAGGCGTAGGCCAAGGGGAAGTCGTCGCTGACGCCACCGGCACCGTGGGCTTGAATCGCCCAGTCGATGATTTGGGTGGCCATCACAGGCGCGATCACTTTGATCATGGCGATTTCTGTTTTAGCGATTTTGTTACCCACGGTGTCCATCATGTAAGCGGCTTTGAGCGTCAGCAAACGCGCTTGTTCAATCATGATACGCGACTCGGCGATGCGCTCGTGCCAGACACCTTGAGAAGACAGGACCTTGCCGAAGGCGGTACGGCTGTTGAGGCGTTTGCACATGAGCTCCAGTGCACGTTCGGCGCAGCCGATGGTGCGCATGCAATGGTGAATGCGTCCTGGGCCTAAGCGGCCTTGGGCGATTTCAAAACCACGGCCTTCACCGAGCAACAAATTGCCAACCGGCACGCGAACATTTTTCAGCAAAACTTCCATGTGACCGTGAGGTGCGTCGTCGTAACCGAACACGCTCAAAGGGCGCAAGATTTCCACACCCGGTGAATTCGCAGGCACGATGATCATGCTTTGCTGTGAATGGCGCGGCGCGTCAGGGTCGGTTTTGCCCATGACAATGTAAACCGCACAGCGTGGGTCGCCGGCGCCAGAAGACCACCACTTGCGGCCGTTGATCACGTAGTGTTCCCCTTCGCGGCGAATCGAACATTGAATATTGGTGGCGTCCGATGAGGCCACATCTGGCTCGGTCATCAAAAACGCAGAACGAATGTCGCCGCGCAGCAAGGGCTCTAGCCACTGGTCTTTGAGTGCTTCGCTGGCGTAGCGTTCGAAGGTTTCCATGTTGCCGGTGTCAGGCGCAGAGCAGTTGAACACCTCGGCTGCAAAAGGCACGCGGCCCATGATTTCGCACATTGGCGCGTATTCAAGGTTGCTCAAACCTTCGGGTGCACGCTTGCTGTGCGGCAAAAACAAATTCCACAAACCGGCTTTGCGAGCCAGCGGCTTGAGTTCTTCCACGATTTTGGTGGGAATCCAAGGGTTGCCAGCCGCGCGGTAGTCGGCAATTTCTTGGAAGAACCGTTTTTCATTGGGGTAAATGTGTTCGTCCATGAATGCGATCAAGCGCGCCTGCATGGTTTTGACTTTGTCGGTGTAATCGAAATTCATAGTGTTCTCCGGTTAATCTGTTGTATCAAAAAAAATCATTGGCGACGTGCAAACAACCAAGCGAGCTCGGCCATGGGTCTTGCGCCTGCGCCTGAAGCCTTGGCTTGTGCACTGGAAGCTGTGCCGTCTTCAACGCGTTTGGCAATGCCTTGCAAAATCGCGGCGATGCGGAACATGTTGTAGGCGAGGTAGAAGTTCCAGTCTTTTTTCAACTCGGCCAGCGTGGTGATGCCGCTGCGTTTGCAATACAAATCAATGTATTCGTCTTCGAGCGGAATGCCCAACGCATCGTGGTCCAGACCGCCAATGCCACGGAAACTTCCCGGCGGGATGTGCCAAGACATGCAGTGGTAGCTGAAATCGGCGAGTGGATGTCCCAGCGTAGAGAGTTCCCAATCGAGCACCGCCAGAATGCGCGGTTCATCGGCATGAAAAATCATGTTGTCTAAACGGAAATCGCCGTGCACGATGCAGGTGATGTCGGCGCGGGCGCTGTCGGGCATGTTCGCTGGCAGCCAGTCCATCAGCTTGTCCATTTCTTCAATCGGCTGCGTGACCGAGGCTCGGTATTGCTTGCTCCAGCGGCCGATCTGGCGGTCAAAGTAATTGCCGGGCTTGCCAAAGTTTTCCAAGCCCTGCGCTTTGTGATCCACTGCATGCAAGGCCGCGATGACACGGTTCATTTCCAGGTAAATATCGCGGCGCTGCTCGCGCGTCATGTCGGGCAAAGCCTGATCCCACAACACACGGCCTTGTACAAACTCCATCACATAAAAAGCGCGGCCGATGACCGATTCGTCTTCGCACAACACATGCATCTGTGCCACTGGAACACCGGTGCCTTGCAGTCCTCGCATCACGGCAAATTCTCGTTCGATGGCATGCGCTGAGGGCAGCAGTTTGGCGACCGGGCCTGGCTTGGCACGCATCACATAACTGACGCTTGGCGTAATCAGTTTGTAGGTCGGGTTGGATTGCCCGCCTTTGAACATTTCTACTTGCAATGGGCCTTTGAAATCCGCCATGTGGGCACTCAACCAAGCCTGCAAAGCCGCGACATCAAAACTGTGCGATTCGCTGACTTCACGTGTGCCGACAAAATTGTCAAAGTTGCTCATGTATTTACTCCGCCGCACTGATTTTCATCAGCATTTCTCTGTTGCGTATCACCAAACCACCTGGTTCTATGCGCAAGGCTTCTTCTCTTTCCATGGCCTTGAGTTCTTGATTCACTCGCTGGCGTGAAGCACCCAACAACTGCGCGAGTTCCTCTTGCGCCAGGTGTAATCCGATGCGCACTTCCTCGCCGTGGTTGAGGGACGGCACGCCATAACTGCGCGCCAAATGCAGCAACTGTTTGGCCAATCGCGCACGCAAGGGCAGGGTGTTGAGGTCTTCCACCAAGCCAAACAACTGACGGATGCGTCTGGCTTGCAAACGCAGCATGGCTTGGTAGAACTCGACATGCGCGGCCAGAATTTTTTCGAAATCCGGCCTGGCCACACACAAAATGGTGGTGTCGCCGTGTGCATACGCATCGTGGGTGCGGCTGTCGCCATCCAAAATGGCCACATCGCCAAACCAAATGCCGGGCTCGACGTATGTGAAGGTGATTTGTTTGCCCGACAGAGAAGTGGAGCTGACCCGAACCGCGCCCTTGGCGCAAGCAATCCATTCCTCGGGCGTGTCGCCGCGTGCAGCAATCAGGTCGCCGTCTTTGAGTCGTCTGACGTAAGCGCATCGGAGTATGTCGTGGCGAAGTGAAGGTGAAAGTGAGGAAAACCAGCGGCCGGCATTTACCGCTTCTCGTTCTTCGATCGTAAGTATTGGCTCGTCCATCGTCTGTCTTGTCGGTGACCTGCGGGTTAAAAATTGTCGCCAGCGAGACCAGCAACTTGAGGGAAAGGTTTTATGGCTTGTACTGTGGCGGGTGTTTGTCCAAAAACGCGGCAATGCCGACGCCAGCATTGGGATGATGCAGATTGTTGACGAAATGCTGTTTTTCCAATGCCATGTGGGCAAACAAACTGTGGTTGGGCGCAGCATTGACCAGCTCTTTGATGCTGCAAAGCGCATTTGGCGCACGTTCGTTCAGGCGCTGGGCCCAGGACAGGGCGGTTTGCAACGCCTGTCCCGGTTCGCTGATGGCGTTGGCCAGGCCGTGTGTCAACAACTGTTCAGCAGAGATTTTTTCGCCCAACATCAAGTACTGACTGACCAAGGCCCGAGGCAATGCGCGCTCCAACTGCCAACTGCCGCCACCATCGGGTGACAAGGCCACATTGCTGTAGGCCATGACAAAAACGCTGTTGCGCGCAGCGATCAGAAAGTCGCAGGTCAATGCCAGTGAGAAACCAGCCCCGGCGGCGGCGCCTTCCACGGCGGCCAGCACGGGTTTGGGGAAAGTGGTGATGGTTTCGAGCCAACCGTGCAAGGCCTCGATGCTTTGCGCTTGGTGCTCGGGCGGGAGTTCACGGTTATCCAGTAAACGGTTGAGTTGTCCGCCTGCACTGAAATGGGCACCTTCACCGGTGATGACCACGCTACGGATGTCGTCATTGCTTTCAGCTGCGTTCAAGGCTTCAATGCCGGCCGAATAGATTTCCGGCCCAAGCGCGTTGCGGTACTCGGGGTTGGAAAGCGTCAACACCAAGGTTTGGCCGACTGAGTGACTTTTGAGTTGAGCGGTCATACGGTAGCTATATCGTGGCGCAAACTCAGACCCAAAGCGCCGCGTCGTCGCAGCCAAGGACTGGGGCGATAGCGCGGGTCGCCGTATACCGTTTGCATATTGAACAGCACTTCAAGCAGACTGTCTGCCCCCAATGAATCGCCGAGTGTCAGTGGTCCTTGCGGATACCCCAGTCCAAGGGTCACGGCGGTGTCTAAATCAGCAGGGCTGCAAATGCCTTGCTGGCAGATATCACTGGCGATATTGACGATATGCGCTAACACGCGTTGGGTGACAAATCCGCCGCTGTCTTGAATGACGCTGACAGCTTTTGCATCATTGGCAAACAGAGCATGGGCAGCATCGCGCATGTCGCTGCGTGTGGCAGGGTTTGTCGCTAACACGCGTCGGCGGGTTGCCGCATCGGGCATCAGCATGTCTATACCCAAAGTGCGAGCGGGATCGAGCCGCTCAACGATCGCAGAAGTGGTGACATCAAACCCCAGAGGCGCGACCAAGCACAGCGCTTGGTTAGACGGGGCACTGGCAGTTTCAATCTCCGCCCCCAGTTCTTTGAGCAATTGAAACAAATCGCTGCGCCGCGCTGCCCGCGAAGACACCCATACCGGTGGCAGGTCACCCACGCTGGGTGCAGGGGTTGGCGGCGAGCGTTGCGCTTTGCCATCGACATAGGCATAGAAGCCTTGGCCAGTTTTGCGTCCTAACCATCCGCCTGCCAAGCGCTGGGCAGTAATCACCGAGGGACGATAACGGGGTTCTTCATAGTACTGTTGGTAAATGGATTCCATGACCGGGTGCGAAACATCCAAGGCGGTCAAGTCCATCAGTTCGAAGGGGCCCAATTTGAACCCCACTTGGTCTTTCAAAATATCGTCAATCGTGGCGAAATCCGCCACACCTTCAGACACGATTCGCAATGCTTCCGTGCCATAACCTCTGCCGGCGTGGTTGACGATGAAGCCGGGGGTGTCCTTGGCGCGAACCGGTTGATGGCCCATGGCCACGACAAATTGGCTCAATCGCTGACAGATGTTTTCATCCGTGCCAAGCCCGGCGATGACTTCGACCACCTTCATCAGCGGCACGGGGTTAAAGAAATGCAGGCCAGCAAAGCGATCTGGGTGTTTGAGTGTGGCAGCCAAGGCGGTCACTGACAAAGAGGATGTGTTGGTGGCGATTACCGCTTGCGCTGTGACCAGATTTTCTAACTCTGCAAACAAGGCTGTTTTGATAGCCATGTTTTCAACCACCGCCTCGATCACCAAGTCACAGGCTGATAAATCGTTGAGAGAGGCAGTTGGGTGTAAGCGTTCTTGCCACTGTGCAGTATCAGCCGCTGTCAAACGCCCCTTGTCTTGTGATTTTTTCCATTGCAAGACGATGGCTTGGCAGGCTTTTTCGGCTGCGCCGGACGCGACATCATGCACCAAGACCTGAGCGCCGGCTTGGGCGCACATTTGTGCAATTCCCTGTCCCATGGCGCCCGCGCCCACCACAGCTACACGATGGAAGTTTGTATTCATATAAGAACAATTATGGCCGACATCGGATGTGCGCCTGTGTCACGCGATTACTGCAAAATGCCGGATCTTTGATACCAACGGAGTCTTATCCCATGACACTGAAACTTTGCGGATTCTCGGCCAGCAACTATTACAACAAGCTGAAATTGCAATTGCTGGAAAAAGGCGTAGCGTTTGATGAGGAATTGGTATGGACGGGCAACACTCACCCCAAATTGGTGGACCGTTCTCCCATGGCCAAGGTGCCATTTTTGGAAACACCGCACGGCTGTGTGTCTGAATCCATGGCCTGTGCTGAATACATAGAGCAGCAATACCCGTCACACCCTTTGATTCCGGCTGATCCGTTTGCCGCTGCAAAAGTGAGGGAATTGGTTGTTTACCTTGAACTGCACATTGAACTCGTGGTGCGAGAGTTGTATGGCCAAGCGTTTTTTGGCGGCGTGGCCAGCGACGAAACCAAGTCCAGGGTAAAAAAACAACTCACAAAAAATGTGGCTGCCTTTGCAAAGTTGGCCAAATTTTCGCCCTACATAGCGGGCGACAGTTTCACTTTGGCGGATTGCGCTGCGATATTCCATTTGCCATTGGCTGTGATGGCTTGCAAATCGGTGCTTGAGGAAGACTTGCTGGCTGATTTGCCGGTGAAAGTCTATACCCAGCAATTTGCCGACAACCCCAATGTAAAAAAAGTCATGGCAGAGCGCAAAGCCAACAGCGAAATCATGATGGCTTTGCGGTCTGGCAAAAAATAATATCAGTGGGGAAACATTTGGCGCTGGTTGTCAAGATCGATCAAACGGTCAAGCTCTGCACAAACGTCAGCCATGCGACCTGAAATGACCATGCGTCCCGCCGTGTGCAGAGGCGGGCGTTGGTCTTCGGCGATATGAACCACGCGCAGCGGCCGTTCGGCCGCTAATCTGTGGGAATGGCGGTTGTAAGCCATTTGATTTTTGCGGGGGGTGAGTAATGCGCGAAACGCTGAATCTACGCGCTGAAAAACCTGATGGCTGCTCCAAATGGCTAGTGACATGCTGTGCTCCTGGGGTTAAAACTGGTTTCGGATCAGGCCGACGGCCAGACCTTCGATCGAAAAAATATCGCCCGCATGCACTTCAATGGGCGAAAAATCGGGGTTTTCTGGCAAAAGAGAAATGCCTTGTGCCGTTTTTTGAAAACGCTTGACCGTCACCTCTTCTCCTACACGGGCAACCACAATTTGTCCGTTGCGTGCGTCTCTAGTGGTTTTGACGGCAAGCAAATCGCCATCCATGATGCCGACATCTCGCATGGACAACCCTCTGACTTTGAGCAAATAGTCAGGGGTTTGGGAGAACATGGAAGCTTCAACACTGTAGGTTTGCTCAATGTGTTCTTGGGCCAAGATGGGCGAGCCTGCGGCTACCCGCCCCACCAAAGGAAGTGTTAACTGCGCCAAGGCTTGCAAAGGCAATTGAAATTGTTTAAAGCCGAGATTTGTAGACTCTGCGACGGCTTGTTTCAAGCGAATGCCACGGGAGGTGCCGCTGACCAATTGAATAACGCCTTTGCGGGCCAATGCTTGCAGGTGTTCTTCTGCGGCGTTGGCGGATTTGAAGCCGAGTTCTGTGGCGATTTCTGCGCGGGTGGGCGGCGCACCGGTATTTTGTATCGCGGTTTCGATCAGTGACAGAATCTGCTGCTGACGGGCGGTGAGCTTGACTTGTTCCATGGGGCTCCTGCACTTGGCGGTTAGGGGAGGAAACCCAAACAACTGTTTGGATATCCAGTAACTGTATTTTTAACCAGTTTTTTAACTTTGGCAACCATGTCCTTGAAAATAAATGCCAAAACTGTTGTTTTGGGTACCGGAGGAACGATCGCCGGAATACGAAAGAGTCCAGGAAATCCCGATATTTATGAATCTGGCAGGTTAGGGGTCGCTGACTTGATCGATTCTGTGAGCGAAGACTATTCCGGCCTTGAATTCCAAGATGTGGCCCAAATTGACAGCAAAAACATGGGGTTACCGATCTGGCAATCGCTGTTAAAGGCACTGGTGCAAGCACAGTCCAGACAGGATGTCGCCGGCGTAGTCATCACACACGGCACTGACACCATAGAAGAAACCGCATATTTGCTGCATGCGTTTGGCCCATGGCCCAAACCGGTCGTGATGACTTGCGCCATGCGTCCTGCTGACCACCCCATGGCCGATGGCCCAGTTAATTTGCGTGATGCTTTGTCATTACTGCACCATGCGCAGGCACAAGGTGTTTGCGTGGTCTTCAATGGGCAAGCGCACCATGCAATGGATGTACAAAAAGTTTCCACGGACCCACTGAAAGCTTTCAGCAGTGGGTTTGCGTCCCTCGCCGCTGAAAAAATCAATGGCAAATGGGTCTGGCAAAGCACGCCAACTGCAACCGCAAAGCTTGACATTCCTTCGTTGGCGGGATTTCTCGGTGCGACCCAATGGCCTCGGGTGGAGTGGTTGACCCACCACGCCGGCAGCAGCAGTGAAATGATGGAAGCATTATTAAACGCTCAAAGCCACACGCGTTTGCGAGGATTGGTTATCGCTGGAACCGGGGCGGGTACATACAAGGACGCATGGAATGACTCCCTACAAAAAGCCATCGAAGTGGGGGTCGCGGTATGGATCAGCAGTCGGTGTGCCTGGGGGAATGCGCTGCCACAAGCACATCAAACCATGGGGCAACGGGTTGATTTGCCGCCAGCCAAGGCCTGCGTGGCCTTGGCGTTGAGCTTGCTGTCGCAAGACGAAAAGAAGTCAGCTCTTTAAGGCGGCCAATGCACGGGCTTTGATGTCTTCTACGCTGCCTTGGCCACTGATAGCGCGGTATTTGGGAGCCTCTTGCGGTTGATCTTTGGCCCATTGCGCGTAATAGTCCACCAAGGGGCGTGTTTGGGCGCTGTAAACCTCTAAACGTTTTTTAACCGTTTCTTCGCGGTCATCATCGCGCTGAATCAAGGCTTCGCCGGTCAGGTCGTCCAGGCCGTCTTGTTTGGGCGGGTTGAACCTGACATGGTAAGTGCGGCCACTGGACACATGGACCCGTCTACCGCTCATGCGCTCAATGATGGCGTCAAAAGGCACATCAATTTCGAGCACGCAATCGAGTTTGACGCCTGCATGCTTCATGGCGTCAGCCTGGGGGAGGGTTCTGGGAAATCCATCGAACAAAAAACCGTTGGCGCAATCGGTGTGGGTGATGCGTTCTTTGACCAAACCGATGATGATGTCGTCCCCGACCAAGCCGCCGGCATCCATGATTTTTTTGGCCGCCAGGCCCATGTCTGTTCCCGCCTTCACAGCAGCACGCAGCATGTCGCCGGTTGAAATTTGAGGGATGCCATAGGCTTGGCAGATGAATGTGGCCTGGGTACCTTTGCCAGCACCTGGCGCACCCAACAAAATCAGTCTCATTGTCTTCCTTGAAATAACGCGACAACGACCCTCTTGGCGGGGCTGTGTCGCTGGGTTAGCCCCAAGAATAGCATGCAAGCCCATATGCCCGCTGAAAGCATCAGCAGGTCAATAAAGCCTGAACCCTGAGCAAGTCTTCTGGGGTATCCACGCCCGGCGCACTCGCCATGTCGGACACGTGAACTGCAATTTGGTAGCCATGCCACAGGGCCCGCAATTGCTCAAGCGCCTCGGCTTTTTCAGCGGGTGCCTCGGCTAGGCGAGGGAATGCTTTGAGAAAACCACAGCGGTAAGCGTATAAGCCCACATGGCGGTAAACAGGGTATGGCGGCAGTTGCTTGTCTGTCCCATCTCGCCAACAAGGAATACCGGCTCGACTGAAATAGCTGGCCAGATGGCCTTGGTTCAATACCACCTTGACCACATGCGGACTCAACCAATCGGACAAAGCAGTGATCGGGTGCGCCAGGGTGGACATGTGCACATCCATGCGCTGCGACAACAACTGCGCCACTGCGTGAATGTGCTGAGGATGGATCAAAGGCTCGTCGCCTTGCACATTCACAATGATTTGCGAATCGGGTAACCCAAGCAGCCCGGCAGCCTCGGCCAGTCGGTCGCTGCCGCTGGGATGATTGTCACGGGTAAGAATGGCTTGTACCCCGTGCTGTTCACAGGCTTGGACAATACTGGCATGGTCAGCCGCAACCACCACCTGAGTGGCAGCGCTGGTGCTTGCTTGCTGGGCGACTCTGACCACCATGGGCACGCCCGCCAAATCTGCCAAAGGTTTATTGGGTAAGCGCGAAGAACCCAAGCGTGCCGGAATCAACACCACATAGGCGGCTTCAGCCATTCAGTTTTTCCAATTCGTCGTCGGTCAATATGCGGGCTTCTAGCTCGAGCATCACGGCAATACCATCACGCACAGGATAGGCCAGACGTGCGCTGCGTGAGATCAATTCTTGGGTATCAGGTTGGTAAATGAGGCTGCCTTTGGTGACAGGGCAGACCAGCAGTTCAAGCAGTTTTTTGTCCATAGATCAATGATAGCTGTTGCAGGTTTAAAGCCAAGGCGTCAAGCAGGGGCAAGGGCAATTCACAGACCAGCGGAACGGCCCATGCTTGGGGCAGGTGCGGCCACAATTTAACCGCGTCTTTTTCTGTGCAAAAAATAGGCAGAGGGCTGTCGGGCTTCCAATGCGAAAGCGAGGCGTGGTCTGGCAGTGGCCAGCGCTGCACCAATTGCAATCCCGCTTGCGCAAGTGCCTGAAAAAACACATCCGGCTTGGCAATGGCCGCCAACGCTTGCACTGCTTGGCCTGCCCATTCACGCAAGTCGCGTTGCTCACCAGCGCCATTTCTTGCGTAAGCAGCCAAACTTCTTTTTGCCACCCACGCGTCACGCGGATGCTGCTCGCCGGTGTAAAGCACATGCCGGGTGACGCCTATCGGCGGGTCTGTTGGCCAGGGTTCACGCAGCGGTCCTGCAGGCAGTAACCAGCCATTTCCGTAGCCTCTGTCGTCAAACACGCAAATAGCAATGTCGTGCTGAAGTGCATGGTGTTGCATACCGTCGTCGCTGATGATGAGATCCGTATTTGGGTAAGCCGACAGCAAAGCTTGCGCGGCGAGTGCGCGTTTGCGTCCGACAAAAACGGGAACTTTGCATCGCTGCTTAACCAGCAATGGCTCATCGCCAGCATCTTCGGCCTGACTGTGGTGATGGACTTCTTTGACAGACTCTTGTGCACTGCCATAAGCCCTGGCAATCACCCCAACACGAAAGCCTTTGGCGGTGAAATGCTGCACCAGACTGATGACCACCGGGGTTTTGCCCGTGCCGCCGGCCACCACGTTACCGACAACAAGCACAGGCACAGGCAGGCGCACAGCCTGTCGCCATCCGCACTCATAAAGCAGTCGATTTAACAGGACCCAAGACCCACTGAGAAGGGTTATCGGCCACAACAGACAAGCCACCCAACCGCGGCGAGACCAGACGTGTTGCATGAAATAAGCCGACAAGCGCACGGGGATCAGGGCAAAGGAACAGAACGCGTGCGCGACTGTGCCGCAAATGTGATGTGTTGCAGTCCGGATGTTTGCGCTGCCTCCAGCACCTGAATGACCGATTGATGGCTGGCTTGCGCATCAGCGGAAATAACCACCAAAGCCTGTGGTGAGTTTTGGGCCGCTAGGCTGAGTGCTTGGGACAAAGCAAGCACATCCGATGGATGGATGGCTGTTTTTTGGACCATGTAGCGACCATCGCTGCTGACAGCGACACGGATCTCATTGGGCTTGGTTTCTTGCTCGCCGCTGTCAGCTTTGGGCAGACGCATGTCCAATTGCGTCAGTCGGCCATAAGTAGTGGTGAGCATCAAAAAAATGATTACCACCAAGAGCACATCGATAAAGGGAATCAGGTTGATCTCCGGTTCCGGCGCGGAAGGGCGGCCAAAGCGCATGCTCATTTTTATTTGACACCAGGGTAGAAATGGCGCACCAAACGCTCAGCGGCAATCTCTAGTTCCAGGGTGAAATGATCGACACGGCCTCTGAAGTACCGCCACATCACCAAACTAGGAATCGCAATCACCAAGCCGAAGGCCGTGTTGTACAAGGCCACGGAAATACCGTGCGCCAACTGGGCAGGGTTACCGGCACCGGGCGTTTGCGCCCCAAAAATTTCAATCATGCCGACGACCGTGCCAAACAGACCTAACAATGGCGCCACTGAGGCAATCGAACCAAGCGCACTCAGGTATTTTTCCAACTTGCGGTTGACCCGTCGGCCACTGGCCTCAATGACAGCGCGAAACTCAGATTCAGAAACGCTTGATTTGGTTTTCCTGTGGTGCAGACCCGCCACAATGATTTCACCCAAGGCGCAATGGCTTTTCAATTGCTCAATAGATTCGGGGTTCAGCAATTCCGGTTGGGTCATGCCAAGCACCTCATCGAGCAACTGTTCCGGCACCACCCGACGGGTTTGCAGGCTGTAAATGCGCTCGAAAATCAAAGCCACTGCTGCAATAGAGCAAGCGATTAAGGGCCAGACCGGCCAACCGGCCGCTTGTATGATGCCTAACAATCTGTTCTCCTCATTGATGAAGAACAATTATGGCGTACTTCCCCTCTGCGTAAACCGACTTTAAGCCGCCGCCATGACCTCTGTTTCAACGGCCACCGACAACTCTGGCGCACGCGTATGGACCGTGAGCGCCTTGTGCCATGCCATCAGCGACCAGTTGAAATCACGGTTTGGTTTGGTCCATGTTCGCGGTGAAATTTCAGGATTGACACGAGCGGGCAGCGGCCATTGCTACCTGACCTTGAAAGACGAACAAGGGCAGTTGCGCTGCGCCATGTTCCGACGGGTTGCAGATGCTTTGGCGTTTGAGCCGCGCAATGGAGATTTGGTAGAAGTTCAAGCCCGCTGCGGTTTGTATGAGCCGCGTGGTGAATTGCAGTTGGTGATTGAGTCTATGCGTGCGGCGGGCGCAGGGCAACTGCACGAGGCTTTTTTGCGTCTCAAAGCCAAATTGCAGGCAGAGGGATTGTTTGATGCCAACCGAAAACGTGAAATCCCGCCCCGACCATCTGCCATCGGTGTGGTCACCTCTTTATCAGCGGCTGCTTTGCACGATGTATTGACTGCATTGCATCGAAGAGTGCCCCATATTCCTGTGCGTATTTCTCCCAGCCCTGTTCAGGGCGCAGAGGCGCCATCTTCATTGGTGCAAGCGCTGAGTGCGTTGCAGGCCCGCCCGGAGGTGGAAGTCATTTTGTTGGTCCGTGGCGGCGGTTCAATGGAGGATTTGTGGGCATTCAACGACGAAACCTTGGCCCGCGCTATCGTGTCCAGTCGCGTGCCTGTGGTGGTTGGCGTTGGCCACGAGACGGATTTCACTATCGCTGATTTTTGTGCGGATTTGCGCGCACCCACACCAACGGCCGCCGCAGAACTGTGTGCATTGGACCAAGCCAGCGAACTGTCGGCGCTTGACTATTGGCAGGAATCGATGGCGCAGTCCATGTCTGCCGCCATGGAGCAAGCGTGGCAAAGGCTGGACCGGGCTGAACGGCACATCGGTCGTCCCTCGGGCTGGCTACACACGCAACAGCAAGCATGTAGCTTGCTTGCCAATCGCATGGGGAGAGCGGTTCACAACCATCTGAATCGTCGGGAACTGGCTCTTCAACCTATGGTGATGCGACTGCAACGCGCCGCCGTGGACATGCCCGCGATGCTTGGCAGGCGTTTGGACAAAGCCCAGTGGTTGTTGCAAACCCTGGACCCAGCCTTGGTACTTAAGCGAGGCTACGCTTGGTTACAAAATGCCGAGGGCAAAGCGCTCAGTTCAGTCAATGATATGCAACTGAATCAGCAAGTCACGGCCAGACTGGCAGACGGGGAAGTGCACCTCAAGGTCGAGAAGTTCCCTTGGCCTGGGCGCTTTTGAACACGCTTGATTTCAATACAAAAGATTTTTTGATGTTCTTTTGGGCGAACCAGCCTTGCTTCATTTCAAGCACATAGCGAACTGGCTTTTGCGAGCAGTGTGAATCTGTGGTTTGAGGCTTCATGTCGACCAGGTTGACGATGGTTCCGTCATCCGCCACAAATGCAGCCGTCAACGGCAGCAAGGTGTTTTTCATCCAGAAGCACTGGATTTGAGGTTCATCGAACACAAACAGCATGCCTTCGTGCTGGGGCATGTCTTGGCGGTACATCAGGCCCATTGCGCGCTGCTCATGGGTGGCCGCTACCTGGGCATCGATTTGAAACATGCCCGCCTGTATCAGCACGCGTGGCAACTGGGTTTGCGGGGTTTGTGCTGCGGCATTCCCGCACAGCAGAAAAAGGATGAGCGTACGCACCAGGTGAGTCATTTTGAGGTCAGTGTCGATGGTTAGAATGATTTGAGGCCCTAGGTGCATTTTGCATACAGGGTAGTCTTTTTTTGGGAGATTGTCACTTGTATCAGCATATCAAGGTGCCCGCCAAGGGCGAAAAAATCGTTGTTAACCCCGACATGTCTTTGACGGTTCCTGACCAACCCATCATTCCTTACATCGAAGGTGACGGCACTGGGATGGACATTACGCCAGTGATGCTCAAGGTAGTTGACGCCGCAGTTGCAAAAGCCTACAACGGCAAGCGGCAAATCCATTGGATGGAAGTTTATGCGGGTGAAAAGTCCACCCGCATTTACGGCCCAGATGTATGGTTGCCCCAAGAAACCTTGGCGGCCCTCAAAGAATACGTGGTGTCCATCAAAGGCCCGTTGACCACACCTGTTGGTGGCGGCATACGTTCCCTGAATGTTGCCTTGCGCCAAGAACTGGACCTGTACGTTTGCTTGCGTCCCGTGCAATATTTCAAAGGCGTTCCTTCACCATTGAAAGAGCCCGAAAAAACCAATATGGTGATTTTCCGGGAAAACTCCGAGGACATTTATGCGGGCATTGAATACGAAGCGCAATCTGACAAAGCCAAAAAACTGATCAAGTTTTTGATCGACGAAATGGGTGTCACGAAAATCCGCTTCCCAAATACATCGGGCATCGGCATCAAGCCGGTTTCTATCGAAGGTACAGAGCGCTTGGTACGCAAAGCTATTCAGTATGCGGTTGACAATGACAAGCCAAGTGTGACCATTGTTCACAAGGGCAACATCATGAAATACACCGAAGGTGGGTTTCGAGATTGGGCTTATGCACTAGCCCAAAAAGAATTTGGCGCCCAGTTGATCGATGGCGGTCCGTGGTGCAGTTTCAAAAATCCGCGCACCGGCAGAGAAATCATTGTGAAAGACAGCATTGCAGACGCGTTTTTGCAACAGATTTTGCTGCGCCCCGCCGAATACAGTGTCATTGCCACACTGAATTTAAATGGCGACTATGTGTCGGATGCACTCGCTGCGCAAGTAGGCGGCATCGGTATTGCGCCAGGTGCCAATTTGTCAGATTCTGTGGCTTGCTTTGAAGCCACCCACGGTACCGCCCCTAAATACGCGGGCAAAGACTACGTGAATCCGGGGTCGGAAATTCTTTCGGCAGAAATGATGCTCAGGCACATGGGTTGGAAAGAAGCCGCTGACTTGATCATTTCATCGATGGAAAAATCCATTTTGAGCCGCCATGTGACCTACGACTTTGCCCGCTTGATGGATGGCGCCACCCAAGTGAGTTGCTCGGGCTTCGGGCAAGTCATGATTGAACACATGTAAATGGTTTTCCAGGGCCTCAGAGGCCCTGGGACATCAGATTCGCCCTGAACTGAGGGGTTCTGAGGCGGCTTCCCTTTGTCTCTGCGGGCTGTACGTTTGCCGTTTCTGACAGGGCAGGCGCCGCGATGACGCGAATATTCTTCGCCATCCAACCGCGTGGGCCTTGTACCGGCTCGTAAACCACGCTGGCACCTTGCTGCAATGTTTTGAATCCGATCATTTCCACCTCGCTGAAGTGCGCAAATATGTCTGAGTCGAATTCATGCGACTCAATGAAACCAAATCCTTTGTGGTTGTTAAACCATTTAACGATGCCATAAGCCATACTTCCCTCCGAAATTGTTTGTCAGGCAAGAATTCAAGATAAATCCTATATAAGTATTAAATAATAGATTTATATTTTTGTAAATTATTTATTAAGATTTAATTATTGAGCAAATGCTCAGTTTTAACCTGACATTTCCTCTTGATGTTGACATCGATAGAATGAAGCCATGTCGACAGCCCCCAAACCGCCCAGCATCACACCCGCCAGAGACAACAACGGAGGAGATTCCGTTGTTTTGGAGCGCAAAACGCTCAAAACCAAGCCTCCACAGATGTACCAAGTGGTCATGTTGAACGATGACTTCACGCCCATGGAGTTTGTCGTACGTGTTTTGCAAGAGTTTTTCAGCAAAGACCGGGAAGCTGCCACACAAATCATGCTCAAGATCCATTTGGACGGCAAAGGTGTTTGCGGGGTTTACTCCAAGGATGTCGCTGCCACAAAAGTGGACCAAGTGCAAGACGCTGCCCACCAAGCAGGGCATCCTTTGCAGTGTTTGGCTGAACCCGTTGAATAAATCCCATCCGTTTCCATATACAGTTGAACCCAAGATCGCACCAAGGAAGAAATCATGATTGCCCAAGAACTTGAAGTCAGCTTGCACATGGCCTTCGTAGAGGCCAGGCAGCAGCGTCATGAATTCATCACCGTCGAGCATTTGCTGCTGGCATTGCTTGACAACCCCAGCGCCGCCGAAGTGTTGCGTGCCTGCTCTGCCAATATTGACGATTTGCGCAAATCCTTGTCGAACTTCATCAAGGACAACACACCGCAAGTCGCTGGCACTGACGAAGTAGACACCCAGCCCACGCTGGGTTTTCAGCGAGTCATTCAACGTGCCATCATGCATGTGCAATCCACCGGCAATGGCAAAAAAGAAGTCACTGGCGCCAATGTGCTCGTGGCGATTTTTGGCGAGAAAGATTCTCATGCGGTGTATTACCTGCACCAACAAGGCGTGACCCGCTTGGACGTGGTTAACTACATTGCCCACGGCATCAAAAAAACAGACCCGCAAGAGCCTGTCAAAGGCAGTGAGTCCAGTGCGCCTGAAGCCGAAGAGAACACCGACAAATCAGAGAAAACCTCGCCTCTGGAGCAGTTCACACAGAACTTGAATCAACTTGCCAAGGACGGCAAGATTGATCCGTTGATCGGCCGCGAATACGAAGTCGAGCGTGTCATACAAATCCTCTGTCGCCGACGCAAAAACAACCCCTTGCTGGTCGGCGAAGCCGGTGTGGGGAAAACCGCGATTGCCGAAGGACTGGCCTGGCGCATCACTCAAAAAGACGTGCCCGAAATTCTGGCTGAGTCACAGGTGTATTCGCTGGACATGGGTGCGTTGCTGGCGGGTACCAAATACCGTGGTGATTTCGAGCAACGGCTCAAAGGCGTGCTGAAGTCGCTCAAGGACAGACCCAACGCCGTGCTGTTCATTGATGAAATACACACCTTGATCGGTGCGGGTGCAGCCTCGGGTGGTACTTTGGATGCGTCCAACTTGCTCAAACCTGCTTTGTCCAGCGGACAGCTCAAGTGCATAGGCGCCACCACATTCACCGAATACCGGGGCATTTTCGAAAAAGACGCGGCCTTGTCCCGTCGTTTCCAAAAAGTCGATGTGGTCGAGCCCACTGTCGAGCAAACCGTCGATATTCTCAAAGGCTTGAAGTCGCGTTTTGAAGAGCACCACAGTGTCAAATACGCCGTGGCTGCTTTGCAAGCAGCCGCAGAGCTCAGCGCGAAATACATCAATGATCGCCACTTGCCCGATAAGGCGATTGATGTGATCGATGAAGCAGGGGCAGCTCAACGCATTCTGCCGGTGTCCAAGCGTAAGAAAACCATCACCAAATCCGAAATTGAAGACATCGTTGCCAAGATTGCACGCATCCCTCCGGCCAGCGTCTCCAACGATGATCGCGGCAAGTTGCAAACACTCGAACGCGATTTGAAAAGCGTGGTCTTCGGTCAGGACAAAGCTTTGGAAGTGCTGGCCTCTTCGGTCAAAATGGCCCGCTCAGGCCTTGGCAAAGCGGACAAGCCAATCGGTGCGTTTTTGTTCAGCGGACCTACTGGCGTGGGAAAAACCGAAGCCGCCAAGCAACTGGCTTACATCCTTGGCATTGAATTACTGCGCTTTGACATGTCTGAGTACATGGAACGCCACGCAGTCAGTCGCTTGATCGGTGCGCCTCCCGGCTATGTGGGGTTTGACCAAGGCGGCTTGTTGACCGAAGCCGTCACCAAAAAACCTCACGCAGTTTTGCTGTTGGATGAAATTGAAAAGGCCCATCCGGACATCTTCAATGTGTTGTTGCAAGTCATGGACCATGGCACTTTGACCGACAACAATGGTCGCAAAGCTGACTTTCGCAATGTCATCATCATCATGACGACGAATGCCGGTGCTGAGACCATGAACAAGTCCACCATAGGCTTTACCAATGCGCGAGAGCAGGGCGATGAAATGGCAGACATCAAGCGTTTATTCACGCCTGAGTTCCGCAACCGTCTTGACGCCACCGTCAGCTTTAAATCCCTTGATGAAACCGTCATCATGCGTGTGGTGGATAAGTTCTTGCTGCAACTTGAAACACAACTGGCCGAGAAAAAAGTCGATGTCACTTTCACGGATGACATGCGCAAATTCCTTGCCAAGAAAGGTTTTGATCCGCTCATGGGCGCACGTCCCATGCAACGCCTGATTCAGGACATGATTCGCCGTGCCTTGGCTGATGAACTGCTGTTCGGGCGACTGACTGAAGGCGGGCGTTTGACTGTCGGACTTGACGACAAAGACGAAGTCCAACTCGACATACAACCATTGCCGAAAAAAGAAAGTCGCGCATCCAAATCCGAACCGGCTGAACCGGAAGAAGCAGAGGCCAGTTAAGGTGGCGGGTCATAGCAAATGGGCCAATATCCAACACCGCAAGGGTAGGCAAGACGAGAAGCGCGGCAAGGTCTGGACCCGCGTCATTCGCGAAATCATGGTGGCTGCACGCCAAGGCGGGGGGGATCTTCAGGTCAATCCCCGTTTGCGACTGGCCGTAGAAAAAGCCAAGGCAGCCAATATGCCTGCCGACACCATCAAGCGCAATATCGACAAAGCTACCGGCAATTTAGAGGGCATTCACTACGAAGAAATTCGCTACGAAGGCTACGGTATCGGTGGCGTGGCATTGATGGTGGACACCATGACCGATAACAAGGTTCGTACCGTGGCCGAAGTCCGTCACGCACTCAGCAAGCACGGCGGCAATTTGGGGACCGATGGTTCAGTGGCATTTCAGTTCAAGCACTGTGGTCAACTGATATTGGCGCCCGGCTCCTCGGAAGATACCGTCATGGAAATTGCGCTGGAAGCCGGCGCCCAAGACGTCATAACGGATGAAGATGGGGCGATCGAAGTGTTGACAGACACGGCAGAATTTGAAACGGTCAAAGCTGCATTAGACAAGGCCGGTATGCCTGCAGAAATGGCAGGGATCACTTACCGCGCTGACATAACCATTGACCTGAGCGAAGAAGACCGCGCAAAAATGCAAAAAATGATTGATGCGTTGGAAGATCTTGACGATGTGCAAGAGGTCTATCACAACGCGGCCCTATGAAAGTACTGGTCATTGGCGCTGGCGGGCGGGAACATGCGTTGGCTTGGAAGCTAACGGGTTCACCGCAGGTGCAAATGGTCTACGTGGCCCCCGGAAATGCAGGCATCGCCCTCGATAAAAATTTGCAAGTATTGCCCTTGACTGAGGTCGTTGCCTTGCGTGAATGGGCGCAAGCCAATGACATCGGTTTGACCGTCGTGGGGCCGGAAGCACCTTTGGCAGCAGGCGTGGTCGATGAATTCCGTGCCCATGGCCTGCGTATTTTTGGACCGACGCAAGCGGCTGCTCAACTTGAAAGCTCCAAGGCGTTTTCCAAAGCCTTTATGCAGCGCCACCATATTCCGACGGCGGCTTACCAAGTGTTTGAGGATCCTGCAGCAGCCCATGCTTATGTGGATGCGCAAGGCGCTCCCATCGTGGTCAAAGCCGATGGTCTTGCCGCCGGCAAAGGCGTGGTAGTGGCGACCACTTTGCAAGAAGCCCATGACGCCATTGACCATATGCTGGCCCCAGACCAAACCGGCATTCAACACGCTGGCGGTAAAGCACGCGTGGTGATTGAGGAGTTTTTAGACGGCGAAGAAGCCAGCTTCATGGTGGTTGCCAGAGGCCTGCAAGCCACGGCATTGGCCACTTCACAAGACCATAAACGACTCCTTGATGCTGACCAGGGTCCGAACACAGGCGGCATGGGGGCTTACTCGCCCGCGCCGGTAGTGACGCCAGAAATTCATGCGCGAGTGATGCGCGAAGTGATTCAACCGACGCTCAAAGGCATGATGGCTGATGGCATTCCTTACTTGGGATTTTTATATGCCGGATTGATGATCAGTCCCTCCGGCCAGATAAAAGTCTTGGAGTTCAACTGCCGCATGGGCGACCCTGAAACCCAACCGATTTTGATGCGTTTGAAAAGTGATTTATTGCCATTGTTGCTGGCAGCCACAGACGATACTGGCGCAGACTTGACCCAAGTTGATCTGGAATGGGACCGTCGTGTTGCCCTGGGTGTGGTGATGGCTGCCCACGGATATCCTCACACCGTCCGCAAAGGCGATGCCATCCATGGTTTACCTGTTGTTGATACCGATGCCAGTGCCATGGTGTTTCATGCAGCGACACAGCGCGAAGGCCAACAAATCTTGACCTCTGGGGGCCGGGTATTGTGTGTGACTGCACTGGGCGACACGGTGCGTCAAGCGCAGACTGTTGCCTATGCTTTGGTAGACCAGATCCATTTTGACGGCGCGCAAGTCAGGCGCGACATCGGACACCGTGCGCTCAAGCGCTGACCTGTGTTTTTTTCAGGAAGCCCCCTCCCATGAATCCCGCATTTCAATCTGTCCAAACCTATTTAAAGGGTTTGCAACACAACATCACCTCGGCGTTGACCGATCTGGATGGCACATCTTTTTTGTCTGACGCCTGGGAAAAGCCTGCGGGTGAACCTTTGCAAGGCAACGGCATCACCATGATCATGGAACAGGGCCATGTATTTGAACGCGCAGGCGTGGGGTTTTCACATGTCACAGGCCCCAAGTTGCCACCTTCTGCCACCCAACACCGCCCTGAATTGAACGGTTCACCCTTTGAAGCCATGGGTGTGTCTTTGGTGTTTCACCCGCGAAATCCTTATGTACCCACGGTGCATATGAATGTTCGGGCACTGATGGCGCGTACGCCGGATGGTCGATCGGTGGCTTGGTTTGGTGGTGGCATGGACTTGACCCCTTATTACGGCTTTGACGAGGACGCCATTCACTTTCACACCACCTGCAAACAAGCCTTAGACGGTTTTGGTGATCACTTATATCCACGATTCAAAACTTGGTGCGATGAGTATTTCTTTTTGAAACACCGCAATGAACCGCGCGGCATAGGCGGGATTTTTTACGACGATTTTTCTGAATTGGGTTTTGAGAAAAGCTTTGAAATGATGAGAAGTGTGGGCGACCATTTATTGAAAGCCTATTTACCCATTGTGGAAAAACGCAAAAACATGACGTACGGTGAAAAAGAGCGCGATCACCAGTTGTACCGTCGCGGACGTTATGTTGAATTCAATTTGGTGTTTGACCGTGGCACCCATTTCGGCTTGCAGTCTGGAGGCCGTACCGAATCCATATTGCTGTCCATGCCGCCATTGGTGACTTGGTCCTACCAGCAGCAACCCGAGCCCGGTTCGGCTGAGCACCGGCTCTATACCGATTACCTCAAACCCAAAGCCTGGATTTGAGCGCATCCCTTTTTTCTCGCGTCGGTTTGTACGGCGGGTCGTTTGATCCACCGCACTCCGGGCATCTGGCCTTGGCTACTTGCGCGATTGAACAACTCCAGCTAGATGTGTTGTACGTGTTGCCTACCGGGGATGCATGGCATAAAGCGCGTTCACTCTCAGCTGCGCATCACCGCTTGGCCATGGTTGAACTCAATTTCGCGAATTGTGACAAGGCACGTGTAGATGACCGCGAAATTCGCCGTGCAGGCCCCAGTTACACCGTAGACACGTTGAACGAACTCCTGGAACGCCATCAAGGGGCGACATTTTTCATTGTCATTGGAGCCGACCAAGCGCTCCAATTTCAAACTTGGAGGCACTGGCAGCAAATTGCTGCAAACGCCACTTTGGCGATTGCGCAAAGACCTTCCGCGTCTGAAAGCCAAGGCTTGACAGACGAGTGGCACAATCAGTACCACGTCAAGACCGTACGTTTGCACATGCCGTTAAAAATGGTCAGTGCCACTGACATCCGGTCCCGCATTCGCCAAGGTGCATTACCCTCCGAGGATTTAACACCCTCCGTCTCGCAATACATTCAACAACACCATCTTTATCTGGATCAACATGACTGAAGTCTCTGAAAAAAAAGACGTACAAAAATTACAACGCACCATCGTTGACAGCTTGGAAGATGTCAAAGCGCAAGACATCCAGGTGTTCAACACCGAGCATTTGTCACCCTTGTTCGAACGGGTGGTTATTGCTTGCGGAACTTCCAATCGGCAAACAAAAGCCTTGGCAGCCAATTTGCGCGACGATGTCAGAGACGCAGGTTTTGGCAAGCCGCGTATAGAAGGCGAAGAAAACGGCGAATGGATCATTGTGGATTGCGGCGCAGTGGTGGTCCACATCATGCAACCCACGATTCGTCAGTATTACCACTTGGAAGAAATCTGGGGCGACAAGCCTGTGCGCATCAAGCTCGGTGCTGCAAAGCCGCAACCTGTTGTGAAAGCTGTTGCGACACCCATTGAAGCGCCTAAAAAAGCTGCGCGTCAGCCCGCCAAAAAAGGGGCTGACACAAAAGTAGCCGCCAAAAAGGGCGCTGTCAAATCAGCTTCTTCCAAGAAACCAGTGGTAAAAAAAGCGGTAGCCAAATCTGCGGCAGCAAAAAAACCCGCCGCAAAAAAAAGTCCACCACGTAAATCCAAGCCATGAAGCTTTGGGTGGTGGCCGTCGGCCAGAAGGTGCCCGCATGGGCGCAAACTGCCTGGGATGAATACGCCAAACGCTTTCCACCCGACATCAAACTGACGCTCAAAACCGTCAAAACCGAACCGCGAGCGTCAAAAACCTTGCCGCAAATCTGGACCGCTGAAAAGAACCGTATTGAAGCGGTGTTGCCCAAAGACTGCCATCGCATTTGGCTGGATGAAAAAGGCAAGCAACTCACCACGACCGGATTGGCAGAAAAATGGCGCGGCTGGCAAGACCAAGCCACGGAAGTCGCCCTGATCATTGGCGGCCCCGATGGTTTTGATCCAGTGATCAGGCAGGGTGGTCATGAGTTGCTGAGCTTGTCAAACTTGACGCTTCCACATGCGATGGTCAGAGTCTTGTTGATTGAACAGCTCTACCGTGCTTGGTCGATGTTGTCCAACCACCCTTATCACCGCGAATGATTTCGCTGCCCGCCATTTATTTGGCTTCACAAAGCCCCCGCCGCCAACAATTGTTGACGCAAATAGGTGTGCCATTTGAATTGTTGTTGCCTGAAGATGCAGCGGCCGCAGAAGCTTTAGAAGACAGAGTTGCAGGCGAATCAGCACGCACTTATGTCAGGCGGGTGACCCTCTTAAAACTCAGGGCTGCGATTGACCACCTGAAAAACAAGAACTTGCCACCCAGGCCGGTGCTGACAGCAGACACCACGGTGACATTTGGTGGAAACATTTTTGGCAAACCTGCTGATGAAGCCGAAGCACAAACGATGCTAAAAAGTTTATCGGGTCACACCCACCAAGTGTTGACCGCTGTGGCTATCGGTGATGGGTTCAAGATGATCTGCCGTGTTCAGTGCTCGCATGTATCTTTCTCACCGATGACCGAGGAAGATATTTCAAATTACGTCAAGACGGGCGAACCGATGGGCAAGGCAGGTGCTTACGCCATTCAAGGCATAGCGGCTGGATTTGTCAAAAAAATCACGGGCAGTCACTCTGGCATCATGGGCTTGCCGGTGTATGAGACGCGAGATATTCTGCTCGAGTGGATGAAGAAGGATTAACCCATGCAACACGACATATTGATCAACTGGTCACCCCAAGAAACCCGGGTGGCTTTGGTTGAAAACGGTGCTTTGCAAGAAATGCATATTGAGCGTTCGCTTGAGCGCGGTTTGGTGGGCAATATTTACTCAGGCAAGGTCGCCAGAGTGTTGCCTGGCATGCAGTCAGCTTTCATCGACATTGGCATGGAGCGTTCAGCCTTCTTGCATGTGGCTGACTTATTCAATCCCGTGCACACCAAATCCCATGACGCCGATCAAACGCATCCGCCCGTGGTCCCCATTGAGAAGCAAGTGTTCGAAGGTCAATCATTGACGGTACAAGTCATCAAAGACCCTATTGGCAGCAAAGGCGCGCGGCTATCGACACAAATAAGCATAGCGGGACGATTGTTGGTTTTTTTGCCGCAAGACAACCATATCGGTGTGTCGCAAAAAATCCCGCAAGAACAGCGCGAAAAATTGCGTCTGAAACTGATTGAACTCGCCCACCAGACCGATGACAAAGGCGGTTTTATTTTGCGCACCAACGGCGAAGACGCCAGCGAAGATGAGCTGAAAGAAGACATCGCGTATTTGAGGAAAACCTGGGCCAAAGTGAAATCAGCTTCACAGCAAATGCCTCCCAAATCCTTGCTCCACCAAGACCTGAATTTGCTGCAACGTGTGTTGCGCGACATGGTGGATGAGACCACACAAACCATTCGCATAGATTCGCATGAGCAACATGACATGTTGCAAATGTTTGGTCGCGAATTCATGCCTTCAGCGGTCTCTAAATTGGCGCATTACAAAGGTGAGCGCCCGATCTTTGACCTGTTCAATATTGACGATGAAATCAAACAAGCCTTAGGGCGCAAGGTCACGCTGAAGTCGGGTGGCTATTTGATCATTGACCAGACAGAAGCGCTGACCACCATTGATGTCAATACCGGCGGTTTCGTGGGGGCACGCAACTTTGATGACACCATTTTCAAGACCAATTTAGAGGCGGCGGGCGCCATTACCCGGCAATTGCGCTTGCGCAATTTGGGAGGCGTGATCGTCACCGACTTCATTGACATGCAAAAACAGGAGCATCGTGAAGCAGTGCTGGCTGAATTTTCAAAACAACTGTCGCGTGACAAAGTAAAAACCAGCGTCAGCGGTTTTTCTGCCTTGGGTCTGGTGGAGATGACGCGCAAGCGTACACGCGAGTCACTGGCCCAGTTGCTGTGCGAGCCATGCGCCCACTGTCAGGGGCGCGGTGTTGTCAATACCGCCAGAACTGTGGCCTACAACATATTGCGCGAAATATTGCGTGAAGCGCGCCAATTCAGTCCCAAAGAATTTCGTGTGCTGGCCTCACCCAAAGTGATTGATTTGCTGCAAGAAGAGGAAAGCATGCATCTGGCAGGTTTGAGTGAGTTCATTGGCAAACCTATTTCTTTGCAAGCCGAATTCGGCATTGACGCCGAACAGTTCAATATTGTTTTGCTTTGAACTGCCTGATACAGGCTGTATCAGCGGTCGATCAAATACCCTGAATTGCCCAGTCTGAACATGGACGCATACACACCGTTGTGTTGTATCAGTGATGTGTGGTTACCGGTTTCAATGATTTTTCCCGATTCCATGACCACAATGCGGTCTGCATTTTCAATGGTGGATAAACGGTGCGCAATGACAAGCGTGGTCCTGCCGACTTGCAATCTTTGTAGCGCATCTTGAACCATTCGTTCTGACTCGTTGTCCAAAGCAGAAGTTGCTTCATCCAGTATCAAAAATGGTGCGTCTTTATACATAGCTCTGGCAATCGCCAAACGCTGCCGTTGCCCGCCGGAGAGACTGGACGCGTTGTGACCCACCACTGTATCGATGTGCTGTGGCAGGGTAGTCAAATAATCACCTAAATTAGCGGCCAACAGGCATTCGACCACTTTGTCTCTGTCTGGTGATTGCCCTAGCGCAACATTGGCCGCCAACGTGTCATTGAGCACCACCACGGTTTGGCTGACCATGGCAAATTGGCGACGCAAATTGTGCAGGTCCCAGTCGTGGAGCAACACACCATCGAGCAATATCTCACCGCTGGTCAGGTCTACAAACCTTGGCAGTAAATTGGCCAAAGAGGTTTTCCCTGACCCTGAGCTTCCCACCAAGGCAACCGTTTCTCCCGGTTGTATTTCTAAGTCAATATTGTCCAAGGCAAGTGGCAAGTCGGGTTGGTATTGCACCGACACTTGTTTCAACTGCACATGACCACGTGCGCGCTGACTGTGGTGATTGCCGCTGCTTTCAACGGGGGTGGAGTGAATCAACTCCATGGCGCGTTCAAGCGCAGCGATGCCACGGGTCATCGGGCCGGCCACTTCAGACAAATGTTTGATCGGGTTGGCCAACATCAACATGCCCGTGACGAATGCGGCAAAGCCGCCAACGCTCATTTGGCTGTCCTGGCTTTGTAACAAAGCCACACTGATCACTGCTGACAAAGCGATGGCGGAAAACAATTGTGTGAGGGGCGTAATGCCAGCACTGGCTACTGAGGTCTTAATGGCCAATCTAGACAAGGCTTTTCCCAAGCCTTCAAAACGTTTGGTTTGCATGCCTTGTGCTTCGTGCAGTCGGATTTCGCGATGGGCCAATGCCGTTTCTTCTACCGCATAAGACAGTTGGTCTGTGGCTTGTTGAGAATGTTTGATCAATGCGTAGAGCCTTCGGCTGAGGACTTTCATGAGCCAGGCCACCGATGGAATCAGCAAGGCCACAATCAAGCTCAATTTCCAATTCAAGTAAAGCAAATACCCAATCAATGCAATCAAGGTGAGGCTGTCTCGGACCGTACCGATGACTGAATTGACCAAGGTCTGGGCACCCACTTGAACTTCAAAAACCAGGGTGTTGCCAATCGCGCTGGAATTTTGCTGGCGAAAAAGTGGCAAAGCGGCATCTTGCAAACGTTTGAACATTTGCATACGCAAGGCCAACAATCCCGTCTGTGTGATTTTGGCAATAGCCACGTGTCCCACAAACATGCCCATGCCGCGAATGCCGAAAAGACCAATCAATGCAAATGGAACCAACCAGATAGGAAAACTGTTTTGCTGAAAACCCTTGTCCAACAAGGGTTGCAGCAACGCCGGCACCATCGGTTCGCAAAGCGCAACGAGCACCATGCAGACAACCGCGGTAACCCAGCCGTAACGAGGGTATTTAAACAAGCGAATACAAGTCAGAAGACGTTGTAAAAAGTGGGGTTGTGATGACATCGGGTCGATAACTATTTTCAGTGTGTGATTATCACCCTTGCAAGACGGTTGCATGGTTAGAATAAGAACAGTTAACTACCATCGCAAAATATGCCCAGATTTGTCATTGCTTTCGCTGCCCTTTTGGGGCTAGTCTTTGGTTTTGCAAATGTCGCCCGCGCAGAATTCAAAGTTGAAATTTCAGGTGTTGGTATCACCCAAATCCCCATAGGAATTTCTGATTTCAAGGGTGCGGATTCTGCCCCTCAACGAATCACGCAAATTATTGCGGCTGACCTTGACAGAAGCGGCCAATTCAAAACATCCAAACCCGGAATTGCCATTGATGAAAACACCCGGCCTGACTTTACAAGCATCAAAACCAAAAATATCGACGGCTTGCTGACAGGAAGCGTGACCCGCCTTTCTGACGGAAGGTTTGATATCCGTTATCGATTGTGGGATACCGTCAGAAACCAAGACTTAGGTGGCCAAAGCTTCATTGCATTCACGCCAGATTTGCGTTTGGTTGCGCACAGAATTGCCGACCAAGTCTATGAAAAGTTAACGGGAGATAAAGGTATTTTCTCCACCCGCATCACTTACATCACCAAGCACTCTAACCGCCACATGTTGTGGGTCTCAGATGCAGATGGAGAAAACGCACAAGCAGCCTTGACCAGCCCCGAGCCGATTATTTCCCCGAGTTGGTCGCCCAACGGAAATGAACTGGCTTACGTTTCTTTTGAAGGCCGAAAGCCTGTCGTTTATGTCCACGATGTCAGCACTGGCAAGCGACGTGTATTGGCCAATTTCAGAGGATCCAACAGTGCGCCCGCCTGGTCGCCCGATGGCAAGTCCCTTGCTGTTACTTTGACAAAAGAAGGCGGTTCGCAAATTTTTATCATTGATGCCAAGGGCGGGGATCCCAGGCGCATTACGCAATCAAGTGGCATTGATACAGAACCGGTATTTTCACCTGACGGCAGCGCCATTTACTTTGTCAGTGACCGCGGCGGCTCTCCACAAATTTACCGAATTCCATCCTCTGGAGGACCTGTTCAACGCGTTACCTTCAATGGCAACTACAACATTTCACCTACTTTGAGTGCCGATGGCAAATGGATAGCATACATATCACGCATTGGCAATTCCTTTAAACTCTTACTCATGGATTTGGTTACTGACAAAGTAACCACTTTGACCGAAACCAACCATGATGAAAAACCCAGTTTTGCACCCAACGGCAAACTTATTTTGTACGCCACTCAGGTGCAAGGCAAGGAAGCACTGATGACGACAACCTTGGATGGCAAAATCAGCGCAAAACTTTCAGGACAGACATCAACCATTCGGGAACCCAATTGGGGACCTTTTTTGAAACCATGAACATCGGAGTACTTTCGTGAACAAAACATTTATCTCTCTTTTACTGGCTCTTCTTTTGACAGCCTGTGCATCCGGCGTCAAACTCAATGAAGTGCCTGTTGTGGATAAAAAGGCTTCGAGCGTTTCCAATGGGGCTTCCAGTTCTGGCCTGTCAGATATCAACCCTTCCACTTCTTCATCCAGCCAACAAGTTCAGCAACCTAAATCAACTGTCGAACCCGTCAATTCATTGGCCAATGAAAATGCGCCTGCTGGGCCTGCAAATATCGAAAAAATTGTTTACTTCGATTACGACAGTTTCATCATCAAGCCTGAATTTCAGTCAACCATTGAAGCTCATGCACAGTTTTTGAAATCCAATACGCGCGCCAAAATCTCACTCGAAGGTCATACCGATGAGCGCGGTGGACGCGAATACAACTTGGCGTTGGGTCAAAAAAGAGCCGATGCGGTCCGTCAAAGTCTGACCTTGTTAGGTGTCGCTACTTCTCAGATTGAAACCGTCAGTTTTGGTGAAGAAAAGCCAGCGATGCAGGGCGCTGATGAGTCCGCATTTGCCAAAAATCGTCGCGCTGAATTCTTCTACAAATGATCACCCCAAGTCGTCTGCGACTGGCTTGTCTGACACTGCTGCTTGCTGGCAGTGCGCAAGCTGCTGTTTTTGAGGACGATGAAGCGCGCAGGGCCATATTGGATTTGCGCCAAAGAGTCGAAAACCTTCGACAGGCTCAACAGTCTAGCGAAGCCGCCCTTCAGCGATCCTTGGAAGCGGTCACCAAGTCTCAGCAAAGTATTCGCGAACTGGCAGTTCGCGACATGCAAGCTGAGACTTCACGGCTGCAACAAGGTATGCTGCAGCTGCAAACACAAATTGACGGCTTGAAGCAAACCATTTCTGAATTGCGCGGTGAAAAAGACCAATTGCAAAGAGAAATAATGCTGCTGCAGAAAAGCCAAAAAGAAGGTCTGGCTAGTCTGCAGGAACGCGTCACCAAGCATGACCAGCGCTTTTCTAAACTTGAGCCATTGGTGGTTCAAATAGACGGTTTGGAATTACAAGTAGATCCGACCGAAAAAAAGGATTTTGAATTGGCATTGGCAACTTTCCGAAAAGGCGAGTTCGCAGGTGCCATCAATGACTTCTCCACTTTTTTACGCAAATACCCAGAAACTGGGTTTCGTCAAAGCGCCTTGTTTTGGCTGGCCAGTGCCAAGTATGTAAAGCGCGAATATTTAGATGCAAGCAATCAACTCAAAGCGTTCATTACCATGAACGAAGGGCACACCAAATTTCCCGAAGCTTTGTTGACCTTGGCAAACGCCCAAATAGAGTTGAAACTTCCTTTGGAAGCTAAAAAAACGTTTGAGGATTTAATTGCCCAATATCCAACGTCTGAAGCAGCAGAGGCCGCCAAGGAACGCTTGCCCAAATTGAAATTGCCTTGATTCAAAGGGCAGGTTTGTTGCTACAAACGCAAGACACTGATCGTCGTTTTTCTGGTTTATTGCGCTTGTATGGTGACGACATGGCCCAACGTATTCGCCGGGCACATGTTGTGGTTGTTGGCATCGGTGGGGTTGGTTCATGGGCTGCAGAAGCGCTTGCCAGAAGTGGTGTGGGCAAGCTGACATTGATCGATATGGACCATGTGTCTGAATCGAATATCAATCGACAGTTGCACGCGTTGAGCACCACCATCGGTCAAAGCAAAGTGTTGGCCATGGCGCAACGTATCGACCTGATCAATGCTGATTGCCATGTCAATCAGGTGGACGACTTTATTTCGCCAGAGAACATAGATGCACTGATCTCGGAAGACCTGGATGTGCTGATCGATGCAACCGACGAAGTCAGTGCTAAGGTGGCTTTGGCCACCTGGGCCATCCAACACCGCAAAGCCATGGTCACTGTGGGTGCTGCTGGCGGAAAAAAACAAGCGCATCTGGTCGAGATGAACGACTTAACACATGCCACCCACGATCCTTTGCTAGCACAAGTCAGGTATCGTTTGAGGAAAAACGGTGTGATTGCTTCAGATAAAAACCCATGCGGCATTCAAACCGTCTTCAGTAAGGAACCCATTGTTCGACCTGCGGTTGCAGCTGGAGACAGTTGCAATAGCGATTTGAATTGCCATGGTTATGGTTCTTTGGTCACAGTGACCGCCACTTTTGGTCAGTGTGCCGCAGGTTGGGCGCTGAACCATTTTTATCACTGAAGCAAATTCATGTGCACTCTCGAAACACGGGGAAAAACCAGTTATAATTTGTGGCTTCGCCAAACAGCAAAAGAAGCTTTTGTGAAATGATGGGACGTTAGCTCAGTTGGTAGAGCAGCGGACTTTTAATCCGTTGGTCACAAGTTCGAATCTTGTACGTCCTACCACCCTCATTCAAAAAAACCAGTTCTAACCGAACTGGTTTTTTTTAATTTGCGGGTACGTTGTTGTCCAATTGCTCGGTCAACATCAGCCACTGCGCCTCTAGCAACGGTAACTCTTCTTCAATCTGTTTGAGAGATTTACCGTTCTTCGCCAAATCCGACACAGACAAATTTGCGCCAACCAATTGGGCATGCAATTCATCTCGCTGCGTTTCAAGTGATTGCATTTTGGTCTCTACTTGCAACAATTCTTTTTGCAAGTTTTTTAATGAAGGTGTTTGAGATTTGGGCATCCGCTGTTTTTCAGCAGTTTTGTCAGGGGGGTTCAATGAAGGGGAGGGGGTTGCTGCGGCCAAGGATTTGAGTCGCTTGGCCTCCTCAAGTAAAAACCGTTGGTAATCATCGAGGTCACCATCAAAAGGTGAAATACCGCCACGGCTGACCATCCAGAACTCATCACACACGGCCCGCAACAAGGCTCTGTCATGGCTAACCAGCATCACGGTACCTTCGAACTCATTGAGTGCGACAGACAAGGCTTCGCGTGTGGCCAGATCCAGGTGATTGGTAGGCTCATCCAACAGCAACAAATTGGGTCTTTGCCAAACCAACATGCACAACACCAATCGGGCTTTTTCTCCGCCACTCATGCTGCCCACGGTTTGTTTGACCATGTCGCCGCTGAAATTGAATTGTCCTAAAAAACTTCGCAAATCTTGCTCACGTGTGGCTTGACCGGTTAACAAACCGTTTTGCGTCAATCGTTTAGACAAGGCAATCATGTGATCGAGCGGGTTATCGGCTGGTTGCAACACATCCAATTCTTGTTGCGCAAAATAACCAATATTGAGTCCTTTGCCTTCGGTGATCTCTCCGGCGACCGCTTGCAAACTGCGGGCAATGGTTTTGACCACGGTGGATTTGCCTTGGCCATTGGCCCCCAAAATGCCAATCCGTTGGCCTGCCAGCACGGATCGGCTGATGTTTTGCACAATGACCGTAGGCGCTTGGTCAGGGGAGTCAGTTGATGGGTAACCAAAACTCACATTCTGCATAGACAGCATGGGGTTGGGCAAATGGGCAGGGGGTTTGAATTCAAACTGGAAATCGGCTTCGCTGAGCAGCGGTGCAATTTTTTCCATGCGCTCAAGCGCCTTGACCCTGCTTTGTGCTTGCTTGGCTTTGCTGGCCTTGGCTTTGAAGCGTGCGATAAATTTTTGCAAGTGTGCGATTTTGTCTTGCTGCTTGGAAAATGCATTTTGTTGAAGGTTCATTTGCTCGGCACGCATATCTTCAAATTTGCTGTAGTTGCCGCCATAGCGCATCAATTTTGCAGAATCGATATGCAGCGTGACATTGGTGACGGCATCTAAAAATTCACGGTCGTGGCTGATGACCAATAAAGTGCCTTCATAGCGCTTGAGCCAACTCTCCAGCCAAACCAAGGCATCTAAATCCAAGTGGTTGGTGGGTTCGTCTAACAACAGCAAATCGGAAGGACTCATCAATGCGCGTGCCAGTTGCAAACGCATCCGCCAACCGCCAGAAAAACTGTTGACCGGATTGGCCAATTCGCTGGTTTTAAAGCCCAGACCCAAAATCAATGATTGCGCCCTGGCCGGTGCATCGTGTTCACCCGCGTCAGACAAAGCCATATAAGCATGCGCCATGCGTTCGCCGTCATTGCTGTCTTCGGCAGCGGTGACTTGGTTGCGTGCCAACAGTAAAGCGGTATCGCCATCAATCACAAACTCAGTGGCGCTTTGCGACGTTTCAGGCATGTCTTGGGCCACTTGGCCCATGCGCCACTGCGTGGGGATGTGAAATTCACCGGAATCCTCTTGCAAGCTGCGGTTGAGCAATGCAAACAAACTGGACTTTCCCGCACCGTTTCTGCCGACCAGGCCCACTTTTTCACCGGGATTGAGCGTGACGCTGGCTTGGTCAAGCAGCAATTTTGTGCCTCGTCGGAGGGAAATATGTTTAAGCGAGATCATGTTTCTTTTCTAAAGCCTGTTTGGTGATCAACAGTACGTGTTCATCACCTGCACTGGTCGACAAATACAGGGTTTCCATATGCGGAAATGCTTGCGTAAAGTGCTTGATTTCATGCCCGATTTCAAGCACCAGCACGCCGTTTTCAGACAGGTGGTCGGCCACATGCTTCAAAAGCTGGCGAATGAAATCCATGCCATCGTCACCCCCTGCCAAGGCCAGGTCAGGTTCGGCCTTGAATTCGGCAGGCAATGCGGCCATGCTTTGCGCATTGACATAAGGCGGGTTGCAAACAATCAGGTCATAAACACCTTGCACTTGCGCCAAGCCGTCGCTGACAAAGGCGTGGATGCGGTCTTGCAAGCCATGCCTTGAAATATTGATGTGCGCGACTTCAAGCGCTTGGGCCGAAATGTCAGAGGCATCCACTTGAAGTTGCGGGTAGGCCAATGCCAACAGCACCGCCAAACTGGCGCCACCTGTGCATACATCTAAAGCGCTTGTGCTGTCGGGTGACAACCACGGATCAAAACTTCCTTGTGCAATTGTCTCGGCAATCAAACTGCGCGGAATCAAGCAACGCTGATCCACATGAAATGACACACCTTGCAACCAAGCTTCACCTGTTAAGTAGGCCAGTGGTTGGCGGGTTTGAATTCGCTTCTCGAGCAAAGCAAAAACTGACGCCATTTGTTGGTCTTCAACCTCTTTCAGCAGCAAAGACGTGTCCGTGTCTAGGGACAAGCCCATGCTCCACAACACCAGCCACGCGGCTTCGTCCTCTGCATACAAAGTACCTTGGCCAAAAGACACACCGGCAGCTGTCAATTTCGCAGCGCAATCTGCGATCAATTCAGCTGGTGTCATGCGCGGCCAGTGCTTAGTGAGTCGTGTTGCAATCGTTCAAGAATGTCGCAATAAATATTTTTCAAAGTATCGATATCGGTGAGTCGCACATATTCGTTGATTTGGTGGATGCTGTCATTGGGCGGACCAAATTCAATCACTTGCGGACAGATTTGTGCAATGAAACGCGCGTCGCTGGTGCCGCCTGTGGTGGACAGCTCAGGGTGTATGCCGGTGCAATGCGTGATGGCTGATTGCACCACCGCCAGCAACTCACCAGGCGTGGTGATGAACGGCAACCCACCCAAGGTCCACTCTATCTCAAACTCCAAACGATGGCGATGCAAAACCTCTTCGAGTCTGCTTATCAATTGCTCTGGGGTTGACTCAGTGCTGAAACGAAAATTGAAATGCACTCTTACTTCACCAGGAATCACATTATTGGCGCCTGTTCCTGCGTGAATATTGCTCACTTGCCAACTGGTCGGTTGAAAATAGGCATTGCCTTTGTCCCATTCCATGGCGGCCAACTCGGCCAGTGCGGGGGCAAATTGGTGCACGGGGTTACGGGCGAGTTGCGGGTAGGCAATATGCCCTTGAATCCCTTTGACCTGCAACTTACCACTCAGCGTACCGCGTCTGCCGTTTTTCACCATGTCACCGATGCGGTGTACCGATGTGGGCTCGCCCACAATGCACCAGTGCAAAGGCTCCCCGCGCGCTTTCAAAGCTTCCACCACTTTGACCGTACCATCCACCGAAGGTCCTTCTTCATCGCTGGTCAATAAAAATGCCAGTGAAAAAGATGCATGCTCGTGTTTGTTGAAAAAATGCTCAGCGGCCACCACCATCGCCGCCAAGGAAGTTTTCATATCGCTGGCCCCTCGACCAAACAATTTTCCATCGCGGTGTGTGGGTGTGAACGGGTCGCTGTGCCACTTGTCCAATGGCCCAGTCGGTACCACATCAGTGTGGCCCGCAAACACCAAAGTTTTGGCATGAGGATTTGCACTGCGCTTGATCGCCCATAAGTTACTGACCAATCCATCTGCAGGGCCTTGGTCCATGCGTTCGCACTCAAACCCCAGCGGCGTCAGGCGCTGTTCAATCAATGACAAACATTGCGCGTCCTGCGGCGTGACCGAAGGACAGGCGATCAGTTGTTCAACCAGGTCAAGCGTTTGCGACATGCTCAGTCGCGCAACAAATCGTTCAGGCTGGTTTTGGCGCGTGTTTGTGCATCAACGCGTTTAACAATGACCGCACAGTACAAACTGTATTTGCCATCAGGACTGGGCAAGTTGCCAGACACCACCACCGAACCTGCAGGTACGCGGCCATAGGTCACTTCGCCGGTGGCGCGGTCGTAAATTTTGGTGCTTTGCCCGATATACACGCCCATAGAAATGACCGAGTTTTCTTCGATGATGACCCCTTCGACCACTTCAGAACGCGCACCGATGAAACAGTTGTCTTCGATGATGGTCGGGTTGGCTTGCACGGGTTCAAGCACACCGCCGATACCGACGCCACCTGAGAGGTGCACGTTTTTACCGATTTGCGCACAGGAGCCGACAGTGGCCCAAGTGTCGACCATGGTGTTTTCATCTACGTAAGCGCCGATATTCACATAGCTGGGCATCAAAATCGCACCTTTGGCGATATAGCTGCCGCGCCGCGCCACCGCAGGTGGCACCACACGCACGCCACTGGCTTTCATCTGCGCTTCATCCATATTGGAGAACTTGGTTTGCACCTTGTCGTAAAAACCCAAATCACCAGCCTTCACCACTTGGTTGTCTTTGAGACGGAATGACAACAACACAGCTTTTTTCAACCACTGGTGCGTGGTCCATTGACCAACTGACTGGCGTGTGGCCACGCGCAGACGCCCAGCATTGAGTTCTGCGATCACATGCTCAACCGCATCGATGAGTTTTTTGGGTGCAGAAGAAGGGCTGTATTGGGTACGGTTTTCCCAAGCGTTGTCGATGATGGATTGCAGTTGTTGGCTCATGATGGTGATGGATAGTGGGTTTGAACAAATTGAACAATACGGCGTGCCGCTTCAAGGCACTCTTCGGGTTGTGCGACCAATGCCATGCGGATACGGCCTTGGCCGGGATTGATGCCATTGACCTCGCGGGCCAAATAACGACCTGGTAACACCGTGACATTGTATTGAGTGAACAGATCGCGTGCGAAAGCTTCATCGTCGCCACCGGGAACTGCGGCCCACAGATAAAAACCTGCATCCGGCAATGCAACATCCATGACCTGTGAAAGCAGGGGAGTGACTTGCTCAAATTTGGCTTTGTACAACGCACGGTTTTGCACCACATGCGCTTCGTCATTCCATGCGGCAATGCTGGCTTGCTGCACCAAACCGCCCATGGCACTGCCGTGGTAGGTGCGGTAGCGAAGAAACGGCGCGATCCATGCGGCGTCGCCCGCAACAAAACCACTGCGCAAGCCCGGGACATTGCTGCGCTTAGAGAGGCTGGTAAAGGACACCAATTGCTTGAAATCTGATCGACCTGATAAGACCGCGGCTTGTAGCCCGCCAAGAGGAGCCGAGTTACCGAAATAGATTTCGCTGTAACACTCGTCTGAAGCGATGACAAAACCGTATTTGTCACTGAGCGCAAACAATTTTTTCCATTCCTCCAAGGGCATTACCGCACCAGTAGGGTTGCCGGGCGAACACACAAACAACAAGCGTGTGTGGTGCCAAATCGCGTCTGACACACTGTCCCAGTCCACGGCAAAGTTCTTGTTTGGCACGCTCGGGGCATAGTGAATGCGTGCGTTTCCCAAAATAGCCGCGCCCTCGTAAATTTGATAAAAGGGATTGGGAGACACCACGACGCTTTGCGGGTTGCCTTCCAACACGGTTTGTGCAACCGCAAACAAGGCTTCGCGAGAACCGTTGACGGGCAAGATCTCAGTGTCGGGATTGACATTAACCGCATAACGGCGCTTGAGCCAAGCGCTGCAAGCCTGCCTGAATTCAAGCGAACCGGCGGTCGCTGGGTAGGTGGCTAATTCAGAAGGATGCTTTTTCAATGCATCAATGATCAATTCTGGGGTGGCGTGCCTGGGTTCACCGATGCCAAGGCTGACGGGGCGGTAATCCGGGTTGGGTTGGACGCCAGCCAACAAGTGGCGTAAACGTTCAAATGGATAGGGGTGAAGGCGAGATAGATGGGGATTCATGGCTGATATTATCGGGGCCATGTATATTTTCCTAGATACTGCCAGAGCCAGCGATTTCGCCACCGATAATGGGCAGATGCTGAATCTGGCTGATACTTTCGTGTCTAGTTTGCAAAACGACTTGCAAGCGCTGCAAAATGCGCGGACCGAATCAGACACCACTGAGTTGCAGAGACTGTTTCACACGCTCAAAGGTTATGTGACTTTTTTGTGCACACAAACTTTGGCCAACGAATTGATTGACATCGAGGCCAAAGCCCGGCAATCGAACGCTGACCAGCTCAACACCATGGTAGACGCCTTGTTGCCGTCCTTGAACAAGATGCAACATGAATTGACCGATTGGCGCGAACGCTTGTCGAAATCTTAGACAACCTAGTGGTTTGTTTGATCCCTATTAAATATTTTCTCTGATTAAAAAGGTAAACAGTGCGTCTTAATTCCATCAAGTTGTCTGGCTTCAAATCGTTTGCCGACGCCACCAACTTTTTGTTACCGGGACAACTTGTGGGTGTCGTCGGCCCCAATGGCTGCGGCAAGTCCAACATCATTGACGCTGTGCGTTGGGTGCTGGGAGAAAGCCGAGCCAGCGAATTGCGCGGTGAATCCATGCAAGACGTTATTTTCAATGGCACCAACACACGCAAACCCGCCAGCCGTGCCAGTGTGGAGTTGGTGTTTGATAACCAATCTCACCGCGCGGGTGGTCAATGGAACCAGTTTGAAGAAATTGCGGTCAAGCGCATATTGACCCGCGACGGCAACAGCAGCTACTACATCAACAACCAACCGGTGCGTCGACGTGATGTACAAGACGTATTTTTGGGAACCGGTTTGGGGCCGCGCGCCTACGCCATCATCGGACAAGGAACCATCAGCCGAATCATTGAATCCAAGCCCGAAGAATTGCGGCTGTTTTTGGAAGAAGCCGCGGGCGTTTCCAAATACAAAGAACGCCGCCGTGAAACTGAAAACCGCCTGAGCGACACACGCGAAAATCTGACCCGTGTTGAAGACATATTGCGCGAACTCAATGCCAATTTGGAAAAGCTCGAACGACAAGCTGAAGTTGCGCAAAAATTCAACGGCTTACAAAAACTCATCACTCTGCGCCAGCACCAACAATGGTTTTTAAAGCGTGCCGAAGCACAGGGCGAGCAAACCCACTTGCATCAGCAAGCAGAACAAGCGGCCAATTCCTTGGAAGCCAAAACCGCTGAATTGAGACAAGTCGAATCCAGCGTAGAAACCATCCGCCAAGCCCATTACGAAGCCGGCGAACAAGTCAACCAAGCCCAAGGGCAGTTGTACCAAGCCAGTGCCGAAGTAGGCCGCTTAGAAGCTGAAATCCGTTTTGTGGTGGAAGGCCGAGAGCGGGCGCAAGCCCGGTTGGTACAAATCCAAACCCAAACCCAACAATGGACATCTCAAGCCGCTCAGTCACTTGCCGACACTGAAAAATTACATGCAGATAAATCAGCCATTGAGCTGCAAATCCACCAATTACAAGGCGTTCACGGCACGCAGCAAACGCATCTTCCTGAATTAGAGGCGCAGTCAAGTAACGCACGGCAAGCCTTGCAAAACCAATCGCAACAAGTCAACCAAGTACAGCAACACATGAAAGTGTTGGCTGCCGAGCAATCCGGCTTGCAAGAGCAAACCCGTCAATTGCAACTGCGTTTAGATCGACTAGAAGCCGATCACCGTTCTCTGAATGCGCCAGACGAGCAACATCTGGCGCAATTGCAACAACAACTCACACAGGCCGAGCAACTGTCTGCACAGACGCAGGCGCAACTCGATAGCCTAGAGGCGTCCCTCGAAGGTATTGAATCTTCCCGTAAAACAGCACAACAACACAGCAATGATGAAGCTGCCAAGTTGGTCGAGTTGCAAGCGCGTCAACAAGCCTTAAAGGCATTGCAAGAAAAATTGCGCAGCGACGAAAGGCTCAGCCCCTGGCTGAATAAACACGGCTTACAAAGTTTGCAACCCCTGTGGAGCCGTGTGCACGTCACCCCGGGTTGGGAACAAGCACTCGAATCGGCATTGCGCGAGCGTCTGGCTGCACTTGAAGTCTCCAAAATGGATACCGTCAAAGCGTTTTCTAAAGACGCACCATCGGCCAAGTTGAGCTTCTATTCGCCCGCTGTTTCATCGGTTGCCACTGCCTCCACGCCGTTGCCGAAGTTGTTTGACCAACTCAAACTCAATGACGCCAGCCTCCAGGGATTGTTTGGCGACTGGTTGACCGGTTGCTTTACTTCCGACAGTTTGGATGAAGCGCTGTCATCACGTAGCAAGCTGCAACCAGGTCAGCAAATTTTCACGCCCGAGGGTCATGCCGTAGGTTTGCACAGTGTCAGTTTTTATGCCCAAGACACAGAGCAAGCTGGCTTGCTGGCACGTGCGCAGGAAATAGAAAATCTAGACAAACAAATTCGCGCGCAATCGTTGATGGCAGACGAAGCAAGAACGCAACTCGTCCGTGCTGAAACCGCAGCCACACAGGCTTCACAACAGCGCACACAAATAAGACAAGATGCCACCCAAAACCAAGCCCGTGCACATGCATTGAATGTTGATTTTCTGCAGGCCCAGCAATTGGCTGAGCAAATCAAATCACGCCAAGGTCAATTGGCCGATGAAACCGTTGAGTTGCAAGCCCAACTGCTTAGCTTGCATGAGCGGGCACAGGCGCAAGAAGCACAATTTGAAAGCCTGGATATGCAATTGGCCCAGACCCAAGAGCGTTACGAAGGTTTGAATGACACAGCCCAAGCAAGCGATCAAGTGTTGCAACAGGCGCGTGAACAACTGCGAGACACAGAACGTCAATTGCAGGAAGCCCAATTCGGAATGCGCACCATCAGCGCCAAACTCGAGGAGCTGCAACGTACCCGCGATACCGCCGCCCAACAACTTGAGCAACTTGCCACTGAACTGCAAAAACAACAGGCTGAATTGGCCACGCTTTCAGACACTGCCGCGCAAGCCGGGTTGCAAGACGCTTTGGCTCTCAAATTGGAGCGCGAAAATCTTCTGGCAGCCAAACGTTCTTCCTATGATGATTTGACAGCGCGCTTACGCACCAGCAATGAGGACAGGCTTCGTATCGAACGCGAACTTGAACCATTGCGCCAACGCATTGTGGATGCGCAACTCAAAGAACAAGCGGCACGTATTGGTTTCGAACAATATGACCGTTTTTTACAAGAAGCCGAAGCAGACACCACAGCCATCGAGGCGTCCATCGCTGCGGAATCCATCAAGCTTCATGGTTTGCAAACTGAAATTGACAAGTTACAAAAAGAAATTCAGTCCTTGGGTGCGGTTAATTTGGCGGCCTTGGAAGAACTGGGAACTGCCAGCGAACGCAAGCAATTTCTGGATGCCCAATCGGCTGACTTGAACGAAGCCATCAGCACCTTGGAAGATGCGATTCGAAAAATCGATGGCGAAACCCGTGAATTACTCTCAGACACATTTGCCACGGTGAATCACCATTTTGGTCTCATGTTCCCGGAGTTGTTCGGTGGTGGCACGGCCAAACTGGTCATGACTGGCGATGAAATTCTTGACTCTGGCGTTCAGGTCATGGCGCAACCCCCCGGCAAAAAGAACCAAACCATTTATTTGCTCTCTGGCGGCGAAAAAGCCCTCACCGCCATTGCTCTGGTATTCGCCATTTTTCAACTCAATCCGGCACCGTTTTGCTTGTTGGATGAAGTGGATGCGCCTTTGGACGACGCCAATACAGAGCGCTACAGCAAACTTGTTTCGAGCATGTCCAAGGAGACGCAGTTCTTGTTTATCTCGCACAATAAGATTGCCATGGAAATGGCAGAACAACTTATTGGAGTGACCATGCAAGAGCAAGGTGTCTCGCGCATTGTGGCAGTGGACATGGAAGCTGCCGTGAGCATGGCTGAAAGCGAATGAAAGTCCGGCGATGAGCAATTTTCAAATGTGGCTGGCCATTGCTGGTGGCTTGGTGTTGGTGGTGGTGGTCGCCCACAGTACGTGGACGTCGCGCCAAAACCAACCCAAACAAGCTGAACCTTTTTTGACGCCGGATGAACTCATGGCGCTGGAAGTCATGCCACCAGAAAACGACTTTCATCAAGACCACGGTATTTTGGAGAGTCCGTTCCAAGCCAGTGTCGGTGAGCGCAGTGTCAGCACCCAACTTGATGCGCTGATCGATGTCATCGCCACCATGGAGTTAGATGCACCGGTATCGGGCGAAGCCGCTATTGCCGCATTGCCTGCCATACGAAGGGTAGGAAATAAATTGTTCGTGGTGGAGGGATTGAACGCAGACAACGGCAACTGGGAAAGTTTGCAAGCCCAGCGCTACTACAGCGCGTTTCAAGCAGGTATCCAAGTGGCAAACCGCCAGGGGCCTTTGAATGAAATTGAATTTTCAGAATTTGTGGTGAAAGCTCAGGCATTTGCTGATGTGTTCTCCAGTACGCCAGAATTTCCAGACATGCATGAGGCCTTGGCGCACGCCAGAGAACTCGACCAATTCGCCAGCGCCCATGACGCCCAATTGAGTTTCACCTTGCAAGCGCGCAAATCTGCGTGGAGCCCTGGATACGTGCAACAACAAGCCTCACGGCTTGGTTTTGTCCCCGGCGTGATTCCAGGACGCATGGTGGTGGCTTCTTCTTTGGCAGGGCTTCCACCCGTGTTGGTGTTGCAGTTTGATGCGCGTGCCGCCATGGCGGAAGACCCCAACCAAGCGGCTTTGCGCAGCATCAGTTTGAGTTTGGATGTGCCGCAAGTCGCGCAATCTGAACAAGCATTTGCGCGACTGTGCGAGTCCGCCAAAGAGTTGGCTGATGCCATGGACGGACTGGTGACCGATGACAACGGTCAGGCGCTGTCTGAACCCGCGATACAAATGATTGATCGGGATTTACGTCAACTCTATGACGAACTTGCCGCCCGAGATCTTGCGGCGGGGTCATTACAAGCGCGTCGTTTATTTAGCTGATCGGTTTCATGCAAGAACGCATTGCTCAACTGCGCCAGCAATTGCAACTGGCTGGCCACCATTACCACGTGCTGGATGAACCGCTGATACCCGACGCTGAATACGACCGTTTGTTTCGCGAACTCCAAGCGCTGGAAACCGAACAGCCGCAATGGATCACGCCGGATTCACCTACACAACGGGTAGGCGCACAACCGGTGTCGTCATTTGCCTCGGTGGCACATAAAGTGCCCATGTTGAGCATCCACACCGAAACCGATATCTCCGCAGAAGGCGCTATTCAATTCGACAACCGGGTTCGAAAGGTGCTGCAAATGGGTCCGCAAGACCCGCCACTGTCTTACGTGGCTGAATTGAAATTTGATGGCTTGGCCATCAGTCTGATTTATAAAGACCATGTCTTTGTTCAAGCATCTACACGGGGAGACGGTCAAAGCGGTGAGGATGTCACGCACAACATACGCACCATTGGACAAATTCCTTTGCGCTTGCCGCAAGCAGCGCCCGCTGACCTTGAAGTCAGGGGCGAGGTCTATATGCGTCGCGACGATTTTGAAAGTTTGAATGAACGACAAAGGCAACGTATTGCCCAGGGCGCTAAAAACGAAAAAACCTTTGTCAACCCGCGCAATGCGGCTGCGGGTGCGGTGCGGCAGCTCGACCCCAAAATTGCCGCACAAAGACCGCTGAGTTTTTTTGCCTATGCGCTGCACTTTCACGCACCAGCCAATGCAGATGCAGCACTGTCGCCGGTGCAAGCGACATTGAACGGTTTACACACCTATGGCTCCCATTTCCACATATTGATGGCGCTCAAAGACTGGGGGTTTCCAGTTTCCGAGCATTGCCAACTCGTGACTGGTGCGCAAGGCTTGATCGCCTATCACCAACAAATTGCACAAGCCCGCGATCAATTGCCTTTTGACATTGATGGCGTGGTCTACAAGGTCAATCAGATTGCATTGCAGTCCGAGTTGGGCATGGTCAGCCGCGAACCGCGCTGGGCGGTGGCACACAAATACCCGGCGCAAGAAGAGTTGACCACGGTACAAGCCATTGAAGTGCAAGTCGGGCGCACCGGCAAACTCACGCCTGTGGCCAAATTGGCGCCGGTGTTTGTCGGCGGTGTCACCGTCACCAATGCCACATTGCATAACGAAGATGAAGCCAGACGTAAAGACGTGCGGGTGGGCGACACCGTCATCGTGCGGCGAGCCGGGGACGTGATTCCTGAAGTGGTGTCCGTGTTGCCGGACAAACGTTTACAAGATGCCCAACTGTTCACCATGCCCACGCATTGCCCGGTGTGCAACAGCTTGGCGGTGCGCGAAGAAGGCGAAGCCGATTACCGTTGCACTGGGGGCTTGTTTTGCAGCGCCCAACGCAAACAAGCGATATTGCATTTCGCCCACAGACGCGCGGTTGAAGTAGATGACTTGGGTGAAAAACTGGTGGACCAATTGGTGGACGCCGGCTTGGTCAACACTTTGCCAGACTTGTACAAACTGGGATTCAGCCACTTGGCAACGTTGGAGCGCATGGCCGAGAAATCCGCCAACAATTTGCTGGCCAGTTTGGAGCGATCCAAACACACCACCTTGCCGCGTTTTATTTTTGGTTTGGGCATTCGCCATGTGGGTGAAGCCACCGCCAAGGACCTCGCACGTCATTTCGGCGGCATCGAAGCCATCATGGATGCCAGTGTGGATCAATTGTTGATGGTCAATGATGTCGGCCCCGTTGTTGCCAACAGCTTGCGTGCATTCTTTGACCAAGCCCACAACCGCGAAGTGGTGCAGCAACTACGGGCCTGCGGCGTCCATTGGGAAGAATCCGCACCCGGAGCGAGGTTGGATTTGCCACTTGCCGGACACACCTATGTCATCACCGGCACCTTGCCCACCTTGTCACGCGAACAAGCACAGGCTCTGCTCGAGCAAGCTGGTGCCAAGGTGGCGGGCAGCGTCAGCAAAAAAACCACCGGTGTCATCGCCGGAGAAGCCGCAGGCAGCAAGCTCGACAAAGCCATTGCGCTGGACGTTCCTGTCTTGGATGAAGCGGCTTTATTGGCATTGACTCGCAGCGTATGAGCATGCAAATCGGCATTGATCTGGGCGGCACCAAAATTGAAGTGGCGGTGCTGGATGGCCAAGGCCAATTCATTCACAGGCAGCGACAAGCGTGCCCGTCGCACAGTTACCCAGCCATCCTGCAAACCATCGCCGAATTGGTGGCAAAAGCCCGGCAAACATTGGCGTTGCCACCCCCTGCAGTAGTGGGCATAGGCATGCCGGGGTGCTTGGATGCGAAGACGCAGTTGGTGCGCGGCTCCAACACCCAAGCCATGAACCATCAACCCCTGAAGACCGATTTGCAAGCGTTGCTGGGGTGTGAGGTCCGCTTAGAGAACGATGCCAATTGCTTGGCATTGAGCGAAGCCATGGACGGCGCAGGCGCTCAGTCAAACGTGGTGTTTGCCGCTATTTTAGGAACGGGCTGTGGCGGGGGTTGGGTGGTTGACCGGCAATTGCTGACAGGGCGACACGCGATTGCGGGTGAATGGGGCCACAACCCGCTGCCCTGGCCAAACGCCGAAGAATTGAACATTGCCCCTTGCTGGTGTGGTCTGACTGGATGCCTAGAAACATGGCTCAGCGGCACCGGTTTTGCCAGCGACCATGCCCGTGTCCATGGCGGACAGCTCAGCGCGATCGACATCATCCACGCCATGCGAGCAGGTGAGCCATCGGCCATGAACTCTTTCGAGCGGTATATGAACCGTCTAGGCCGCGCCTTGGCGCAAGTGGTCAATTTGCTGGACCCGGACTGCATTGTGTTGGGTGGAGGCATGAGCAATGTGCAAGAAATCTATCCCAAGGTGCATGCCGCCATGCAAGCGCATGTGTTTGGGGTGCAAGTCAGCACGCCTGTTCGTGCGGCAACGCATGGTGACTCTTCAGGGGTCAGAGGGGCGGCTTGGTTATGTCGCTGATGTGCAGGTTCAAGCGCCTGCAACCAGCACATCCAACAACTGCGTTTCCAAATCAATTTGCGTTCGGTTGTGTTGCAGCGCGGCACCATCGATCAGAAAAGTATCTTCGACCCGTTCGCCTAAGGTACTGACTTTTGCCAGCAAGACATTGATGCGGTGTTGTGCCAGCACCTGCGCCAAGCCATAGAGCAATCCAGCACGGTCGCTGGCAGAAATACTCAACAACCAACGCTGAGCCTTCTCATCGGGTTGCAAACGCACACGCGGGGCGACTGGAAAACTTTTGACCCGACGAGACACGCGTCCGCCTTGTCGGGGTTTGTGCAAAGGCCCGCCGTGTTCAATCGCTTCTCTTAAACCGTTCTCCACCATCGGGATGAGTTCACGGTAATGCACATTCAACATCGGTGTGACCACTTGAAAGGTGTCGAGCGCATAACCGTTTTTTGCGGTATGGACTTTGGCGTCTTGAATGTTGAACTCGGCCTGGTCAAAGTACCCACATATACGCGCGAACAAATCAGTTTGGTCTGGCGTGTAGACCATCACTTGCAAGCCTTCACCCAGAGGAGATAAGCGGGCTTTGACCGTGACCCCGGCGGCTTGTCCTGCCGCTTTGGCCAATGCCAGAGGTCGTGAGAGTTGGCGGGTATGCCATGCAATGTCTGCCGCCTCGTGTCGCATGAAGTAGCCCACATCCAAGGTGTCCCACAAATTTTTCTGCGCTTCAAAAGGCATGGCATACAGATTGAGTGTTTCTAGGGCCTCACGTTTGCGCATTTCAACGACAGCATGCGGGTCATGCGACTGGCCACCGAGCACGGCCGCGCTGGCGCGGTACAGGTCCTCCAACAATTTGCCTTTCCACGCATTCCATACCTTGGGACTGGTGCCGCGAATATCGGCCACGGTCAACAAATACAGAGCGCGCAAATAGCGTTCGTTACCCACGCGCTTGGCAAATGCACGGATGACGTCGGGATCGCTCAAATCCTCTTTTTGCGCCACATGGCTCATGGTCAAGTGGTGTCTGACAAGAAATTCAATCAGCTGCTGATCGGCTTTGGCGATGCCGTGTTGGCGGCAAAACAGCCGCACCTCATTGGCACCCAGATCAGAATGGTCGCCGCCCCGTCCTTTGGCAATGTCGTGAAACAACGCGGCCACATACAAAATCCAGGGCTGTTCCCAGCCGGCCGCGAGTTGTGAACAAAACGGGTATTCGTGCGCATGCTCCACAATGAAAAACCGGCGCACATTGCGCAGCACCATCAAAATGTGTTGGTCAACCGTATACACATGAAATAAGTCATGCTGCATTTGTCCAACGATGCGCCGAAACACCCACAAATAACGACCCAGCACCGAGGTCTGGTTCATCAATCGCATGGCATGGGTGATGCCTTGGGGCGTTTGTAATATGCGCATGAACATGGCGCGGTTGGCCGGGTCGCGTCGAAATGCCGCGTTCATTAATCCGCGAGCGTTATAAAGCGCTCGCAAGGTGCGGGCAGACAAACCTTTGATGCCAATGGTTTCTTGGTAAACCAAAAACGTTTCCAAAATCGCATAGGGTTGTCGCTGGTACAAACCGTCATCCACCACTTCAAGCATGCCGGATTTGTCTAAAAAACGTTCGTTCAATGGGCGTGGCGGGTGTGCCTGGCCTTGGTCAAACAGCCAGTCTTCGATATTCAGATGGATGATTTGGTTGAGCTGGGTGACTGCTTTGGCGGCCCAGTAATAGTGCTTCATCAAGGCTTCACTGGCGGCGCGAGCCCGCTTGGCCTCTTGCGTGTCCGCCGCCAAGCCCAGTTCAATGGCAAGCGTTGACTGCAAATCAAACACCAACCGGTCTTCACGCCTGTGTGCCGACCAGTGCAGGCGCCAACGAATCAACGACAACAGGTTTTCGTTGCGTTTGAGTTGTCGCATTTCTAAGGCCGTGACCATTCCGCGAGTGCTCAGGTCTTGCCAAGTAGCGCCCAAGCCAGTGGCTTTGGTCAACCACAACAGCATTTGCAAATCACGCAAGCCACCGGGAGATTCTTTGCAATTGGGTTCTAGCGAATAAGGCGAGTTGTCGAATTTGCTGTGACGCTGGTGCATCTCCAAGGTTTTGCCCGTGAAAAAGGCGCGAGGATCGAGCTGGCTTTTGAAGGCCACACTGAACGCCTTCATGAGGTCAGTGTTGCCTACCAACAAGCGTGATTCCAGCATGGCGGTTTGTACCGTGATGTCTGCCGCTGCCTCAGACAAACATTCGTTCAACTGACGAACGCTGGAGCCAATTTCCAAGCCTGCATCCCAGCAACTGCCAATGAAGCCCTCTACGCGGGATCTGAGCGCTTCATCCGTATCTAACCGAACATCGTCCGGTAGCAGTACCAACACATCCACATCAGAGTAGGGAAACAAGGCTTGTCGGCCGTATCCACCGACCGCGAGCAGCGCGAAGTTATCAGGCATAACAGCACGCAGCCACAGGGACTTCAATGTGTCGTCACACAAGTCGCTGAGCAGTTTCAAATGTTGGTTTACGAGCGATGCCTTGGATAAACTTTGTGTCGCAGCACAACGGTTCAATAACTCCGTTTTGCGTTGCCTGAAGTCAGAAAAGGTGATGCTCACCGGTCAGCACGCTGGCGTGGATACAAACGAAGGAGGCGGGGGGCTGCCGTGAGAAAGAGTCAGCACTTCATAGCCTGTTTGCGTGACCAGCACGGTGTGTTCCCACTGTGCGGACAAAGAATGGTCGCGCGTGATGATGGTCCACCCATCGCTCATTTCCTTGATATCGCGCCGACCAGCATTGACCATCGGTTCTATGGTGAAGGTCATGCCAGGTTTGAGCTCCTCAAGCGTGCCTGGCTTACCGTAATGCAGCACTTGCGGGTCTTCATGAAATACCTGACCAATGCCATGGCCACAAAATTCACGCACGATAGAAAAACCTTGGCCTTCGGCAAAAGTTTGAATCGCGTGGCCAATATCGCCCAACCGCGCACCCGGTTTGACCTTGACAATGCCATGCCACATGGCGTCATAGGTCAATTGACACAAGCGCTTGGCCGCAATCGATCCTTCACCCACGATAAACATGCGACTGGTGTCGCCATGCCAACCGTCTTTGATGACGGTGATATCAATATTGACTATGTCGCCTTTTTTCAAGGCCTTGTCGCTGGGAATACCGTGGCACACCTGATGATTGATAGAGGTGCAAATAGATTTGGGATAGGGGTTGCGACCGCTGGGGTTGTAATTGAGCGGTGCCGGGATGGCTTGTTGGACTTGGGTGATGTAATCAAACGCCAGTTTGTCCAAGGCATTGGTGGTGACACCTGGCTGGACATGCGGTGTGAGGTAGTCAAGCACCTCAGAGGCCAGTCTGCCTGCGAGCCGCATGCCTGCAATGCCTTGTTCGTCTTTGAAAGTGATCGTCATTTCCGGATTATCTCAGGCCCAAGCCCTCGGGGGAGTGCCTAGGCATGTCGTTAAAATTCTGGAACGCTCGGTGAATGATTCGTCTGCAGCCTCACCCCACCTTACCCAAGACCTGCACGTGACCCTCCATACCAGTACCTTTCAAGGCTCACATGCCTTCAGTACTTTAAATACCCAACGTTTGCTGGCAAGCTTGCAAAGCGTTTGCCCTGCGATTGCATCGGTTCGGGCCAGCCATGTTTATTTATTGGCGACCGACAAAAAACCGAGCCCACAAGTGTTGCAACGCATGGGCGAATTGTTGGATGCGTCATTGCTCGACCGCGTGGCCTTTATTGCCAGTCGCCATTCTTGGGTGGTTTCCCCCCGATTGGGCACCATCTCGCCGTGGGCATCCAAAGCCACAGACATTGCCCGCAATTGCGGTTTTGATCTGCACAGGATTGAACGCCTGACGCAATACCAAGTGACCGTGCACAGCCGTTATGTGTTGAGCGACGAGGACGCAGTTCGTATCCAAAGTTGCTTGCACGACCGCATGACCGAGTCGGTCTGGCCGGATCTGTCCGCTGCCTTGGCCTTGTTTCAACCTGTGCCAGCCGCTGACATGGCCCGCATTGCAGTCATCGAACAAGGCAGGGCTGCCTTAGAAGTTGCCAATACCGAAAGTGGTTTGGCCCTGGCTGAAGATGAAATCGATTATTTGTTGCAGTCATTTCAACAGCTCAAACGAAATCCTACTGACGCTGAATTGATGATGTTCGCACAAGCCAACAGCGAGCACTGTCGCCACAAAATTTTCAACGCCGAGTTCATCATTGATGGCAAGTCGCAAAGCCACAGTTTGTTCGGCATGATCCGTCACACGCACAAGACCCACCCGCAACACACGGTGGTGGCTTACTCGGACAACGCCGCCATCATGCACGGCCACTCTGTCGAACGATTTAACGCTGCGTTGCAGGGCTACATGCCCCGTTACGACAAAAGCAGCGGCGTTCAACATATTTTGATGAAGGTGGAAACGCACAACCACCCGACCGCAATTTCGCCGTTTCCGGGAGCAGCCACGGGCGCGGGTGGCGAGATTCGCGACGAAGGTGCAACCGGTCGTGGTGCCAAGCCCAAGGCCGGATTGACTGGGTTCAGCGTTTCCAAGTTATGGGGCAGTGCGATCGGTCATGCGCCTCACATGGCGTCGGCATTGCAAATCATGACCGATGGTCCGTTGGGCGGTGCAGCTTTCAACAACGAGTTTGGCCGGCCCAATTTACTGGGCTATTTCCGTGAATACGAACAAGTGGTCAACGGTGTGCAACGCGGTTACCACAAGCCCATCATGCTGGCAGGCGGTTTGGGCGTGGTGCGCGACGAACTCACGCACAAGTTGTTGTTTCACGCTGGTACCTTGTTGATTCAACTCGGCGGACCTGGCATGCGCATAGGCATGGGCGGCGGGGCGGCAAGTTCTTTGTCAAGCGGCAGCAACGATATTGCACTCGATTTTGACTCTGTGCAACGCGGCAACCCGGAAATTCAACGCCGCGCACAAGAGGTCATCAACCATTGCAATGCCCTGGGCCCCGATTCGCCGATATTGGCTATCCACGACGTGGGCGCGGGCGGTTTATCGAATGCGTTTCCAGAGTTGGTGAACGACGCAGGTCGAGGTGCGCGTTTTGATTTAAGCAATGTTCCATTGGAAGAAAGCGGTTTATCACCCAAAGAAATTTGGAGCAACGAAAGCCAAGAGCGCTATGTGCTGGCCATTGCGCCAGACTCCTTGTCTCAGTTTGCCTTTTTCTGTGAACGCGAGCGTTGCCCTTATGCCGTGGTGGGCGTCACCACCGATGACCGTCATCTGGTTGTGCAACACACTGACAAATCGAATGCCGTCGATATGCCGTTGGATGTGCTGCTGGGCAAACCACCCAAAATGCTTCGCGATGTACAACGCATCAAGGTTGAAACAGCGCCGCTGAATACGGAACACATCAGTTTGCAAGACGCTGTGCTCAAAGTACTTTCACAACCCACGGTGGCCAGCAAACGTTTTTTGATCACCATCGGTGACCGCACCGTCGGCGGCCTGAGTCACCGCGACCAAATGGTCGGGCCATGGCAAGTGCCTGTAGCCGATTGCGCCATCACGTTGGCGGATTTCAAGGGCGTGGCGGGCGAAGCCATGTCAATCGGCGAGCGCACCCCATTGGCCGCTCTAAATGCGCCGGCATCGGGTCGCATGGCCGTTGCAGAAGCCATTACCAACCTGTTGGCTGCACCGATGGTGTTGGACAAGGTCAAGTTGTCTGCCAATTGGATGGCGGCTTGCGGTGAAGTGGGCGAGGACGCGGCCTTGTATGACACCGTCAAAGCGGTCGGCTTGGAGCTGTGCCCGGCGCTGGGTATCTCCATTCCGGTGGGAAAAGACAGTTTGTCCATGCGCACACGGTGGCAAGCCGATGGCCAACACCAGCAAGTCACTTCACCGGTGAGTTTGATCGTCACCGCGTTTGCAGCCTTAGACGATGTCCGCGGCAATTTCACACCCCAACTCAATGCCAGCGAACCCGATACCAGTCTGATCTTGATCGATCTGGGACGAGGTAAGCAACGCATGGGCGCAAGTATTTTGGCGCAGGTGCTGGAGCAAGCGGGCGAAAATGTGCCCGATTTAGATGACCCGCAAGACCTGGTTCGCATGGTCAACGCCATCAATGAACTGCGCGCCAAGCAATGGGTACTAGCCTATCACGACAGGAGCGACGGTGGCTTGCTGGCTTGCGTGGCGGAAATGGCATTTGCCGGCCATGTGGGCGTTGCATTGAATGTCGATTTATTGGTCACTGAAGGTGACGGTATTTCAGACAGCCGTGCCGACCATGGCGACAGCAAAAACTGGTCACAACAAGTCAGCGCACGGCGCGAAGAAAAAACACTCCACGCTTTGTTCAATGAAGAATTGGGTGCTGTCATACAGGTACGCACCGAATATCGCGACCAAGTCATGCAAGTGTTGCGTCAACACCATTTATCCGCGTGCAGCCATGTGATCGGCAAAACCCGTCCTGCGTCCTCTGCGCTCAAAAGGGGCATTGATGAACTGAGTATTTGGCGTGATGCCAAAGAAATATTCACGGCAAGTTTGTATGACCTGCACCAAGTGTGGGACAGCGTCAGTTGGAGAATTTGCCGCGAGCGTGACAACCCGCAGACCGCGGATGCCGAACACGCGGCCACGGGACAACCGCAAGACCCTGGATTGCATGTGCACTTAACGCCAGGGGCGCTGGACAATGTGGCCGCGCCCTACATCCACAAACAACGTCCGCGTGTGGCCGTGCTGCGCGAGCAAGGTGTGAATTCGCATGTGGAAATGGCCTATGCGTTCACCGAGGCTGGTTTTGAAGCCTATGACGTGCACATGACTGACTTGCAGCAAGGACGTGCCAACCTCAAAGATTTTCAAGGCTTGGTGGCCTGCGGCGGCTTCAGCTACGGCGACACCTTGGGAGCCGGCAAGGGATGGGCCCGCAGCATCACTTTCAACATGGCTTTGTCCGACCAGTTTCAAACATTCTTTGAGAGAAAAAACACGTTTGCGCTCGGTGTGTGCAACGGTTGCCAAATGTTCGCGGAATTGGCGGTGCTGATTCCGGGTGCCGATGCATGGCCGCGTTTTACGGACAACCAAAGCGGCCGTTTTGAAGCCCGCTTGTCCCAAGTGGAAGTGCTCGATTCCCCGAGCTTGTTTTTCCAAGGCATGGCGGGTTGCCGTTTGCCCATTGCCGTTGCCCACGGAGAAGGGTTTGCCAATTTCAACCACCGCGGCAACCCAGACAAGGTGTTGGCTGCCATGCGCTTTGTGGACCACCAGGGCCAAGCCACGGAGGCCTATCCCTTCAACCCTAACGGCAGCCCTGGCGGCCTGACCGCTGTCACCACCGCTAACGGGCGTTTCACGGCGATGATGCCTCACCCCGAACGGGTATTCAGACAATTGCAATTCAGTTGGACGGCCAGCAGCAGCTTTCAAAAACCGACGGATTTCAGCCCGTGGATGCGTATTTGGCGCAATGCCCGGCGTTGGGTAGACTGAGCCACTTATCAAGGGTTTGGCCTTGGGGCCGATTGCATACACAAAGGAAGCTGTTTTATGAGCATCAACTTGAACATCACAAGAGACCGAGAGCTCACCGATCTGCTCTACCAAAGCCATTTGGAATTGACCCAGTTACAAGCGGAATTGACAGAACTGCACCAACTGCATGGTCAAACCGCCGTGGCTCTGGTTGATCAACCACTAGATAAGCCAGTAGAGCAAACCCAAGCAAGCAAGGTTTTGCAAAAAGCCATGGCCAGAAATGTCACGCTGCAAAAAAACCTGGTCCGCCTGATCAAGTTACTGACCCAAAACCACACAGATGCCAGCAGTTTGTTGAACGAATTTGAAAAAATTCGCACCTCTGAGCTTTTGCAAAGCAAGACCTTTGCTTTGGCGCATGTGATTGCCACAGAAAAATCCGACAAGTAATTGGCCCATAAAAAAAGCCCTCGTCGTATCGGCGAGGGCTTTGCTTTTCAATAAACCTGTTATTCGATTTTGGCTTTTTCGCGCAGTGACTGTTGGTATTCAGCCAGTTTGTTGGATTGCAGTTGTTGCAGTATTTGCGGTTTGACTTCTTCGATTTTGGGGAGCTGCGCATCTCTGATGTCATCCAGTCGGATGACGTGGAATCCAAACTGGCTCTTAACCGGCACTTGTGTGACTTCGCCTTTTTTCAGCGACACCATGGCCGTTGAAAATTCTTTGACAAAGCTAGATGCATTGGCCCAATCTAAATCGCCGCCCTTGGCACCTGAGCCCGGGTCTTTGGATTGTTTCTTGGCAATGTCTTCAAACTTGCCGCCCTTTTTCAAGCTGGCAATGATGGCTTTGGCTTGCTCTTCTTTTTCAACCAATATGTGGCGGGATTTGTATTCTTTGCCGCCGTTCTGTGAGGCAAATTTTTCGTACTCAGCTTGCACGTCAGCATCAGTCACCGGGTTTTTGTTTTGGAAATCTGCGAACAATTCGCGAATCAAAATGCTTTGGCGGGCCAATTCCATTTGTGTTTTGTAGTCATCGGTGACGTCCATGCCTTTGTTTTGGGCTTCTTGCAAAAACACTTCACGAATGATGACCTCTTCGCGCAGTTGCTGTTCCATTTCCGGGGTGACGGGACGGCCTGCACGTTCAAGCTGCGCCGCCAAAGCCTGAACACGAGCTTTGGGGACAGCTTTGCCATTGACGATGGCAATATTTTGTGCATTAACCGCGGTCACACTGAGAACCAGTGTGGCCGTCAGCAAGGCTGGCTTGAAAAAAGAAATATTCATGAATGGCTTTCTGGTAGAGAAATAGGGCTGAGTGCGCATTGAAACCAGTCAATGGTTCAGACAGGGGGCTCGACAATCTCAATGGCCAATGCATGAAGGCCTTGGTCAACAAATTGTTGCAACGCATCATACACAAGCCTATGGCGCGCTACCCGCGTCAAGCCGATAAAAGCCAAGGTGCCGATTCGCACACGAAAGTGGGTGCCTTCCCCGGAGCCATCAGACCCGGCATGACCGGCATGCTGATCGCTCTCGTCTTCGACCACTAAATAAAAGGGGTCTAAATCGGATTGCAACTTGTTGATCAATTGCAGGGAAGTGATGTTCATGTTTCGCCTGTGTTTTTGGTTTCGGGCTTGGGCTCTGCTGCGTCGCTATCAGAGGTGACATGCCGGCTTAAATAAACCCCTTGGCCCAACACAAACAACAACATGATCCCCATGCTGCCAAACAATTTGTAATTGACCCAGGTGTCGGTGTCAAATTGGTAAGCCACCCACAGGTTCAAGCCGCCTTTCACCAGAAAAAATACCGTCCAACTCCACAACAATTTTTGCCAAATGTCATCTGGCAATGCAAGCTGCTTAGACATCAATGATTTGATGAAATTTTTCTTCATCAATAACTGGCCGCCGATCAAAATGCCGGCCATCAGCCAAAACAAAATCGTCGGCTTCCATTTGATGAACGTGTCGTTGTGGGTCAGCAATGTGGCACCGCCAAACACCGTGATGATGCCCAGACTCATCCATTGCATGGGTTCAACTTTGCCGTGCTTGAAATGCAACCAAGCAATTTGCACCAAGGTCGCCGCCATTGCCACTCCCGTGGCGACATAAATGCCAGCCAATTTGAAGGCCACAAAAAACAAGGCAATCGGGAAAAAATCCATCAACAGTTTCATGACGAGCCTTCATCGGGAACAAACGACAGCGCTGCAGAATTCATGCAATAGCGCAACCCTGTCGGCGCAGGGCCATCAGGAAATACATGGCCCAAGTGGGCTTTGCAAACCGCGCAGACGGTTTCTGTGCGCAACATGCCGTGGGCGCGGTCCACCCGCTCTTCAATGCTGGAAGGGTCTGCCGCTTGGTAGAAACTGGGCCAACCGCAGCCTGCGTCAAATTTGGTGTCTGACCCAAACAACATACTGTCGCAGCACATGCAGCGATACTGTCCTTTGGCCCAATGCGCTTCATAACGGCCCGTGTAGGGGCGTTCGGTGGCTGCGTGTCGGGTCACTTCGTAGGCCACCGGTTCTGCGTTTTTGGACGCCAGGTGTGTGCGCCATTCGGCACTGTTTTGAGGGAGTTTCATGAGGAACAACTGATAGAAATAGAGGAAGCCCAATCAGGGGGGAAACCCGCCAGATGTTCGAACCGAGGGTGTTCGTCAAACGGCGACATAAGAACTTGGGACAATTCATCAACAAGCGTGAAGTTGCCTATTTTCGCCTGAACAATGGCTTGTTCACCCAGATGGTTGCGCAACACGTATTTGGGGTTGGTGCGCAGCATGATCGCTGCCGCCTGGTTGCTGTCGAGCCCATTTATTCGCTGTAAGTAACCGGGCAGCCAAGCCTGCCAGGAAGAACTGTCTATGAATAAATCGTTGACGGGTCCGAAGGCCAGGTCAGCACCCTTGGTCTGCAAATGCGATACCGCATGGCTCATACGTCGCCAAAAAATAGTGAAGTCTGTTTTTTCCGCTGCCAACACTTTGAGCAAGGATTCAATCAATACATGGTCCTCAGCATGCACAGTATCCAGGCCCAGTTTTTTTGCGAATTCGCGATCAGCCATTTGCGGGTATATCGATTTAAACGTTTCCAAGGCTTGCAGTGCCAGGTCTTGGTCCTCAATCAATGGCAACAGCGCCTGGCCCAAACAAAACAAATTCCAATAGGCCACTTGCGGCTGTCTGGCGTAGGCATATCGACCTTGATGGTCTGAATGGTTGCAAATATGTGCGGGGTCAAACCCATCTAAAAATTGGAAAGGGCCGTAATCAATCGTCAGACCCAGCAAACTCATGTTGTCGGTGTTCATGACACCGTGACAAAACCCGACGGCTTGCCATTGCGCCAACAAGCCAGCCGTTCTTTTTGTGATGTCAGCCAGTAATGCGGTGTATCGGGTGGCTCCCGGGTCAAGCTGCAGCAGTTCTGTGAATTGGGTTTGGATCAGAAAATCGACCAAAGTTTTCAATGGGCCGGTTTGCCCATTGGCGGCGAAATGCTGCAAATGGCCAAAGCGTAAAAAGCTCGGGGCCACCCTTGTGACCACCGCGGCTGTCTCGATGTCTTCACGCAACACGCCATCAGGAGAGCCCACCAACGCCAAAGCGCGTGTGGTGGGAATACCCAAGCCATGCATGGCTTCACTGCATAAATATTCACGAATACTCGAGCGCAGCACGGCACGGCCATCGCCCATGCGCGAATAAGGTGTTTTGCCTGCGCCCTTGAGTTGGATTTCTTGAGCGCCGGATGGGGTGTCAATCACCCCCAATGACAATGCGCGACCGTCGCCTAATTGCCCCGCCCACACACCAAATTGGTGCCCGCTGTAAACGCTGGCACAAGGTTGGCTGTTGGACGCCACCGAGTTACCAGCCAGTACAGACAACAAATCGTCGTCAAACGCCTGCTCTGACCAACCCAATTGGCTGGCCAATGAAAAATTTTTGGCCACCCAGTGCACTTGGCTCAACGGGGTGGGAGCGACGGGGGAATAAAAGCCAGTCCCCAATGTGTCAAACGGGTGTCGCCAATCCAAGTTAATTCGGTGTTTTACGGATTGCTGCATAGGGCAATTGTGCACAATACGCCAAACAACGCGCACAGCAGTGCCATTTAAAGGAGACTCCCATGCTGGGATTGATGCAACAACAAACCTTGTTGATATCGGACATGATTGAATTCGCGGCAAAGCACCATGGCGACACCGAGGTTGTGTCAAGGCGTGTGGAAGGGGATATTCACCGCAGCAATTGGGCCACGATCGCGGCACGTTCTCGTCAAGTGGCCAACGGTTTGGACCAATGGAAGATTCCACAAGGCGATCGCGTTGCCACCTTGGCATGGAACGGTTACCGTCACCTTGAACTGTATTTCGGCGTCAGTGGCAGCGGCCGTGTGTTGCACACCTTGAACCCGCGCTTACATCCCGAGCAAATCACATGGATCGTGAACCACGCTGAAGATACCGTGCTGTGCTTTGACATGAGCTTTTTACCCGTGGTGCAAAAAATTCACCAGGACTGCAAAACGGTCAAGCATTGGGTGGCGCTGTGTGATGCCGACAAATTACCGGCTGACAGCGGCATTCCTCATTTGGTCAGCTATGAAAGTTGGATGGGGCCACAAGCAACAACTTACGCTTGGCCCGGATTGGATGAAAACACCGCCTCATGCATGTGCTACACCAGTGGCACCACGGGCAACCCCAAAGCAGCGCTCTACAGCCACCGGTCCACTTTGCTCCATGCTTATGCGTGCGCACTGCCAGATGTGATGTGTTTATCCGCCCGTGACAGCATTTTGCCTGTGGTGCCCATGTTCCATGTCAACGCTTGGGGCATCCCTTACAGCGCAGCCATGGTGGGTGCGAAATTGGTGTTTCCAGGGCCCGCCTTGGATGGCAAATCAGTGTATGAATTGCTGGAAACTGAAAAAGTCACCTTGGCCGCAGGCGTGCCTACTGTCTGGCAAATGCTGCTGGCGCATTTAAAGGCCGGCAATCTTCGTTTTCATCACCTGACCCGCACAGTCATTGGTGGTTCTGCCTGCCCGCCGGCCATGATTCAGGCATTCAACGATGAATACGGCGTAGAAGTACTGCATGCGTGGGGCATGACCGAACTCAGCCCTTTGGGGACACTTTGCACGCTGAAAAACAAGCATTTAGACCTGCCGCCTGAAGAGAAAATGAAGATTCGTCTCAAGCAGGGCCGGGCGATTTTTGGCATTGATTTCAAAATCGTTGATGAGCAGGGCGAAGAGCAACCCAACGATGGCAAAGCCTACGGCGATTTGCTGGTCAAAGGCCCTTGGGTCATCAAAGAATATTTCAAGCAAGAGGGCGCCTCTCCTTTGCAACATGGCTGGTTTCCCACCGGCGACGTCGCCACCGTCGACCCGGATGGTTTCTTGCAGATCACCGACCGCAGCAAAGACGTGATCAAGTCCGGCGGCGAATGGATCAGCTCTATTGATGTCGAAAACATCGCCATGGCCCACCCGGATGTCGCGATGGCCGCATGTATCGGTATGGCACACCCCAAATGGGACGAGCGACCTGTCGTGGTGGTGGTGAAAAAACCGACAGCCACAGTGACACGAGATGCGTTGTTGAATTTTTACGAGGGCAAAATTGCCAAGTGGCAAATCCCGGATGATGTGGTCTTTGTGGAAAGCATCCCTTTGGGCGCAACCGGCAAAATGTTGAAAACACGATTGCGTGAACAACTTGCCGACTATCAGTTGCCCCCATGAAACCCGACTGTTGTCACGGTTTCTAGGGCTAACCCTTGCAGGGTCAACCCGAAAATCCGTTAGGCTTGAGCGTCTATGAATGAGGAGAAAAGAATGCTTTTTCGCAAATTGTCTATGGTCTTGTGTGTTGGCATTTTCTGCGTGTCAGCTTGGGCTCAAAAAGGTGAAACCGTCAAGATCGCGTGGATCGATCCCTTGTCCGGTCTGATGGCTCCAGTGGGCTCCAACCAACTCAAAACCTTGCAATACCTCGCCGAGGAATACAACAAGGGCAATGCAGCCGGTGTGAAATTTGAAATCATCGGGTTGGACAACAAACTCAGTCCTGCAGAAAGCTTGAACCAACTCAAAGCAGCCATGGACCAAGGGGTACGCTACATCACCCAAGGCAATGGTTCATCTGTCGCAGGCGCATTGGTCGATGCCGTCAATAAGCACAATGAGCGCAACCCCGGTAAAGAAATCATTTATCTCAACCATTCAGCGGTTGATCCCGATTTGACGAACAACAAATGCAGTTACTGGCATTTCCGTTTTGACGCTGACACTTCTATGAAGATGGAAGCGATGACCACCTTTATCAAAGACATGCCCAGTGTCAAAAAGATTTACCTTTTGAACCAAAACTACTCTCACGGCCAACAAGTGGTCAAGTACGCCAAAGAAACTTTGGCACGCAAGCGACCGGATATTCAAATTGTGGGTGAAGATCTGCACCCGCTTGCCCAAGTCCGCGACTTTGCGCCTTACATTGCCAAAATCAAAGCCTCCGGTGCTGATTCTGTGATCACAGGCAACTGGGGTTCTGACTTGGCGTTGCTGGTCAAAGCGGCCAATGAAGCTGGCTACACAGGCCGGTTCTTCACTTATTACACGGGCGTCACCGGCACGCCAACTGCTTTGGGACAAGGCGCAGCCGGACGCGTTTACCAAGTTTCCTACAACCACTACAACATGTCTGGCCCCATGGCCAAGTTCCGTGATGGTTTCAAAGCCAAGTTCAATGACGATTTGTACACCGGCTCCATGATCAGTATTTTTGATTTGCTGAGCAGCGCCATGGCGCAAGCCAAATCCACCGATCCCGTCAAAGTCGCCGCTGCCATGCATGGTTACAAATTCAAAGGCTTCAACGGCGACATGGAAATGCGCAAACTTGACCACCAGTTGCAGCAAACCTTGTACATCACCGTCTGGCAAAAGGCCGACAAAAAATTCCCTTACAGCCCGGAAAACACTGGCATGACCCTGGCGCTGGTCAAAACCTTTGAACCCTTTGTTTCCAGTACACCCACCAGTTGCCAAATGAAGATGCCTTGACGTGAATTTTTTGCGGTACCCGCCTGCCTTCAGGCGTTCTTTTTGCACTGACTCTCGGAGCTGACATGGAATTCTTTGTGATTTCCATGTTGAACGGCTTGAGTTATGGCTTATTGCTTTTCATGCTGAGCTCAGGCTTGACCCTGATCTTCAGCATGATGGGGGTACTCAATTTCGCCCACGCCAGTTTTTACATGCTGGGCGCGTATTTTGGTTACACCTTGAGTGGAGCCCTTGGTTTTTGGCTGGCGCTTTTTCTGGCCCCTGTTCTGACTGGCGCGGCCGGAGCGTTATTTGAAAGCCAAGTGCTCAGACGGGTTCACAAAATGGGCCATGTTTCAGAACTGCTGGTCACTTTCGGCCTGTCTTACGTGGTGCTGGAAGTGGTTCAGTTGGTGTGGGGCAGGGTCGCTGTCGACTTCACCCCGCCAGCTGTTTTGCAAGGTCCTCTGTTCACACTCATCAACCATTCAGTGCAAGGTTTGTCGTTGGTCACCGGTTCAGCCGGTGAGGCTTGCACCTCGGCAGACGCCGCTGTTCGTATTGTTTGTTCGCCATTCCCAGCCACGCGTGGCTTCATCATGCTCACTGCCATCGGCATGGTGCTGAGCCTGTGGTGGGTGCTGACCCGAACACGCGCCGGGTTGATTATTCAAGCGGCGCTCACCCATCCAGAAACTGTTGAAACATTGGGCCACAATGTCCCGCGCATTTTCATGCTGGTATTCGTCATGGGCACTGGCTTGGCGGGCTTGGCGGGCGTGATTGGCGGCTTTACCTTCATCACCGAACCTGCAATGGCGGCCACCGTGGGCTCTGTCATCTTTGTGGTGGTGGTGGTCGGCGGCATGGGGTCGCTCAGCGGCGCATTTCTGGCGTCACTGTTGATTGGCGTGATACAGACATTTGCCGTGGCCGTCGACTACTCGATTTTGCAATTGCTCACCGACTTAGGTGTCAAACTGTCCGCCAACGCACAAAACAACACCATGCTCCAACTGTCGGTTTCCCAGGCTGCGCCCGTGTTGCCCTATTTGTTCCTTGTGTTGATTCTGATCTTCCGCCCGCGCGGCTTATTGGGCAAACGCGATGTCTGAAAACGCCATCAAGAACCGTTTTATTTCCTCCAGTCAACTGGCATGGGGGCTTTTTGCCCTGCTGTTGGTCGTGGCACCTTGGGTATTCACGAGCAATTTATCCATGACCATGATGTCCCAGATGGGCATTGCGATCATCGCTTGTCTGTCTTACAACATCTTGCTGGGACAAGGCGGCATGCTCAGTTTTGGGCATGCGGTTTACAGCGGCATGGGAAGTTATTTCACCATCCATGTATTGAACATGCTGGGGCAGGGCAGTTTTCATGTGCCTGTGTCTTTGCTACCCTTGGTCGGAGGGTTGGCCGGTATGGGCTTTGCCATTTTGTTGGGCTTTGTCACCACGCGCAAATCCGGAACTACCTTCTCCATGATCACCTTGGGCATGGCCGAACTGGTGTTCGCCATGTCACTGATGTTTTCAGAATTTTTCGGCGGCGAAGCCGGGGTGTCCGGTAACCGCGTGGTGGGTGAAGCGGTGATGGGCATCAATTTCGGGCCCCAACGACAAGTTTATTATTTGATTGCTATCTACACCCTTGTCAGCATGGGCTTGTTGTATGCCTTGACGCAAACACCATTGGGTCGCATTCTGAATGCGGTTCGAGACAATCCGGAGCGTGTGGAATTCATCGGCTACAACACACAGCAAGTTCGTTACCGCGCATTCATCATTGCGGGTTTTTTTGCAGGCATTGCCGGTGGTTTGGGAGCGATCAATTTTGAAATCGTGACTGCCGAAGTGGTGGGCCCAGCGCGATCAGGCGCGTATTTGCTGTTCACATTTTTAGGCGGTGCAACTTTCTTTTTTGGCCCTGTGTTGGGTGGAATTTTGATGGTGCTGGCATTTGTGCTGTTGTCAGAACTGACCAAGGCCTGGCTTCTTTACTTGGGCTTTATCTTTCTTTTCATGGTGGTTTATGCGCCGGGAGGTTTTGCAGCCTTGGTCATGGTGAACCTGCGCATCATCAAAGCCGGTGCTTTTGGCCGTTTGCTCAGTAGCTATACAGGTTTGTTGTTGTCTGGTTTATTGATGCTTGCGGGTGCGAGCGCGCTGATTGAAATGATTTATCACATACAACTCAATGCCGCCATGAGTTCTCAGCTGGTGTTTGCGGGTGTCACCTTAGACACGCATGCCAGCAGCCATTGGTGGGTTGCTGGCACCTTATTGCTGGCTGGTCTTGGATTGTTCGAATGGCAGCGCAAACGCTTCAAGCTTGTTTGGGACCAAGTGCAGTCTGAACTGGCGGGCAGGGGAGGCACCACATGAACCCGATTCCCTCTTTGGTTCTCCGCAACCTGCACAAGCAATTTGGCAAAACGCAAATCATCCGCGGTGTTGATTTGACGGTTCAAGCGGGCGAGCGCGTGGCCATCATCGGTCCCAATGGGGCGGGCAAATCCACCCTGTTCAACCTGATCAGTGGCAGGTTTGCCCCCACCAGCGGCGAAATCCATTTACACGGCCAACGCATTGACGGACTCAAACCCTTTGAAATCAATCGCCAAGGTTTGTCTCGCAGTTTTCAGATCACCAATATTTTTCCTAAGCTGAGCGTGTTTGAAAACCTGCGCTGTTCTGTGCTGTGGAGCTTGGGGCATCGCTACAGTTTTTGGACTTTTTTAAATCGTTTAAAAGATGCGAATGATTTGGCGCATGTATGGATGGAGCGCATCCAGCTGGCGCACAAGCGCGATGTATTGGCCATGAACCTGACCTATGCAGAGCAACGCGCCTTGGAAATCGGCATCACCATGGCCGGCGGCGCAGATGTGGTGTTGCTTGATGAACCTACTGCCGGCATGAGCAAAAGCGAAACCGAGCGCTTCATTGCATTGATCAAAAATGTCACGCAAGGCAAAACCCTGCTGACGGTTGAACACGACATGGGCGTAGTGTTTGGCTTGGCCGACAAAATTGCAGTGTTGGTGTATGGCGAAGTCATTGCATTTGACACCCCAGACCAAGTGCGCGCCAATGCCCGCGTGCAAGAGGCCTACTTGGGCAGTTCACCCGACCAAGGCCACTGACCATGCTCCATATTGACCAACTTCATGCGTATTACGGCAAAAGTCATGTGTTGCAGGACGTGAGCTTTGACATTGCCCAAGGCGAAATTGTGGCGTTGTTGGGCCGCAATGGTTCTGGCAGATCCACCACCGCCAAAGCCATCATGGGTTTGGTTGATTGCCACGGCACCATGACCTTCAGGGGGCAAAACCTGGTGGGTCGCAAACCCTTTGACATTGCCCACATGGGCATCGGTTATGTGCCTGAAAACCGCGATATTTTCCCCAAACTCACGGTTCATCAAAACTTGTTGCTGGGACTCAAAGGCAAGGTACCCAAAGGGCGCTGGCACTTTGATGATATGTACCAACTTTTTCCCCGCTTGCGTGAACGTCAACACACCGAGGCGGGTGTTTTGTCGGGTGGTGAGCAGCAAATGCTGACCCTGTGCCGCACCCTCATGGGCGACCCTGAACTCATCATCATCGACGAACCCACTGAAGGACTGGCACCGAAAATCGTCGAACAAGTAGGTGTGTTTTTACAGGAACTTCGCAACCGCGGTGTGTCGGTTTTGTTGATTGAACAAAAACTGACGATTGCCATGCAAATCTCCGACCGCGCATTGGTCATGGGTCACGGCAGCATGGTGTTTGACGGTACGCCTGAGCGTTTAAGAGAAGACGCAGCAGTTCGCAAAGAATGGCTAGAAGTCTGACAAAACACTGAGACTTCGGTCTACAATTCACAAAAAAGTACGGTCGTTCTTTTTTAATCCATCTCCATTCACAAGGAACTTACATGAGTGCTGATTACGCAGTTCATGGCGATGTCGCCGTGATCTCCATGAATAACCCGCCCGTCAATGGACTGGGACTGTCAACCCGACAAGCCATCGTGCAGGGTGTGCAGCAAGCCGAGGCAGACGATGCCGTCAAAGCGATAGTGATTACCGGCGCGGGCAAGGCTTTTTCAGGGGGTGCTGACATCAAAGAATTCGGCTCTTCCAAAGCCCTCCAAGAGCCCCATTTGCTTAGCGTCATTTCTGCACTGGAAAACTGCAACAAACCTGTGGTTGCTGCTATTCATAGCGTGGCCATGGGTGGTGGTTTGGAATTGGCGCTGGGTTGCCATTACCGCGTGGCCGCTCCCGGTACCGATGTCGCATTGCCCGAGGTCAAACTGGGTTTGATCCCCGGCGCTGGCGGTACGCAACGACTGCCGCGTGTCATCGGCGTCGAAGCGGCTTTGAACATGATCGTCAGCGGCGAACCTGTCAAGAGTGAAATGCTCGCCATGTTGCCGGGTCAAAAATTGTTTGACCTGATGGCTGAGTCCAAAGACAGTTTGTTGCAAGAAGCTATTTCATTTGCGCAAAGCGTGGTCGGCACGACACCGCTGCCACTGGTGCGTAACCTGCCATGCAAACACCCGAATGCAGACGCGTTTTTCAAATTCAGCCTGAACATGGTCAACGGCATGACCAAAGGCAAATACCCGGCACCCCCCAAATGCATTGAGGCCGTGCAAAACGCCACCAAAATGAAGTTCGACCAAGGCATGGCGGCCGAGCGTGAGATCTTCACCAACCTGATGTGGACGCCTGAGTGCCGTGCGCTGCGTCATTTGTTTGTGGCCCAACGTGCTGCTTCCAAGATCGACGATGTGCCTTCAGATACGCCTCAGCGCGAGATCAAATCTGTCGCGGTCATTGGCGCGGGCACCATGGGTGGCGGCATCAGCATGAATTTTCTCAACGCTGGTATCCCAGTGAAGATGTTGGAAATGAAACAAGAAGCGCTGGACAAGGGCGTGGGTATTCTGCGCGGCAACTATGAAGCGCAAGTCAAAAAAGGCAAGCTGAAAGAAGACAAACTCAAGCAGCGCATGGACTTGCTCAGCACTACCCTGAACTACGAAGATTTGGCTGATGCTGATTTGGTGATTGAAGCGGTTTTCGAAGAAATTGGCGTCAAAGAACAGGTGTTCAAAAAACTCGATGAAGTGATGAAGCCCGGCGCCATCCTGGCCTCTAACACGTCCACATTGGATGTGAACGCCATTGCGTATTTCACACAACGTCCGCACGACGTTGTCGGTTTGCATTTTTTCAGCCCTGCCAATGTGATGAAACTTTTAGAAGTGGTGCGCGGTGCAAACACGGCGAAAGACGTCATGGCTACCGTCATGTCGGTGGCCAAAAAAATCAAAAAGACGGCAGTGGTTTCGGGCGTGTGCGACGGCTTCATCGGCAACCGCATGATCGAACAATACAGCCGCCAAGCTGGTTTCTTGATTGAAGAAGGCTGCACGCCGCAACAGGTAGACAAAGCCGTTGAAAAATTTGGCTTTGCCATGGGCCCGTTTCGCATGGGTGACTTGGCCGGTAACGACATCGGCTGGGCTATCCGCAAACGCCGTTATGTGGAAAAGCCCGACATGAAATACAGCAAAACAGCTGATTTGTTGTGTGAAATGGGACGTTTCGGCCAAAAAGCAGGCAAGGGTTGGTACGACTATGTGCCGGGTAAGCGCGACGCGATTCCCAGCAAAGAAGTTGAGGACATGATTGCTGGCCACAGACAGTCGCTGGGCATCACGAACCGCAAAATCAGTGACGATGAAATCGTGCAGCGTTTGGTGTTTTCCTTGGTCAACGAAGCGGCTTACATTTTGGAAGAAGGTATTGCAGCCCGGGCCAGCGATATCGACATGGTTTACATCACCGGTTACGGTTTCCCCATTTACCGTGGCGGCCCCATGATGTACGCCGATCAGTTCGGTTTATTCAACATGGTGCAAACCATGCACCGCTTCTCTCAAAACCCGCATGACGACGCCTCATTCTGGCAACCGGCCCCGTTGCTTGCCCGATTGGTCGCCGAAGGTAAAAATTTCAATTAAGGACACACCATGACAAACGCCGTCATTGTTTCAACTGCACGCACGCCTTTAGCCAAAAGCTGGAGAGGCGCTTTCAACATGACCCACGGAGCAACCCTGGGCGGACACTCGGTCAAACACGCGATCGCCCGCGCCGGTATTGACGCGGCAGAAGTCGAAGATGTCATCATGGGTTGCGCCAACCCTGAGGGTGCCACTGGCGCCAACATCGCGCGTCAAATCGCGCTCATGGCCGATTGCCCCATCACAGTGAGCGGCTTGACCGTCAACCGCTTTTGTTCTTCCGGTCTGCAAACCATTGCATTGGCTTCGCAGCGAGTGATCGCCGGTGAAGGTGATGTGTATGTGGCTGGTGGTGTGGAAAGCATTTCTTGTGTGCAACAGGAAATGAACCAGCACATGCTGGCTGACCCCGCGCTGATGAAGAAAAAGCCTGAAATTTACTGGAACATGCTGCAAACCGCCGAGCAAGTTGCCAAGCGCTACAACATCGGTCGTGACCGCATGGACGAATACGGCGCAGCCAGCCAGCAAAAAGCTTGCGCGGCCCAAGCTGCCGGCAAATTCAATGACGAAATTGCAGCCATCACGGTGCAAGCCGGTGTGGTCGACAAAGTCATGGGCATGATGACCAAACAAGTCACCGTCAGTGTGGATGAAGGCTTGCGTGAAGGCACCACCGCCGAAGGTATCGCTGGCATCAAACCCGCCATTCCCGGTGGCGTGGTTTCTGCCGGCAATGCCTCCCAGTTTTCTGACGGCGCCGGTGCCTGTGTGATCACCAGTGAAGAATACGCGGCCAAACACAACCTCAAACCGCTGGGTCGATTCCTTGGCTTTGCAGTTGCCGGTTGCGAACCTGATGAAATGGGTATCGGTCCGGTCTATGCCATTCCGAAAGTGCTCAAGCGCTTGGGTTTGACCATCGCTGATATTGACTTGTGGGAATTGAACGAAGCATTTGCGGTGCAAGTGCTGTATTGCCGCGACAAATTGGGCATTCCACCAGAGTTATTGAATGTGAATGGCGGTGCCATCGCCGTGGGCCATCCTTATGGTGTCAGCGGCCAACGCCTGACGGGACACGCCTTGATCGAAGGCAAACGCCGTGGTGCCAAGCGCGTCTGCGTCACCATGTGCATTGGCGGCGGCATGGGCGCTGCCGGTGTGTTTGAAGTGCTGTAAGCCTGGCAGTCATCCACAAGACAACCCGTCCACCGTGACGGGTTTTTTTCTTTTAAAGTCACCCCATGTCCCTGCGCAACACTGTCGATTTTTTACTCTACGAATGGCTACATACAGAGGGCTTACAAACACGTGAGCGTTTTGCTGACCATTCGCGTGAAACCTTTGATGCCGTGCTTGACACTTGCGAACGTATCGCGCGTGAAAAATACGCGCCGTTCAACCGCACCGTGGATATACAAGAGCCTGCGTTTGATGGCGAGAAAGTCATATTGCCTGCTTGTACCCAAGAGGCTTTGAATGCGTATGCAGCCAGCGGCATGCTCAGCGCCGCGCAAGACTACGAGATCGGCGGCATGCAATTGCCTTACACCGTGGAAGCGGCAGCGAACGCATTTTTCGCCTGTGCTTCAGTCAGCATCGGGGCCAGCATGTTGACCGTGGGTAACGCCAATTTGTTGATGGCGCATGGCAGCGATCTGCAAAAACAAGTGTTTGCGTTGAATGAATTCTCCGGCCGTTTTGCGGGCACCATGTGCTTGTCAGAGCCGCAAGCAGGTTCGTCCTTGTCGGATGTCGCCACCCGCGCCACGCCCGACGGTGCCGACCATGCAGACGACCCACTGGGTGCCCGATACCGACTGCGCGGTAACAAAATGTGGATCTCCACCGGTGACCACGAACTGACAGAAAACATCATCCACTTGGTGTTGGCCAAAATCCCTGGTCCCGATGGGAAAACCCTTCCCGGCACCAAAGGCATTTCTTTGTTCATCGTGCCCAAGCATTTGGTCAACACAGAGGGTGAATTGACCGGTGAACGCAACGATGTGGCATTGGCGGGCTTGAACCACAAACTTGGCTGGCGCGGCACCGTCAACACCTTATTGAATTTCGGCGAAGGCCGCTACCCGGTGCGCGGCAGTGCAGGTGCCATCGGTTACTTGGTGGGCCAACCGGGCCAAGGTTTGAAATGCATGTTCCACATGATGAACGAAGCGCGCATCGGTGTGGGCTTGGCTGCGACCATGCTCGGCTTGGCCGGGTACTACGCATCGCTGGACTATGCCCGCACACGCACTCAAGGCAGACCGGTCGGGCCCGCAGGCAAAGACGCATCTCAGCCACCTGTGCGTTTGATTGAGCATGCTGACATCAAGCGCATGCTGCTGGCGCAAAAAGCCTATGGTGAAGGCGCGTTGGCGCTTGGCGTGTACTGCGCACGCTTGGTTGATGAATTGCATACCGGTGACAAAGCACAGCAACACGAAGCGCAATGGTTGCTTGAAGTGCTGACACCTATCGTGAAAAGCTGGCCCAGCGAATGGTGTTTAGAGGCCAACAGTCTGGCGATACAAATACACGGCGGTTATGGCTACACGCGAGATTTCCCGGTCGAGCAATACTGGCGCGACAACCGCTTGAACATGATCCACGAAGGCACACACGGTATTCAGGCCATGGATTTGCTGGGACGCAAAGTGTTGCTTGACAAGGGATTGGGTTTGCAATTGCTGGGTCAGCGCATCCAAGTCACGTGCCAACACGCGACGACGGACATTCAAAAACAACAAGCCACAGCGCTGCAAAACGCATGGGCGCATGTGGTTCAAGCCACGGGCGATGCTTGGCAAGGCGACAACCCGGCCTTGTCGTTGGCGAATGCGGTGCCCTATATGCAAGCCTTTGGTCACACCGTGCTGGCGTGGATATGGTTAGATGTGTCGCTGTCCAGCCAAGCTGATGACGCTGCCAGCCGTGGAAGAAGACAAGCCTGCCAGTATTTTTTCAATTACGAATTACCGAAAACCGGTGCTTGGCTGAACGTGGTGCGGTCCCAAGACGCCACTTGCGCCGATATGCCTGAAGACGCTTTTTGATCCACTTTTTTTGAACGGAAACACACCATGACACGCACAGTAAAACAACTTTTTGTTTTGACAGGCAAGACCGCTTTGGTCACCGGCGGCTCGCGCGGACTCGGGCTGCAACTCGCGCAGTCGCTGGGTGAAGCCGGTGCACGCATCATGCTGAGTTCGCGCAAAGCGTCCGACCTTGAATCTTCCGCTGCTGAATTGAAAGCCGCAGGCATTGACGTGCAATGGATTGCCGCTGATTGCGCGGATGAAAAAGACATTCACCGCTTGGCTGCAGAAACACTCAAGGCATTCGGTCATGTGGATATTCTGGTGAACAACGCTGGAGCCGCCTGGGGCGCGCCTGCTGAAGACCACCCGATTGAAGCCTGGGACAAGGTCATGAACCTGAACGTGCGCGGCTATTTCATTTTGAGCCAATACATAGGAAAGCACAGCATGATTCCACGCCACGGCGGCAGCATCATCAATGTGGCTTCCATTGCAGGTTTAGGCGGCAACCCCAGCGGCATGAAAACCCTGGCCTACAACACCTCCAAAGCCGCAGTCATCAATTTCACCCGCGCGCTGGCAGGCGAGTGGGGCGAACACGGTATACGTGTGAACGCGATTTGCCCAGGGTTTTTCCCCAGCAAAATGACCGCTGGTTTATTGAAAAACATGGGCGAAGAAAACATGGCAGCACACGCTCCCTTGCGCAGATTAGGCGACGACGAAGACCTCAAAGGCCTGGCCTTGTTGTACGCATCAGATGCTGGCAAACACATCACCGGCCAATGGCTGGCAGTCGATGGCGGCGTCAGTTGCATTTCTGGCGGTTAATTCATTCACCCATTTCAACATTTCTGGAGATACGCATGCCACACAATCCGCAAGTCCATTTGGTCAGCCGCCCCAAGGGTGAACCTCTTGCCGAGAATTTTCAATTGCTCACCTTGGACACTCCTGCGTTGCAAGACAAGCAAGTGCTGGTCAAACACGAATACCTGAGCCTCGACCCCTACATGCGCGGTCGCATGAACGATGTGAAAAGCTATACCTTGCCGCAACCGCTCAACAGCGTGATGATCGGCGGCACGGTCGGCGAAGTGGTGGAAAGCCGCCATCCCGGGTTTGCCGCAGGCGACAAAGTGGTCGGCATGGGTGGCTGGCAAACCTACAGTGTGGTGGATGCTGACACGCCTGGCATGCTGCGCAAGATAGACACCACGCATGTACCTATCAGTCACTTTTTAGGCGCTGTCGGTATGCCCGGCGTGACTGCCTGGCACGGCTTGGTGCGCATCATCGAACCCAAGGCCGGTCAAACGCTGACGGTGAGTGCCGCCAGCGGAGCGGTGGGCAGCGCTTTTGGCGCATTGGCCAAAGCACGCGGTTGCCGCGTCATTGGTATCGCAGGCGGCAAAGACAAATGCGATTACGTCACCAACGAACTCGGCTTCGATGCCTGCATCGATTACAAACTGCACAGCGATTATTTGTCGCTGTCCAAAGCCTTGAAAGAAGTCTGTCCAGACGGCATTGACGGCCATTTTGAAAATGTCGGCGACATGGTGCTCGACGCCGTCATGTTGCGCATGAACCATTTCAGCAGCATTGCGGTCTGCGGCATGATCTCCGGCTACAACGGCAACCCAATACCGATGGCCAACCCATCGCTGATTTTGGTCAACCGCATGAAGGTGCAAGGCTTTATCGTCAGCGAACATCCCGCCGATTGGCCGGTCGCTTTGAAAGAACTCGGTGAGTTGGTTGGCAGCGGAAAGTTCAAGCCGCGTGAAACCGTGGCGCAGGGTTTGGCGAATGCACCAGAAGCGTTTTTCGGTTTGCTCAAGGGCAAAAATTTCGGCAAGCAAGTCGTCAAGATCTGAGGCCGCATGATTCTTCACCATTACCCCACATCGCCGTTTGCCGAAAAAATCCGGCTTATCTTCGGCTACAAAAACATCGCTTGGCAAGGCGTGCACATTCCCATGGTCATGCCCAAACCTGATTTGATGCCTTTGACCGGCGGCTACCGCAAAACGCCTGTGCTGCAAATCGGCGCAGACATTTATTGCGACACTGCTTTGATATGCGATGTGTTGGAGCACATGGCACCAGCACCATCGCTCTACAACGCAGCACCCAAAGGTCTGGTGCGCAGCTTGGCGCAATGGGCTGACACCTTATTGTTCCCCGTGGCCATGGCTTACAACTTTCAACCCAAGGGGGCGCAACATGTCATGGGCACCATGCCTGAAGATGTGGTGAAGATTTTTGCCGCTGACCGACAAGCCATGCGGGGCGGTGGTGCACGCATGCCAGCGGCTGATGCCACGGCCATGTACAAAAGCCATTTGCGTCGCATCTCCAGCATGTTGGAGGACCATGCGTTTTTATTGGGCGACACACCTTGTCTGGCGGATTTTTCTGTTTACCACTCGGTATGGTTCACCATCGCCAAAGTACCTGTGATCGACAGCATTTTGGATGCCACACCACTGGTGCGCGATTGGTACAAGCGCATGTCAGCGTTCGGACACGGCAAGGAACACGCCCTCACTGCCGCAGATGCCATTCAAGCTGCCAAGAACGCGCAGCCCGTCCCCCTGACGGATGATGTGTTCCAAGACGAGCACGGTTTTCCATTAGGCACACAAGTCACCGTGGCCGCGGACAGTTTTGGCACCGAGCCCACGCAGGGCAAACTCGTGGCCGCCACACGCACTCGCTTGACCTTGGAGCGCAGTGACCCGCTGACAGGAACGGTACATGTGCACTTCCCGCGCATGGGCTTCATCATGAAAAAGGTGGACGCATGATCACAGACTTCAAAGGCAAAACAGCTGTATTGACCGGCGGCGCATCCGGTTTCGGTTTGGAATGCGCCCGCATAGGCGCGTCACTCGGCATGAATTTGGTGCTGGTCGATGTGCAAAAAGACGCGCTCAAAACCGCTCACGATGAAATGAAAGCGCTGGGTGTGCAAGTCATGGCCAAGCGCGTCGATGTGTCGAACGCCGACGACATGCAAACCCTGGCCAACGACGTGAAAGAGCGTTTTGGTGCGCCGCATTTTGTATTCAACAACGCAGGGGTGGGCGCTGGCGGACTGGTTTGGGAAAACTCGGTGCAAGACTGGGAATGGCTGCTCGGTGTGAACCTGTGGGGTGTGATTCATGGCGTACGTTTGTTCACACCCATGATGCTGGAAGCTGCCAAGCAAGACCCGCATTGGCAAGGCCATATCGTCAACACGGCCAGCATGGCGGGTTTGCTGACACCGCCGAACATGGGCATTTACAACGTCACCAAACACGCGGTGGTGTCTCTCACAGAAACTTTGTTTCAAGATTTGAATTTGGTCACTGACCAGATCAGCGCGAGTGTGTTGTGCCCCTACTTTGTGCCGACAGGTATCAACCAAAGCGAAAGAAACCGTCCCGGCCACTTGGCAGCAGCAAAGCCCACACAAAGCCAACTCATCGGGCAGGCCATGAGCGACAAAGCAGTCGGCAGCGGCAAGGTCAGCGCGGCACAAGTCGCGCAAATGGTGTTTGACGGGATACGCCTGAACCAGTTTTATATTTACAGCCACCCCAAAGCGCTGGGCAACGCCAAAACACGGTTTGATGCCATCGTGACCGGCACCAACCCGCCCGACCCGTTTGCCGAACGCCAGGATATTGGCATTCAATTGAAACAGGCTTTGCGCGGTCACTGAGTCCTTGATCCATGAAAGCCTTGTGCATTCACGCGGGTCCGCAGGCCTTGGCACATATCCAGGCACAGGGTCTGCAGCCACACGACATCAGCGTCATTCCCGGGGCTGCGGGCGGCCCCAAGGGGTTGATACTCGGGCCGATAGACCGCTATTTGTTTGACCAATGGCTGCCGCGCAGCAACCAAGCCATTGACCTGGTGGGAGCGTCTATCGGCGCATGGCGCATGGCCACGGCGTGCTTGCCCGATCCGCGGGCTGAGTTGCTGGCCCTTGAAGAGGCTTATGTGCATCAGGACTACAAGTTGGCACCCGGACAAAATCGCCCCACACCACAACAGGTGAGTGACGATTTCGCAGCCAACTTGCACCGGTTTTACAACGGCCGAATACACAAGGTGTTGCAGCACCCGCGTTACCGATTGCATGTCATGACGTCGCGTGGTCGCGGCCTGTTGAAACGTGACACGCCGGTGCGACGAACCTTGGGTTATGGCGCAGCTTATCTGACCAACCTGGTCAACCGCAGTGCCATGGGTGGCTGGTTGGAGCGCGTGGTTTTCTCCTCGCCTTTTTTGGGCCATGCGCAACCCCTGCCTTTTCGTGTGCTCGATTACACAACCCGGCAATTCGCACTCAGTGAAGACAATTTTTTGGATGCCATGCAAGCCAGTTGTTCCATCCCGTTTGTGCTCAATGCGGTTCACGACATCGCAGGCGCACCGACGGGTGCCTATTGGGATGGCGGCATCACCGATTACCACTTGCACCTGGATTACCGAGAAGCAAAGGGACTGACGCTTTATCCACATTTTCAAAAAAACGTCGTGCCGGGTTGGCTGGACAAGAAATTGTGGTGGCGTCATGCAGCAACGCCATTTTTAGACACGACCATCGTGTTGTCACCTCATCCGGATTGGGTGAAAACATTGCACCATGGTAAGTTGCCTGATCGCACCGATTTCATGGCCTACCAAGGTGACCTTAAGGGGCGGGTGAAAGTGTGGCAAACCGCTATCGCCGAATCCGGCAGGCTGGCGGATGAATGGGCTGAGTGGTTGCACCGGCCCGATCCCGGCGTCATCCAGCCTCTGTGATGTGTTGTTAAGTCAAAGTGTGATGGCCATTTCCACATGGTCCATGCCGGCTTCTTGGAACACATCGCCTCGGCGAATAAAACCTTGCCGTTGGTAAAAATTCTCAGCAGTGCACTGCGCATGCAACACCACTTCACGGTCACCGCGTTGGCGGGCCGCATTCAGCAAACCCGTCAATACATGGTCTCCCAACTTCAGGCCGCGCAATTTACGCTTGACCGCCATGCGTCCAATTTTTGAAACACCCTCGACCGCAGGCAGCAGCCGACCAGTGGCAACCGGCAACCCCATGCGGTTTCGCAGTACTGCATGCACAGAACGGGCATCGTCTTCATCCCATTCCAACGCCTGACTGACGCCTTGTTCTTCGACAAACACTTCGGTGCGCAAGCTGCCAGCCACATTTTTCAAAGTACCCCAACTGCCGAGCTGCAGCTTGACCATGGCTTCACCTTGCTCGAAGCCAAGCAAGGTGTCGCGCAGTTCTTGCGGGACCGGCTTGGAAGTTTGTGTGGTCGGGTCCGCGTACACATAAACCAGTTCGCCTGTTACCAGCACTTGGTTGCCACGGAAAGCACAGGCTTGAAAAGTGATGGACGAATTGCCGATGCGCTGGCAGCGCATGCCGATGTGCAGCAAATCATCGTAAACCGCTGAGGCTTTGTATTCCAAGGAGGACTTCACCACGTACAAATCGCCGCCCAGGTCGTGCATGGTTTGTTCATAAGGCAGCGCCAGACTTCGCCAATAATCACCCACCGCCGTATCAAAGTACATCAGGTAATGACCGTTGAAAACGATTTTTTGCATGTCCACTTCCACCCAACGCACGCGCAAAGGATGAAAAAAACGATAGTCTTGTTTTTGCATAAAGTTATCTGCCGGAGTCCGTTAAAGTCGCAGCATCCTACAACGCATTAGAGGCAACTACATGTCGAGCATTCTCTACATCACGCAAATTCACATCGAACCTGGTGCGCTCCAACGGCTGGCCGAGGAATGCCAGAAACACCTGATCAGTCGCCCATTGATTGTCACGGACGCGGGTATCAAAGCGGCTGGTTTATTGCAAAAAACTTTGGATGCACTGCCTGGTGTGACTTGCACGGTGTTTGACGGCACTCCGTCCAACCCGACTGAAGCTGCGGTGCGTGCCGCCACCGCTTTGTGCACGGCCAACCATTGCGACGGCCTGATCGCTATCGGCGGCGGTTCTTCCATGGACTGTGCCAAAGGCGTGGCGATTGCTGCCACCCACCCGGGACCGCTGACCACTTACGCAACGATTGAAGGCGGTTCAGCGCGTATCACCGACAAAGTCTTGCCCTTGATTGCGATTCCCACCACAGCCGGCACTGGCAGCGAAGTGGCACGCGGTGCCATCATCATTGTGGATGACGGTCGCAAACTCGGTTTCCATTCCTGGCATCTGGTACCCAAAGCTGCCTTGCTCGACCCCGACTTGACACTGGGCTTACCACCTTTGATGACCGCCGCCACGGGCATGGACGCGATCGCACATTGCATGGAAACCTTCATGTCAGCCGCTTTCAATCCACCTGCTGACGGCATTGCTTTAGATGGTTTGCAACGCGGTTGGGCCAACATTGAAAAAGCCACGCGCAATGGGCAAGACCGGGATGCGCGCTTGCAAATGATGAGCGCATCCATGCAAGGCGCATTGGCGTTTCAAAAAGGTTTGGGTTGCGTGCATTCGCTCAGCCACAGTCTGGGCGGCATCAACCCGCGCTTGCACCACGGCACGTTGAACGCCATGTTCCTGCCCGCCGTCATCGCTTTCAATGCGTCTGC